>JBDIWC010000018.1:0-72908 GCA_039794085.1 Gemmatimonadales bacterium
CCCCCCCTGGCAGAGGGGCGTGCCTCTTGTGACTTCTGTGCTTTTTGTGGCCATTCCCCTCGCCCGCCTGACCATCCGAATCCCCAGGGCGGGTCCCCGGAATCCGGGGCGTCCCCTCGCACCGTGCGGACAACGCCCGATCGACGTGTCTCTCACCCACGCGAAACCCTGAAGAGCCCCAAGTGGGATGCCGTCACAGACGCCGTCACACGCACGGCCGGAGCGGGTGTCCGGGGGGCGCCCCAAATATTGTTGCCGTTTTGTGTTCAATCTTGTCCGTAAGGGACTATGTCCTATGTCCTATGTCCTATGTCCTATGATTGGGTACTGGGTACTGGGCCCTGCGTACTGGGCCCTGCTCCGCAGTTCCCAACACCCAACACCCAGCACCCGCCCCAGCACGCGCCCTTCAAACTTCGAACTTCGAACTTCGAACTTCCCCCGCCCTGCCCTCAACCCCGAGGAGGGGCTATTTTGCTTCCGTTGGCTCTGGGGACGTCAACGGGACTCCCCGGTGTGCACGATCATGGACATTCAGGGTCGAGAGGTGCCGTGGCACGTCGTTCCCGCAGTCGTTCGTCAACTTCCTCGTCATCGTCATCACCACCCGCCTCCGGGGGGACCGGACGCTCATCCGCCCTGCGGCGCTCCCCCGGTCGCTCGTATCACGCCCACCGAGAGTGGCTCCTGGAGCACCACGGATCGGTCTGTGCGTATTGCGGCCAGACAACGCCGCCCGACCTGATCACCCTGGATCACGTGCGCCCCCGCCGGGGACAGTCGGCCTACGACCGCCCCGACAACCTGGTCCTGGCGTGTGGTCCCTGCAACGCGGCCAAGGCGGACATGCCCCTGCTGGCGTTTCTCCTGGCTCGCCGGTCCCGGGGGGTGTTCCTGCTGCACTACGGAGATCATCTGTCGGAGCCGCTCAAGGAACTGGCGCGGCAGGCCTCGGAGCGTCCGCTCCTCCCGGCCGATTGACCGGAAGGAGTCCCCCGCGGAGTCAGCCCGTCGGCGCCAGCGCGTCGGCCACGAGACGCGCCTGCTCGGCCTGGTGGGTGCCCGGATATCCCTCGGCGGGGCTCGCCCGTTCCGGTCGGCCGGCATAGCGCAACGTGGCGTCCTCCGGAATCAGCGGACCGAGACGGTCGCGGATATAGGTCCACGCTCCCATGTTCTCCGGCTCTTCCTGCACCCAGACAACCTCTTCCAGGCCGGGGTAGCTCCCGATCAGGGTCCGCAGCTCGATTTCGGGGAAGGAATAGAGCTGCTCCACCCGTGCCAGGGCCGGCCGCCCCACTTGAAGAGTCTCGGCTTCCTGCAGCAGATCGTAGTACACCTTCCCGGTGCACAGCACGAGACGGGAGATCGACTCGGGACGTTGCGCCGCCCAGGGATCATTCAGAACGCGCTGAAAAGTACCGTTGGCAAGTTCCGGGACCGACGACACCGCGCGAGGATGTCTCAGCAGGCTCTTCGGAGTGAACACGATCAAGGGCCGCTGCCGGTTGCGGAGCGCCTGGCGGCGGAGAAGATGGAAGTACTGGGCCGGGGTGGTGCAGTTGGCCACCCGGATGTTGTTCTCGGCGGCCATTTGGAGAAAGCGCTCCATCCGGGCGCTGGAATGCTCGGGCCCCTGTCCCTCGTACCCATGGGGCAGCAACAGAGTGAGCCGAGTGGTCATTCCCCACTTCGACAGTCCCGACACCAGGAACTGGTCCACGATCACCTGGGCCCCGTTGATGAAGTCGCCGAACTGGGCCTCCCACAGCACCAGCACTTCGGGAGCGGCGGCGCTGTAGCCGTACTCGAACCCCAGGGTGGCGAGTTCTGACAAGGGACTGTTGTGGAGCTCGAAGGGGGCCAGGGCCCCGGGCAGATGCTGGATCGGCGCGTACCGGTCGTTGGTCTTCGCGTCGTGCAGCACCAGGTGGCGATGGCTGAAGGTGCCCCGCTCGGTGTCCTGCCCGGTCATCCGGAGGGGGACTCCCTCGGCCAGGAGCGAGGCGAGCGCCAGCGCCTCCGCATGGCCCCAGTCGAGGGTGCCACCGGGAGCGAAGGCCTCGCGCCGCCGCTCCAGTTGCCTGGCCAGCTTGGGGTGGACGGTGAACCCCTCCGGCCACTGGAGCAACTGGGAGTTGAGGAGTTCCAGGCTGTCGGCCGGGACGGCGGTGTGAATGTCGGAGGGGGCGATCGCCTTGGGCCGGGAGAGAGAGATCGTGGCCTTGGGTGAGGTCGCCTTGAATCCCTGCTGCACCTCGACCAGATGCGCGTAGGCCTCGTCGTAGCGCGCCTCCACCACTTCCCGGGTCACCACGCCGGCGGTCACCAGCCGTTGGGCGTAGATCTCGCGCACGGTGGGGTGATTTCGAATCATCGCCGACATGCGGGGCTGGGTATAGGCCGGCTCGTCGCCCTCGTTGTGGCCGTGCCGCCGGTAGCCCACCAGGTCGATGAGCACATCCTGCGAAAACTTCTCGCGATACATCATCGCGAGGCGCGTGGCGGAGAGGCAGGCCTCCGGATCGTCCGCGTTGACGTGGATGATCGGGATGTCGAAGCCCTTGGCCAGGTCGCTCGCGTACATGGTCGACCGGGCATCCCGGACATCGGTGGTGAAGCCAACCTGGTTGTTGGTGATGATGTGGAGGCTCCCTCCGGTCCGATAGCCGGCCAGGCCGCCGAGATTCAAGGTCTCCGCCACAACCCCCTGGCCCGCGAAGGCCGCATCGCCATGGATGATGACCGGGAGCGCCACCCGGGGATCGTGGTAGATCTCGTGTCCCCGCCGCTGAGTCTGCTCGGCCCGGGCCCGTCCATCCACAACCGGTCCGACGAACTCGAGGTGACTCGGGTTGTGCGCCAGCGTGACCGTGATTGCCCGACCCGACTCCGTGGGAAAGGCGCCCTCGGCACCGTGGTGGTATTTCACGTCTCCCGTGCCCATCTCCTCCTCGTGCTCGGAGCCGGGATGCGGGGTTCCCTCGAACTCCGCGAAGATGGCCACATAGGGCCGCCCGATGATGTGGGCCAGGACATTCAGGCGACCCCGGTGGGCCATCCCGATCACCACCTCGTGGGCGCCCTGGCGCGCGGCGGACTGAAGAGTCGCCTCCAGCATCGGCACCAGCATGTCAACGCCCTCGATCGAGAACCGCTTCTGTCCGAGGTAGGCCTTGTGGAGGAACCTCTCGAGCGCTTCCACCCGCGTGAGGTGGCCGAGGAGAGCCACCTGGGACGCCGCATCGAGCGACACCCGGTGTGCACCCGACTCGATCGTCTCCCGCAGCCAGGTCCGTTCCTCGTGGTTCGAGACGTGCTCGATCTCGTAGGCCAGCGTTCCGCAATACCGGTTCCGAAATTCGGGGAACGCCTCGGCCAGTGTGTCCCCGGGGACGGCGATCCGGAGAATCGAGGAGGGGATGGAAGCCATGACCTCGGGCGACAGGCCCAGGCACTCGGGATCAAGGGCGGGGTCGCCGACGGGCTCGGTGCCGAGGGGGTCCAGATGGGCCGCGAGGTGGCCGTGGGTCCGGTAGGATCTGATCAGACCCATCGCCGCCGCGACACACTGGAGGTCGGGCGTACCGTCGGGTGTGGCAACGGATCGGACCAGAGAGGGTGCGGCCGGGATGGGTGGTTCCACCCGGGGCAGAAGGGAAACCCCGAGTTGTTCCGCCACGTCCTCGTAGAACGTCTCTTCCCCCTGCAGCAGGCGGTCCATCGTCCGGAGGAACTCGCCCGATTCCGCGCCCTGAATGACCCGATGGTCATAGGTGCTGGTGATGGTCATCACCTTGGAAATACCGAGACCGGCCACCCGGTCGGCGGGGACGTCGTGATACTCCGCAGGATGGGCAATCGCGCCGACCGCCACGATGCAGGCCTGACCGGCCATGAGCCGGGGGACGGACGCACTGGTGCCAAGCCCACCGGGGTTCGTGAGGGTGATGGTGGCTCCGACGAAGTCGTCGGGCATCAGGCGATGGTGACGCGCCCGGTCCACCAGCGATTCATAGGTGGCCAGAAAAGAGGGGAAGTCCATCCGGTCGGCGTGTCGCAATACCGGGACGACCAGCCCACGGCTACCATCCTTCCGCTCCACATCCACGGCAAGCCCGAGATGGGTGCCGTCGGGTTCGATCCGGACCGGCGTCCCCTCGCGGCGCACGAAGGTGACTCCCATGGCCGGGTGCTGATGGGCCGCCTGCACCAGAGCCCACCCGATGAGGTGGGTAAAGGAAAGCTTCCGGTCGGAACCACTCCCCTTCAAGGCCGAATTGAGCGCCGCGCGCCGCTGTTCCAGGACGCGCACTGGAACCACCCGGAACGTGGTGGCGGTGGGAACCGAGAGACTCTCCTCCATGTTGGCTGCGAGCCGGGCTGCTGGGCCCTTGATCTCGGTCCCGGGAAGGGTCGTGGAGCCGTTCGATCCCGAGGGGGTCGGCGCCGGCTTGGGTGGCGGCTCCTCACCAATGATGCCGCGCTCGAAGAGCCGACGCCATTCCGGGGCCACCGACTCCGGGTTCTCAATCCAGGATTCGTACACCGCCTGAGCAAAGCCGGCATTGGCGGTCTCAAACACATTCGGATCCACGCGTGCTCCTCGATGTCGCCGGTCCCGGTGGTGACGGGGGCTTGTCTCCACTCCAATCACGAAAGATAACCCGAACTGGACCTGTGAGGCCCGCGATCCCCCCGGACTTCCCTCGAGCGGTCACTCTGCAGGATGACTCCCCGAGAGGGCGGAACGGCGAGTGCCCATGGGCCGTCATTCCGGCGAACGCCGGAATCCATGTCCGGGTGGGAATGGACCCCGGCATTCGCCGGGGTGACGCTCCGATGTGGACTCGGGACTGTTCGTCCTTCCCGCATTCCTCCTTCAGAGTTCCCCCTCCATTCGAACTTCAAACTTCAAACTTCAAACTTCTTGTCAGGGCGCGTCGGATGATCCAATCAGGCGATGGTACCGTTCGACCTCCTCCTGGCGTCTCGTGTCACTCCAGCCCAGTGCCGTCCCCAGCAGGGCCGCAACCGGCTCCGCCGCCGCCGCACCGCGGTCTGCAGTGTCAAAAAAGAGATCCATGCGCCGAACCAGCACATCATCGAGACGGCGGACCATTTCTCGCTCAGCCAGAAAGAGAACCTCCGCGGCGAGCGTCGGGTGATCGGGGTGAACCCGGGCGGCCAGGGACCGGTCTCCCTGGGCCATCCGCGCGATGGCCACCGCCTCGCTTCCGTACAACTCCACCAGATGGGCGGCGGTGGCGGGGTCCTGGCCGAGTGCCACGACCTCGTCCCGGAAAAGCCCCAGGGCGGGGCTCTCACCCCCCGGCAAGGGCTCCCGGTCGGTCGGCGGGCGCTTCCGCCACGCCCGCTCGGGCCAGGGGCGAACCACGGTGTCCACCACCTCTGCGGCCATCCGGCGATAGGTGGTAAGCTTCCCGCCCGCCACGGTCACCATTCCGCCCGGACCCCGGAGGATCCTGTGCTCGCGGGACACCGAGGACGCCGAGGCCCCGGGCTCTCCGGCAATCAACGGGCGGAGTCCCGCCCAGGTCGACCTGACATCCTCCTCGGCCAGGTGCGCGGAGGGGAAGAGGGCATTCACCGATCGCAGGAGATAGTGCACATCCTCCGTCGTGGTGCTGAGCGGGGCGTCGACGTCCCGAACGTCTGTGTCGGTGGTCCCCACATAGGAGAATCGCCGGGCAGGGATGATGAACATCACCCTCCCATCGATCGGGCTGGTGAACGTGATGGCGTGACGATGCCCTATCCGATCCCGGGGTACCACGATGTGGACCCCCTTGGTCGGTCGAAGGATCGGGGCCGCCTCGGGATCCTCCATCCGGCGGAGCCGATCGGACCAGGGGCCGGTGGCGTTCACCACCGCCCGGGCGGTGAGGTCGGCGCGCGCCCCGGTGATCTGGTCGGCGCAACGCGCGCCCGTGATCTGACCACCGGGACCCCGGATCAGTTCCTGGACCGCCACGTACGGCGCCACCCGGGCGCCATGCGCCACGGCGGACCGCAAGGTGGCTGTTACCAGCCGTGCATCGTCGCACTGCGCATCCCAGTACAGAGCGCCTCCCCGGAGCCCTTCGGACCGGATCGCCGGCTCCTGGCGCAGAAACCCCCGCTTGCCGAACAGCCGATGACGCTCCACATTGCCTCGCAGCGCCAACAGATCGTACAGCAGGAGACCGGCGCCCAGTTTCCAGAGGGGCACCCGGTCGGTGCGGTGGTTCGGAAAGGCGAAGGCGAGGGGGCGCACGAGGTGGGGGGCGATCCTCAACAGAACCCGCCGCTCCGCCAGGGCTTCGAAAACGAGCCCGAAGTGGTATTGTTCGAGGTAGCGCAGGCCACCATGGATGAGACGGCTCGAGCGGGAACTGGTGCCGGCGGCACAATCCCCCCGGTCCACCACGACCACCGTCATTCCGCGCATCGCGGCATCCCGGGCAACTCCGGCGCCGGTGATTCCCGCTCCGACGACCAGCAGGTCCGGACGGGAGCCGGCCAATTCAGGCAACGAAGCAGAGAGCGAGGCCATCTGAGTCTGTCGCACGAGCACGCTTCCGTTGGGGCGACCATCGATCGCCCGAGTACGTGGTTCCTCTGGCACGCGACCCTCATTCCCTCCGGGGCACGGGTGCTCGATCTGGCGTGTGGCACCGGCCGCCACAGCCTGGCCGCGGCCGAACTCGGCGCCCGCGTGACCGCCATTGATCGCGACCCCGCCCGGCTCGAGACCGGAAAACAGGAAGCCGCCCGCCGCCAGCTCGACATTACCTGGGTGGAGCATAATCTGGAACACCCTCTCCCCGTGACCGGACCCTTCGATCTGATCCTCTGCTTCAATTATCTCGACCGGGCCCGCCTGCCGGGTATTCTCGAACTCCTCGCCCCCGGCGGCCTCCTGATCATGGAAACCTTTCTCGAGGCGCAGCGCCGCCTCGGATGGGGACCGGAGAATCCCGAGCACCTCCTGGCGTCGGGGGAACTGGTCCGGCTGGTCAGTCCCCTGGTTCCGGTCTACGGGCGCGAGGTGCTGGAACCCCTGCCGGGGGAACGGTGGCGAGCCGTCAGCAGCATCGTCGCCCGGCGGCTGTGACCCGGATGCCGTCCGCCGCTCCCCTGTCCGATCGAACTCCCGTGGTGGTGGCGGGACTCCGGACTCCCTTCGCCAAGGCGGGGACACTGTTCCGGGACGCCAACGGGTACGACCTCGCACGGACAGTCACCCGGGAGCTGATCTATCGGACCGAGATCCCTCCCGGCGAAGTGGATGAGGTCATCTTTGGTCAGGTAGTTCCGTCGCCTCTGGTGCCCAATGTGGCACGCGAGGTGAGTCTGCTCCCGCAGCTCCCCCGCACGATTCCCGCGTACTCCTTGAACCGGGCCTGTGCCTCCGCCGCCCAGGCCGTCGCCAACGCATCGGATCAGATTCGCTTCGGCCATGCCGACGTGATCCTCGCCGGCGGGGTCGAACTGCTGTCCGACGTGCCCATCCTCCACACCCGCCGCATGAGCCGCACCCTGGTCGCCCTGAGCCGGGCCCGCAGCCTGGGGGAGCGACTCCGGCTCATCGCCTCGATCCGGCCCCGGGATCTGGTCCCCGTCTCCCCCGCCATCGCCGAGCCCTCGACCGGAGAGACCATGGGACAGTCGGCGGAGAAGATGGCAAAGGAGAATGCCATCAGCCGCGAGGCCCAGGATCGGATCGCCCTGATGAGCCACCAACGGGCCGCCGCCGCCACCGCCAGTGGCCGGCTCGGCGAGGAGATTGCGCCCTGGTTCGCCGGACCGGCCCTGGACGAGGTCGTGACGAGCGACAACGGCATCCGGTCGGATACCTCGCTTGAGGCGCTCGCCGCGCTGCGCCCCGTCTTCGATCGCCGCTACGGCTCGGTCACCGCCGGAAACTCGTCGCCCCTCACCGACGGGGCGGCCGTGACCCTCGTCATGTCCCTCGGCAAGGCCCGGGCGCTCGGGTACCGTCCCCTGGCCGCCATCCGCAGCTATGCGGTGGCCGCCGTGGATCCCGGGTGGCAGCTCCTGATGGGGCCGGTGTATGCCGTGGCCCAGGCGCTCGACCGGGCCGGCCTGGTCTGGAGCGACCTGGGGTTGGTGGAGATCCATGAGGCCTTCGCCTCCCAGGTCCTTTCCAACACCGAGGCGTGGGCCTCCCGCGCCTGGGCGGAGCGCCTCGGACGGTCGCAGCCGGTGGGGGAGGTCGACTGGGATCGCACCAATGTGCTGGGCGGATCGATCGCCATCGGACACCCGTTCGGCGCCACGGGAGCGAGACTGGTCACCACTCTCTCGAACGAGTTGGTTCGCCGCAACCAGCAGTTCGGGCTCATCTCCATCTGTGCTCAGGGCGGAATGGGATTCGCGATGGTGCTCGAACAGGTCGGAGGCGGGTGACATGACCGGCGCACCCTCACCGGCGTTTCACCTCGTGATCGAGGACGGCATCGCCGTGCTCACTCTCGATCTCCCCGGCTCCCCGGTCAACACCCTGGGCCGGGCCACGGCCGCCGAGTTTGCCGGACACCTGGAGGCGTTGGCCGCCGATCCCGCCGTCCGCGCGATCGTGCTCCGCTCCGGCAAGGAGGACACCTTCGTGGCCGGGGCGGACATCGAGGAGTTCACCCTGTTGCGCACCGCGGCCGAGGCGGAGGCCATGAGCCGTGAGGGTCAGGCGATGATCGACCGGGTGGCGGCCTGCCCCAAGCCGGTCGTGGTCGCGATCCACGGCCCCTGTCTCGGGGCCGGTCTCGAACTCTCGCTCGCCTGTACCTGGCGTCTCGCCACCGATCACCCGAAAACCGTCCTCGGCCTTCCCGAGGTCCAGATCGGCCTTCTGCCGGGAGCCGGTGGATGCCAGCGCCTGCCCCGGCTGATCGGGGTGCGCGCCGCCCTCGACCTGATCCTCGCCGGGAAGAGCGAACGCGCCGCCAAGGCATTTCGGATCGGTCTCGTGGACGAGCTGGTCCACCCGGCCCAGCTTCGGGACCTGGCGGTTCGGGCCGCCGACCGCCTGGCCCGCTCGGGTCCCGTCCGGCGGGGGGGACGAGGGGGCGTGGCCGGCTGGTTTCTCGACCGGACTCGCCTGGGCCGGTGGATCGTCTACCGGCAGGCGGAACGGCAGGTGCGGCGCCGGACCGGCGGCCACTACCCCGCGCCTCTCGCGGCGATCACCGCAATCCGAACCGGGATGGAACGGGGCATGCGGGACGGACTCCGGGTCGAGGCACGGGAGTTCGGACGACTGGCCGTGTCGGAGGTCTCCCGTGAACTGGTGCGGATCTTCTTCGCCACCACCTCGCTCAAGAAGGACGACGGGGTCCCCCCGGGCACCGGAACACCCCGCACGGTCACGCGTCTCGGCGTGGTGGGAGCCGGATTCATGGGAGCGGGAATCGCGGGGACGGCGGTGACCACAGCCGGCGTGGAGGTCCGCCTCAAGGATGCCGATCTTTCCCGGGTGGGGAAGGGGATGCATGCTGCGTTGGAGCAGGTCAACAAGAGAATGGCGCGGCGCCGCATCACCCGTCACGAGCACATGCGGCTCACCGCCCTCGTCAGCGGGGCGGCGGACTTTGGCGGCTTCGCCAACATGGATCTGGTGATCGAGGCGGTCTTCGAGGATCTCGAGGTCAAACGGGGTGTGGTCGCCGATCTCGAGGCGGTGCTCGGGACCGGCGCCCTGATCGCCACCAACACGTCCACGATCCCGATCGGCCGCATCGCGGAGGGCGCGCGCCACCCCGAACGCATCCTGGGCATGCACTTCTTTTCCCCGGTGGACCGGATGCCGTTGCTGGAGGTGATTCCCGGACCGGACACCGGACCCGATGCGATCGTCACCGCGGTGCGGTTCGGACGCCGGATGGGAAAGACCGTGATCGTCGTGGCCGACCACCCCGGGTTCTGGGTCAACCGGATCCTGTCGCCCTACCTCAACGAAGCGGGGCACCTGCTCGCCGAGGGAGTGCGCATCGAGCAGATGGACCGGGTGATGACCGCGTGGGGGTTTCCGGTCGGGCCGATGACGCTGCTGGACGAGGTGGGATTCGATGTGGGGCTGAAGGCGGGAGCCGTGATGCACGACGCGTTCGGGGCGCGCCTGGCTCCGTCTCCGATTCTGGAGCGGCTGGTGGCCGACGGGAGACTGGGGCGGAAGAATGGCCGGGGTCTGTATCGCTATTCCCGGGGGAAGAAGGCCGGGGTGGACGATTCGGCCTATCGGGTGCTGGGTGTCTCTCCGCGGGCATCGGCGGACCCGCGGCGGGTGGAGGAGCGCCTGCTCTATCTGATGCTCAACGAAGCGGCCCTCGCCTGCGCCGAGGGAGTGGTCCGGTCCCCCCGCGACGGAGATGTCGGCGCGATCTTCGGGATCGGGTTTCCGCCCTTCCGGGGCGGGCCTCTCCGGCTCATCGACACGCTGGGAGCGGCGCGCATCGTGGAGGCACTCGACCGTCTCGCCGAGGCGCACGGCCCCCGGTTCACGCCGTGCGATTCGCTCCGGGACATGGCCCGAACCAACACCCGCTTCTACCCGGAGTAGGACACCTCGATCACGGGAGCCGGCGCGGTCCGGAGGGAACCGGGAGGTGCCCACCGGTCGAGCAGGCGTCGCAGATCGTCCAGCCGGATCGGTTTGGAGACATAATCATCCATGCCCGCCTCCAGGCACCTCTCCCGGTCCCCTGTCATGGCGTTGGCGGTCATCGCGATGATCGGGATGCGGGAGTCTTCTCCCTCCTCCCGCTGCCGGATCAAACCGGTCGCCTCATATCCGTCCATCTCCGGCATCTGGCAGTCCATCACCACGAGGTCATAGGGGAATCCACGCACCATGGAGACGGCCTCGACCCCGTTGGCCGCCACGTCGGTATGGCATCCCAGCTTCTGAAACATGCGGACCGCCACCCGCTGGTTGACGATGTTGTCCTCCACCACCAGCACCCGGGCCCCGGGAGAAACTGGCTCCGCGGGAACCAGGGACGGAGGGGAGGACGGGATCACCGATTCGTCGGGAGGGGTTTCCGCCAGGCTGTGACGGGTGATGAGATCTCCCGTCCGTCCCGTCCGTCGCCGCAGGCGGATTTCCAGCAACGCATCGACGAGGGTCGAGGTCCGGACCGGACGGCTGAGGTACGCGGAGAACCCCGCCGCATGGAACATGGCGGCGTCTCCGCGCCGGCCACTCTGGGCCAGCACCACGAGAGAGGGTCTCCCGAAACGGGGGTCGGTGCCGATGGTGCGCGCCAGCCCCCGTGCGTCCAGATCGGGAAGCGAGGAGGAGAGGAAGGCGATCTGGAACGGCGAGGGACTGCGACAGGCCACCGCGAGCCGGTCGAGAGCGGCCGTGCCGGTGGCCACGGTGTCGACCTGGAGGCCCCACGACTCGAGCTGCTCCGCCAGCACATCGCGATAGATGGCCCGGTGTTCGACGATGAGCACCCGGGTTCCCGCCAGTGCGTCGGGGGTGTGCACCGGTGGGGCATCCTGCTGCACCGGCAGGCGGAAGGTGGCCCAGAAGGTCGAACCCTCGCCCACCACGCTCTCCACTCCCATGTCCCCCCCCATCAGGTGCGTGAGGTTGCGACTGATGGCGAGGCCGAGGCCGGTGCCGCCGAACCGGCGGGTGGTGGAGGAGTCGGCCTGGGTGAAATGGGTGAACAGGAGCGCCTGCCCCTCCGGGGCGATCCCGATCCCCGTGTCCCGCACCGCCAGCCGGATCAGGGAACCCCGGGAATCGTGCTCCAGCTCCTCGACGTCCACCAGGACATGCCCCGAGGCGGTGAACTTGATCGCATTGGACAGGAGATTGGTCAGGATCTGGCGGATCCGTCCTGGATCCCCCACCACATGCTGGGGGGTGCCCGGGGCGTAGCGCAGGGTGCAGGCGAGCCCCTTCTCGTGGGCCTGGACCGCGAGCAGATCGAGCACATCCTCGGCGGCCGACCGCAGATCGAACGGCAGCACCTCGAAGGAGAGCTTCCCCGCCTCCATCTTGGAAAAGTCGAGGATGTCGTTGAGGATGGTGAGCAGACTCTCCGCCGATTGCTTGATCGTTCCGACATACTCCCGCTGGGCCGGCGTCAGGCCCGTGTCCATGAGGAGGCCGGCCATGCCGAGAACCCCGTTCATCGGTGTGCGGATTTCGTGGCTCATGTTGGCCAGGAACTCGCTCTTGCTGCGGGCGGCTCCCTCGGCCCGCTCCCGGGCCTCCGCGGCCTCGGCCGAGGCGCGCTCGAGTTCCCGTGCCGACTGTTCAAGGGCGGTTTTTGAGGATTCGAGGGTGTGAAGGTGTTTCCGCCGTTCGGCTTCAAGGCCCACATGGGTCGTGACATCCTCCATCGTGCCGATGAAGCTCGGCGGGAACCCGGGTCCGGTGAGCGTCCGGGCCCGCACGCGCACATGCATGACGTCACCGGCGGGAAGGACCAGTCGGAAGGTTTCGTCGAAGTTCCCCTGCTGTCCTGCGGTGAATCGGGACCACGAGTGCAGGACGTCGTGCGCATCGGCGGGATGGACCGCGCGCTGCCAGCCCGACCCGCGCGCCTCGTCCGCCGAGAGTCCGGTCATCCGGCTCCACTCGGCGTTGGTGTACCGGCAATCGCCGGAGGCATCCGCAACGAAGATCCCGAGGGGAAGCGCCTCCTGGATGGTGAGGAGCCGCTCCTCGCTTTGCTGTACCGCAAGTTCCGCGCGGCGGCGCTCGCCGATCTCCTCGTGCATCGTGTCCAGGGCCACGTTCATGACCGTGGCGAGACGGGTCAATTCGTCGGTGCCGGTCACGGGGAGGCGCAGGTCCCACTCGCCGCGTGCGATCCGCTGAGCCGTCGGCATCAGATCAAAGAGGGATTCCCGCAGGCGGCGGGCCAGACGGGCAAAAACCCAGACCAGCATCACCAGGAGAGGCCCCACAACCGTCGCAAGGAGGAGGAAGCACCAGCGGACCAGCGTCATGCTCCGGTCAATGGCGGCTTCCCCTCGCCGGGTCACCAGATCGTCGAAACGGGTCAACCGGTCGCTGAGCCGCGACTTGAGGAGGGTGAAATCGTCGTCTGCCACGAGGCTGACGGCACGACCCCTGTCCGGAGGCCCGGTGCGGGTAAAGGCGCCTGTGCTGTCGGGAAAGAGACCCTGGGCGGCCCGCACTGCTTCGGTTTCCGTGCGGGCCAACTCGGTCGCAGTGGCCCACGTATCCATCAGTACGTGGCGCTCCTCAAGAGGGAGTGCCTTGACCAGAGCGCCTCGGCCTCCGAGATCCCGATCGCTTCCAGAAAGAAACCCCGCGACCACCGTGTCGAATTCACTGCTCCAGCGTGAATCCTGCGTCCGGATCCAGGCCCGGGTCAACCGGGTTAGTTCCTCCGACACGTGGAAGAGATGATCCGACACCCGCAGGGCAGCGGCCATCTCACCGCGCGTCCGGACAATGGTATTCCGGTTGGCGGAGAGAATGGCGAGGCCGCCCGCGAGGAGCCCGATGACAACAACCATGCCGGCGATGCCGGCGCGGATGAGCCACCGGACGGTCGGGCGCGGAGAGAGAGCCTTCATCGACAACCTCGGTGCCTGGCCCTCCCGGGGGAGGGCGGAATGGGTGATACCGTCAGTGTCGGCTGGTCTCCGGGGATCTTGAGAAGTTTGAAGTTCGAAGGGAGCTGGTGTCTGACTGGGGGCATCATAGGGCTATCAGCCGGGGTCAGGTCTTGTTTTCATGTATTTGTGAAATATTTCACAAAGTGTCGTGCCCTTCAGGGCCTGTCGCGCGGAGCGCGCCGAGCCCCGCTTTCAAGCGGGGACTACAGGGCTCACGCGAAGACGCGAAGACGCGAAGACGCGAAGAAAAACGGAGATTCATGAAGAAGTTGCGAGATGGTCAGGGGGGACTGCCCTTCAGGGCCTGTCGCGCGAAGCGCGCCGAGCCCGGCTTTCAAGCCGGGAAATCACTGGGCTCGCGAGATTGCGTCGTCGGCTGCGCCTCCTCGCAACGACGGCTTCCAGTCACAAACGGTCACCTCCACCCGGAGCTCGGGCGACGCATGCGTCGCCCCTACACCTACTCCCTACTCCCTACTCCCTACCTCAGCCCCCGCGCCACCTCTTCCAGCAAGGCTGGCGTGGACTGCATCACCGGCACATGGGCCAGATCCTTGCGCAAGCTAGCCGCACGCTCCAGCTCTTCGGGGGTGAGGAGGAGTTCCTCACGCCGAGTCCCGCTGGCGGCCAGGTCCATGGCGGGGTAGATCCGGCGCTCCGCGAGCCCGCGATTGAGCACCACCTCGCTGTTGCCCGTCCCCTTGAACTCCTCGAAGATGACCTGGTCGAGCCGGGAGCCGGTGTCGATCAGCGCCGTGGCGATGATCGTCAGCGAGCCGCCGCCGGTCTGCGGGTCCACTGCCCGGGCGCTTCCGAAGAACCGCTTGGGCGCCTCCATCGCCTCGGCGTCGAGACCGCCCGACAGGGTGCGGCCCGATCCCCGTTCCGTGGTGTTGTATGCCCGGGCCAGGCGGGTGAGAGAGTCGAGCACCAGCACCACGTTCCCCCCGCATTCGACCTCGCGGCGCGCCCTTTCCAGCGTCATTTCCGCCAGCATTGTGTGCTGTTCGGGGGGGGAATCGAAGCTGGACGCGATGACCTCCCCCACGCCGACCGTCTCCATGTCGGTTACTTCTTCCGGGCGTTCGTCCACCAGGAGGATGAAGAGGCGGGTGTCGGGGTAGTTGGCGGCCACGCCGGAGGCGATCGACTGGAGGATGGTGGTCTTCCCCGCCTTGGCCGGTGCCACGATGAGGGTGCGTTGGCCCCAGCCCACCGGCGCAAAGAGATCGATGGCGCGATTGATCATCCGGAAGGGCTTGGGGAGCGACTCATGATCTAGGCGCATCCGTTCCCGCGGGGCCACGGCGCGAAGCTTGGTGAAGTCGGGGCGCCTCTCGATGGCGGAGGGGTCCCGCCCGTTCACGGTCAGCACCTCGGTCACGACCCTCCCCTGCCGCCCTCCTCCCCCGTTTCCACCGCCGTTGGAACGACCCCGTCCCTGTCTTCCCCGCCCGCGGTTCCTCCGTCCCCGACCCGCCCGGCCGTTGCCGTCCGCACCGCCCGGTTCGGATGGGGAAGGCGGTCCCCCGATCTTCCCGGTCACTTCGTCGCCGGCCCGGAGTCCGAGGCGCCGGATCAAGGCACCCGGAATGACCGGGTCGGATGGAGTCGGGAGATACCCCGCTTCCCGGGTCCGCAACACACCATCGCCACTGTTTCCCCGCGATCCGAACGCCAGCCATCCCTGGACTGCATTGCCTTCTTGAGTGGTCACCGACAGACTTCCTTTCTCCGTTGTTTCACGATGGGGCGCGCAGTGCGCCCGGTTCCCATCCCGTACCGTGGAGGATGTTTGATGCGCTCTCTGGTTCCGCTCTGTGCCCTCGTGGCCGGCCTCGCACCCGCCCCCGCCGTGGCCCAGACTCTCCCGGTCGAGAGTCCGGTCCTGCGCCGGATCTGGGAGGTGGGAATGCAATCCTCCCAGGTCGACCCCCTGATCCAGACCCTCACCGATTCGATCGGTCCCCGGCTCACCGGCACGCCGGGGATGGAACGGGGCCAGGCCTGGCTTCAAGCCATGTACCGCCAGTGGGGCATCCCCGCCCGGGTCGAGCAGTATGGCACCTGGCTGGGCTGGCGACGCGGCACGACCCATGTGGACCTGATCGCTCCCCGAGTCCGCTCCCTGGAGGGCATGATGCTCGCCTGGAGCGCCGGCACCGGGGGCCGTCCGGTTCAGGGGGCCGTGGTGCTCCTCCCCGATCTTCCCGACTCGGCGGCCTACGCTGCATGGCTCCCGACGGTTCGCGGCAAGTTCGTGGCCCTCAGTGCTCCCGAGCCCACCTGCCGCCCCGAGGGAAATCTCCGGGAGTTCGGGCGACCGGAAACGGTAACGGCTCTCCTCGACCAGCGGACCCGCATCCGGAACGACTGGACCGGCCGCGCCACCCGCACCGGATTCAACGCACGCACCCTCCCGGTCCGCCTGGAAACCGCCGGTGCGGCGGGGGTGATCACGTCGCTCTGGTCCGGAGGATGGGGTACCACGCGCATCTTCCAGGCCCGGACCACCCGGGTTCCCACCGTGGAGCTCAGCTGTGAGGACTACGGCCTGGTGACGCGACTCGCCGATCGGGGCCAGGCCCCCACGATCCGGGTCACCGCCGATGCCGAGTTTCTGGGGGACGTCCCCGTCTACAACGTCATCGGGGAGATCCGCGGTTCCGAGCGTCCCGACGAGTATGTCATGCTCTCGGCCCACTTCGATTCGTGGGATGGCTCCAGTGGCGCCACGGACAACGGAACCGGCACGGTGACGATGCTCGAAGCGATGCGTATCCTCCGAGAGGTCTACCCAGCGCCCCGACGGACCATTCTGGTCGGGCACTGGAGTGGAGAAGAGCAGGGGCTCAACGGCTCACGAGCCTTCGCCGAGGACCACCCCGAGGTGGTGCGCGGACTCCAGGCGCTCTTCAATCAGGACAACGGGACCGGTCGCGTCGTCAACATGTCGGCGTCCGGTTTGGCCGGCGCCGCGCCCCGGATTGCCGGGTGGGTCAGCCGACTGCCCACAGAACTCTCGCAGCAGATCAATCTGTCCCTGCCCGGCGGGCCCGCGGGAGGAGGATCGGACCACGCGGCGTTCGTCTGCCACGGTGCCCCAGGGTTTTCGCTCGGTGCGCTGGGCTGGGACTATGGAAGTTACACCTGGCACACCAATCGCGACACCTACGACAAGGTGATCCTGGATGAATTGAAATCGAATGCCACCCTGACCGCAATGCTTGTCTACATGGCGAGCGAGGAGCCGGGGGAGACCTCCCGGGTCCAGCGCGTGGTGCCACCCACCCGTTCGGGGGCCCCCGGGACATGGCCCGCCTGCCAGAAACCGGCCCGGTCCTTCGCCGAATCGACCCGCTGATGGGAGGAGCAAGGAGCAGGGAGGAGGGAGTGGGGAGAAGGGAGTAGGGAGAAGGGAGTAGGGGAGCGTTTCCCTTGCGTCGTTCCCTTGGCTGTAATTCTGTGGTTCCCGGAGCGTGGGCGAGTGGGGCATCCTGGTGGGTGCCCCGCTTCGCCCGCAACCCTGCCGATTGTTCCACCGTCAAACATACCGGTTCTTCCGAGTTTCATGCGGGCCGTGCCATGCGGCGATCGTCACTGAGCCGGGACCCAGAAATGGGTCACGCGGAGACGCGGAGGCGCGGAGATTGAGTCGATGAGATCTACCCTATGGCGTCGGGAGCAGTGCCGATTGGTGCTGGTGGTGGGTGGGGCCACCTCATTTTTTGGTTCTTCAGGAATTGGCACGGGTTCATGTCCAGCCGGAGTGCCTCACCTCCCCCAGAGCCAACCAGAAGAAGCAGAAGAAATGGGGGCACTCCCCGCTTGTGCGGCGAGGTGCTCCGGTCGTCCGGCGGGTGGGGAAATGGCCACAAGAGGCACAGAAGACACAAGAGGTACGAGACCCTGCGGAGGAGTGACGAACCGACGGATATCCGCGTCGTACCTTTTGTGGTTTTTGTGCTTTTTGTGGTTGACCCTCGGGTGAGGCGGGGTGCTACGCCGGTCAAACGGTTTCAAACGGTGCATTCTGGACAGTGGTTCTCTCGGTGCCACGAGGGCGCACAGAGGTGGTCCCACGGACTCGTCATCGTTGGCGCCACCAGACTGTTCGGTCTTGGGACGACGAATCCCAGATACGCACACTTTTTCCCCGACACGCACCCATCACCTGTACGTCCAAGGTGTTCATTGACAACAGCTTGTGGCGCTGAGTGGCGCGCGGCACGCAACTTCCTTTATCGGCCCGGTGGCACGGATAGTCTGAACCATCGAGGAGTGAGCATTGGACATACAGCGCGACCCGCCAAAGAAGACCAAACGCTGGGTCTATCTGGGGGCCGGCATCGGGGTTGTGGTGATCGGGACAGTGATGCTCGCCCGCCTCGAACCGGCCGCGCCCTCCGTTGACCGTGGCATCCTTTTCGTCGATTCCGTCATGCGGGGGGAGATGGTGCGCGAGGTGCGCGGCCCCGGCACTCTCGTCCCCGAAAATCTCCGCTTCATCTCGGCGGTCACCGCCGGACGGGTGGAACGGATCCAGCTCCTCCCGGGTGCGGAGGTGGAGGAGAACACCGTGCTGATGGAACTCAGCAATCCGGATGTCCAGATCCAGGCTCTCAATGCGGAGCGCCAGCTCACCGACGCCCAGGCGGCGGTGGTGACGCTCCGAACCAATCTGGAGAATGGCCGACTCAGCCAGGCCTCCCTGGTGGCGGACCTGAAGCAGCAGGCGGCCGATGCCAAGCGCCGGGCTGAAGCGGGGGCGGAGTTGCTGAAAAAGGGATTAATCATTCCCCTGGACCAGATGCAGGCCCAGGACAAGGCGGAGGCCTTGGAGAGTCGGCTGCGCATCGAGAAGGAGCGACTGGAACTCCTGTCGTCCACGATCGACAGCCAGCTCAGTGTGCAGCAGGAACAGGTGGAGCGACTCAAGGCAATCACGCGCTTCCAGCAGCAGCAGGTGGTGTCGATGGTGGTGCGGGCCGGGGCATCGGGTGTGCTGCAGGAGGTCCCGTTGCAGGTGGGGCAGTGGGCCAATCCGGGAGTGGTGCTGGCGCGGATTGTCCCCGTGCCCCAGCGGCTCAAGGCGGTGTTGCGCATTCCCGAAGTCCAGGCCAAGGACATTCAGATCGGCCAGTCCGCCACCATTGACACCCGCAACGGACTCGCGCCGGGTCATGTGACCCGGGTGGATCCCTCGGTGATCAATGGAACGGTGACGGTGGACGTGGCGCTCGACGGGGAACCTCCGAGTGGCGCCCGCCCCGATCTGAGCGTGGACGGGGTGATCGAGATCGAGCGCCTGACGGATGTGTTGTACACCGGTCGTCCCGCGTACGGACAGGCCAACGCCACCGTGGGGATCTTCCGCATCGAGCCGGATGGGTCGCACGCCGTGCGCGTCCCGGTGCAGCTCGGCCGGACCTCGGTCAACCACGTCGAGATCCAGAGCGGATTGTCCGTGGGAGACAAGGTGATTCTCTCCGACATGTCCCGGTGGGATGCCGTGGACCGGGTCCGTCTCAAGTGACCCAACACCCAATACCCAACACCCAGGACCTAGGACCTAGGACCTAGGACCCAGGACCCAGCACCCGTCATTTGCCACCCCACCCGGAGCTCCCTATGACCACCCCGGACACCCTGATCCGCCTCGAGAGCATGAAGAAGGTGTTTTACACCGACGAACTGGAAACCCATGCCCTCGCGGACATCCATCTGGAGATCCGGAAAGGGGAGTACATCGCGATCAGCGGTCCCTCGGGCTGCGGCAAGACCACCCTGCTCTCCATTCTCGGCCTGCTCGACGCGCCGACGAGCGGGACGTACATGCTCGCGGGCCAGCCGGTGTCGAGCCTGACGCCGAGCGAACGGGCCCGGGTCCGGAACCGGCAGATCGGGTTCATCTTCCAGGCCTTCAACCTGATCGGTGATCTCACGGTGTACGAGAACGTGGAGCTCCCGCTCACCTATCGTGGGATGCCCTCGGCGGAACGCGCCCAGCGGGTGCAGAGCGCGCTGGAGAGGGTGGGAATGGCCCACCGGATGAAGCACTATCCCTCCCAGTTGAGCGGGGGCCAGCAGCAGCGCGTGGCCGTGGCCCGGGCCGTGGCGGGCGATCCCGCCATTCTCCTGGCCGACGAGCCGACCGGAAACCTCGACTCCCAGAACGGCGAAGCGGTGATGGAGCTGCTGCGCGAGCTGCACCGCGGCGGCGCCACCATCTGCATGGTGACCCACGATCCCCGCTACGCCCGCCACGCCGACCGGGAGGTCCACCTCTTCGACGGCAAGGTGGTGGAGGAGGATCACCTGGTGGAGGCCCTCGCGAACTGAGTTCCCGGGGCGTCGACCCCTTCCTGAACGACGGAGGACAGCATGCTCGGTTCGTGGGCCACTGACCTGCGGCACGCCGCGAGGAACCTCGGACGTTCCCCCAGCCTTGCCCTGGTCATCATCCTCTCGGTGGGTCTCGGCATCGGCGCCAACACCCTGGTGTTCACCTGGATGGACGCGCTGGTGCTCCGGCCTCTCCCGGGGGTCGCCGAGGCCGACCGCCTGGTGAGGGTCAATACTCTGGGTACTGGAGGAGCGGTCTGGTCGATTTCCTGGCCGGCCTATCGCGACTGGCGGGTCGAGAACACGGGTCTCGATGGACTCGCGGTGTACGACATGACTCAGTTCGGCCTGCGTACCGACGCCGGGATCGAACGGGTCTGGGGAAACTACGTGTCGGGGAACATCTTCGACGTGCTCCGTGTTCCCATGCGTATGGGGCGGGGGTTCCACCCAGAAGAGGAGGATCAGGGGGCACCGGTGGCCGTCATCTCCCATGCCTTCTGGCGGCGACACTTCCGTTCCGATCCCGGTGTTCTGGGGCAATACCTGGTTCTGAACGGACTCTCGGTTGCGGTGGTTGGCGTCACGGAACCTCGTTTCAACGGACCCGAAGTGGGGCTGGGTTTCGACCTGTACGTCCCGGCCACGCTGCGGGCCCGGTTTGGGAACCCCGAGATATTCGAGCGGCGCGGCAGCCAGTGGCTCTCCGGCATTGCGCGGCTCATGCCCGGCGTGACGACCGAGCAGGCCAACGCCAACCTCGATGCCGTTGCCCGTCGAATCGCCGAGGCCAACGGCCGGGTGGATGAAGGGGCCCTGGTGCAACCGCTTGGAGACGTCGGCGCCGCGGCCACCCTCAAGCCTGTCTTCCTCGCTCTGCTCGGCGTGACGGCCCTCGTCCTCCTCATCGCCTGCGCCAATGTGGCCAACCTGCTTCTGGCCCGCGCCTCGGGGCGACAGCGGGAAATCGGAATTCGCCTCGCCATCGGTGCGGGACGAGGGCGCATCATCCGGCAACTTCTGGCCGAGAGCACGGTTCTCGCCGTGTTGGGCGGAGCGGTGGCCCTGCTGTTGGTGGCCTGGGGACGGGACCTGCTCGCTGCACTGATCCCGGCGGGTCCTTTCCCTCTCAACCTCGACGTGCGGGTGGACGGTCCCATTCTCGCCTTCGCCGCGGCAGTCACCGGGGCCACGATTCTGCTGTTTGGGCTGGTGCCCGCCCTGCGGGCGTCGCGCCCCGACCTGGTCCCGGTGCTGAAGGATGAGATGGGAGGCCCGCTCGGACGGTCCCGGCTCCGCAACGCCATGGTGATCGGTCAGGTGGCGCTGGCCTCGGTGACCCTGGTCGCCGCGGGTCTCTTTCTGCGGGGGCTCTCCCGGGCCAGCGAGGTGAACCTCGGGTTCACCGATCCCGATCGGGTGCTTCTGGTCTCCACCGATCTCTCGCTCGCGGGGATGAACGACTCGGTGGCCATGATCACCATGACCCAGGCGCTGGAACGGGTGCGGCAGGTGCCCGGTGTGGTGTCCGCCGCCTGGTCCACCTTCACGCCGCTCGGGTTCGGCGGCTCCAGTTCCAGCACGATCGAGGTCGCCGGCCATGAAGCGGCTCCGGGGGAAAACATGTCGATCCAGTACGCCATCGTTTCCGACGGCTACATGGAGACGATGGGGATGACACTGCGTGAGGGAAGAGCCCTCGGCGAGGAAGATCGCCTCGGGGCCGAGCCGGTGGCGGTGGTGAACGAGACCTTCGCCCGGCGCTTCTTCAAGGGACAGGCGCTGGGACAGGTCTTCAACCAGGGTGGTCCGGACCTGCGCATTGTCGGGGTCGTGGAGGACGTCAAGGTTGGATCCCTGACGGAGGCACCGCTCCCCTTCCTCTACAGGGTGCTGGCGCAATCCCCTCGCAGGCAGGCCACGCTGCATGTGCGCGGCACGGCCGACAACGCGATGGCCCTTGCCGAGCCCCTGCGCCGGGAACTGGCCCAGGTCACACCCGACCTCCCTTTCCTCGATCCGCGGACCATGGCAGAGCAGATCGAGCCGGCCACCATTGGGCAGCGGATCGGGTCGCGCATGCTCGGCGTCTTCGGGTTTCTCTCCCTCCTGCTCGCCGGGATCGGCATCTATGCCGTGATGGCGCAGTCGGTGACCCAGCGAACCCGGGAGATCGGGGTGCGAGTGGCCCTGGGCGCCAACCGGCAAGCCCTCCTTCGGATGGTGGTGGGACAGGCGATGCGGCTGACCGCCATCGGCCTCGTGGTGGGAGGCATCCTGGGAGCCGGCGCGGGAGTCCTGCTTCGAAGCCTGATCTTCGGGGTGAGCCCCCTCGATCCGGTGACCTTCGGCGTGATGATCGTGACCTTCGGGGTGGTCGCGGTCGCGGCCAGCGCCCTCCCCGCCCGGCGCGCGGCATCGATCGATCCGGTGGAGGCCCTGCGGGCGCAGTAGATTCCTCCCCGGGACGCCGCCGGTGCCGCAACGGGCCCGACGGTGTCCCCCGGGGCCTCCAACGGAAACGCACACCATGATCCGCCTGGTCAACATCGAAAAGTCCTATCCCACCGGACCCTCCCGGACCTGGGTGCTCCGGCAGGTCTCGATCGAGATCGCCGCAGGGGAGTTCGTCACCATCATGGGTCCCTCGGGTGCCGGCAAGTCCACCCTGCTCGGAATCCTCGGGATGCTCGATGCCGAGTGGAGCGGGGAGTATCACCTGGATGATCACCCCGTGCATGCGATGAAGCAGCGTCAGCGAGCGGAGCTGAACAAGGCGATGATCGGATTCGTCTTCCAGCAGTATCACCTCCTCGACAGCCTCACCGTCTACGAAAACCTCGAGACTCCCCTCTCCTACCGCAACTACACCCGGTCCGAGCGGCAGTCCCGCGTGGCGGACGTACTCGATCGTTTCCGGATCGTCGGAAAGAAGGATCTTTTTCCCTCGCAGCTCTCCGGCGGGCAGCAACAGCTCGTGGGGGTGGCCCGGGCCGTCATGGCGGAGCCGAAGATCATCCTGGCGGACGAACCGACCGGCAACCTGCACTCCACGCAGGCCCGGGAGATCATGGAACTCTTCCGAGAGCTCAACCAGGGCGGCACCACGATCGTGCAGGTGACCCACAGCGAGGAAAACGCCCGGTACGGCAACCGGGTGGTTCAGTTGAAGGATGGTTGGGTGGTAGCGTAGGCGGTAGGCGATAGGCGGTGGGCGGTAGGGAACGTAGGCGGTAGGTGATAAGGCGGTAGGCAGTAGGGGAACATAGGCGGTAGGCGATAAGGTGGTAAACGATAGGCGGTAGGCGATAGGCGGTAGGAGGTAGCAGGTAGGGAACGTAGGCCGTAGGCGACGGGTGGGAGGCACAGGGGCTGCGATAAGATGATTGTGGTCGCGCGATTGTGGTCCTTCCACGAAGGGCCGGCGGTGATAGCATTCCCTGATGGGGAATCAGGCGACGTCCTTCCGGGACCTGTTGGTGTGGCAGCGTGCCATGGATGCATCGGTGGAGGTGCTCCGGCTCGCCCGGATCCTCCCACGGGAGCTCCGGGATAGTCTCGGGGGCCAGATGCGCGGGCGGCGATCTCGGTCGTGAGCAATATTGCCGAGGGGCACGGCAGGCGGCACCGGAAGGAGTATATTCATCATGTTGCCATTGCCAGCGGCTCGCTGAAGGAGATGGAAACGCAGTTGCTGTTGCTGCGGAGACATGACTCGCGATTCGCGGAGGATGTCGATCGGATTCTGGCCATCACCGACGAAACGGGCAGGATGCTGACAGGACTGTATCGGGCGCTCAAAAGCCCACGGTCGACTCCTGACACCCGTGGATGATCAGGCCATCCTGTGGTTGACCCCGTCGCCTCTCGCGTCCTCTATGGCCCACCGCCAGCCGCCTTCTCTATCGCCTACCGCCTACCGCCTACCGTCTACCGCCTATCTCTATGCTCCCCACGATCTTGATTGCTGATGACCAGCCCGACGTCCTCGAGGCCCTCCGGCTCCTCCTCAAGTCGGAGGGGTACCGGACCGTCACGGCGCATGTGCCCGAGGGGGTCTTGGCCCTCCTCGAACGGGAGCAGGTGGACGCGGCCCTGATCGATCTCAACTACACCCGGGACACCACCTCGGGCCGGGAGGGTCTCGACCTTCTGTCCCGGATTCGGGCCGCCGATGCGACCCTTCCGGTCATCGTCATGACGGCGTGGGGCAGCGTGGACAAGGCGGTGCAGGCCATGCAACTCGGCGCCCGCGACTTCGTCGAGAAACCGTGGGACAACGCGCGTCTCCTCGCCACCGTGCGCACCCAGGTCGAGCTCTCCCGGGCCCTTCGGCTCGGCCAGCGGCTGGCCTCCGAGAACCAGATGCTGCGACAGGAGGGGCTTCCCGATCTGGTCGCTGAGTCGGGTGCCATGCGCCCGGTCGTGGAGATCATGAGGCAGGTGGCGCCGAGTGACGCGAACGTGCTCATCACCGGGGAGCATGGGACCGGGAAGGAAGTGGTGGCCCGCTGGCTCCACGCCACGAGCGGACGCGCCGAGAAGCCCCTGGTGATCGTGAACGCCGGAGGACTCTCCGAGGGGGTGTTCGAGAGCGAACTGTTCGGGCATGTGAAGGGCGCCTTCACCGATGCCAAGACCGACCGGATCGGTCGCTTCGAAATGGCCGACGGGGGAACCCTCTTCCTCGACGAGATCGCGAATATCGGCCTGGCGCAGCAGGCCCGGCTCCTCCGGGTGCTCCAGGAGGGGGAGCTGGAGCGGGTCGGGTCGTCCCGGACCCGTCATGTGGACGTGCGGGTGATCGCGGCGACCAACGCCGATCTCCCTGCCGAGGTGGCATCGGGCCGGTTCCGGGAAGATCTCCTCTTCCGGCTGAACACGATCGAGATTGCCCTCCCTCCGCTCCGGGATCGTGGAGCCGACCTCCTGCCCCTGGCCGAGTGGTTCCTGGCGCGGTTCCGCCGGAAGTACGGCAAGGGCCTGACCGGGTTTGCCGAGGATGCGGTGGCATCGCTCCGCCGCCACCCCTGGCCCGGCAACGTGCGCGAACTCGAGCATGCCGTGGAACGAGGAGTGCTGATGGCGCGGGGGACGACGATGACCGCATCCGACCTGGCCCTTCCCGGTGCTCCGCAGGAGGAAGTGTCGTCTCCCTCCGGCGGACGGACCCTGGAAGAAACCGAGCGCGAGGTGATCCGCGCGGCCCTCACCCGGCATGACGGGAACGTGAGCGCCGCCGCCGCCGAGCTCGGCCTGAGCCGGAGTGCGCTCTACCGACGATTGCAACGCCTCGGCCTGTGATCTCCCCGTGACGGCCCGATTCGATCGGCGGCTGCTCGGGCTCGTCCTGCTGGCGGGGGCACCGGCTCTCGTGGCCGTGGCCGTTCTGCTGTGGGTTGCGTCGTACAGCGTCCTCCTCACGTTCACCGTCCTCCTCTTTCTGGTGCTGGGGTGGCTCTGGGTCGCCTTCGCCGCGCGTCGTCTCGTGGTGCGGCCCCTCCGAACCATCGGCAACCTGCTCGCGGGGCTGCGAGAGGGGCACTTCACCCTCCGGGCCCGCGGGACAACCGACGGGGATCCCCTCTCCGATGTGTTCCGCGAGGTCAATGCCCTCGGTGGCATGCTGCAGGAGCAGCGACTCGGCGCGGTCGAGGCCGACGCCCTCTTGCGGCGGGTGATGGAGGAGATCGACGTCGCGGTGTTTGCCTTTGCCGGCGATCACACCCTGCAGCTCGCCAATCGGGCCGGTCAACAACTCCTCGGGCAACCTGTGGAACGCCTGCTCGGGCGAACGGCGGAATACCTGGGCCTCGATGGGTGCCTGACGGGAAACACTCCCCGCATGATGGAGCAGTCGTTCCTGGGAGGGATCGGTCGCTGGGAAGTCCGGCGGCGGAGCTTCCGTCAGGGGGGGCTCCCGATGGAGATGGTCGTGCTGGCCGATGTGAGCCGCGTGGTGCGAGAGGAGGAACGCCAGGCATGGCGCCGGTTGATCCGGGTGCTGAGCCACGAGATCAACAACTCGCTGGCCCCGATCAAGTCGCTGGCTGGCACCCTGGCCGCGTTGCTGGAGCGCTCCCCTCGTCCCGACGATTGCGAAGAGGATCTGGCCCGCGGGCTCGAGGTCATCGCGGCGCGCGCCGAGTCGCTCGATCGGTTCATGGCGGCGTATGCCCGGCTCGCCAAGCTGCCGGCCCCGGTGGTGGGACAGGTGGAGGTGGAGACGTGGGTGCGGCGGGTCGCGGCCCTGGAGGCCCGGATTCCGGTGAGGGTCGAACCGGGACCGCCGATGACGATTCGGGCCGATGGGGATCAGCTCGACCAGGTGCTCATCAACCTGGTCAAGAACGCCGCCGACGCCGCCCTCGAAACCGGCGGTGACGTGACGATCGGATGGAGCGGGGGTGGGGACGCACCGGAGGTGGAGGTATGGGTCCGGGACTCGGGGCCCGGCATCGCGTCTCCCACCAACATCTTCGTCCCGTTCTTTACCACGAAGCGGAACGGATCGGGCATCGGGTTGACCCTGAGCCGCCAGGTGGCCGAGGCACATGGGGGAACGCTGATGCTGCAGAACCGTCCCGCCGAGGAGGGGAGGGGATGCATCGCGAGCCTCCGACTGCCCTCCGGAGCCACCTCGGACGGGTAGGGCGGGAGGTGGTGAGGTGGTTTGGGGCTCGAGGGCGCCCCACGGGGCGCCCCTACTACCGCCTACGTTCCACCTACCGCCCACCGCCTACCGCCTACCGCCTAGATTTGTTCATGCTCCCCTCCCTCTGGGCCTACCTTCTCGGTGTTGGGTCGCTCGCCCTGAGCCTCGGCGTCAGCGTCCACGTGCTCCTGCACAAGCGGGAGCCGAGCGTGGCTCTCGGATGGATGGGGCTGGTGTGGCTGGTGCCGTTTCTCGGGGCGTTCCTCTACGTGGGGTTTGGCGTCAACCGGATCAAACGCCTGGCCAGGATACTTCGGGAGACGGGAGAACGTCCGATCCCCTCGGTACCGGGCGGCGCTCAGGACGTACCCGGCGTTCCCCCGGAGCACCACTGGCAAGGCCTCAAGGAGGTGCTCGATCGCGTCACCGGAGTTCCCCTGATTCCGGGCAACGCGGTTGCCCCCCTGCGGGATGGAAACGTCGCCTATCCCGTCATGCTGGACGCAATCGAGGGAGCCACCCGCACGGTGGGGCTCTGTACTTTCATTCTCGGCAATGATCTCTGGGGCCGCCAGTTTGTGGATGCCCTGCAGAGAGCGGTGGGCCGAGGGGTCGAGGTGCGGCTGCTGATCGACGGGGCGGGGCAGTACTACACCTGGCCTCCGATTCTGAAGGTTCTGCAGGATAGTGGTCTTCCCTTCGCCCGGTTCCTCCACTCCTTCGTTCCCTGGCGGATGCCGTACATCAATCTGCGGAACCACCGGAAGATCCTGGTGGTGGATGGTCACATCGGCTTCACCGGGGGGATGAACCTGCGGGCCTCCCACGCGGGGCACCCGCCGGAGGCGGCCGACCTTCACTTCCGCATCGAGGGGCCGGTAGTGCGCCAGATGACCCGCACCTTCGCCGACGACTGGCAGTACACCACCCAGGAGCGGCTCGGCGGGGAGGGGTGGTTTCCCGACATCGCGCCGAGTGGAGCGGCTCCGGCCCGCGGCATCGTGGACGGGCCCGATGAGGATCACGAGAAGTGTCGCTGGGCCTTCTTGGCGGGACTGGGCCAGGCGCGGCGCCGGGTGCTGGTGGCGACTCCGTATTTCCTGCCCGATCAGGGACTCGTGACGGCGCTCAGCCACGCGGCGCTGCGTGGCGTGGAGGTGGACATCCTGCTCCCGGCGACCAACAACTGGCCCTTCGTGCAGTGGGCCGCGAACCCTGTGGTGCTGCAGGTGGTACAGGAGGGGTGCCGGGTCTGGATGACGCCGGGGCCCTTCGACCACAGCAAGTACCTGGTGGTGGATGATCTCTGGTGCCTGGTCGGGAGTGCCAACTGGGATCCGCGGAGCTTGCAACTCAACTTCGAGTTCAACCTCGAGGCATGGGATCCGGCGCTTGCGGCGTCGCTGAGCGCGGTGGCGGCCGAACGCATGGCCGGGGCGCGAACCCTCACGGCGCATGCCCTGGAGCGCCGTCCCCTGCCGCTCAAGCTGCGGGACGGCGCCGCTCGGCTCCTCGCGCCCTACATGTGATGACCCTTCCCACCCGTACCCCCGTACACATACTTGTACACGTACTCGTACTCGACCAGGAAGCGAGGGTCACGCGAAGACGCGAAGGCGCGAAAGGAACGAGCGGCTCTGAGCGTCACCCCGGCGGTGTGAAGGAGAAAGGTGGACAGGAAGCGTGAGGTCGGGAGGAACTCACACGAAGACACGAAGACACGAAAGGAAGTGTGAAGGAGGAAGTGTGAAGTTTGAAGGAAGAGGCGTCAGATGGTGATGTTCACTCTCATTGGATTGGTGTGCCCCCTCCCCCGGGAAAGGATGGGTGGGGTGGCTTGGCAGTCTTCGCGGCTTCGTGTGAATCCTTCCACACGATGCCCGCCCGCGCTTCGTACCCACCACGGACTCGGACAAGACGGAGGAGAGGCGGCTTGACTCCATCCCGGTGCCAACGCGATAGTTGGCGGTCACGCGGTAGAGCCGTCTCGGGACAGGGTGTCAACCAGATGGATGCGATTGACGGGGCGTGGGAGGCGCGGGAGGCGCGTCCGGCCACCGGAAACGAGAGAGGTGTCATGAAGCGGCGACACATCGCACACCTGTGCGGGGCACGGGGCCGGGCTTCACTCGCCCTGGTCCTCACGGTGTCTGGAAGCACCGATGTCCGTGCCCAGATGGCCGTGCCGGACACGGCGCGTTATCGCCAGGAGATCGCCTGGCTGGCGAGCCCCGACCTCGGGGGAAGAGCTGCCGGGACGGCGGGAAGCGACAGCGCCGCCGTCTACATCGGCCGTGAGTTCCAAGCCCTGGGCCTCCTGCCGCCTTTCGTGCTCTGCGGCGACGCCGGCTGCAGCCGGAGCCATTATCAGCCGTTCCGGTTTCCCGGAGAGGATGCCGCGCGATTGAGCGCCTTCGACTCCACCCTCACCCAGAATGTGGCGGGACTGGCGGTGGGGGTCGATCCCGTGCTGCGGCGCCAGATCATTGTGGTTGGCGCCCACTACGACCATCTGGGCCGGTCGGCCGCCTGGGCTCGCGACTGGAACAACCGGGGGGCCATCCGTCCCGGCGCCGACGACAATGCCTCCGGAACCGTGGCGATCCTCGAGCTCGCGCGACGCTTTGCGCTCAACCCTCCCTCCCGGACCATCCTCTTCGTGGCATTCGGCGCCGAGGAGGTTGGACTGGTGGGGTCGAAGGTCTTCCTGGAGGCGAGTCCAGTGGCCACCGATTCAATCCTGTCCATGCTGAACTTCGACATGGTCGGGCGGTTCCGGGACAAGCTGGAAGTCTCCGGCACCGGGACGGCGCCCTGGTGGGACGAGATCCTGACCGCCGCCGACACGGTCTTCGGGGAACGGATGGTGCGCCAGCCCAAGAGTTCGCTGAACTCGGACAACGCCTCGTTCGCGGTGCTTGGCATCCCCGTGCTCCACTTTTTCACCGGCAAACACGGCGACTATCACACGGCCTCGGATGTGGCTGACCGGATCAATGTCGCGGGGCTCGATGATGTCATTCAGCTGGGGGAGAAGGTGCTGCGAGCCCTGACGGAAGGAGACCTGGTCGGACGCCCTCCCCGGAACGGGAAGCAGGCGGTACGACCCCGGTGACAGTCAGGGAGCTGGTCCGACGTGGCCGAGAAGGGTCTCACGCGAAGCCGCGAAGCCGACCCCCATCCCCCCGTGGGCGTCATCCCGAGCGGGAGGCGAGGGATCTGAGGAGGGTGCGGGTGTACTTCCCGCCGTCCGGATCTCCCATCCGTGCCTTGCCGCACGGACGTGTCTCACACGAAGACACGAAGACACGAAGAACATCGGAGCGAGAATGTGGATGGGTGTGCCCCCCAGGAAGGATGGGTGGGGTGGCTTGGCAGTCTTCGCGTCTTCGCGTGAATCCTTCCACACGATGCTCGCCCACGCTTCGCACTCGCCACGGCCTCGAGGCATGGGATCCGTGTAATCTCGTTCACGTCCGATTATCGCTCCCCCCTCCACCCCGACGCGGCGTGAGGAGTCCCCGACTATTCCTCTGAAGAGGGGCCGTCGTCGACGCCGGGATAGGACTACGGTTGGAGCGTGACCGTGAAGGTGGGAGACAGTCCCGCATCCTCGATGGGACATGCCCCGTCGCCGGGGCAGCTCTGCACCCGGTAGGAGAGGCGCATTTCGCCGCTGAGGGCGCCGAGTGGTTCCTTCGTGGCGCCATCTCGGGCATTCGGCCCGAGGAGGAGGAGGGTGTCGGTGCGGGTACTCCCGGGCGGCACCAGGATCTGCTGGTCATGACCCACACAGGCCCAGAACGGACTGTAAGCGGAACCGAACGGATCCGAGGAGTCAACCAACCGGATGCCGTAGATCGGAACGGGAGTGTCCGGAAAACAACGCGCGAGATACACCGGCTCTCCCCCCTGATTGGCGAACGTCGCAATCACGGTGAATCCGTGCTCTTCGAATGTCCCGGACTCTCCGACGAGGACGGCGGTGTAGGCTGCCCGATCAGTGGAAAGCAGCAGATTCCCGGAGTCCGGTCCGGTCGGACTTCCGGACCCGGATGTGCATCCCGCCAGGGCCAGGATACTCGCGGCAAACAACACCTCATGCCACTGGAATGTCATGGACACCTCCAAGTGTTCCCATTCCCTGGGGACCGCTCACTCCTCCTCCAGGGTGACGACCTCGCTGACGCGCAACTTCAGGGCGTCAGCCACCGCCTGCAGGCGCTCGATCGATACACCGGCGTAGCGTGTAGCCTCGTAGCGCTGGATCTGCTGCTCCGCCACTGCCATTCTCTCGGCCAGGGCCCTCTGTGTCAATTTACGGATGATCCGCGCCTTCACAAGCGCGTCACCGATCCCCGTGATCGAGTCCACCGTGAAGGACTCGATCGGGCCACTGCGCAAAGCCTCGTACTGAGCCAGCTGCTCTTCGAGTTCCGCGAGCTGACTCTGGGCTCCATCACGCATCGCCTGGAGCGCTTTCGGGTGCAAGCCCTCGGCGGGCGCCGCGGACAATGCCTCACGGAACTTCGCCGCCTGGGCCTGCGTGATCTGATACTGCCTCTCGTTGGTGATCATGTCATGTCCTTGAGGTCGAGCTGCACGATTCCCTTCGGTCTTCCATCCCGGTCGTGTTGAAAGAAGTCGAGGAACCGAGTCCCCAGCCCGTCGGCGACAGTCGTCGCGAGGAAGAACTCGCCATGGAACCTGGCTTTCTGGGCTTCGCGGTGGCCCTGGAAGTTGAGCAGCACCGGGTCCAACGCTTCGAAATCCACGCCATCAGGATCCCAGCACCCATCGAAATCGCCGGGGATCTCCTTGGATGTGACGAAGCTGCCGTCGATGAACACGCGCCGACACCCCGCCGCCCGGAGTGCTTGCAGTGCCCGCTGCAAGCCCGCAAGGATTTCGCGTCGCCGCTCGTTGGTTCCAAACCGCTCCACCACCTCCGGCCACGTGCTCCGGTGGATTCCCGGCGGAAGCTGGTGGTGACCATTCTCACCAGGGGTACTCTCCAGAGACGGAATCACGACACAACATTATCGTTGTGTCGTTCCGAAAGCAATACCCAAGCTGCCCGCGACATCGCCTGGCTCAAGAGGTTCAGTGTGCAACATCGACGAGGCCCGCCCTTGCCCGGCAGAACGACCCCCAATTCGATCCCCACCGCTCGAACCCTCATCCGCAGGACGGCTTGTGAAATATCTCACAAATGTCCGCGGGAACCTTGCGCGATTCGAGATCCCCAGGTGATTATGGAAGCGTGCCCCTGAGTGGGGGTCACCGCGGCGATTTGAGGCGATTGCATCCGCGATACCAACCTGCTAAAACCGCTCCTGAGTCTCCGACGATCACCGTCGGCGCTCTTTCGGTTGTGCCGGTCGGGTGGTCGTGGTTCCAGCGTTCTCCGCGTCGCGTTCCGTTCCCATCCGACCGGAGGACCGTCCCATGGACCGCGCCACCTTCATTCGTCAGACCGTGTCATCCCTCCTCATCCTTTCTGCCGTGCCCACGGTGGCCCCGGCGGCGGTCGCCGAGCCGCAGGAAACCGGGCTCCGGCGCTGTGCCCGCTGTGGATGGCGCCGGGGCCAGGTGCGATCCGACAGGCCCGACCGATCCCTGGTGCGGGTCGGGTGCCCCTGCGAGCGGGCCATCGTCTGCCTGGGCTGCGGGGAGATGGACCTCGAGCACTGGCTCGGCCCCTATTACTTCGATGAATCGAGGGGGCGGGTCATGCACAAGATGTTCATGTTTCCGGCATTGCACCGCTGCCCCGGTGGGAGGCGCTCCCCGGGACAGCGGAGGGCCGCGCCGGGCGAGCCGATTCCGGGGCCGGCTGCCGGAGGCTGACCCGTTTGAGTTCACCAGACGTTTCACCGTTGAGTTCTTCCGGCCTCGGCATGTATTCATGTCCCGCCGGAGCACCTCTCCCCATTCCCAGAGCCAACCACAAGAAGCACAAAAGGCACGAACGTCTCTCGAACCCTGGTGGGCCGCTCCGCACAGAGGGTGTGCCCTTTGTGACTTCTGTGCTTTTTGTGGCCAGGCCATTTCCCCTCGCACGGCGCGGTCAATGCCCGATCGACGTGTCTCTCACCCGCGCGACACGTTGAAGAGCCCCAAATGGCCGGCCGTCACAAACGCCGTGCCTCACACGGCCGACGAGGTTCCGGGCGTCGCCCCCAATATTGTTGCCGTTTGTGTCCAATGTTGTCCGTCAGGGACTATCTGGACCTATGCGCCTCCAGTTCGATTTCGATCATGAACTCCGGCAAAGCGAGCCCCTTGACCTCCAGCCAGGTGCCAGTGGGAAAGTGCCTGGTATAGATCGTATTCCGATATGACGCGACCTCAAGAAACGTCGCCATGTTCGTCGTAAAAACGTCTTCGACGATCACGTCGTCGAAGGTACAGCCGTAGTGCTTCAATACCGTGTCCAGGTCGGCGTAGGCATTCTTCATCTGCTGCTCCAGATTGCCCACGGCCGTCGGTGTGCCTTCGGCGTCCATGCTCACCGCACCGGAGATCTTGATGTGATTCCCGATCCGTACGGCATGCGTGTAGCCGTAGGCCTTTTCGACCTCCGGCCGCAACTGGAAGTACTCGGGCGCGTCAGCCATCATCGTGGTTCTCCTTAATGGTCACGGTGGAGTCCCTTCGGTTTCCGGGCGTCGAGCGCCCGCCCGGGTTCAGACCTCTTCTCGCACCTGCGCATAGGTAAGGACGGCAAACATCCCGGTACCTCCCAGGGCATTGCCGAGAAAGGCCGGCAGGATTCCCTTGCCCACGGCCGCGAACGGATCGAGGTCGCCGTGCAGGACCAACACAAAAAGCTCGGTGGAACCGGCGACCACGTGGGACAGACCACCGAGCCCGATCATGTAGGTCAGGATCAGGATCGTCAGCACCTCTCCACCCGCATCCATCCGCGGGAGGATCCACACGAGGGAGGCGATCAGAAACCCGGCCGGCATGCCCCAGGTCAGATGGTGGCCGGCGCTGGCGCTCCCATAGTGTCGCGCGATCGTCAGGATGCTCTCCAGATGTGGCGCGGGGACAATATCCCCAAAGACAAGCAAGGCAGCGGCCAGCAGGCAGCCCGTCATGTTCGCGCTGAAGACGATCCCCCAGAGGCGCGCTGTCCGGAGGAAGATTGTGCGAGTTGGCCGGTGGAACAGTGAGAGAATCGGCGTCACGGTGTTTTCCGTGAACAGTTGCATCCGACCGAGGATGACGATGAGAAATCCGACGGGATACCCGAGGCTCACCACGGCGGGGGTCCAGGGCGCGTCGGGCAGCACGGTTCGGAGAAAGCCCATGGACACCACGGACACGCTGATGGCGACCCCGGCGGTGACGCCTGACCACCAGAGCGCGCCAAACGAGCGGGACAGCTCATGGTCTCCCTCCGCGCGGATGGCTTCGTAGATGATGGAGGTCTTGACCCCCGTCATCTCCTCGGCCTGTGCGCGCTCCCCCTTATCGAGCCCCGATCGCTTCTGCGACATCACAGAACCCCTTTCCGGAACAATCCAGCGCCCCCCGGCTCGACGCCGGGCCAGGCGAGTCAGCGGGTGTGTGGCTGTGTGGTGTGGGACGAGTCCATGGTGCAGCCTAACGATCCTGTGCTGAGCGTCGAGTGCCTATTGGGTGGACGTTCGGGCGGCGCAAAGGAAACAATCCAGACGCGCGCCCGGTCATTCCGCCATCCATCGCGCTCACGAACTCCAGCGCGTGGTAAGACCGCGTCACGACCGATACTCGTCAAAGAAAGTCTGATTCACGTCGTATGTGGTACGCGGGTGGAGGCCGAGCTCCAGGTGCTCGAGGAGATCTACGAGTGCTTCGCCATCGACGAGTTCAATGGGCGGGACTCCGTCCCGCACTGCCTCACGTTTGGCATCCGCGGAGAACGACGCGGTTGTAAGAATGAGTCCCTTGTCGGTCCTCCCCATCATGGCGCCACGAAAGTCACGCACGACTCCCGGCCCCACGGTGCTGGAGTATCTCTTGCACTGAAACAGAACCTTAAAGCTGACGAAGGGATTCAGCTGAAGTATCCCGATCCCATCGATACCGCCGTCGCCCGATTGTCCCGTGACTGTAACCTGCTCGAATCCAGCTTCCCTAAGGAGCCGCTGGCAAAGGCGCTCGAATCCGTTGGCCGGCAAACCCTGCAAGGTGGCCAGTACTCGGGTACGATAGTCGCCATCGGCTTCGTCCGGCGGTCGCTCTGCGGCCTGCCCAGCTTCGGCTTCGTCATCCGACCCACCCTTCCGGCCCCATTCCGCAATGACACCCCTGACCAGATGGTCGATCTCGGGGCCCGACAGACGATCGGTCGCACGCCCTTTCGCCGTGAGCGCCCAGACGCCACGTCGTGACGCATCGATATAGCCAGCCCGGACGAGATAATAGCGAGCCCATCCCACCTGATTGTCGAACCTGGATTGGCCGTTCTCAAGACGCTCCTCCAACACGGCATCATCGACTTTCAGGTATTCGGCTACTGCTGCCCTGGTTTCCGAAGCTTTTGCGGACCCCCCAAGCTCGCGAAGGACTGCCAAGAGGGGATTGATGTACTGGGCGAACTGAGATCCGATGGCCATTCGATCCGATCGCTGTCTGACGCGGTCTAACTTGTTAATCGGTGGATGGGGACGTTACCACCGTCCAGATATGCCCGCAAGACAGGCCTCCGGTCCTTCCTCGGTGCCCGGAACGTCCACCGGGCTTCGGACCACCAACCCACCCCGGTTGAGAACGGCGGTGGAGATCAGCGTGGTGCTCAGGTCGCTCCAAGCGATCACAGATCGCCTCAGAGGGTGCGCCGCAAGCAGCGCACCCACGGGTTGACACCGTCACCTTGTACGGGCCGTCTGCGAACCCCTCCCGCCCACCGCCCACCGCTGACCGCCTTTCGTTGCCACCTGGCGCTCGGGCGACGCGACCGCGTCGCCCCAAGGACGACGCATGCGTCGCCCCTACACCTACTCCCTATTCCCTACTCCCTACTCCCTTTACTTTCCCAACCCATGCTCGATGCCATCATGACCTTCTTCCGGGGACACCTCGCCGGGCCCGACACCCCCACGGCCGACCCCGACGACCCCACTCGCCTGCGGCAGGCCGCCTGTGCCCTCCTGGTCGAGCTGGCCTGGGCCGACGGCGGCTTTTCCGACACCGAACGGAGTCAGCTCACCCGGTCCCTCGAAACCCGCATGGGGCTCGACCCCGACACCGCGTCCGAGCTCATCGCCCTCGCCGAGGCCGAACGGCACACCGCGCACGATTACTACCAGTTCACCTCGCTCGTCGCCCAGCATTTCAGTGCCCGGGAAAAGCACCTCCTCCTCGAGGTGATGTGGGAACTGATCCTCGCCGACGGCACCATCAGCCGCGCCGAGGATCATCTGATTCGCCGGGTGGCTCCCCTGCTCGGCCTCGAGACCCGCAGCGTGGCCGACGCCAAGGCCCGTGTGCTCCAACGCACTCCATCCCCTCCGGGAGAATGACCATGCTCCGTCCGCTCTTCGCCGTCTCCCTCCTGCTGTGCAGCACGACGGGACCGCTTGTGGCCCAGGATGAGGCGCCCGCCAGCCGGGGGGGACGAGCCCGGGAAAAGCCCCTCCCGCTGGAGGCGGCTCGATCGGCGCGCATCACCACCGATCAGGTCTCCTGGATGTCCCTCGACCTGAGCCCCGACGGCCAGACCCTCGTGTTCGACGCTCTCGGCGATCTCTACACCCTCCCCGTCACCGGTGACACCCCGACCCGCCTCACCTCCGGCCTCGCCTTCGACGGGCAGCCCCGGTTCAGCCCCGACGGAAAGCGGATCGTCTTCGTGTCCGACCGGAGCGGCGGGGACAATGTCTGGATCATGTCCCTGGATGGCAAAGACACGGTGCAGGTCACCAAGGGGAACACCAACCAGTACCACTCCCCCGAGTGGACCCCCGATGGGGAATACATCGTCGTCTCCCGCTCCGGCCAGGGGGGTGCCAAGCTCTATCTCTACCATGCCACCGGCGGATCGGGCGCCCGGCTCGGCGGGCAACCCGACAATGCCCGCAGCATCGGCGCGGCCTTCGGGCCCGATCCCCGGTACATCTGGTATGCCACCCGTACCGGCGACCATACCTACAACGCCGTGCTCCCCACCTATCAGCTTGGGCTTTACGACCGGGAAACCGGCACCCGCACCGCGATGACCTCGCGGCAGGGAGGGGGATTCCGGCCCGCGCTCTCGCCGGATGGGAAATGGCTCGCCTACGGAAGCCGCCACGACTCCAACACCGGTCTCCGGCTCCGCGATCTCGCCACCGGCGACGAACGGTGGCTCGCCTTTCCCATTCAGCGGGATGACATCGAGTCCCGTGCCACCCAGGATGCCCTCCCCGGCTACACCTTCACACCCGACAGCCGGACCGTGATCATGAGCTACCATGGGCAGATCTGGCGGGTGCCGGTGGACGGTGCCGCCGCGACGCGCATCCCGTTCACGCTGGAGACGGAGGTGGCGATCGGGCCCGAGGTCCGCTTCGACTATCCGGTGGAGGACAGCGCCCAGTTCACCGTGCGCCAGATCCGCGATGCCGTGCCCTCGCCCGATGGCCGCCGGCTCGCCTTCTCCGCGCTGGGCAAGCTCTACGTGATGGACTGGCCTGCCGGTACCCCGCGGCGGCTCACCACTCTCCCCTACGAGGAGCACTACCCGGCCTGGTCGCCCGATGGCCGGGAGATCGCCTTCGTGACCTGGGCCGATTCCTCGGGCGGGCATCTCTACAAGGTGGCCTCCATCGGGAGTGCCCGTTCCACGCGACTCACCCGCACCGCGGGAGCATACGTCGAGACCGCGTGGTCGCCCGACGGCGCCCGGATCGTGTCGATCAAGTCCCCGGCGCGGGAGATGCGCGAGGAGCTGCAGCGCTTCTCGCCGGGACAGGGGGCCGAGTTCGTGTGGGTCCCCGCGGCCGGTGGCGAGCTGACGGTGATTGCCCAGACCCGCGGTCGGCGGGTGCCACATTTTACAAGGGATTCCACCCGGCTCTGGGCCTACAGCGGAGGGGGCGGGCTGGTGTCGATGCGATGGGATGGCACCGATGTGAAGGAGCATCTCAAGGTGACCGGTCAGTCCCAGCCCGGGTCCACCCAGGCGCCCCCCGCCGCGCTGATCCGCATGGCTCCCGTGGGTAATCAGGCGCTGGCTCAGGTCGGGATGGACATCTTTGTGGTGACGGTGCCGCTGGTCGGCGGGACGGTGCCGACGGTGTCGGTGGCCAACCCCGACAACGCGGCCTTCCCGGTGAAGAAGCTGACGGAGATCGGAGGCGAGTTCGCCCACTGGAGCGCCGACGGCCGGAAGGTGCACTGGTCGATCGGGAACGCGCACCTGGTGTACGATCTCGACCGGGCGAAGGCGGTGGAGGACAGCGTGCGCGCCGCTCGGGCCACCCGCCCGGCCAACGACAGCACCGCCCGCCCGGCCAACGACACGACACGCGCCGGAGGGTACCAACCCGAGGAACGGCGCATCATCATCCGCGCGGCCCGCGACATTCCCCGCGGAACGGTCGTGCTCCGGGGAGGTCGGGCCATCACGATGCGGGGGCGGGAGATCATTGAGAACGCCGACATCGTCGTCACCGACAATCGGATCGTGGCGGTCGGAGCCCGCGGCCAGGTGACCATTCCCGCCGGCGCCCGGGAGATCGACGTGACCGGAAAGATCATCCTCCCCGGCTTCGTCGACACCCATTCCCACCTGCGGCACACGCCGGGCGTGCACAAGGATGCGCTCTGGGCGTATCTCGCCAACCTCGCCTATGGCGTCACCACCATGCGGGACCCCCAGACCGCCACCACCGACGTGCTCACCTACGCCGACCGGGTGGACGCCGGTACCCTCCTCGGTCCCCGGGTCTACTCGACGGGCCCCGGCGTCTTTGCCGGCGAGAACATCGAGAGTCTCGACCACGCGCGGAACGTGCTCAAGCGCTACAGCCAATACTACGACACCAAGACGCTGAAGATGTACATGACGGGGAATCGCCAGCAGCGGCAATGGGTGATCATGGCGGCCCGCGAGCTCCAACTGATGCCCACCACCGAGGGGGGAATCGACTTCAAGCTGGAACTCACCCACGCGATGGACGGGTATGCGGGGCTGGAGCATTCGCTCCCCGTGGCCCCACTCTATCGCGACGTGGTGGAGCTGTTCAAGACGTCCAAGACGGCGTACACTCCGACCCTGCTCGTGTCGTACGGCGGGCCCTGGGCGGAGAACTACTACTATGCCACCGAGCAGCCGCACAATGATGCGAAGCTCCGGCGCTTCACTCCGGGGGACGAACTTGACGGGAAGACCCGCCGTCGCGGCGGGGGAACCTCCGCGGGGTGGTTCATGCCCGACGAGCATGTCTTCAACCGCCATGCCAACTTCGTGCGGGACCTGGTGGAAGTGGGGGGATGGGCCGGGGTCGGGAGCCACGGCCAGCTCCAGGGCTTGGGCTACCACTGGGAACTCTGGTCGGTGCAGTCCGGCGGAGCCACCCAATTCGACGCCCTTCGCATGGCCACCATTCTCGGCGCCCAGGCACTCGGCTTCGGGAATGATCTGGGAAGTCTGGAACCGGGCAAGCTCGCCGACCTCCTGGTGCTCGACCGGGACCCAACCGAGAACATCCGGAACTCCAACTCGGTGCGGATGGTGATGAAGAATGGCCGCCTCTACGACGCGGACACCCTGAACCAGGTCTGGCCCACGGCGGTGCCCCTGCCGCCCCTCGGCTGGGGGCACGATGATCCGGATGTGAAGGCCGGGGTGGGCAGGCGGCCGTAGTAGGGGCGGCCCGTGGCCGGGTGATCACCGGTCGTGACAGTGCAGGAATAGGGAGTAGGGAGTAGGGAAGGGGAGAGGGGGCGTGGAAGGGATCGGAACGTCACCCCGGCGAACGCCGGGGTCCATCGTGCGGGAGGTCGGGAATGACACTGGATTCATGGCCGGAATGACGGCCTCCCCGTCGTCTGTCCTCTGTCCTCTGTCCTCTGTCCTGGGTGTCGGAGCGGCAGGCGAGAGGGGCCCGATACCAATCACCCATTACCCATCACCCATTACCCGAAACCCATCATGACATCCCTCGGACGCAATCAGCCTTGTCCCTGCGGGTCAGGGAAGAAGTTCAAGAACTGTCACGGGCGGGAGGGGAATGCGAACCGGGGAGGGCTCTCCCTCATGCATGGGGGCGCAGCGTTGGACCGTCCGGGAGCTGACCGGAGCAGCATTCCCTCCCCTGACCCCGATTCCCGGTGGGAGGTGGACCTCCTGCCCGCCCCCATCTCCATCGGAACCGCTCCCCACTCACGCGTCGCCTGTGTGTTGGTGATGGGTGACGGATTCATCCTCTTCAGTGATTTTCTCACCGACCCGCCCAGCGAGTCGGACGACGTGGCCCGGGTGTTGATTGAGGCGGTGGAAAAGGCATCGACACGAGTGGGACGGTGGCCACGTACGATCGCGGTCCGCCGTGAGGTGATCGCCCGGGAGTTGCGGCCACTCCTCGGGGAGCGACACACGAGCGTGACCACCACGCGGTTGCCGGAGGTGGACGAGGCGGGCCGTTCGCTGATGGCACACATGAACCCCGGATCTCCGGAACGCCCCTTGGGGCTCTCCATTCCCGACAGGTGGGGGTCCTGGGGTCTTCCGACGGCGTTGGTGGGGGAATTGTTTGCCGCCTCCGCCGCGTTCTTTCGGGATCGGCCGTGGGAGCGTCTGGTCAATGCCGATCTCATGATGGCGACGACCCCGGGGGGAACCTCCTGGACCATGATCGTGCTGGGAGGAGCCGGCATGGAGTACGGCGTGGCGCTGTACGCCGATCTGGCGGACCTGGAGAGCCAGCTGACCACCGAGAGCGCGGATCCCGGATGGGAGGATGTCGTCCTCTCCCTCACCTTCCTGCGCCGGAGCGATGTGTCCCCCGCCATGCGCAAGGAGGTCCTCGCCGCCGGATGGGAGGTGGCCGGGACCGATGCGTGGCCCTTCCTCATCACGGCCAACACCCCGGGCGGCGGAATCACCCGCGCCCAGGCAACCGACCTTCGGGACATCCTCCGCGCCCTGCCGGAGTTCTCCCGGTTTCTGGCGTCCGCCCGTGCCGAAGGAGCCGTCCCTCCCATTGTCTGGACCGACCCGGAGATGGGGGTCTCCCTGGTGCTGGAATCGGACGGGGAGGAACCGTCTCTCTGGCCTCCCCCGGTGGCACTCGAACCGGCGCTCCCGACCGGATTGGGAGCCAACCCCGCCTCGGCGCTGCTGGTGCCGGAGGAAGGGACGTTGTCTCGGGATACGGAGGAACTCGTTGACCGATTCCAGGAGTCGCTCAGCCTCCGGTTTTCGGCGGCGACGGCGTTCCGCCATGCGGACAACGCCGATCTCTTTCTCACCTATCTGTCGGATGCGGCGGGGATTCCGGTCGAGGCGGTGACCGAATGCGACCTCATCATCTTTCTCTTCGACTGGGTGCATCGCACAGTGGTCTATCCCCCGGGAGAGATGCGGGCGATTCCCGTGTCCCTCAAACGCTTCTTCCATTTTCTGGAGACGGAACAGGAACTGCTGCTTCCCTGGGCGTGGAAGATCCTGGAGGATCGCGAGGCATTCGATATCCGGGCGGAGAGTTGCCCGGGCGGCGGGTTCGCTTTCCTGAACCCCGACCTGCAGGAATGGGTTGCGGACCTCGGAGTCGATTTGGCGGCGCGCGTCTTCCTGCCGAATCCCGCCATGGCGGATGGCGGGGTCTGGGGCGAGATGATGGAAGTGGAGGAAGCCACCCTGTTCCACGAGCTGAGACGCCGGTGGTTGATCTGGCGGGACGAGGTCATCGCCTCGGGTGTCACCAGTCCGGGGGAGGTGCGGGAGGAACTGGCCCGGCGCCAGGCAGCGTGGGAGCGGTCGCCCCATCCGCGGCACAAGGGCAGGACCCCCCTCCAGGTCGTGCACCGCGAGCGAAAGAGGTTGGGTGGTGAAGACAGATGGTAGGGGATAGGACTCCCTGCCCCGCCCCCCCCCGCGGGTGTTGGGTATCGGGTGTTGGGTATTGGGAACTACGGTGTGGGGCCCAATACCCAGTCCCCAGTCCCCAACACCCAGTCTCCAGCACCCGGGACCTCAGGGCACGAACAGCAGTCGATGCCCGAGCATCAGCCCGCCGAGCACCAGGGCCACCACGAGGGCCAGGGTGCCCAGTTCCCGACCAAGACCGGTCAGCCCCCGGACCACGCTGCGCCCGGGCCAGATCCCGGGTGCGTCCACGGTGCGGGCAAACTCCTCGGCGTGGGCTCGATTGGCTCCGGGTCCGAGAGCGATCGCGGCCAGGGTGACGAGGAGGCTTCCGGAAGCGATCCAGACGAGTTGCCGTTCGTAGGTCACGTCGAGCGCCGCCGTCACCGCGGCAAGGGTGAGGCCGGTCACCGCCCCCGTGAGTTCGGCAAAGGCGGTGACGCGCCACCAGAGCCACCGCAGGAGGGTCGGGGCGCCGAGGGCCGCGCCCAGAGCCGCCACCCAGGTCCACGCCTGTTCAATGGTCTCGATCTGCATCGCCACCAGCAGGGCAAGCACCGCGAATGCCACCACTGTCGCCCGGCCGAGGGTCACCTGGGTCCTCGGGGAGAGGCCGGGCCGGAGGCGCAGGAACACGTCGCTCACGGCGTAGGAGGCACCCCAGTTGAAGTGGGTGTCGATGGTGCTCATGAACGCGGCGAGGATAGAGACCACCAGGAGTCCGAGCACTCCTGGTGGGAGGAGTGCGATCATGAGGGCGGGCCAGGCCGCTTCCCGGTCGGCACGCACCGTGGCCGTGAGGTCCGGGGAGAGCTGGCTCACCGTGCCGTCCCCCAGGGGGATCAGGACCAGGGCGGCGACACCCACCACGAACCAGGGCCACACCCTCACCATATATTGCAGCGCGACGAAGAGCCAGGCGGCACGCACTGCGTCGGTCTCGCTGCGGGAGGCGCTGAGGCGTTGCTGGAGATACCCCCCGCCATCCGCCGGGATGTTGGCGAATCCCTGCACCAGGAGGTACGCCCCGAGCGTGAACGCGCCGAGCCCGAGCGCGCCGGCCCAGCCGCCGTCCAGGGTGGGAAAGAGGCGGAGGAAGTCGGTGGACTCCGGGCCGTAGAGAGTCCGCAGTTGGGTGTGGAGCGCGGTCCGTCCCCCCACCGCGCGCCAGGCGGCCACCGCGAGCCAGATGCCCCCCACCATCCCGAGCGCGAACTGGACCAGGTCGGTGCGGACGACGCCCCGGATGCCGCCCAGGGAGGAGTAGAGGGTGACGATGAGAACCAGCGCCAGGATGGTCAGGAATTCGCCGGGTCCGCCGAGAGCGCTCCCTTCGGGCACGAAGCGGGCGGCTGCGTGGGTCAGCCCGGGTGCCCACTGCTCCCAGGGCACCAGCGCGTGCGCGATCTTTCCCATGGCCCGGAGCACCCACCCCAGGATGATCACGTTGTACACCAGGCCGTAGAGCCCCGCGCGGAATGTCCGCAGCGTCCCCGCCGCGGCATCGTCGTAGCGGCGGCTGATGAACTCGGCGTCGGTCACCACGTCGCTCCGCCACCAGCGCCGGGCAAAGACCGCCACCACCCCGGCATGCACCAGGATCCAGCTCAGCCAGAGCCAGTTGCCCGAGATGCCACGGGAGGCAATGATCCCTGCCACCACCAGGGGGGTGTCGGCGGCGAAGGTGGTGGCGGCGATCGACACCCCGGCCCACCACCAGGGGAGCGAGCGATCGGCGAGGAAGTAGCTCCGACGTCCGGTGGAACTCCCACCCCGCATCGCGACGCCCACGCCGAGGGCAAGGAAGAGATAGGCGCCGATGATCGCCCAGTCGACCGGATGCAGCACCGGTCAGGGTCCGAGGGGGTCGAGCGTCTCCAGAAAGTCGCGGCTCCAGTCGTCCACGTCGTACCCCGACACGATCTTGGCCAGCCGCCGCATCCGCTGCCGCCTCTCGGGTTCCGGCAACCCCAGGGCGTCATGTAGATCCTTGCCCATCCCGTTGATGTCATACGGATTGGTCAGCAGGGCCCCGTGCAACTCCACCGCCGCACCCGCGAACTCGCTCAGGAGCAGGACGCCGGCCCCGTCCACCGTGGTCTGAGCCGTGATGAACTCCTTGGCCACCAGGTTGAGCCCGTCGCGCAGCGGTGTGATCCAGGCCACGTCCGCGGCCGCGCCGTACACGATCACGTCCTCGAAGGGCAACGCCCGGAAGAGATAGTGGATGGGTGTCCAGGTCAGCGACCCGAACCGGCCGTTGATGCGGCCCACCGCTTCGTCCACCGCGGTGCGCACCTCCTCGTACACTTCCATGCCCGGGGCGGGTGGGGTCGTCACGAACACCAGCGACACCCGGTCCCGGTGTTCGGGGTGCCGTTCGAGCAGACGCTCGAAGGCTTCGAGTTTCTGGAGCGGACCCTTCACGTAGTCGAGTCGCTCAACTGACAGGATCAGGCGCATGTCGCGGAACTGGGCGGTGATGTCGGCCAGGGCCTTCTGGTGGTCATCGCCCGCCAGGATCTCCCGGATGGCCGGCACGTTCACCCCGGCGGGATGGGCACCGAGCGTCACCACCCGGTCGCCCGCCCGCACTCGCACCGGCATCTGCGGAACCGCGAGGGCGGTGCCCCGGATCCGGAACCGCGGGGCACACGGCATCGTCTCCAGCACGTCGACCGGGAGGTGGGATTGGAGTACGTCGAGAAAGTTCACGGCGTATCGAGGCACATGGAAGCCGATATGGTCACATTGCGCCAGCGATCCAATGATCTGGTCTGCCCAGGGGATGACGTTGAACACCCCCGCCGGGGGGAAGGAAGTGTGGTGGAAGAAGCCGATCCGGAGATCCGGGCGGATCTGCCGCAGGAAGGCCGGCACCATCCAGAGGTTGTAGTCGTGGATCCAGACCAGGGCCCCCTCGTCCGCCTCCCCCGCGGCGGCCTCGGCGAAGCGGCGATTCACCTGGCAGAAGTGCTCCCAGTCGTCCGCGTTGAGCTGCGCGCGGTCCACGAAGGAGAAGATGACGGGCCAGAACGCCTCCTTGGAGAAGCGCTTGTAGAACCGATCCACATCCTCCGGAGTGAGGGGGACCCGGGCAGCCACCAGATTGGGATACTGGCCTTCATCCACCAAGGCGTGGGTCACCTCGCGGGAATCCCCACGGGCATGTGTTGTCCACGCCACCCAGGAGCCGGGACGACCCGACTGAAAGCAGCCGAGGAGGGTGGGAATGATTCCGTTGGGTGACTGAGGCCGCTGACGCCGCACCTCTCCGTCGACAACCCGTTCCTCGAAGGGAAGCCGGTGATAGACCACCACGAGCTGAGCGTCGCCCGCGGGGGTGAAGTCGTCACCGGGGGGCACCTCCCGTTCCGGATTGAGATCCAGCAGGGCTTCGAGAACGGCCCCGGCGCCCGGTGTGCCATGCTGCCGCACCCGGGTCATGGTGGAAGTGGCCTCGAAGAGTGCGGGCTCGGCATGGCCTACCACGACACCATGGAATCCTCTCCGGTACAGGGAGAGATCGTTGAGCGTGTCGCCCGCCACGAGCACCCGGTCCATCGGAATGCCGAGATGGTGCACGAGACGCTCCACCGTCTCCCCCTTGCTCACCCCCTCGGGCAGGACGTCGAGATACCGGCCCGCCGAGTGGAGGATGTCCACCGGAAGACCCTCGAGACGCTCCCGCACCGCGGCGATCACCTCCTCCGACTCCACGAAGAAGGAGACCCGGCGCTCCTGTGGCACCGCCTGACGGGTCAGGCCGGGAAGAGCCCCGATCGCATCCAGCACGGCGTCCACCCCGACCCACCGCTGGTCGATCTCCAGTTGGAGCGGCATGACAGGACGGAGACCCTCGGTGGCCACGATCGTGGCTCCGACATCGGCAATGATGTACTCCGGGTCGGGGATCAGCGGGTCGGCGAGGAGCGGCAGGACGCTCTCGATTCCTCGCCCGGTGACGAAGACGAGACGCGGAGCGTCGGGGGAGCGGAGGAACCGGTAGAGGGCGAGGCGATCGGCTTGGCGACCCCCGAGAAAGGTGCCGTCGAGGTCGGTGGCCAGCAGCTGAATGGTGACTACTCCGTCGAGGGATCAGAGGCAGGGCGAACCTTGGGAACCTACTCCGATCGACTCTTGAAGCAACCCAAGCGCCTTGGAGCCACCATCGGCATACGGGAGTTATCCGGGGAATCGGTAGGTGGGAAAGAATTGAATTGAACAGAGATTGAACCACGAAAAGCACGAAAAAGCACGAAATAGCATGCAGGACTGTCGCGAAGCCTCAGGGAGCAAGGGGGGTTCGTGTTTGAACTGCGGGTGTGCTCCCTTTCGTGTCATTTCGTGTATTTCGTGGTTGAAGTCTGGGAGGGGGCTCACCCGTGACTTACCAGTAGTAGCCAGAACTGATCCCAGGCCTCCTGGACCCGATTCTCACTGACCCCGCCGATGCGCTGCATCTGCAGGCCACTGATCGCCGCCTCCAGCAACACCGGCGGGATGGCCCGGTGGGGGAGGTCCAGGGCGTGGGCCGCGGCATGGGCCAGAGCCACCCGGTCGCCCGGTGATGAGGCCGCCGCGTCCCGGATCTCCCGATCGGTGCTGGTCGTCAGGGCAAAAAGTGCCGGTGCCTCGGAGCGCTGGACTTCTCCCTCGATCACTTCGCGGAGCGTATCGAGCGCAGCGGTCCCCTTCAGGCTCAGCGCCTCCAGCCTCCGCCGGTTCACCTCGGTCCGGAGCCGAGAGGCCACCTCTCCCAGGAGGTTCCGCCTGGTATGGAAGTAGTAGATGACGAGTCCCTTGGCGACACCAGCTCGGGCAGCGACCTGCGAAATTGACCAATCGGTCAAATTGGATTCCAGGATCAGTGAAATCGCCGAGTCGAGAATGGCAATTCTCCTTTCCATTGGTACGACTTCCATCCGATTCTCTCTTTCAGGGGTGCTTTTCAGCCTGACCGTACGGTCAGACAAAGATCGCCAGAAGACCCATCGATCGGCAAGCTGATTGGATGATTGGATGATTCGACACTGCCCCGATGTCGGGCGTTGGGCCCCAATACCCAATACCCAACACCCAATACCCAATACCCAACAATACCCAACACCCAAAACCCAACTAAACCCAATACCCGACCCGAGAGCGTCGTCGCAGGTGCCGAGCACGGGGTCTTGACAGAGGAACGTCACCATGTGAAACCTTAGGACGACCTGTGTCGTACCCTTGTGGGTGCAGCACCGACCCGAGACCCTTCTTCTCCGGAAGAGACCCAATGGCGTCCGTATTCTCTCCGCTGGCCAAGAGTATTCTCGATGCGTTCAACGAGGGCGTGATCGTCTTCGATGCGCAGGGACAGGTCATCTATGTCAATGAGCCGGCCCGGGCCTCTCTCGGCGACACTCTGGACCTCACCCTCTCGGCCGATGAGCTCCAACCCCAGCTTGCGGAACTCGGGGGCCGGCTGCGACCCCTCCGGGTGGCCCAGCTCGAGCTCGGCGAAGCGATGTTCCTTCCCCCGGCACAAGGGACCACCACCCTCGCCGCGCGCGAACGGGACGCCATCGTGAAAACCCTCGATGCACACGAATGGCGCCTGGCTGAAACCGCCACGGCGCTCGGCATCAGCCGCACCACACTCTGGCGTCGGCTCAAGGCGTACGGCCTGCATCGGGACGGGCGCAGCAAGTGGGCCAACGCCTCCTGAAGGTTCCCGCCTCCACAATCCGCTGTTCCCGCACGTCTCTCCTCACCAGTGTCAGAGCGGGGATACTTTCTGTCCTGACGGTGACCTCCCCGGTGCTCCAAGCCCAGGATGCTCCCGACCGGCCGCCCCTCGACACCGTGATCTACGCGACCGAGGAGACCCGGGCCCTCGTGGCCCGGGCGATGTCCCGTCACGCCGCTGCCGATTCCCTGGTCGCCGATTATCAGGCCCGACTGCGGTATCGGGCCTCCTTCGCCTTTGGACGCAGGCGCTGGGCCGACCCCGCCAGTGCGGCAGTGGAGGAACAGATCGGCACCGTTTCCTGGTCCCGCCCCAACGATCTGCGGGTGGACATTGCGGGGCGGCGGGAGGAGTCGAAACTGCCGGGGATCAGCCTCAACTCGACCTTCGACGAACCGTGGTTTGTTCCCCGCCAACTGGGGGACTCGGTGCGGCTCCTCTCCAGCGAGGTGCCCGAGCGGGCCGCACTCCACCCTCTTGCCTCGGACGGTCCGCAGTTCTACCACTACGAGGCGGTGGCGGATCAGGTCACCCTCACCCGGGCCGACGGACGGGCGGTGACGATCCAATCCGTCCGCGTCACCCCTCGTCGCGATGCCGCGTCGGTGGTGGTGGGCCGGCTCTGGGTCGACCGGGAGACGGGCGAGGTGGTCCGCTTCACCTTCCGGTTTGTCGGAACCAGTCCGTGGGACGCCCCCCGCCGGGCCACCGCGCGGGATTCCGCCCGGGCTCGGCGCAACAGCCAGCGGATCGGGCGGATTCTGACCCTCGACGTGGACCTGGAGTATGCCCTGCAGGACGGAGGGTACTGGATGCCGTACCGGCAGATCCTCGCGGGGACGGTTCAGGTGCCGGTGGTGGCGGACATCGTGGTGCCCTTCGAGGTGATCAGCACCTTCGACGAGTATCGGATCAACCAGGGCCGGGCGGTCACCTTTCTTCTCCCGGTGACGGAACGGGACACCAGCCGGGCGGGACGTGCCGCCCTCCGGGATTCGCTCCGCCGGATCCGCCGAGGCCAGCTCGAGCCGCCCGACAGCATCCGGTGGTGGAGCCGGGCGGGACGGTTGGCCGGGGGAGGGCGCTACGAAATCCACCGGGCCCCGGACGATTCCCTGCGCCAGTTCAACGCCTGGGAGGACCAGCTCGACTTTGCTCCCCGGGTGGCCGACGACGCGCGGCTCCGGGAGCTGCGGGCCGAGCTGGCGGTGCGGGCGGATGAGCTTCCGGGGAGCCTCACCGGACGGCGCTCCCACGGCTTTGGCTATGAGCGGCTCGGCGGCGCCGTCCGCTTCAACCGGGTGCAAGGGTCTGCGATCGGGCTGGGGTACCGGGTTCGGGTGCCGGGGGTGCCCTTCACCACCGCCTACGGCATGGTGCGCTACGGGACCAGCGATGAGCGGGTCGTGGGCCGGCTCACCGCCGTGCGGGATGCCCCCGATGGACTCCTCCGCGTGGCCCTCTACCGGGACCTCATCGATCTCGATCCGTTCTCCCGCGGTCTCACCCTGGCCAACTCGGTCCGGGCCCTCATCTCGGGCCGCGACGAGGCCGACTACGCCCTCGCCACCGGCGGGTCGATCGGATATACCCGCACCATCGGACGGGGGCTGGAACTCACCACGACGGCTCGGCTCGAGCGCCAGCGGAGCGTGGCCGGCGGGGCGGTATCCCGGCTCAACGACCTGTTCGGAGGGAGCGGGCGCTTCCGCGAGAATCCTCCGATCCGGAACGGAACCTTCGTCGGGGGACTCGTCTCGCTCGATCAGAGCACCTTTTCCAGCGGGTGGCAGCTCAACGCCGATGTACTGGCGGGGGACGGCACTGCCACGGCTCGGGTCTTCGGGACCAGCCGGTTTGCGTTCGGTGTGGACGACGGGGTCACGGTGCGGGCCCATGGAGGCGTGGCCACCCGGCCTCTCCTCCCCCAGATGGAGTTTCGGGCCGGAGGGATCGGGAGCGTGCGGGGATTCAACCACGGGACCCAGAGGGGCCAGGCCTTCTGGGCGCTCCAGGCCGACTGGGCCCTCATCCCGGCCGCCGTCCGTCCCGTGCTCTTTCTCGATGCCGGCCAGGCGGGCACTCTCCGGGATCTGGATCAACAGAAGGTGCTGGTCGGCGGAGGGGCCGGTCTCTCCATCCTGCGAGGTCTGCTCCGGTTCGATCTGAGCCATCCGATCACCCCCGACCGGGGCGAGGGTCTCCGCCTCGATGTCCTGATCGGGGTCCTTCGCTGAGGCGGGTTCCGCGACCGTCCCTTTTGCCGTACACGTACTCGTACACGTACTCGTACACGAGTGGGCCGTGCTCTGCCGCAATCGTCACGGGGCCGGGATCCAGGATGGGCTCACGCGCCCCTTCGCGGCTTCGCGCCTTCGCGTGAGCAGCTGTTCTCTCGCGGGCCCCGGGGTGGGCTGTTCGTGGTGTGCCAACGACCCACACTTTTCCCCGAAGAGAAGAGATCCGAATTCACTCTGCGTTATCGGTGTCATCAGCGGCTCTTGTGCCTTTTGTGCTTCTTGTGGTTGGCTTTCGGGGTGAGGGGAGGCGCTCCGGTTGGGCATGAACCGATGCGAAGGCCTGAAGTGCGCCGTGATGTTGTCCCCGGACACTTGGACCCGGGGTCCCTCCCCTCTACCTTCCCACCATGCGCTCGGTGGCCCTTCTTCTGCTCCACGTGCTGGCGGTGGCGGCCTGCACCGGGTCCCCTCCGGACCGGGAGGGAGGCTCGGAGGGATCGGGACGGTTTCAGGTGACCTGGGACGGCTGGGCCAAGGGCCGCATACGGGTGGACCTGACGGGGAGCGTGTGTACCGATGACCGGCTGGTGGAAATGCTGGCGTACAAGGGTGATGCCGGGGCCGGGGTCTCGCTCTACTTCCTGGATGAGGTGATCCCGGCCCGGTATCCGATCTTCGATCCGCTCCTCCTCGACCCTCCGCGACCGGGATCGGCGATGGCACTTCGCTGGTTTGCCGAAACGACCCTGGTCGGGCTGGAAGGATTTGAAGGATGGGTGGACGTGGAATCGGTGGCGGGAGACACGATCTCGGGCCGGTTCGAGGTTCAGCTCCGGAACCTGGAACACACCGACACCGTGCGGGCGACGGGAACCTTTCGAAACGTACCCTTGGCCGTGGAGTCGACGTGTCACGTGCGACGCAACTGAGGATTCGGCGATGACCAGCTCCACCTACTTCCGCAAGGGCTTCGGCCTCAAGAGCGCCATCGAAGGCCAGCGCAGCGCTGACTATCACAGTGCGGTGGTCGAGGCGATCCGGGCGGGGGGGTACCGCCTCACGGTGGGACACCTCACCTTCCATCTTGCCCGGGAGTTCGGGTTCTGCTACGGGGTGGACCGGGCGGTGGACTACGCCTACGAGGCCCGGGCCCGCTTCCCCGACAAGCGGCTCTTTCTGGTCGGCGAGATCATCCACAACCCCCATGTGAACCGCAAGATGGAGGAGATGGGGATCGCCTTCCTGGCCCGCGGGGAGGAGGGCAGTTTCGATTTCAGCGAGGTCACCGCCGACGACGTGGTGATCCTCCCCGCCTTCGGGGTCACGATCCAGGACTTCAATCTTCTCCGGTCGGTGGGGTGTGTTCTGGTCGACACCACCTGCGGCTCGGTGCTCAACGTGTGGAAGCGGGTCGAGCGCTACGCGCGGGATGGCTACACCTCGATCATCCACGGCAAGTGGTATCACGAGGAGACCCGCGCCACCGCCAGCCAGGTGTCGAAATATCCCGAAGGGCACTACCTCGTGGTGCGCAACATGGAGGAAACCCGGCTGGTGTGCGACTACATCGAGCACGGAGGAGATGCCCCAGCCCTGGCCTCTCGATTCGTGAACGCCACCTCACCCGGCTTCGACTTCACCCGGCACCTCGAGCGGGTCGGGCTGGCCAATCAGACCACGATGCTTTCGGGGGAGTCCCTCGCCATCGCCGAGGAGGTGCGGCTCGCGATGATCCGCCGGTACGGCGCCGACCAGGAGGGGGATCGGGTGCGGACCTTCGACACGATCTGTTCCGCCACCCAGGAGCGACAGGACGCGGTGGAGCAGCTCCTCCGGGAATCACCCCCGGATCTCATGTTCGTGGTGGGTGGCTACAACTCCAGCAACACCTGTCACCTCGCGGCCCTCTCGCAGAAGCTTGGCATCCGCACCTTCCATCTGGAGGACGCCGCCTGCGTGGACCTCACCACCGGTGCCATTCGCCATCAGCCGGTGGGCGCCACCGCCGAGGAGGTCACCGCCGACTGGCTGGGTGAGGCCCGGGTGCTCGGCATCACAGCCGGGGCGTCCACCCCCAACAACAAGGTCGGGGAAACGGTGATACGGATCGCCGCGGTGGCGGGGCTGGACCTGGACTCTCTCATCTCCCTGGGGGAGGGCTGATCCGGCTCGACCCCACGGAGCGAGGTTTGGATGCTCTCAGGGCGTCACCCCGGCGGACGCCGGGGTCCATTCGCTTCAATCCTCACCCGTGGAAAGGTGTCCCCGCGAAGCGGGAAGCGACCTTCAGTATCGTGGCGAACTCCGGATTGCCATCCGGCGAGAGGGCCTTGGGGAGGCTCCCGTCCCAGTCCGCTCTTCCGGGCGATCTCCGTGTCGATGATCCAGGTACACGAAGGGCTGGAGGAGGAAAACAGATTCCGGCGCACGCCGTCAGTCTGCCGGGCGCAGAATCGACGGGTCCCCGGGCCGCAACTCGGTACAGGCGTCGGACTCTACCGTCCACATCGCGTTGGACACGCGCCATCGTCCGTCGATCTTGACGAAGTCGAACACATCGACACCGCAATGGGTTGTCTCGCCGTCGACCCAGAACTCATACGGCGCCCACACCACGGCGATGCCACCACGGATCATCACGGTCGGCGACCAGTACCGCTCCCGAAGGACGCGCCCATCGTCCCGGGAGGGATCTGTCCAAAAGGAGTTCGGGCGTGCCACGATCTCCATCCCGCCGCCTTCGGCCGGGCGCCAGATGCCGCTCTGGGAGTCCACCTCGAAAACCGGGCGCCACACGTAGGTCATTCCGTCCGGGGTCATCATCGCCGCCTGGGCTTCGCGATCGGACTCGGAGATCGCCGTGACGTAGCGGTCCAGTGCCTCGAGAACGGCCGCCTCCTCGCCCGGTTGGTGCCCTTCGGCGATGTGCGGCGTGGGGGGAGCGGAGGCTCCGCAGGCGGACAGGAAGGTCATCATTGCGATCAGGAACATGCTTCGCGTCATGTCATCCTCCTGGGTATCACAAGGGTGTCCTCGCTCGCCTGACGTCTCGCCATTCTGCTGCGCACACGTGTCGTGACCCACGATCTCCTTCAGGCGTCACCCCGGCGGACGCCGGGGTCCATCCCCGTCAATTTCAATTTCAATTCAATCCTCGCCCCGGCGAGGTGTGGACCCCGGCCAAGTGGGAACCAGGGGCATTATCTCGCTAGCGAGCGTCACTCTCCCGTCTTGGAGATAACGGATCCCGCGTCAGGACGAGAAGGGCGGATTCGGTGTTCGCTGCGAATGAAGACACTTCCTCCACTTTCGCGCGCAAGACAACCTCGACGTCAGCTGTCCGGCAATTCCCCAGGCGCACCCAGATCACTTTGGGTGGGGATCCGCGAAGGAAGCTGAACTGGCGAAAGTCATCATCCTTCGTGACGATCATGAATTCTCCCGTTCGGGCGTACTGCCACACGAGTTCGTCGTCACCCACGGCAAGTCCGAGATCGCGCACGTGCGCGGAGTCCGGATACAGGTCGCCCAGTCGACGGACGAGCGTCGGCGAGAGATTTTGATCGAAGAGGAGCTTCAGGTTGGGCCGCCTTGAGCCTCGTTACGCCGCCGGACCCACGAGTCGTCGCTCACGGTCCGCAGCAAAGGCAAGCGCCGCGTGTATGTCCTCGCGCTCCAGATCCGGGAAGTCGGCCAGGATCTCGTCCGTGCTCATGCCTCCGGCCAGGTAGTCGAGAATGTCATACACCGTGATACGCAGGCCACGGATGCAAGGCTTGCCGCTGCGCTTGCCAGGTTCGATGGTGATCCGGTCGCGGTAGTCCATACTTTCAGCATAGTCTCTGAAGGGGTGAGCCGCAAGCTGCCGGCTCCGAGACCCCCTGGGTGTCACCCCCGCGCACGCCGCCGGAGTCCATTCCCTTCAATCCTCACCCGAGGAAAAGGTGTCCCCGCAAAGCGAGGTGTGGCTCGGATGCTCTCCGGGCGTCCCCCCTGCCAAGCTTGTCCCTGGAAAGGCGGGGAGAGTTAACGGCCGATCCGCCCGCGCACGATGTATGGGATACCGTCCCGGTCGCGTGCTGCCAGCCATACCACGTTATCCCGAGTGACCGGACGCACCCAGGAGATGATCGCATGCGGGATGCGCACTTCGGCGATCGCCTCGCCGCCGGCCGAATAGATCTCGAAGAGAGAGGTTTCGTCGGCGGTGCCGCGCCGGACCCAGAGACGAGTGTCATCATCGACGAAGGCGCTCTGGATCACCGGTTTGACGGTCGGGATCCGGCTCCAGTCCGGGTCCGGTTCGTTCAGGGACGCCAGGAACTTGCGTATGCCTGCGATCGCGGAATCGCGTTCCGCCGGGGTGACGGGGAAGGGGGTGGTCCCGCGGTGGATGCGCGCCCCCGTATCGTGCTGCTCGATGCCGAGCTTGAACAGCCGGTACTCGGCCCCGGTCGGCGCGCACCAGACGGCGCCGCTGGTCCAGTCGAAGGCGAGGACAGGTCCCGGATAGAAGGGAATATTCACGGAGTACCGGGCTCCACCGCGGCCACCTTCCAGGGGCTTCCAGTAGCTGCCGTCTCCGGTTGTCCACCCAGGAGGCCGGCACGCGGGGAGCGAGACCGTATCGATACGGCTCCAGTCCGGCTCTGCTCGCCGAAGGGTGCGTTTCGGCTCGTCGCCCTCTATGCGCCCGAAGACCTCGTCCCAGATTCGGCCGGTCCGGTCTATTCCTCCGGTCCAGACCCAGCCATAACCCTGGGCTGGAGCGATCTGCTGCGTGAGGAAGTCGCCCGTCTCGCTGAAAAGGGAGAATCGGCCGTTTTGCGGATCATGCACCCAGACCACACCATCGGGCGCCAAAGCCATCCCGTCAGGCCAGAGAAACTCTCCGGGTCCCTGACCTCGCCGTCCGATTGTGCGCAGCGGTTTTCCGAGAGAGTCAAACACCCGAATGTTCTGGGTCGAAGCCTCCAGCGCCCAGATGTTGCCGCTCCGCGTGACGAGAACCCCTTTGAGATCGCTGAGTCCGTCGGGATCGTCTGCGCCGCCCCCAATTCGGAAGTCCTCGACGAAGTGCCACTCCCCAAGGACAGCCGGGTCCGCAGGGGAGGTGCAGGCGGGGAAGGTGGCGAGGATCGAAAGCAGTGCCAACTTGTTCGTGGTGGCCATGGAACCTGCTGGATTTGGGGTTCCGCCAGTGCAGAGGGGTAGCCAAAGGATGGTCCCCTCAGGGGCACAACCGAACACCTCGGTGCCCACTATTCTGCAGGTCGATCACACCTTCCGCAAGATTACCCGGAACAGTGCCCGAACTCCGCCACCACCCTGCGCGTCTCTCCAGCCCATCCCCCCGGACTCCGGGCTCTCAATCCCCTCGCTCGGTCGCTGCGCGATGCCAACGCTCCACGCGCAGGCCGTGAAAGGGCTCGAAGTCTCGAACGTTGTCCGTGACCAGGATGAGGCCATTGACCGCGGCGACAGCGGCGATCTGGCCGTCGGCGAACGCGGGTGTCTGTCCGGCCTTGGTGAGCCGGGCGCGCTGCGCAGCATGCCATTCCGCAGCGACCGCGTCATAAGGCAGGATCGGGAGTGCAGCGGAGACGACCTCGGCCAGGTATCGCTCAATCGCCGCGCGCTTTCGAGAGGGGCGGAGCAGCCCGACGCCGAAAGCCAGCTCGTGCCAGACGATGGAGGCTGTGGCGAGTTCACCGCCGCGCTCCCGCAGCTTGTTGACGACCGCCTCGTCCGGCTCCTTGCGCACCGGCTCGGAGAGGACATTGGTGTCGACCAAATAGCGAGGCGTCACCACCGAGGTTCCCGCCCGGTCCCGCGGTCACGCAGATTCTCAAGCTCACCCTGATCGAGCTGAATCTCAGGCATCTCCACCTGCTCGAGGAGGGCGTCAAGCGCCACCCCGAATGAAGGGCGCCCGTGCGCCAACTGCTGGTAGCGCGCCGCCGAGACCAGGACTGCCACGGGTGTCCCCCACCGCGTGATCTGGACGGCCGCGCCCTCCTCGGCTTCCTTCACCAGACCGGGTAGCCTTGCCCGAGCTTCGGCGATCGATACGCTATGTTCCGCCATGTTACCTCCATGTACATCTTTATGTACATAGAATAGCATTACCGGTGCTCACGCGCAAGTCCTCGGATCCGCTTCCGGGCGGTAATGCCCTCCGGGCAGGGGTTCAGGACGCCTATCGCGTCCAGCCACATAACGTCTCGCGTTTCGGTGGCGCGACAAGGGTGTCCCCCGAGCGCCGCCGGCGCGAGCCCACTCGCTCAGATCGCGGCAACAGCACACGCATGTTGGGCAGCACCGTTGTCGGGAATCGAGCGAACGGTCAATGACCGCCACGTCGTGGGATGTAGCTCCCGTTCTCATCGAATGGCTGCGCATCACGGTGGAACCTGATCTGGCGCCACCACTCGCGTCTCGTCGCAGCACGGTCGTGAAGCGGACGGAGACTCGCTCCGGCTCCTCGCCTTTCAGCTGGAACTCTCCGGTGAAGAAGCCCCAGGCAAGCCCCACTCCGATGTCCACGGATGACTCAATCTCATCAATCGTGATTCGGTAGTACTCGACAGCAGCCAGAAAGCGGTTGATGATCTTCAGCTCCTCGGCTCTCGACTGAAACGCCCGATGAGGCTTGGTCCGCTGCCACCACGGTGGCGGCGACCGCCCCGCTGGGGCGCGCGGCGTACAGCGCCTGTTGGGCAGCGCTCATCCGTGCAACATCTTCGGGCGTGGCGGTCACGTCGCTCAGATAGGCAAGGCAGCCGAGCAGATTCCAAAGGAGGGCCACGATGGTAACCGGCAGGTACCACCGCGGCACTGTCTCCACAGCCCACTCCTTCGTTCCGGTGATGGCACCCGAGCCGCTCCACTCCGCCGATCGCAGCACCGCTCATCGAGCGCAACCCCCGAACGGGCGTGAACCATTCGATTGCCCCACACGATCTCCATCAGCGTCCTCGAATGAGAAACAACAGCCCTGCCGCCGTCATCGTCAACTCGATGAGGAACACGAACACATGTTCCGGAAGCCGATCGACGATCCGCTTCCCTGTCCAAGACCCGACAATCATTAGTGGACCGATTGCGAGACCCGCAAGAATGCTCTCCATCGGGAGCACGGCCGCGCCGCGGTAGGCGACAAGCTTCGTAACGTGCATCACGACTGTGGAGAGCGCCTCGGTGCCGATATATGCACACTTCACCAACCCGTAGGCGAGGAAGAACGGTGCCATGAGCGGTCCCACGCTTCCCAACAGCGCCGAGAGGAAGCTTCCGCCGGCCCCGATGAGCGCGAATGATCGCAGGGTGGGTCGTACGGTCGTTCGGGGTCCCAGCCTCCGCCAAGCCACGATGAGCAAGAGAAAAAGGCCAAGCAGGCGCGTCAGACCCTCAAGTGGTGCCCGTGCAAAGAGCAGACCGCCAAGCAGTGCCAGGGGAACGCCGCCCACTGCAAACCAGCCCACCACTCGATAGTCAAGCTCGTGCCGGTTGAACCATACGCGGCTGGCGTTACCGGTGAGTTGCGCGACTGTCAGTATCGGCACCGCGTCGCGTACGCCGAAGGCGATGACAAGCACGGGGAGCAGCACGACCGCCTCACCGAAGCCTGTCACTGCGGCGAGCGTGGACGCAAGCAGGGCAACGGCGCCGACAAGTAGTGAAGCTCCGAGGTCAATATGCGGCATAACCGCGTATGAGTTCAGCGGCAACACAGGCGCGAATGCGCCTGTGTTGTCATCTGCAATGAGGGGTTAGGCGGTCAGTCACGAATGCAGGTGGGAAGAAGAGTTGGCCACATGCTCGTGTCACACACCAAACTGTACGAGGTGGTGGTCGAGGTGCTTCCAGCAAAGCTGCCCCCACTCCTGCGGTGAGAGCGGGCCGAAGGTGGGGTGTACAGCACTGGCGGTGCCGCGGCCGACGCGCTCAGTGAGTTCAATGCACGCCGAGAGGTCGGCGTCCCAATCCGTTGGTTGCGAGACCAGCATCTCCGGTGCGGTCATGATCTTGCCACGAGGAGGCCTGATGCCCGTGTTGACCACGAGGAACTTGAGGAAGGTGCGTGAAGCCAGCGTGTGAGCCGGTGCTGTCGGAACGTCGCCCAGCGCAACGCGCAGTTGATCCGCGACGTGGCAGAGCATGCGTGGTGCGTTGAGGGTGCCCCACGCCGCCTGTGCGTCAGGAGTGAGACGTCGCAGTCGCTCGAGGATGAGTGCGCGGTCTTCTTCTGCCAACAGGGTGCGGAGTGCCACGAGGTTCTCCCTGGACGCCTAGCTTTCCGATTCATCGGCGGCGCGTAGCGTCGTCCGCTGCAACAGGTTGTTAGCTGGCCGTTCCCTTCATTTGCCGGCCACGACGATATCAGCCTTAGTCGAACCAACGATGTCAAGAAGCTCCTGAGTCTCCTTCGCTGGGACGCGATGCTTCGCGAGCACCTCTTTGAAGATGGTCACCATCCGCTCCCACTCCCGTTCCGCGATGTTCAAGTGGGTGTGAGCCTCCTTCATCCCGCGACCCTGGTACTGGCAAGGGCCGCCAGTGGCTTGGCACACCATGGCCGTCACGTGGTACTTCAGATAGGGCGCTGGCACACGCTTCCTCGTGGCATCGATCGCAGGATTCGCATTGAGGACGGCGTCCGGCACAAGGGCATCGATAAAATCGCTCACCACGACCGAAAGCGGCGCAAGGCCACCAAGCCGGTCGTAGAGGGATTGCTGTTTCTGCCCTGGCTGGCCCTGCGCGAGTGCCGAGTGGAACCCTCCTACCACAAGGGCGACGACTACAAGACCCATCCAGGGTTTCGTGCTGCGCGTGAACATAGTTGACCTCCTTCTGCCTGTCGGGGGTGTGTCGCCCCCCGTGGCTTCGTTGTCACGTGGCCCCGCCGCAGGCCAGCTGAGTTATCGGTTTCAAGTATACTGCACCAGAATTGCGCCATCCGCAAGGTAATCCCAGAACACTGCGGGGGGGGCATGATCCCCCGGAACCTTCATCACATACCCCCCAGAGCGTCTGCAGGGCTCCGAACCCCCCGGCCCCCCCGGTTCAGCACGTGCGTGTAGATCATCGTGGTCCGGACATCCGAGTACCGCCGCAGTGGCGGGTCCCCGCTCTGGATTACCTCCTCTCTCCTCGGGCGCCCTGGAACCGCCTCAATCCCGGAGGCGAGGATCAGGTGCTCTCTGGGCGTCACCCCGGCGGCGGACGCCGGGGTCCATCTGCCAGCGCGCGCGTGGCGCGACTTATCGATTCTCCAGTCCTCGCCTCCGCATGCCAGCGTAGCCAGCGCGGGGAACCACCGTGTTGAGAGAACCGGAAACGGTCTGCTGTTCTGCAGCGGTGCGACCGAGGGAACCGCGAGCCAAAATGGTTTCAGTCGCCTTCGTCATAGTAGATGTCGGTGGAGGTCGGGAGCCTAGCCATGCACTCCTGGAATTGTGGCGTGGCCTCGACGACCGCGGCCCACTCTTCAAGCGCGGGAAAATCGTAGGTCCAGACCTCGAGCGGGCCCAATTCCTGGAACTGCGCGATGGGATAACAGAGCTCCATCACAATACGACCCACAAGCGTATCTTCGCCATCCCAATCGGCTTGCTCGCTGAACTGGCGCACCAGCAGGAGGGAGCCTTCGTCCCCGGCGAGTACGTTGTTCGGGAAGGCACCCCACTGGACCGACGCCGAGTCATGGCTCCCCTCCACTTCGCGATGGAGGAAAGCCTTGAAAACTCGCCAAGATTGCCACGGGTCCAAGTGCGACCGGTCAAGGCCCGCCGCTTCAACCATGCGCAACAGTTCGGGATATGCTCTTGAGTCGCGCATGGTCTCCTTGCTGGATGACGGCCAAGGGGAGGGGCCTCGTCCTGGAAGTTGGGGATCCTTCTCCTGTCCTATGTCCTATGTCCTACGTCCTACCCCTCCTCCGCCAACGTCCGCGTCACCGCCGCGATGGTCCTTGGAGCGCTCCCTTCGGCCCGGTTGTTGACCAGGATCCAGGCGGGGATGCGGAGTTCTCTCGCCGTCCGCGCCAGCCGGACCAGATCGCGCCGGAGCGCCGGCTGGGGCTCCCGGATCGTGTCATAGGGCGCAAACGCGTCCACCGCCTCATTGTAGGTGCGCCCCGGACGGAGCAACGCCCGGGCAATGACGAACCCGGCGGTGATCACATCGGGGAGGTCGAGCTGTGCCCCGATCGGCGGCATCCGGGTCCAGGAGTTGACCAGGTGGGCCACGCCATGCTCCCGCAGCACGGCGAAGTAGGCCGGATGCAGGAACTCCGGGTTCCGGATCTCCACCGCGTAGGCCACGTCATGCGGAATGTGGCTGAAGAAGTGGTCGAGGCGCCCGGCAAACCGCTCAGGCGTCATGCCGTCATCCGCGATCTGCTGGAACTCGAAGATGAACACCGCCTGATGGTCCCGGAAATGGGCCATCGCCGGACCGTGAACATCCTCCAGAAACCGCTCGACCGAGAGAAAATCGGGATTGGGCTCCCCCTTCGGTTCGTGGCTCCCCCCCCGTTTGCCGCTCCAGGTGTGCACCGTGACCCTGTCCCACACCTTGCTGATGCAGGGGAACCCGGGAGGGAGGTGCTTCGCGTAGGAGGTGAAGGTCGCCGTCGAGGGAGGGCGGTAGAAGGTCGAGTCGATGCCAACCGTGGTGAAGAGGGGGAAACGGGCGTACTCGTCGAGCAACAGAGCAGCGGCGCTGCGCGTGGGATAGGGCCGGTGATAGACCAGGCCCTCCCATCCCGGATAGGTCCACGACGAGGTGCCGAAACGGATGGAGTCCGGAATGGCCGCTCTCCAGGCGGCCAGTTGAGCGAGGTCGAGCGGCCCCCGGGCCAGATCGGACTCGGTCACGGGGCTCTGACCATGCGGAACAGTTGGCCGCTCCCTCCGCTCACCACCAGCAGATGCAGCTCTCCAGCGGCATCGAGACCGAAGCTGGTGAGGTTGCCGGGCACGTCGAGGTCGGAACGGTCCCGAATCTCGACCGCCCCCCCTCCGCTCCCCTGCAGGCGAAAGCTCCGGACCTGGCCGGTGCAGAAGTCTCCGTAGAAATAGACTCCGACCTCCTCTGGGAGCGCGCTTCCGCGATACACGTGCCCGCCGGTGACGGAACAGCCGCGGGAGTGGTCGTACTCCAGCACCGGCTCCACGAGTCCTGCCCGGTTGCAGTTGGTCGAGGGGCTGAAACAGAGCGTCCCCTCCATCACGTTCCAGCCGTAGTTGGCCCCCCGGCCCCCGCCGTCTGCTGCCCGGGCCACGTTGATCTCCTCCCGCCGGTTCTGCCCCACGTCGGCGATGTAGAGATCGCCGGTGCCGCGATCAAAGCTGAAGCGCCACGGATTGCGGAGGCCGATGGCCCAGATCTCGGGCCGGCCACCGGCTTGTCCCGCGAAGGGGTTGCCGGGCGCGGGCTGCATGGTGCCGGTGGAGGGATCCACGGCGAGTCGCAGCAACGCACCCAGGAGGGTCTCGGCCCGTTGGCCGTTGTTCTCGGGGTCCCCCGCGCCACCGCCATCTCCGAGGCCCGCATAGAGGAAGCCGTCGGGCCCGAAGGCCAGGTCGCCCCCGTTGTGATTGCTGAACGGTTGATTCACCGTGAGGCCCACCACCTCGGTGGCGGGATCGGCGCGATCGGGGTCGGCGACGGAGACCCGCATGGTGGAGAGCACGGTGCGGCCCGTGGGATCGGTATAATCGAGAACGAAGAGCCCGTTGGTCGCAAACTCCGGATGGAAGGCGAGGCCGAGGAGTCCGCGCTCCCCCGCGGTGGACACCGACGCGCGGTGGTCCAGAAAGAGTGTGGAGAGGAGCGTTCCGTTCCGGACGATGCGGATGCGCCCGTCCTTCTCGACCACGAAGAGACGGGGATCGCCGGGCGGGCTCACCAGGCCGAGGGGGAAGTCCAGGCCCCCGGTGACAAGCTCGATCGTGAGTTGGGGTGGGGGTTCCGGAGGTGGAGGGAACGGTGGTGTCGGGCCCGGATTTCCGTCCTCACCCCCGCCACAGGCGGTGACCCAGATCAGGAAGGAGAAACCGAGTGTGATCCGCATCGACACTCTCGCGCAGGTCAGGGTTGGAGCGCCGCGATCACCTCGGCGTGCAGCTGCGTCGAGGCAGCGGCGATGGCGGAGGTCCCGCGGGCGGGATCCCGGCCCTGCCAGTCGGTGATGACACCTCCGGCTCCGCGGATCACCGGAATGAGAGCCGCCAGGTCCCACCGGTTCATCACCGGATCGAGCATGAGGTCGGCGCCGCCGCCCGCCACCAGCGTGTAGCCGAAGCAGTCGCCCCAGGTGCGCACCTGCCGCACCGAACGGAGCAACCGATCGAAGGCCGCTCCATCCTGGTGTTCTGCGACGCTCAGGGTGTCGGTGCAGAGCAGGGTGGACTCGGCGAGTGACTCCGAGGGCCGGGTGCGGATGGGAGTCCCGTTGCGGGTGGAGACGGTGCCGTCCCCCTGGTAGAGGTCGCCCAGGGCAGGGAGGTGGATGGCGCCGAAGCGGGGCTCACCTCCCTGCAGAAGTCCGATGAGCGTTCCGAAGAGGGGGCATCCCGCGGCGAATGCGCGGGTCCCGTCGATCGGGTCGAGCACCCAGACCCATTCCGCGTCGGGACGGTCCTCACCGAATTCTTCCCCGATGATCCCGTGGCCCGGCCACCGGGTGCGGATCGCGTCGCGCATGAGTTCCTCGGCCCGGGTGTCGGCCCAGGTGACCGGGGACTGGTCCCCCTTCCACGACACCGCGAGGGCGGGTGAGCGGTAGACCGACATGATCGTCGGGCCGGTCACGTCGACCAGGCTCGTGACGAAGCGGATGAAATCGTCGTGGTCCATGCCGAAAGGTAAGGGCAGGCGAAAGCAAACCACAAAAAGCACAAGAGGCACAAGACCGCGCCACGGGGCAGGCCACTCCGCCATGGGCCTGACCTGGAACGGACGGGAACCACGAAATACACGAAAACACACGAAAAGAGTCCCTCCCTATCTCCGTTCGTGTCCTTTCCAGGTTGGGCTCTTCTCCAATTCCCGTGCGAACGGCATGGCCGAAGCGCGGAGATGCCCCCGCACCAGGGATCGAAACGGCTCCACCCCCGTACGCATCGGATTGGGATCCCTTCGTGGGCTCCAGGCACCGGTGCGCCCCTGCGTCCTGGCGCCTTTGCGTTGAGGCCGTTCCATGTGCTCAAGACCCGGCGGCAGGCTTCTCGCTCCACTCGGGATGACGACTGAACAGAGATCACCTGAACTGGAGAAGAACCCCAGGTTGAATCTTCTCCCCTCCGCGGCCCTGCGCCTCCGCGTGACCCGCTGTCCTCTCGTGGGCCACGCCAGGCCCGACCCACGCAGGACCCGGAAGAGCCGACTCTGGATGAGCTGAAGGGGACGGCAGTTGTTCGTGCTTTTTCGTGCCTTTTCGTGGTTCCGAAAAGACCCGAAACTCGCCCGCACACAGAACCCCATCCGTCCCATGCTGGCACGGCCTCGCCGATCCCGGGTAGGTTTCGGTGCATGATGCGCGTCGTTTCCCTTGCCTGCTCGAACACCGAGATCGTCCATGCACTCGGGTGTGCCCACCTCCTGGTGGGTGTGGATGACCACTCCGATTGGCCTCTGGAGGTTGTGGAGTCGCTCCCCCGGGTCGGTCCCGATCTGCAGATCGACGTGGAGAAGGTGACCGCCTTGAAGCCCGACCTGGTCCTCGCCTCCCTCACCGTCCCGGGCCATGAGAAGGTCGTGGAGGGTCTGGTGGCGGCGGGTCTTCCCTATCTGGCACCGGAGCCGGTCAGCCTCGAAGATGTCTATCGGGACATCCAGGAGATCGGGAAGCTGCTCGATGTGCCGGACCGGGCGGACGCGGTGGTGCTCTCGATGCGTGATGCTCTCGACGCGCCGCCACTGCCGCCGGATGCACCCACTCTCCTTGTGCAGTGGTGGCCCAAACCGGTCATCACCCCCGGTCGGCTCTCCTGGGCCACCGATGTGCTCGCCGCCGCCGGTGCCCGGGCCACACTCGGGCACGAGGAGGTGAAGAGCCGACCGATGAGCGACGACGAGGTGGTCGCGGCGGCGCCCGACGCCGTGATCGTCTCCTGGTGTGGGGTCGATCCGGCCAAGTACCGACCCGAGGTGGTGCTCCGGAATCCGGCGTGGCAGGCGCTCGGCTTCGTGCAACACCGGCAGGTGCATTGTATTGGCGAGCCGTTCCTGGGCCGGCCGGGGCCCCGCCTGGTCGAGGGGGTGCGGGCGGTGCGCCGCGTGGTGGAGGGGCTGCGGGAAGTTTGAAGTTCGAAGTGTGAAGTTCGAAGGGTGAGGCGTGAAGCCGGAGGGACCCCTGCGGGTTCTTCGCGATGACAGTCCGGCTTCCGCAACCTTCGCGCCTTCGCGCGAGACCCCCCACACATGGACCCCGGCGTCCGCCGGGGTGACGCCCCGGAGAACCGCGAGGCCCCGCGTGCTTCGTGCCTTCGTGGCTTCGTGTGAGTACGGTCGCTCACGAGATCGCCACGGACCCCTCCGGGGTCGTCCTCGCGATGACAGTCACTTCGAACTTCCAACTTCGAACTTCACACTTCGAACTTCACACTTCATCCCACCCGTTCGAGCCGCTCCAGATGGGTGACCGTGACGGTGACGGCGCCGAACTCCTCCTCCACCATTCCCCGGAAGAGAAACGGACCCTGATCAAAGAGCAGGTGTCCCCGGGCCCGGTACACATCCGGAAAGAGGACCGCCTCGATCAGGCCCTCTCCGTCGTCGAAGGTGGCAAACTCCATCGGTTCCTCGTGGACGGTGTGCACCGGCTTGGCCGTGGTGAGCATCCCGGCCAGCAATACGGTCCTCCCCACATGCTCATGCAGGGTGGTGCTGGCCACGGTCCGGAGCCGCTGGAGCCGGTCGCGATGCAGGGCCATCGGGTGGGCTCCGGTGAGGAAGCCGAGGAGCTCATATTCCTCGCGCCGGCGCCGCTCCTCGTCGTATTCCCGGAGCCGGGGGATGGAGGGGGGAGGATCCATGCCCGGCAAGGTGCCCGCCATCACGGCCCTGCGGGTGGTATGGCGGCGGGCCAAGGCGTCCACCCCCCAGAGGAGCATCGGGCGGGTCATGCCGCCCGCGATGCCATCCAGGGCCCCGACTCGGATCAACAGCCGCAGGTCGTCCGGCGTGAGGCCTGACCGGCGACGGAGATCCCGGGGATCGGCAAAGGGCCCTCCCGCACCGCGGGCCGTGAGCAGTCGCTCCACCCCGGCGTGGGACAGTCCCTTCACGAACTGCAGGCCGATCTGCAGGGTGGTCCCGGCGCCGGTGCACCGGTACTCGCTCGCGTTCACATCGGGAGGACGGATCGTGAGCCCCTCCCGGCGGGCCTCCGCCACGTAGGCAAACGGCCGGTAGAATCCGCCCCCGTTGGAGAGCACCGCCGCGAAGAACTCTGCGGGATGATTGGCGCGGAGATAACAGGACTGCTGAGCCACCTGGATATAGGAACAGGAGTGCCCCTTGCAGAAGGAGTACCCGGCAAAGGAGAGAACCATCTCCCAGACCCGGGTGATCACCTCCGGATCTCGTCCCCGTGCCAGGGCCCCGGCCCGGAACTCCTCGGCGTACTCGGCGAGACGCTTGTGAGGGCGCTTCTTGGACAAGGCCTTGCGGAGACCGTCTCCCGTGGCCAGTGGCATGCCGGCAAAGGCGGCGCAGACGGTCACCACATCCTCCTGATACACCATCACGCCGAACGTCTCGCTCAACACCTCCCGCAACACCGGGTCGAGCGGTTCCCAAGCCGCTCCATGCAGCCGTTCCAGGTAGGTCCGGATGTACCGGTTCGATGCGGGACGAATGATGCTGGTGTTGAGCACCAGGAGCTCATAGGTGTCGGCCCGGCTCCGGGCGCAGAGGAGACGGGAGGCGGGGGACTCGGTGTAGAACACCCCCATCGTCCGGCCGGTGCGGAAACAGGCCCGGGTGGCGGCATCGTCTCCCGCGTCCGCGCTGGTGTAGTCGAGGTGAATTCCGGTGTGGTCGCGGACCGCGGCGATGGCGTCGCGAATCACCGCGAGCGACCGGTTGCCCAGGAGATCGATCTTGACGAGTCCCGCGTCTTCCGCGCCGTCCTTTTCGAACTGGATCATGGGGACGGTCACGTCGGGAGCGTCGAGCAGTTCCTTCACCGCCGGCTGGGTCGGTACATGGTCGGTGAGCGCGGTGGGCACGATCACCACCCCGCCCGGATGAAGCGACAGGTGCCGGGGCACTCCCACCAAGGGCTCCGCGATCCGGGCGTAGGTTCTCCAGCTCGGAGCCAGGTGGAGCGAGCGGAAGTTGGTGTGGGTGGCGATCAGCGTCTCCAGCGACTCCTCTCGATACCAGGGGATGCGGCGCGTCACCTCCCGGATCTCGCCGGCCGGGCGCCCGTGCACCTTGGCCACCTCGCGTAGCGCGCCCCGCAGCCGAAAACAGTTGTGGTTGGCCACCATCGCGGCGCGGGGATGGGGATAGCGGCGGAAAACATGGGCCAGAACCCGGTCCCGTTCGTCCCACGGGAAGTCGAGGTCGATGTCGGGAGGGTCGGTGCGCTCGGGGTTGAGAAACCGCTCGAAGAGGAGACCGGCGCCGAGTGGTTCGACATGGGTGATGCCGAGACAGTAGCTCACCACGGAATTGGCCACCGACCCCCGACCGCAGTGCACCGGACCATGGTCCACGATGTCCCGGACCACGAGGAAGTAGTCGGCAAACCCCTTCAGTCCGATGATCCGGAGTTCGTGCTCCAATCGCTCCCGGGTAATGGGGGCAATGGTGCCATACCGACGGCTGGCTCCGGCAAAGGCCATCGCACGGAGGCGGCTCATGGCCTCCTCGGGTGTCGCGATCCGGGGAGGAACGATCCGGCCGATCGGAATCCGGTAACGGCAGCGATCGGCGAGGGCCTCCGCGTTGGTCAGTGCCTCGGGGCAGTCGGGGAAGTGCCGGGCCAGATCTGCCACCGGTTTGAGCCAGGCATCCCGGCCCGTGATCTCCCCGGCGGGAAGCGCCGAGAGGGTCGTGTTGAGGGCAATGGCCCGCAGGAGGCGGTGCCGGGCCCAGTCCTCGGGATGGGCGAACATCACGGCATTGGTGGCAACCGGGGGGATGCCGAGTTGGCGAGCGGCGGCCAGGGTGCGATGCCGGGTGGGGCCCGGGATGATTTCGGCGTGGATTCCCTGGGGTCCGCCCAGTTTGACCAATCGGTCAAGAAGATCGGGATCGGGAGACATCACGGCCAGACCGTCCCGGTCGGTGGCGAGCTGTGCGCCAAGATTGAAGGCAGGGCGGTCGTTCCGGGAGGAGCCCGATCCGGCCCAATGCACGCCTGTCACCGCCCGGCAGAGCGCTCCCCATCCCTTGTCGTTTTCCGCGAGGACGGTGGCAACCTGGCCGCGGTGGGTCAGGTGGGCCCCGAGGATCGGCCTGATGCCGGCGCGCTCAGCCGCCTGCTGGAACTCCACGGCACCGTACACGCCGTTGGTGTCGGTGCAGGCGAGAGCGGTGAACGCCCGGGCTGCGGCCGCTTCAATCAGGGTGCCGGGACTTGAAGCTCCCTGCCCGAAGGAGAAGTGGGTGTGGACGTGGAGATGGGTAAACACGGGGCCGGTCGGTTGGGTGAGAACCGAATATAAACCGAAACTAGGACGTTAGGACTTGGGACTTAGGACTTAGGGATCTTGAGATTTCCTATGTCCTAGGTCCTATGTCCTAGGTCCTATGTCCTAGGTCCTCTGTCCTCCCTCCTCAGGTGTCCAATTATTGGCCATCAGAAAGGCCGTGACAACGAGCGGGCTTTTCCCTATCTTGGTAAGAGTCAGCTCTTTCGTGGCAAAGCTCGCCACGATTTTTCCCTGCCGATGTGATTTCCGGGGTTCGAGCAGCAACACTCTGATTTTTTGACATCCTGCTGGATCTCGCACGGTGTAACATCCACCCACAGAAGAGGAATGGTGTCTCATGGCCATCTGGAAAGATCAAAGCCCGCCGAAGAAGGATGTCCCCCCGGTGCAGGAGGCGGTGCCCCACAAGCCATCGCCCCTGGCCGAGCCTCGGGTCGATCTCCCCGCCGCCGAGTCTCGGCGTCCGCCGAGCGGGTCGTCCGACAAGGAGTCGTATATCGCGGCCAATCTGGTGATCGACGGAACGATCGAAGGGGCCGGCCACATCCGCATCGCGGGCCGTTTCAAGGGGGACGTTCATGTGGACGGGAACCTGACCATCGAGTCCGGTGCAAAGCTGACCGGTGGCGTGCGGGCGCACACGGTGGTGATCGCCGGTGAGTTGGAGGGCAACATCGACGGGGCCAGCCGGGTCGAGCTTCTGGAGACCGGGGTGCTGAACGGGAACCTGAAGGCGGGGTCACTGACGGTCAGTGCCGGGTCGCGGATGCGGGGCCAGGTCGAGTTCGGCTGGGAAGAGAAGGCGGCCCAGAAGACACCCCGGGTGTCGGCGGAAGCGGGCTCGGCCGCGTGAGCGGTCCGCGCCCGGCCACGGCGGGGGCCACGCGCATCTGTCCCCATTGCCGGGTGGAGATTCTCGAGAGTGCGAGCATCTGCCCGGCCTGCCGGCATCACCTGCGATTTCATCAGGGACGCTCGTCCGCGGCGATACCGAGTTTCATCCCGCTGCGGGTGGAGGGAACGATTCACCATCCCGAGGACGGAGAGACGTGGGAATACTCCGTTGTTCTGGCGGTGCGGAACGAGAAGGGAGAGGAGGTTTCGCGCCAGGTGGTGGGTGTCGGAGCGGTGCCGCCGATGGGAGGGCGGACCTTCGCCCTGACCGTGGAGGTCTTCGCTCCGGACGGGAGGGGACCGGGGGGAAGGAGGGAGATGGGAACCTGAGACCTCGCCCGGAAAGGCGAGAACGGGACGACCCCGGGATCTGGTCGCGCCCCTCCCGGGCGGGTATCTTGGGGCACGATCCACTCCGTTCCGGAACGCGCCCTTCCTCACGATTCCTCTCGCGAGTGCCGCATGCCGACCGATCCGATGCCCGCGGGTCCCGATTCCGATTTTGAACGCGATCTCCCGAGGGTGGTCGCGGGGTCGTGGGGCACGGCTCTGCGGCTTTGCCGGAACACGGCGGATGCGGAGGATCTCCTGCAGGACGCAGCCCTCCTCGCCCTGCGGGGCCGGGAGTCGTTCCGGCCGGGGTCGAACCTCCGGGGGTGGTACTATCGGATCCTGGTGAACCAGTTCTACACGCGGATGCGGCGGCGCACGCGGGAACCGACGGCACTGGCCGGCGAGGAATGGAATGAGGAACTGGCGGATGGGGAGTGGTCGGCGGTGGACCTGGTCGACACGGTGATGGATCGGATCGACGCCGACCGGATCCGGGCCGAACTGGACGCGCTACCGGAGGTCTACCGCGTGGCGGCGGTGCTGTATTTCAGCCAGGACCTCTCCTATCGCGAGATCGCCGAGGCCCTGGATGTTCCGGTGGGCACGGTCCGTTCCCGGCTGCACCGGGCCCGATTCCTCCTGCAGGCGGGATTGCGCGAGATGGCGGACGCCCGCGGGCTGGTCCCGGCCATGGCCCCGCAGCCGGTGAGCGGCTCGTGCCGCCTGATGATGAGCCAGCTCGACGACTATCTCGACCGCGAACTCACCCCCCGGGACTGCGAAGTCATCGACCGGCATCTGGAGAAGTGCGACCGGTGTCGGGGCGAACTGGCCGCGCGCACCACTCTCCAGAACCTCCTCAGGCGGACCCTGGAGAAGATTCCCTGTCCGGAACATCTGCGGAGCCGGATCATGGGGCATCTCCGCGGGGGGGATCACGCCGGAGTATCTCCCTGACCTGTCGCGGCACCTTCCTCTCACCGCGAATACCCGTCGCCCCCTGAAGGAGGAGAACACAGATGCAGCATCTCACAACGGTCTTCCTCGGAGTTGCTCTCGCCCTGGGAACATCCGGAACCGGGCAGGCCCAGGTCGCCCCCGAGGACTCCGCTGCCGTCGCCGCGGCGGTCCGCGCCTTCCACGATGCCCTCGCCCGGGGCGATTCCGTGGCGGCGCTTGCCCTGCTGGCCGAGGACGCCGTGATCCTGGAGGGAGGGGGACGGGAGAATCGGGACGAGTACCGGGCGCACCACCTCCCGGGCGACATGCGGTTCGCCGCAGCTCTTCCCGCCCAACGCGGGCCGATCCGGGTCGTCGCCGCGGGAGACGTGGCCTGGGCCACCTCCTCCAGTGAAACCCGGGGAACCTGGCGGGAGCGCGAGATCAACTCGACCGGGGTGGAGTTGATGGTGCTGACCCGGAGTGGGACGGGGTGGGTGATTCGGGCGGTCCACTGGTCCTCGCGCGCCCGCCGGCCCTCCCCGTGAGGGAGAGACCGTGGCAGACCTGGGCGCCGAACTTTCACGGAGGTGGGATCATGCGAGCGGACATGCGGCGGAGGCGATGGATGGTGGGCATCACGCTGTTGGCTGGACTGGGAGCATGCGCGCCGGAAGGACGCATGCCTCCCGGCCCGGCGGACGCCGCGATGCTGGAAGAAACCACCCGCGATATCCACCGGGCGATGCTGGCGGAGAACCGGATGGACCGGTTCGAGGAGGTGGCCGCCGCGGAGTACGTGGCGATGATTCCCGGGGGCCGCCTCGAGGATCGTGCGGAGGTGATCGCCGGCGCGGTGAATTTCAACGTGGACTCGGTCGAGATCCGGGATCTGCGGACCCGGGTTCATGAGCACACGGCGGTGGTCACGGGGGCGTGGACCGTGTTCGGAAAGCTTCGAGAGCGGGACATGACGGGGGAGTACCGCTTTCTGGTGGTCTTCGAGAGGGGGAGCGCGGGGTGGAGGCTGGTGTCGGAATCGGTGACCCGGGCCCAGCCTCTGATGGAGGCCGTGGGAGGGCCCGCGTGAGGGTGCGCACCCCAACCGAGGTGGTGCGTGCCTGGGTGGAGGCGTTCAACGCTCGTGACCTGGTGGCGCTGGGTGCCTGCTACGCCCCCGGTGCGATCAATCACCAGGTGGCCGAAGACCGCCTGGAGGGTCGGCCCGCGATCGTGTCCCGGTTCCGGGAGGAATTCGCCCGTGCGGAGATGGTCTGTCTCGTCGAGCACCTCTTCGAGGATGGCGACTGGGCCATCCTGGAATGGAGGGACCCTCTGGGGCTCCGGGGGTGCGGGTTCTTCCATGTCCGGTCGGGAGAGATCGTGTTCCAGCGGGGGTATTGGGACAAGCTGTCGTTTCTCCGGCTCCATGGTCTTCCCCTTCCGGAGCGGTGATCTGTCCTCCGAAACCGGACCGCCTTTCGGCCCGTAATGGCCCTCGGATCCGGTGGGGACACTCCCCGTCGGCGGGGGTCGCCGAATGTCGGCTGGAACCAATTCAGCGCCCATCGCGTGTACTAGCCAGCAGAGGGGGGACGGACGGGGGACGGGGACCAAAAATGCCGGGGGACTGGACCCTGCGCCGCGTCCGTGTAAGTTCGTGGTAACTTGAATGCCTCTGTGCAGTTGCGGTCGCCCTCAGGGCGTGATGCGGGTCTGGTTGGAGGGGGCTTTCCAGTATGCCTCCCGGTTCACGTGCGACGGCAGTTCAGACTACAGATCTTTGACCAATTGGGGGGTCCCTCGTGAGTGATCGTGGGCAACAGATTTCGAACGCCCTCGTGCTGGCGGCTGGCAATGGCAAACGACTGAAGAGCCACATCCCCAAGCCGGCCCATCGGTTGCTCGGGGTTCCACTGCTCGCACGAACCCTCATGGGACTCCAGAGAGCCGGAGTGACCGATGCGTGGGTGGTGCTGGGATACGAGGCGGATCGCGTGCGCCAGGAACTGGAGGGGTTCGATCGATTGACCCTCCGGATTCACTGGTTGTACAACGAATCATGGCGGGAACCCAATGGTCTCTCCGTCCTGGCGGGTGAGCCTCATTTGAAGGGTCCCTTTCTCCTGACCATGGCGGATCACCTGTTCGATCCGGCGATCGCCGAGGCGCTGGTGCGCTCGGTGCCTGACCCCGACGGGATCAACCTGGCCGTGGATCATGCGGTGGCGCAGGTGTTCGACATCGACGATGCCACCAAGGTGCGGGTGGAGCGGGGCTCCATCGTCGGTATCGGGAAGGACTTGGAGCGGTACGACGCCATCGACACCGGGATCTTCCTCGCCTCTCCGGGGCTCTTTCGGGCCCTCCGCGAGTCGGTGGCCGAGGGAAAAGCGTCGCTGTCCGATGGGGTGCAACGGCTGGCGGCGGTGGGCAAGGCACGGGTCACGGATGTGAGCGGTCTGATGTGGCAGGACATCGACACGCCGGAGGCGTTTGCCGAGGCGGGGCGCAAGCTCCTCGGGACGGTTCGCAAGAAGACCGACGGTCCGATCGCCCGGTACATCAACCGCCCGGTCTCGATGGCCATCAGTCGTCACCTGGTGAAGACGGCGATCACGCCGAATCAGTTGAGCGTCCTGAACCTGGTGATCGGGCTGGTGTCGGCCGGACTGGTGGCCGTGGGTGGATACGGCTACTTCCTGGCGGGCGGCGTGCTCTTTCAGTTGGCTTCGATTCTCGACGGCGTCGACGGCGAGGTGGCGAAACTCACCTTCCGCTCCACCAAGAGCGGGGAGTGGATCGACACCGCCTGTGACCAGATCTCGTATGTGGCCTTTCTGATTGGACTGGTCGTCGGAGTGTACCGCTCGGGTCTCCCGGACCTGTACTTCCAGATCGGGGTGCTCGGACTCGTGGCCGGGGTTCTGAGCATCGGGAACATCGCCCTCTACCTGGTGCGGCATCGGGAGTCGGGAAGCGCCCTGAGCATCCGCTACGGGTTCCAGGAGGGGTCGGGAATCGTGAGCCGGGTCATGCGATTTGTGCAGTATCTCGGCAAGCGGGATCTCCTGGCCTTCCTGGTGATGGTCCTGGCGATCGTGGGTCAGCTGCCGTTCGGCCTGGTGCTCTTCGGGATCGGGGGCACCCTGGTGCTCTTTCCCGTGACGGCGATGGCGAACTTCGGGTCCCCCGCCCCGATGCCCGCCCTGGTGCGACAGCCCTCCGCCCGGTCGGTCATCCCGGTGAGTCAGGAGTAGCAGGGAGAAGGGAATGGGGAGTAGTCCCTTACGGACAAGATTGAACACAAAACGGCAACAATATTTGGGGCGCCCCCCGGACACCCGCTCCGGCCGTGCGTGTGACGGCGTCTGTGACGGCATCCCACTTGGGGCTCTTCAGG
>JBDIWC010000019.1:0-69906 GCA_039794085.1 Gemmatimonadales bacterium
AATGATGGGATTCACCGGTCGGTGCAGAATGATCCCCGCCATGGCGATGATTCTCGGCTGTTCCCTGCCGGCCATCCGGAGTGATCACACGATGTCGTCCGAGAGAACCCTGAACCAGGGGACCGTCGAAATCAGCGAGGTGCACCGGTTCTTCCAGGAGTGGTTTCGGGGGGAGCGAGCCGAGTCGGACTTTGCCCGCCTTGAGGAGGCACTGGATTCGGGGTTCGTCATTATCGGTCCGGGGGGGCGGGCGCTCGACCGCGGGACGATCCTCGAAGCGGTACGCGGCCAGCACGGAGCCGACCCCGAGGCTGTGATCGAGGTTCGAAACGTCGTGCTGAGGATGGAGACGGAGACGATCGCCGTCTTCACCTACGAGGAGTGGCAGCGGCAGCCGGACGGAGCGATGCGGGGGCGGCTGAGCACGGTGGTCTTTGCGCGGGAGGCCCGGGCTCCGAACGGACTCCGGTGGCGCCACGTGCACGAGACGTGGTTGCCGACGACAGCCTCACGGTGAACCGCGTCGACGCCGACGAAAGCCGTGACGGCATGGAGCTACGCCGTCAGTCGCTGCGCAGGGCCGCGTTGGGGTCCGCCCGGGTGGCCCGCAGGGCCGGGATCGCGCTCGACGCCAACGCCACACCCACCAACACCGCCGCGACCGATCCATAGATCACAGGGTCGGTGGCGGACTGCCGAAAGAGCAGCGGCTGGATCCACCGCGCCCCGAGCAGGGCCAGCCCGATTCCGAGGAGGGTGCCGACCCCGGCAAGACGGACCGACTGCCCGATAACGAGTCGCACCAGGTGCGCCGCCCGGGCGCCAAGCGCACTCCGGATCCCGAGCTCATGCATCCGCTGCGCCACGGAGTACGCGATCACCCCGTAGAGCCCCACCGCGGCGACCAGCAGGGCCAGACCACCGAATGCCGCGAACAGGGTGGCCCCCACCCGCCAGGCGCGCTGCTCGCCGTCAATCACCCCGTCGAACGGCTGCACGGTGACATACCCGTTGCCCGGTATCTCCTCCTGGAGGGCGGCCCGCAGTGCCTCGGCGTGAGCCTCGGGATCGGTTGTGACACGAATCAGCAGGGCGTCAGGGGGCCCGGTGTCCGCTTGATACATCGGCAGGTAGTACTTGTACTGCTGGGTCTCTGTCAGGCTGTTCTGGAAGGAGTTCTCTGCGACCCCCACCACGGTGGTGCAGGGCATGGTGTCCGCGCCGACGTACATGCACTGGCCGAGGGCCTCGCGACCGGGCCAGAGGACCGCCGCCATCGCCTCGCTCACGACGGCCACGCGGGGAGCCCCCTCCCGGTCGGTCTCCTCCAAGGGTCTGCCGCGCAGGATCCGGGTGCCCATGGTCTCGAAGTAGTCTGAGGTGACAGTCTGATAGGGGAAGCGGCCGAGTCGACGCACCGAATCGATGCCCGGCACACGGAGGGACATCACGTTCTCGCTCCAGAACGGGATGCCCTGGGCGAGTGCCGCGGACTCGACTCCAGGGAAGGCTGCCGAGGCGACGATCAGGCGCTCTCCGAGGGCACGGACCTCAGCGGGCTTCAGGGCTGCTCCGCGGAGGTTGGTTACGGCCGCCAGAATCCGCTCCGGATCATATCCGAGGCGCATCGACCGGACCTCGTCGAGGCTCCGGACAAAGAGCCCGGCCCCGATGAGCAACACCACGGAGAGGGTGGTCTGAAACACCAGCAGTCCGGTCCGGATGCCCGATCGGCGACCCCCACCGTCCCGAATGCCGGACTTGAGGCTGCCGGTGAGATCTCCGCGCCCCGCCGCCAGGCTGGATCCGACGCCCGTGGCCATGCCCGCCACGAGGGTGACCGCGGCGGCCAGGCCCAAGGTGCGCCAGTCGGTGACCACGTCCAAGGCACCCGCCTCGGCGTAGAGTCCGCGAAGCGCCGCACCACCCCACTGCGCCAGGGCCACGCCGGCCACGCCACCCAGCAGGGCCAGAAGGATGCTTTCGGTGACGGTCTGGGCGAGCAATCGTCCGTAACTAACGCCGAGTGCCTTGCGGACTGCTGTCTCCCGGCGTCGACTCACCGCGCGGGCCAGCATCAGGTTGATCACGTTGGCACAGGCGATGAGGAGCACGACCACCGCCACGCCCGTGACCCAGAGCAAGGTTTTGGACTCGAGCCCGGCCGACGGGCCTGCCGTCACTCTCACCGGGCCGGCGATGGCCACCGGTCGTGCCGTTTCCGTCGGAGGCGTGCCGGGTGACAGCTCTCGCTTGGCGTTCCAGCTGCGAACGTACGCGGTGGAGAGGTCAGCGGACGCCTCCGCCGTGCTCACTCTCGGGTTGCGGCGCACCAGAATCGACATCCAGCCCCAGTTGTATCCCGTGGCATAGTCGCGTCGGTCGTTGTTCTGGGCCTGGGAGCCTGCGTAGGTCGTGATCGGGATGAAGAGATCGGGTGCCTCTCCCTCGGCAACTCCGACGAACCCCCGCGGGGCCACGCCGATGATCTGATAGTCGAGGTTCTGGATCCGGAGCATCTCTCCCACCACGTCCCTTCCCCCAAACCCACTCTGCCAGTAGTCGTATCCAAGCACTGCCACCGGCGCCCCCATCGGCGTCGTGTCCTCTGCCGGCCCGAAAAACCGACCCGCAACGGGCTGCGCATCGAAGAAGCTGAAGAAGGTCCCGCTGACGGTGGCCACGGGGCGCTCGCGCGTCTCGGAGCCTGTACCCACGGGGAGCGTGAGAGAGCGGAATCCCGCATGCTGGGAAAACGACGACGTCCATCGTGCCAGATCAAGGTAGCGAGTGTATTCGTGGCTTCGGGCATTCAGGATCGTTTCGCCCTGGAAGGTGTACTGGAGGTACACCCGGTTCACCTCCGAGGGCGCGCGGAGAAAGGGATGGGGGCGGAACATCAACCGGTCGATGAGACCGAACATCGCCGCGTTGGCGCCGATGCCCAGGCCGAGTGTCAGGACCACGGTCAGGGTGAAGGCGGGGGCGCGGCGGAGCCCTCGGAGCGTGTGGTGGGTGTCTTGGAGAAGGTGTTCGAGCCAGGGCCACGACCACCGGTCCCGCGCCTCCTCCCGGATCCGGGTCACGTTGCCGAGACGGCGCCGAGACGCCGTCTGCGCTCCAACGGAATCCGGGGTGGCCGCTGCGGCCTCCTCGGCTTCCAGCAGGTCCGCATGAAACCGCAACTCCTCCCGCAGTTCGGCGTCGAGCCGATCGCGGCGGAACCAATCGTGCAGCCGGGCCCACCATTCACGCAGCATGAAACACCTCCGATGGTCGGCCGGTCAGGCCGGCTTCAGAATCCTGTGGATCGCATCCACCAGCTCGGCGAACCCTGCCTCGGCCTGACCCAGATGCCTGCGGCCCGCGGCGGTGATGGTGTAGTAACGGGCCCGCTGGTTGTTGGGCGTTGTGCCCCAGGCTCCGGTGACCCACCCCTTCTGGCGCAACCGCTGGAGCGCCGGGTAGAGAGACCCCTCCTCCACCTGGATCACCTCCTCGGAGATCTGCCGGAGGTGCCGGGCGATGCCGTACCCGTGCATCGGCTGGAGGGTCAGGGTGCGCAGGATCAGCATGTCGAGCGTGCCGGGGAGGAGGTCACGGCGTGGAGTCGATGCCATGGGGTGAGGATACAGTCTATCTAGGGGATAGTCAATCTATGTCTCCAAACCCGGCCGCTCGTCCCACCGCCGGGTCTCGCATGGGAAAACAACAGCTGTGACATGGATGGACAGGATGAACAGGATGCGACTCACCCCTGTCACGCGACTCTTCCTGGGTCGGGCCCGCCGAGCCTACGCGAGGACAGCGACTCAGGCGGAGCTGCGAGAGGAAAGCAAATCAACCATTCGTGCCTTTTCGTGGTTACAGTCCACCTTCATCCTGTTCATCCTGTCCATCCATGTTCCCATTTCTGCACTAGCGCTCGGACCACACGGCCAGTTCGTACCCGTTCGGATCGGCGAAGTGGAACCGCCGTCCCCCCGGAAAGGCGAACGGTTCCGTGGTGATCCGTCCTCCCGCCTTCCTCACCCCGGCCAGGGTGGCCTCGAGATCCCGGGAGTACAGGATCACCAGGGGGCCGCCCCCCGCCGGGGCCTCCGCCTGCAGGCGGAACCCGCCCGCTTCCCCGTCCCCCTTCCGGATTCCCGCGTACTCCGGGCCGTAATCCGTGAACTCCCAGCCGAACGCCGCGGAATAGAACCGCTTTGACTCGGCCATGTCGGTCGCGGCAAATTCGATGTAATCGATGGTGTGGTGTACGTGTGATGACATGTGGGGATCTCCTGAAAGATCGGATCGAGTCGGTCAATCGGCGCTCCGCCGCCACCGCTCCGCAGTCAAGTGCTCCAACTGCTTGTAGTACATGGCATTGGGGTCTTCGGGCGGTTCGTCCCCGCTCAGCAGAGTGTGCATGTGGTCCACCAGTACCCAGGCGATGGCATGGAGGGCGTCGTGGCGATCCAACCCCTCGTTCTGGAGCCGGATGAGGGTGGCGGCGACAGGAATCTCCTGGCCGATCGCGATCTGGTTCTCCACGGTGACATGCAGCGTGGCGTGCAGAAATGAATCCGGCAACTCAACACCGGCGTCCTCGTGATACGCCGTCACCAGGTCGATCGTCTCGAGTTCGCTGAGCTCCTGCCACTCGGCCGGGTCGGGCGCAACCATCGGATCGTACGATTCGATCATGGGTCATCACCTGGGGAACGGTGCACCGATGGGCTTCCTTCCGAATGTATGCCAGGCGGTAGGCGGTAGGCAAACGACGGGAAAGAGGTAGTAGTCCCTCACGGGCAGGATTGAACGCAAGCCGACAACAATATTGTGGGCGACGGCTGGAAACCCACACCGGCGGCCCGCGGGCCGCCGCGGGTTGGCAGGGAAGGCCGTGTACGGGCCGTTCGCGAACGGCCCGTACACGCCGGCAAATTGGCCCAAGGGTCGTGAACCCCTTCGGTTCCGGCTCTGCCGGGTTAGGGAGTAGGGAGTAGGGAATTATGCCCAAGACCCAACACCCAATACCCAATACCCCGCTCCATTCCCGGACGCCCTCCGGGGAATGGGACATCACGGACCGGTCGCACTCCGCAGGATGTCCAGCATCTCGGACGCCCATTCTGCGATCTCCGCACCCTGAACGTTCGTCAGAAGAATGAGGCCGATTCCCCGTGGAAGGTCAAGAGCGAGATAGGCATTCTGTTCGGGTGCCTCTCCTCCCTCACGCACCACGTGGCCGTCGCTCGACGTGTCGACCCTCCATCCGAAGCCGGCTCCCCCACCGGCCGAATCCCGGGCAAACTGCACGCGGTGCATGGCGAAGACCGAACTGTCCGCCAGCAGAACCGGATCCTCCCCGTGGTAGGGCGCGAGCTGCATCACCAGAAAGCGACTCAGGTCCTCCACCGAGGAGACCAGGCCTCCCGCCGGCACGGCGAATCCCATGTCCCGGAAACCGATCGCCGGCGCGGACGGCGAGTCCCCGCGAGCGCGAGGGGGGAGAAACGTATCGGCGGGAGTGGGTTGAACCAGGGTGTGCATCATCCCCAGAGGAACCAGGAGCGAATCGCGGATGACGGTGGCGAAGGACGACCCCGTCACCGCGGCGATGATCTCTCCGAGGATGCTGTACCCGAGGTTGGAAAACAAGTACCGGGTTCCGGGAGTCGCCTCGAGGACCTCCTCGGGCAGGGCGGCGATCGCCTCACTGCGGCCCGGTTGAAAACGACGGGACAGATCGGCGAGGCGGCTGTCGCGGGGGAGGCCGCTCGTATGGGTCAGCAGGTGCCGTATCGTCACCGGAGTGTCACCCACATCTGCCCCGCGACCCACCCGGAACCAGGGAAGGTAGAGGCGCACGGGATCATCGAGATCGAGTGCGCCGGCGTCACGCAACTGCAGGATGGCGGTGGCCGTGAGGAGCCTGGTGACGGAGGCGATGCGAAATCGGGTGGCGGGAGTGACGGCGACGGAGTCACCCAGTCCCGCAACTCCATACCCCGCCGACCACGCCAGGGCGTCGCCGCAGACGATCCCCGCCGCCATTCCCGGGATCCCCTCCTCCCGAGCCCACTGGGTGAGGCTCGAATCGATCTTCGCCAGCGCCGCGGCCTGGCGCGGTGTTCCCGGGGTGCAGGCGACGGCGGACTCGAGCGCCGGGGTGAGAGGCCTGGCGGAGATGTCTCCCTCGGGCGAGCACGCCACTCCTCCCAGGAGGAAGGCGCTGATGAGAGTTTCTCCCAAGCCTCGACGCACTGCGGCTCCTGGACCAAGGGAGGGTGACCCCGTTGCGGACATTCGTGCGCCCGATCGCAGGCCGACGACGGGGCCGCAGGTCACGACCGCGCAGGATGTTTCGGATCAGGGCAAAAATTGCCCGTTCAGGCCCCACCAGCAAGGGTGAGCCTGCGTGGTCACCTTCGAAACAGAGGCGTCCCACTTTGCAACGTTTCCGAAAATGTGCTACTCTTCCCGGGCAGGCTGGAGCATGTGACCCCCTACCCGAGGAGGAACCATGGCTGGACAGGGTTCGAGCGGCAACGTCATCGCCGCTCTCGCGAGCTTCTTCATTCCGGGACTCGGACAGCTGCTCCAGGGCCGGATCATCATGGCCGCCGTCATGTTCGTGCTGGCCAGCGTGCTCTGGGTCATTCTGCTCGGCTGGCTGGTCCACCTCTGGTCGATCGTGGATGCGGCCCTCTACAACCCCCGGGGCTGACCGATGTGCCAGCTGATGGCGGCACCTGGGACTCAGAACGCGGAGGATCTCATTGATCATCACCCCCGCGGACGCGGGGATCCATCTATTTTGTGACTGCCATGTCCCGCGCCTTCGTCAACGAGGACTCCTCCGGTCCCGACCCCCGGATCCGGTTCCCTCTCCCACCGCGGGATGATCCCTCCTTTCCTTCCGCCGCAGCCCGTGCCCTGCTGCAGGGAGCCCACGAGGGGGACTCGATGAGCGCCGAGGAGGCCACCGGGTTCCACTTCGGCGATCCCCGTCTGGTCGAGCAGGTCACCGCCCTCCTGCTCGAGGCGTGCGAGAGCGGCAACGACCGGATGGAACAGCTCGCCGAGCGGTTCCTCACCCGCGCCGGAGTGGAAATCGCCGAGTAGCGCTGTTCCCCTTCAACTCGATATTATGGAGACGTTGATCAATCGGCGCGGACAGCGGATGCCCGTTATCCCCGCGCACGAGGGAATCCGTCTGGTCTCATCCGGGGTGTCACGCCTTCGTGTGGTTGGCTTTCGGAGCGAGGTGAGTGTCTCCGGGGGCCAGGCGGACGGAGAAATGGCCACAAGAAGCACAAAAGGCACAAGAAGCGCGGGATCCGCGGAGGGTGGCTCGCCCCCCACGCCGACTCGACTCAGGACCAGTCTGGGCAGGATTCAATTCAATTCAATTCGATCGAATCTGAATCGAAACAGCAGAGGAGATTACCGGGGACGGGTGGGGTCATCCTGTTCATCTTGTTGATCCTGTCAGAAGAAGGCCCTTCGATAGGTGGTGAGAGTACATTTTTTCCGACAATCCTGCGTCTCCTGGCCGTCAGGTCAACAGAAGTGGAGAGTTCCGGTGCTCAGGTTGGCGGCATTGTGCTCTTGTGCTTTTTGTGCTTTTGTGGTTCGCCTTTCGGGGTGAGGGGAGGTGCTTAGCCTGAACATGGATCCATGCCAAATCCTGAGGAGCCTCAATGAGAAGGGAGGTCCACTCCGTGGGGAACTCACGTGACGTTCCACAGGTGGCATCGTAGATGAGTCCCATCGACTGGATCCTCGCCGCCGGTCTGCTCCTGGTGAGCTTCCTCCCGGCGCTCGCCGTGCGCCGCCGAGCCGCCTCGAGCACCGCGGAGTTCTTCACGTCGGGGCGGGCGGCCCCCTGGTGGCTCATCGGAGTGTCGATGGTGGCCACCACCTTCAGCACCGACACGCCGAACCTGGTCACCAACCTGGTGCGGGAAGGCGGAGTGGCCGCCAACTGGGCCTGGTGGGCCTTCCTCCTCACCGGAATGGCCACGGTCTTCTTCTACGCTCGGCTCTGGCGTCGCTCCGGGGTCCTCACCGATCTCGAGTTCTACGAACTGCGATACAGCGGCGCCCCGGCCCGCGCGGTGCGCGGCTTCCGGGCGGTCTATCTCGGGCTGATGTTCAACGTGGTCATCCTCGCCTCGGTCAACCTGGCCGCGATCAAGATCGCCAATGTCCTGTTCGGCTGGCCCAGCGGAGTGACGCTCGCGGTCGGCGCGGTGGTGGCGGTCGCCGTCGCGTCCGTGGCGGGTCTCTGGGGTGTGCTGGTGACCGACTTCCTCCAGTTCGGCATCGCGATGACCGGCTCGGTGGTGGCGGCGGTCTTTGCCCTCCGGCAGCCGGCCGTGGGTGGACTGGACGGGCTCATCGCGCGGGTGGACCCGGCGATGCTCTCCCTCCTCCCTCCGACCGATGACTGGTCGCTTCTGGTGACGGTGCTCATCATTCCGCTCGCGGTGCAGTGGTGGGCTGTCTGGTACCCGGGATCGGAGCCGGGCGGAGGGAGCTACGTGGCCCAGCGGATGCTCGCCGCCCGCAGCGAGCGCGATGCCTTCCAGGGCACTCTCTTCTTCACGGTGGCCCACTACGCGGTGCGCCCCTGGCCCTGGATCCTGGTGGCGCTCGCCTCGACCCTGGTCTATCCCGATCTGGCCGGCATGGCCCGTGAGCTCCCCTGGGTCGACTCCCGCCTCATCGGCCACGACATGGCCTATCCCGCCATGCTCCGCGTTCTCCCCGCCGGATGGCTCGGCCTCATGGTGGCGGGACTCGTCGCGGCCTACGTCTCCACCATCACCACCCAGCTCAACTGGGGGAGCTCCTACCTGGTGCACGACGGGTACCGGCGCTTCGTGGCACCCGACCGGACCGAGGAGCATTACGTGCGGATGGGCCGGTTGACCACGGTGGCGCTCATGCTGGTGGCGGCCCTCGTCACCCTGGTCCTGGACACGGCGCGGGAGACGTTCGACCTTCTCCTCTCGGTCGGGGCCGGCACCGGGCTGCTCTACCTGCTCCGCTGGTTCTGGTGGCGGATCAATGCCTGGAGCGAGATCACCGCCATGGTCGTGTCCTTTCTCCTGGCGCTCGGCTTCTTCGTGGCCGGCAAGATGGGGCACGCGCTCCCATCCCACGTGACGCTTCTCCTGTCGGTGGGCATCACCACGGTGGTCTGGGTGGGAGTCACCCTGTTCACCCGGCCGGCCGACGAGGAGACCCTGGACCGGTTCTACCGGTTGATCCGCCCCGCGGGTCCAGGCTGGGCTCCGGTCCGCACCCGCCTCCCCGGTGTAATCCCGACGGACGGAATCGCCAGTTCGCTCCTCGGGTGGGGGCTGGGGTGCCTTTTCGTCTACAGCGCCCTGTTTGCCACGGGGAGCCTCCTGTATGGACGAATGGAGACGGGTGGCGTGCTCGCGGCGGTTGCGCTGGCGAGCGGGATCGGTTTGGTGCGGGTAATGAGGAGGGTAGGCGATAGGCGGTAGGCGGTAGGCGGTAAACGATACGGTAGGGAATAATAGGGAGTAGGGAGTCGGGAATGGCGAGCAGGGAATTGGGAACAGCAAATGCCGTCATTGCGAGGAGGCGAAGCCGACGACGCAATCTCGTGAGCCCATGCCGGCCCGGGGAGACGTCACGTCGGCCTTCATGCCGACACTGGACCTCGGCGCACGCCGGGGTCCATATGTTGGGGTCTCACGGTAGAGTAGGCGCCAGGTTGCCCTGGCGCCCCTCGTCAAACCGGACGGGCGGATTTCCCGCATCCGGCTTCCCCGGCAGATTCACCGGTCGGGCTATCGGGGAGTCGCGCGACTACAGCAGTTCCAGACCCAGACGGTGAGTCAGAAAGCCGTAGTAACTCATCCCTGTCGGTGGTCGAAAGGGTCGCTGGCTCCGACGTCTCAGATGCTTCGTCAACCGCGCCACAGTAAACGCGTTCACAGCCCGGTAGGCTCGGCGAGGGCGGCCGACGCTGAAGTACTGCTTCCAGCCCCGGTGCTGCCGGTTCACCTGCCCGACCAGCTCAATGATCGGCACGAACGAGTTCTCCTTGTCGATCAGCTCCCGCAATCTCTCCTTGCGGCGGGCCACCGCTTGGTCCGACGGCATGACCGTGAAATAGCGCCGATTCCGTCCAAAGCGGTCCCACTCATACCCGAAGGTGTAGCCCACAAAATCGAGATGGGCCTCTCCGTCCGGCGTGAGGGTGATCACCCGGGTCTTCTTCCGGTTGATCGTCAGTGCAAACCTCCCCTCCAAGGTCCTCTCCACCCAGGCCGTGATGCGCCTCCCGACGGACCGCGCTAGGATCACGAAGTCGTCGGCGTAGCGGACCAGGCGGGCATGCGCCCAGTGCCCCGGACCGCTCGCGCGGTGGAATTGGACATCGAACCAGTGGAGGTACAGGTTGGCCAGCAGGGGCGAGATGACTCCGCCCTGCGGCGTCCCCTGCGTCGGCCGACGACGCGTCGGCCGATCATTCTCGTCCCGATCCTCGACGACCGCGTGGAGCCAGAGCCGAATCAGGTGCAGGACCGACCGGTCCGCCACCCGACGCGCGACGCCCTTCATCAGTTTGTCGTGCGGAATCGTGTCGAAATAGGCTTGCAGATCCGCGTCATAAATGGCCGTGTACCCCGCCCGCAGATGCTGCTCGATCTCCCGAAGCGCATCGTGCGCGTTGCGCCCGGGTCGGTAGCCATAAGAGCAATCCAGGAAATCTGCCTCGAAAATCGGCTCCAGGATCAGCAGCGCCGCCGTCTGCACCACCCGGTCTCGGACCGTGGGGATGCCCAGCGGACGCCGCCTACCGTCGGGTTTCGGAATGTACACGCGTCGCACCGCCTGAGGCGTATAGCACTTCTCCTTCAGCTCCCGGTGCAGGGCATCCACCAGAGCCGTCGGACCCCCGGGTGAGGCTGTGATCTGTGCGATCGTCACCCCGTCCACCCCTGGTGTGCCCCCGTTGCGGGCCACCAGGACCCAGGCCGCCTCCAGGACGTCTCGCCGGTAGATCCGGTCATACAGCGCATAAAACCGGAACTCCGGCTCCCGCTTCGCCTTCAAGTACAGCTTCTGTCTCAACGTGAAGAGTTTCTCGGGTAGGCGCTTCCCATTGACCGCAAAGGCCTTGGGCAGCTCCGGCCGGTCTCCCGTAGTGGCGTCGTTTTCGCGCAAGCGGCCCTCCACGTGTCTGACTCCGCGTTCTGCCGGCAGGGGTCCTTCGCTCCACGGGCATTACCCCGCTTCCTCGCTACTACGACCCCCTCCGATTCCCAGCCGTGCGGCCCGCAGTGGTTATGGATTCCCACCGGAGCCACGGGGCACGACCCCCGCACGCCGGGTCTCCCAGGTTCCTCGACCTTTCTCTCGATGCGCGCCGTCCCCTACCACCCCGGAGAGCCGAGTGACTGCACATGCCTGTGACTTCGTCACCCGTGCGGGCTTCACCATCTTCGGCAGGCTGGCCGCTCTCATCTGTGCGTTTCGAGGCCGAAACGGGTTCGCTTGCGCTACGGCTCACATCGTCCGCCTCCCGGGGCTTCGACGGCCCAGTGACCTGGAACCCCCGCCCGGTCGGCTACATGTCTCACAGGCAGTTTACATGGCGAGCTCCTTTCAGCTCACAAGAAAGGCCAGGCTTGGCCTGGCGCACCGAAGACGCGAAGGCAACGGGTAGTAGCCTCGTCTTGGAGGGACCATGCGCGATGCACGCGATATAGAGGGAGAGGAGCCGGACGATTTGACACCGGACGAGGACATGACGGACACGGAGGCGTGGATTGCGTGTCCCTACTGTGGTGTGGAGGTGGAGCTGGTGCTGGATCCGGGCGGAGGTTCGGTGCAGCGCTATGTGGAGGACTGCGAGGTGTGCTGTCGCCCCTGGCACCTGACGGTGCGGTGGGACGCCTCGGGGGCCGCGCAGGTGGAGGCCCGGACCGAGGCGGACGCGTAGGCGCGTCGGGCGGACATTCCGAGGCCATCATCGCGAGGACCCGCAGGGGTCCGTGGCGATCTCGTGAGCGAGCGTTCGCAAGGACTCACACGAAGGCACGAAGGCAACGGGCGGTGGCCTCGTCATGGAGCGTCACCCCGGCGCACGCCGGGGTCCATGTGTGGGGGTCTCACGCGAAGACGCGAAGGACGCGAAGATTCTTGTGGAGAGTCTCACGCGGAGACGCGGAGGCGCGGAGGGTTGTGGTGCTTGCGATGGCGGGCGGGCCATCGGTGTCGTGAGTGCCAATCGGAGCGTCACCCCGGCGCACGCCGGGGTCCACTTCACACTTCGAATTTCGAACTTCACACTTCCCGAAGGGCCCCGTGTCAGGGAGATGACGTTATCGGGGTGATCAGTGCAGGAAAGTGTGGGTGAGGCGTCCCTTCCGGTATCACTGCGAGGGGGATCCCTGTATGTTCCGCTGGCTGGAGGGTCGGTGTGGTCCGAGAATGGTGCTGCTACTTGCGTGCGCCTGCGCTTGGCCGTGGACGGTTGCCGAGGCCCAGGCAGGCCGGGACCCCACCGCTACCCTGGTGGTCCAGGTGGTGGACACCGCCGAGGCACCGGTGCCCCTCGCGGATGTCATCCTCCGTCGCGCGGGGATGCGGGGGACGAGTGGGGCCACCGGCCGGGTCACGCTCCGAAACATCCCTTCCGGGCTCGATACCCTGCTGGTCCGGCGGCTCGGCTTCGACCCACTGATAGTGGCAGTACGGTTCTTCGCGGGGGACACGCTCTCGGTCGAGGCGGTGCTCGACGCCCGGCTGGTGGCGCTGGAGGAGATTGAGGTCATCGGCCGGCCGGGGCTCTCCACCTTTGAGCGCCGGATGAAGAATGCGATCTTTTCGCCGCCCAACTCGTTCTACACGCCGGAGGCGCTCGACACCTTCCCGCCGGAGATCCACCTGCGGGAAATTCTCATGCGGTCTGGTATCCTGCGCCGACCAGTCATCCTCGGTGGTCCCGGGCGGCAGGTGACCACCCGAACCCGTCTGACCTGCGCCAAGGATCCCCTGGCTAGCCAGCATGGGAAACCGTATCCGGCGGTGATCATTCTGCTGAACGGGATTGCCTACCCCGACCCCGACGACGATTTCTTCGAGATGAAGCTGCGCCGGGCCCGGATCAAGGCGCTGGAGATCTACCGGAATCCGATGGAGATGCCCAACGAGTTTTCGCCGGAAGTGATGGACAATGGTTGTGCGGTGGTGGTGTGGACGAAATAGAAGTTCGAAGTTCGAAGTGTGAAGTTCGAAGGTTCACGCGAAGACGCGAAGGGCGCGAAGGTTCTTGTGGGGAGTCTCACGCGGAGACGCGGAGGCGCGGAGGGTGTCGGTCCGCGTGGTGGTTCCTGGATCGCACGGACACGCGTAGGGGACTCACACGAAGCCACGAAAGCACGAAGCACGCGGGGGCAGTCTCCGGAGCGTCACCCCGGCGCACGCCGGGGTCCATGTGTGGGGGTGTCACGCGAAGGCGCGAAGGGCGCGATGGTTCTTGTGGGGAGTCTCACGCGGAGGTGCGGAGGCGCGGAGGGTGTCGGTCCGCGTGGTGGTTCCTGGATCGTACGGACACGCGTAGGGGACTCACACAAAGGTACGAAGGCACGAAGCACGCGGGGGCAGTCTCCAGAGCGTCACCCCGGCGCACGCCGGGGTCCATGTGTAGGGGTGTCACGCGAAGGCGCGAAGGCACTCCCTGCGTTCTTGCGCCCTTGCGTTGAATCTGTTGTCGGTGCACAACGTGAAGGGATCCGCGACGACGGGAAGTACGCCCGCGGAGTTCTCAGATCCCTCGCTTCGCTCGGGATGACTCCGAATTGCGGGACCCCACAAGCTCTCCTATGCCCGACTCCCAACTCCCTATTCCCGACTCCCAACTCCCTATTCCCGACTCCCTATTCCCTGACAGCCCCTATCGCCTATCGACTATCGCCTACAACAAGCCATCCACATAGAGCTCCAGCCGCCACCCCTTCGGCGACCGGAGCCCCCGCGCCAGGTCGATCCGGAACAACCCATCGAGAACGCTCACGCCCACACCCGCGCCGATCAGGGCGCGTCCCCCGGCAAAGTCGCCGCGGTCGCCGGCCCACCCGGCGTCACTGAAGGCGATCACCCGCACGCCGGGGAACCGGTTGCCGATTTCGAGCCGGCTCCGCCAGTAGGCGTTGCCCGAGGTGACCGCCCCGGCGTACCCCCGAAGCGTGCTCGCCCCGCCGAGATAGAAGGCGTGTTGAATCGGAACCGACCCCGTCGACGTGCCCGCCGCGAGCGTGAGGGCCCCGGCAAGCGGACCCGCCGGGGTGAGGAAGAGCCGAGTCGTCGCCGATGCCCTGCCGTACTCGAATGTCCCGATCGCGCCGTCGGTCGCGAGTTCGCCTCCCAGTGTCACCGTGGGGGACACCGCAGCCACGCCGCGCAGAGTGAGCTCGGCCCCGTACTGCGCACCCCGCTCCGCCGCGATGTTGGGCCGGAAAGTGCGGTCGGAGCCGAACAGATCCGCGAAACTCGCGTCGGTCTCCACCGTGGCGGCCCGCTCCCGCTGGGCAAAGAGCCGGCCCTCCCACCATCCCGACGTGAGGTCCTGGAAGCGGAGCTCCCCCCCGGTGATGCGGTAGTACTCGCCATCATCCCGGTGGGCCAGGGCGGCGAACGCCGTGTTGAAGGGGCCGAACGGAAGCACCTCGGGGTTGGCGGCGGCCAGGCGGCGATAGGCCGATCCGGACACCCGGGTGCTGCGATCGGTGCGGGCCACCGTCACTTCCCCGTTCGGGACCCGATCGGCCACGCCGAGCCGGGCGAGTCCCGACACCTCCAGGGGCCCGAAGGTGACGCCGCCGGCCGCGCCAAGCGAGAGCGCCTCGATCCGGTTATACCGTGCGTGACGCAGGATCAGGGAAGCGGGGCCTTTCGAGGGCAGGGTCACCCGGGGGGTCCAGGGGGCGCTGGGAATGCTGCGGATCGCACCCTCCAGGCCGCGGATCTCCTCTTCGGTGATGAGGTCCCCGATGTCGAGGATGGGGGGCCCGAGCTCGGGATGGGTGAGGAGACCGGCCGGGTCGGCGGGGAGTTCCACCACCAGGTTCTGCTGCCGGCCGATCCGACGGCACTCGGCCCTCACCTCCCGGGTCGAGGCGGTGTCCAGACAGGCGCGACGGGTGGCGCGAAGAGCGATGGTGGTGGAGTCGGTCCGCCGACGGATCGTACCCGCAGGCCTGAAGGTGGCGTCCGGCGGTGGAGGGTCGCCTCCCTGGAGCTCGTAGTCCTCGTAGACTCGTTCGACCCGAACCGGCATGCCGAGCCACTTCCCCATCGATCCCGTCATGTCGATCGCCATGTACCGGGGCATCCACCAGCGATTCTCGTACAGGGCATACTCGATGGTGACGAACTTCAACTCACCGACCGGGTTGATGAACCCGGGGACACCATCCCGGTCGTCCTCACTCACGTCGCGCTGAAACTCGAACGGGCGCGCCGGCCGGAAAACGGCCTGCACCAGTCCCCACGTCTCCATGTCGAACCAGAAGGTGCCGGACACCAATCGCCAGTCAGATCGGCGAGGGGTAACGCGCAGTGAGGCCAGGCGCACCTGCTGGCCGGAGGGGAGGGCGATGACCGTCGTGTCCCCGGCTGCATAGCGATAATCGGCCTCTCCGCCGGCCCGGAGCGGATACACGAACCCGTCCTCGTCGTCTCCGCCGATGAGCCGCAGGTACTCCTCGGCGGGGTTGATCACCAGATCGGACGCGTCGCTTCGGAGGTCGTCGGGAACCTGATCTCCCCGGGTCGCGATGGGAACACCTTCCCGGGCACCGACATAGGTCAGGGTGCTCGCGCTGTCCCGCCGCCATGCGATCCGAGCCACGACCTCTCGGCGGTAGAGCATCCGGTCGCGCGACAACGCCCGGAGTCCCACCCCGATGCGCTGTTTGACGGTGGCGGTGTAGGAGGTGACCAGGCGATTCCGCGCCTGGGCCATTCGCACATTGGCGACGATGCGGGCGGCTGTGGAATCGAGGTATGCGTCGGGAGGAAGGGGCCGGGTGGAGTCCGGATCCTGCATCACCAGGGCGAGACCCAGGAGTACGGTGAGCATGATATCGTCGTGTACGAGTGGCGCCTTCCAATGGTTTCACTTTGAAGCGTAGTATGGTGACCCCTTGCAGTGGCACCGCGCCACCGGACCGTCATCGCGAGGACCCCCGCAGGGGTCCGTGCCGATCTTGTGAGCGACCGTTCGCTGGGCTCCGGGATGGCTGGCCTTCCGACCGGAGTCCTGTCCCGGCGGGGCATCGGCATGAAGGCCCGCGTCGCCTCCGGAGCGTCACCCCGGCGCACGCCGGGGTCCATGTGTGGGGGTATCACGCGAAGACGCGAAGGCGCGAAGGCCATGAGCGCCGTGCCGTCATCGCGGGGACCCCGCAGGGGTCCGTGGCGAATCTCGTGGGCGACTTCTCCCCATCTGGTTTGGCCGCACGGGAAGAAATGATTGACTTCATCCGTTCATGCAGATATATTGATGGTATGGCCACCGCCCTCCTCGACCAGATGACCGCCCTCGCCGACCCGGTCCGCTGCCGGATCACGTCGATCCTGGCCGGTCACGAGCTGAGCGTGTCGGAACTCCAGGCCGTCGTTCAGCTTCCCCAATCGACCGTGAGCCGTCACCTCCGGGTACTCGCCGAGGAGGGGCTGGTGGAGGTCCGAAGCGAGGGGACGAGCCACCTCTACCATGCGCCGGTCGACCGCTTCCCCCCCGACACGGCGAGCCTCTGGCAGGTGGTGCAGACGGCGGTCGAGGAGAGCCCCCTCCGCCGAAGCGATGCCGATCGCGTGAGCATGGTCCTGGCCGAACGGCACCGCCGCTCGCGAGAGTTCTTCGAAACCCGGGCGGGCCAGTGGGATCGACTCCGCGAGGAGCTCTTCGGCCAGCGGCTCGAGTTGCTGGCCCTGGCGGGTCTCCTCGATTCCGAATGGGTAGTGGGAGACCTGGGGTGCGGCACCGGTCAGCTTGCGGCACTGGTGGCGCCCCATGTGGCGCGAGTCATCGCGGTGGACGAAGCGGAGGCGATGCTCTCCGCCGCCCGAACCCGGACAGCCGGCCTCCCCAATGTGGAGCTGCGGGCCGGACAACTGGAATCGCTCCCGATTCCGGATGGCACCCTCGACCTGGGAGTCCTGAGCCTGGTGCTTCCCTATGCCGTGGAACCATCTGCAGTGATCGCGGAGACGGCGCGGGCTCTCGCTCCGGGCGGGCGGCTGGTCGTGCTCGATCTCGCGCCCCACGATCGTGCCGAGTATCGCCAGACGATGGGGCATCTCTGGCAGGGCTTTTCCGAAACCGACGTGCGCGGCTGGATGGCCACCGCGGGATTGCACCGCATCGGGTGGAGCCCGCTCCCACCGATTCCGAGCGCCCTGGGACCGGGGCTGATGCTGGCGACGGGAATCAGGATCTCCCCGGCGACTTGTGGAACTTCCGATCAGTGATCAACGTGACATACCATTTCCAAAGGACAGACCTGTGCGTACCGACACCATGACCCACCCCTTCGACCTCTCCCGCGAAGCGGGCCTTCCCCCCTTCAAGGTCGCCGACCTCTCCCAGGCGGCACTCGGCAGGGAGGAGATCCGCCTCGCCGAGCACGAGATGCCCGGCCTCATGGCACTCCGGTCGGAATATGCGGGGCAGAACCCGCTCGCCGGTGCCAGGATCATGGGTTCGCTCCACATGACGGTGCAGACGGCGGTGCTCATCGAGACGCTGGTCGATCTCGGCGCCGACGTGCGGTGGGTCTCCTGCAACATCTACTCGACCCAGGATTCCGCCGCGGCCGCGGTGGTGGTGGGCCGGGAGGGTACGGTGGACGCGCCGCGCGGCACCCCGGTCTTCGCCTGGAAGGGGGAGACCCTGGAGGAGTACTGGTGGTGCACCGATCAGGCGCTCCGCTGGCCCGATGGCGGCGGCCCCAACCTCCTCCTCGATGATGGCGGCGACGCCACCCTCCTGGTGCACAAGGGCGCGGAGTTCGAGCGGGCCGGTGCCATTCCCGCCTTCAACCCCGCCGAGGATCCGGAGGAGTGGGGGGTGATTCTCGACCTGATCCGTTCCACGCTGAAGGAGGATCCGACCCGGTGGAGCCGGGTGGCCGCGGGGCTGCGGGGCGTCTCCGAGGAAACCACCACGGGCGTGCACCGGCTCTATGAGATGATGCGGGATGGCACCCTGCTCTTTCCGGCCATCAACGTCAACGACTCGGTGACCAAGAGCAAGTTCGACAACATCTACGGCTGCCGCCATTCGGTGGTGGACGGACTGAACCGCGCCACCGATGTGATGCTGGCCGGCAAGCTCGCGGTGATCTGCGGCTTTGGTGAGGTCGGGAAGGGGTGCGCCCAGGCGCTCCGCGGCCAGGGGGCCCGCGTGGTGGTGACCGAGATCGACCCGATCTGCGCGCTGCAGGCGTCGATGGAAGGGTACCAGGTGGTCACGGTGGACGACGTCGTCGCCTCGGCGGACATATTCATCACGGCAACCGGCAACCGGGACATCATCACGGCCGATCACATGGCGCGGATGAAGGACAAGGCGATCGTCGGGAACATCGGCCACTTCGACAACGAGATCGACATGGCGGGGCTCAAGAAGATCCCCGGGATCAGGAAGGTGAACATCCGGCCGCAGTACGACGAATGGGTCTTTCCCGACGGCCATGGGGTGCTCATCCTCGCCGACGGGCGCCTGCTCAACCTCGGCTGCGCCACCGGTCACCCGAGCTTCGTGATGTCGGCAAGCTTCACCAACCAGGTGATGGCCCAGATCGAGCTGCACCGGAACAACGATCAGTATGAGAAGAAGGTCTACGTCCTCCCGAAGCACCTGGACGAAAAGGTGGCGCGGCTGCACCTGGAGAAGCTCAACGTGCGCTTGACCGAGCTGACCCCGGGCCAGGCGAGCTACATCGGCGTGCCGGTGCAGGGACCGTACAAGCCGGAGCAGTACCGATACTAGGAAGTTCGAAGTGTGAAGTTTGAAGTTCGAAGGAGGGCTGCGTTTCTCGGAGTCATCCCGAGGGTGCAGCCCGAGGGATCTGTGAAGGCGGGTTGATGCACTTCCTGTCGGCGGCGTCCACCGCATCGGTGGTACCAGCGACCGGGATCGATGCCCGGACGGCGGGAAGTACGCCCGCGGAGTTCACAGATCCCTCGCTTTGCTCGGGATGACGCCCTCGGTGTTTTCCCTACTCCCTATTCCCTACTCCCTATTCCCTACTCCCTATTCCCTGCTCTTAGGGTCTCCACGCGTAACCCAGCTTCACGAAGAACGTCCGGTCGGTGCGCTCGAGGGGGGAGGATCGGCGATCCACGGTGGTTTCGCCCGACCAGTTGTCGCCGTAGCCGAGAAAAACCACGGTGAGGGGATTCACCTTGTAGCTCAGGAGGAGCGAGGTGAAGAGTGACTGGTCGGTCCGGTTCACGGGATTGAGGAACCGATCGGGGTTCCGGTCCACCTGCTGGTACTGCACGATGATTCGGGCCAGGGCGCGGGTGTTCGCGCTGTACACGATGCGCGCCTGGGAGAGGTTGGCGGTGAAGATCGGGTTCCCGCCGCGGCGGAGGCGCTGGTAGACATGGGAGAGCCGGGTCTCGAGATGCCGTCCGAGGCGGACGTCGAGCCACGGCTCCAGTTGCAGGGTCCGGGCGGGCTGGTTGTTGGTGAAATCGATGGCGCCTCCGGCGTTGCCATCGACCCCGAGTCCGAAGGTGCCGGTGGGGCGGATGGAGCCTCCGAACCAGGTACGGGTGATGTCGTACTCGACCCCCTGGAACCGTTCGTGCCACACATTCGGGTTGATGTAAACATTGGATTGTCCGGGGCCGTTGTAACTCGCCGAGGCCCACACTCCCTCGACGAGCAGATCGCCGTTCCACTCCTCGTTGTGCCAGGCACCGGCGCGGGCGCTGATCACGGTGAACCACGACTGATCGTTGCCCCAGAAGGTCGGTCCTCCCCAGACACTCACGTCTCGCTTCCCGACATCGGGGACGAACCCCGCATCGGCGCGGAAGCCGGGGGACTGCTGGCCGAAGGTGCTCCGGACCTGCCAAGTCCGGGCCACGGCATCGATCCGTCCCCGCAGGGCCGTTCCCGCGAAGGCATTCGCGGTGTTCTGGCCGGCACCGACCCCGTCGGGATAGGCCGTCGAGGAGCGAAGCATCTGCAACTGCGCCGTGAGCCATCCCCGGGGCCGGGCCAGCAGGTCCGCCCCGACCACGCGGTTGTGGTACCCGTCTCCCTCCCGGCCGGTATAGAGCACACCCGCGGTGGAGGAGGTCCCGATGTCCCGGCGGTACCGCCCGATCATGGTCGTGGCCGCCTGATCGAGGGTCGTGCCCGAGGATCCCTGGGGTCCGGGAAAGATGAGGTTGGTTTCGCGATCCTTCGCCACGAGCAACCCGTAGGCACTCGACCCGCTCTTGCCCGAGACCTTGGTGCCGAACTCGGGGCTCGCGATCGTGCGGGTGAACACCGCCTGGATCGGGGTCTGAAAGAGATCCGCCCCCTCAAGGAAGAACGGACGCCGTTCCGGGAAGAAGAGGGCGAACCGCTGGTTCACGTTGAGCTGGGCCACATCGGCCTCGACCTGGGAAAAGTCGGGGTTCACGGCGGCATTGACCGTGAGGGCCGGCGTGATGCCGATCCGGGCGTCGAGGCCGAACTCCCGGTCGAGGGGTCCCGCGTCCAGGGATCCTCCCTCGCCGGCGCGGACATCGGTCCGGGTTCCCGTGAACGTGGGAGCGATTTCCAGATTGCGTCCCGGTGCGATTCCCTGGAACCCATGCAACAGGGCCGACTGACAGATCAGGCAGGCGTTGTCCCGGTCCCAGGGCATCGACATGTAGCGCTCGTTGTTGCTCCGGGGCCGCCGGCGCTCGAACCAGACTCCCCAGGACTGGGTTCCGGCCCCCGCGGGAAACCGCAGCGACTTGAAGGGCACGGCACCCTCCACGATGTACCCGTCGTCCACGATCCGCCCCGCCGAATTCCAGATCGCGTCCCAGGTCACGTCCGCCGACTCCTGCTGCCACACCGCGTCGAGCTGCACCCCGAGTGCGGAGATGGCAAAGAGAAACCCTCGGCGCGAATCGTTGAACGGGTCGATCCCGAGAAGAATCCGGTCGTGATTGCCGATCTGGTCGCGGTCGGTGAACCACGCCCGGATCCCGTCGGGGGATCCGTCCCGGGCGTGACAGGCGAAATAGAGGTGGCGGGCGTCGTACGTTGTGTAGCAGGTGGTGGGAACGGTGGCGGGGATATTATTGCCGGGGTCCACCTCCCAGGGAAGCTCGAACCGGGTGGCCTCCTGCCAGGCCGGTTCGTCCAGGACCCCGTCGATCCGGATCGTACCGGGAGGGATGAGGGAGATGGTGTGTTCCGACCGGCTGGAGGTGGAGACGCTGGAGATGGTGGCCGCGGCCGGAATCGCCTCCTGGCCCTCCACGGGGTGGAGAGGGCCGAGGGCAACCGTGCCGACGAGGAGCAAGGTCACCGAACGAAAATATTTTTTCACTACAGGGCACAGAACAGGACGCCAGGATGCAGAAGAGGTCATGGGACCGCGACTCCGTGGAAGGTCAGGCGACAGGTGCACTCTCGGAGTGCTCCTTCAGGGCGACGGCGCGGAGCAACCGCGTGTCGAAGTGCTGCGAACGGCGGGCCGCTTCCCGGGCCTCCGCCCGCACATCCGGATTCCCATCCTCCAGGCCACCCAGGATGGCGTTGCGGGCCGAGAGATCGCAGAGACCCGCGAGGGACCGGAGGGCGAGGCCGCGAACCGCCGGATGGGGGTCGAGTGCCGCCCGGGTGGCGAGAACCTCGACCAGCGCGTGCGTGCGACTCGGTGTGAGGTTGCCATGCATCATGGTCCGGACCACCCGCAGGGCTCCCGCCCGCACCTCCGCATCCGAATGCCCCAGGGAGGCAACGATTCCCTGGAAGATCCGACCTCCGCGCACCCGGGCCAGCGCCTCCGCGGCGCCGACCCGCACGCCCGGATCGTCATCCGTGACGGCCTGGACGAGAACGGGAAGACCGAGCCCGAACCCGGCGGCCCCGATGCCTCGGATCGCGGCAAGCCTCGCGGTTCTTTCCCCCTGCACCGCCTGGTCCACCAGGGACAATTCGAAGGCGGCGAACTTGCCCCACCCGGGGGCCTGAAATGAGGCCACGGGAAGGCCGATGGCCGCGGTCGTGGCCAGCAGGATCACGGCGGGACGCGGCCGGAGTCCGTCGCGGGGGAGCACAGGAGAGAGGATCGCGGCAATTCGACGGCGAAGCGAGGAGGGTTCCGTGAAGGGGACGCCCCCGCCTGGAAGAAGAGACCCCGACCCCGCCACGGCGGCCCGTGCGATGTCGATGAGATCGGTCGCATACGTCGATCCACGGTACCCGTGGCGCAGGACCATGTTGTCGCACGCCTCCTCCTGGGCCAGGCCTGCCCGGCGGGCGAGGTGCCACACCGCGGGGTTGGGCCAGTACAACGCGCGCGTCACTTCCGCCAGCAGGTGAGCCACCCAGTCCCACCGGACCACATGCGCAATTTCATGGAGCAGCACTCCCCGCAGGCGGGACTCGGACCACCGGTCCGACTCGGCGGGCAGCAGGATCACCGGTCGCATCACCCCCCAGGTGATGGGGACCGGGAGCCCGGGCGTCAGGTGCACCTGGAGAGTGCGCTTGAGCCCCGATTCGGAGGCGACCCGGAGAGCCATGGCGCGCAACCGGCCATCGGCCGGCTGCGACTGACGCGTCAACGCGGCCAGGCGCGTGAGCCCGAGTCCGAGATGGAACAGGAGGAGGAGAGCGCCTCCTCCCCACGCCACCGTGATGCCGAACCGGACCTCGGCTCGCAGGTGCCAGGGGCGATCCCCCACGCTGGTGCCCGGCTCGGCGGCGAGAAGCTGGGCTCGGGGAGCCGTTGCGCCGAGAGGAGAGAGGGCCCGGATCGTCTCGAGTATTGCGGGGTCAAGCGATGGAGACGCGACAACGGCGACACCGGCGGCGCTCGCAGAAGAGGAGGGAGCAGCACGGGTGACCGGAGCTGATACCGTCCATTCGGGGAGCGACCAGGTGACGAAGGGAATGACGAGGAGGGCCCCGATCGCGGCGGCCAGCACCGCGTAGCGAACCGAGGCCGAGTGCCTCCGGAAGAGCCACGCGCTGAATGAGGCCAGGGCCACGATGAGGGTGGCCTTCACGAACAGGAGCACCAGAAGCATCTGCTACCTTCCTTCCTTGCGGGCGTCCTCGATGGCATCGGCAATGCGGCGGAGCTCGGCCCGAGTCAACTGGTCCCCGGAGGCGTCCAGCAGGGCCACGAAAGCCTGGGATGGGGATCCCGAGAAGAAGGTCCCCAGAAGGTGGCGCACCGCCTTCCGGCTGGCGGAATCCCGGGAGACCACCGGGTAGTAGATGTTCCGGTTCCCGTCCATCCGGTGCTTCAGAAACCCCTTCCGCTCCAGAATGCCGAGGGTGACCCGGATGGAGTGGTACCCCGCCTCGTCGTCGAGGTGGTGGGCCACGTCCAGGGCCCCCGCCTCGCCCAGGTGGTAAATGGCATCCATGATCTGACGCTCGCGACGGCTCTGGCGGCTGGGATCGGGCGCTCTTGATGGCATCGGGTCGGTCCGGAAAGGGGATCCGGTTAATGTAATTCCTTTTTCCCCTACGGCAGGGTCCGGCTGCGGGTTTCAGGCAGGGTAGACGGTAGGCGGTAGGTGGCGGTAGGTGGCGGTGGGGTACCCTGGGAGCGCCGGGCTCCATCCCGGCGAGCACCCCAGTCATTCTTCCCCTCCTCCTAATGTCCTATGTCCTACGTCCCGATTCTTGGCCATCGGGGTGTGGGAAGGGGTCTGAACACTGAACACTGAACTGAACTGAGCACTGCCCATGGGTGAGGATGGCTATAGTCCCTTACGGACAAAATTGAACACAAAACGGCAACAATTTCCTGGGCGACGCCCGAGAACCCGCGTCGCGAAAGGGGCGGAACCACCGATGACGCAGATGACACGGAGCCCCCCCCCGCCGACTCGACGCGGGACCGGTCTGGGGAGGACTCCTCTGAGTCATCTGTGTCATCCGCGGTCTGCTTCCGGGGGCGCGGTGTGGCGCGTGGACGCTCGGGGTGGCGGTTTTGTTCTTTTTGTGCTTTTTGTGGTTGGCTGTCCGGAAGTAGGGAGGGGCGCTCCAGCTGAACGTGAACCCATGCCGAGCCGGAAGACACCCAATGTGGTTCCGGCTTTGCCGGGTTAGGAGACAGCCGGCAGGCGGTGGGCTGCAGAGGAAAGGCCGTCATTACGGAGTCCCGATCCCCCCTCTCCCGCCCTGCGGGAGAGGGGCCGGGGGTGAGGGCTCTACCCTCCGAACGGCTTGATCCGCGGCACCAGCCCGCCCACCACGAGCCCGATCCCCAGAACCTCCAGAATCCTCCCCGGAGGAGTGAGGCCGAGCGAGGTCACGGCACCGAGACCGGCCAGCACGATGCCCGTGTTCAGGAGCACCCAACCCGCCTGGGGCAGGAGGTCGAACCCGCGGGCCTGCCCCTTCGGGAACTTGGGGAACATCCACCACGCCACACCCAGGGCGAGCTGGACCAGCCATCCGAAGAGGAGCATCTCGCGGTGCAGAGGGAGCAGGGCGAACACCTCGGGCCCCAGGACCCCTCCGCGGGTGGCAAGCATCAGGGCACCGAGGAGGACGCCGAGGCCGAGGTGAAGGATGGCGGTGCGGATGAGCCGGATGCTGGCGGCCGGCATCAGCGAAGCCGGATCCGGGGCCAGATGAGGACACTCCACGAGAGCACAGACATGGCCTGCAGGATGGCGGAGACGATAAGCGCGGGGGTGGCGACCGGTCCCGGCGCCGAGGGCTCGGCCACGACCCGCAGGAGGAGCCCGGCGTTGAGCAGGACGAGCGCCGTCCAGGCCAGGGCCTCGGGACCTCTCGGAGGACGGGTGGGGTGCCGCGGAAACATCCAGAACGAGACGCCGAAGATCAGTTGGGTGAGCCACCCCATCACCAGGAGATGGAGGGAGACAGGGGCGGAGCGGGCCACGTAGGGGAATTCCTGCCCGAGCCCCACCCCCTCGGCGAGGAGAAGAAGGAGGGCCGCGAGGAGCGCCACGATGCCGGCGCGCAGAAACCAGCGGGTCACGGTGGGCGTGGGGAGATCTCCTGGATCCGGGTGAAGTCAGCCATGCGTCGATTGTCGTGACGAAACTTAGTCCCTCACACAAGATCGGACGCAAAACGGCAACAATACTGGTGCCGACGGCCGGAAACCATCACCGGCGGCCTGTAGGCCGCCGCTGGGTGAAATGTGACGCCATCGTACGGGCCGTTCGCGAACGGCCCGTACAGGGCTGGAGCATGGCGCAGGGGCCGTTCACGAACGGCCCGTACAGGGCTGGAGGGTGGCAGGAAGAGGATTCAACCACGAAAAGGCACGTCTTTCGTGGTTCCCATCAGGACGATCCACGGAAAACCCGGAAGAGCCGACAATGGATTCCCGCGTGCGCGGGAATGACGGTCGGTAGCGGTCCCGTCGAGGGATCAGAGATTCCTGGTCCTTCACACACAAGATCGGACGCAAAACGGCAACAACACTGTTGGCGACGGCCGGAAACCATCACCGGCGGCCTGTAGGCCGCCGCTGGGTGAAATGTGACGCCATCGTACGGGCCGTTCGCGAACGGCCCGTACAGGGCTGGAGCATGGCGCAGGGGCCGTTCACGAACGGCCCGTACTGGGCTGGAGCATGGCGCAGGGGCCGTTCACGAACGGCCCGTACTGGGCCGGAGGGTGGCAGGAAGAGGATTCAACCACGAAAGGGCACGATAGGCACGAACGGAGGGAGCCGCTTCTGTTCGCGCGTTTCGTGTATTTCGTGGTTCCCATCATCGGAGGAACCGACGATGGATTCCCGTGTGCGCGGAATGACGGCCGGTGAGGGTGCCGTCAAGGGATCAGAGATTCCGGAAGGCCTGCCGAAACCGGTCCAGAATGGCAGGCACCGGCTCCACGGCGTCGATGCCGGCCACGCTCTTGCCGGCCTGCCAGTAGTCCCGGGTGCCGGACTCGTCGAGCGAGGCGCGCTTCAACTGCCAGAGCGACCGCAGGGCATACAGGGTGCGCATCCACCGCTTCCGTCTCCGGCCGCGCAGCATCCACCGGGCCAGAGGGCCCGCGGTCAATCCCATCCGTTCGATCCAGGGGGTCCGGATCACCGACACCGGCACCCCCGTGATGCGCTCCGTCAGGACGATGTCGCTCTCGCCCGCCTTCACGATGGCCTGCTTGTAGACCTCGCTGGCCCGGCACTCGGGAGTGGCGATGAAGCGGGTCCCCATCTGGACCCCGGCGTATCCGAGGCGGAGTGCCGCCACCAGCTCGTCCGGAGTGCTGACGCCGCCGGCACAGATGAGCGGGAGGCCAAGATCGTGCAGGGTGTCAAACAGCTGTTGGGGAGACAGCGGGCCGGCGTGTCCCCCCGCGCGCCGGTTGACGCCGATGAGGCCGTGAACTCCGGCGTCGCGGCCCTTGAGCGCCCACTTCCGCTCGGTGACATCGTGATAGACGATCCCCCCGTGTGGCGTCACCAGGTCCACCACCCACCGGGGGTTCCCCAGCGAGGTGACGAAGAACCGGACCCCCTCCTCCAGGGCGACCGACACCCAGCGCACCATCCGCTCGTGATACTGGCGGGAGGATTGTTCGATGAGGGCGTTGAGTCCCATGGGCCTGGCCGTGAGGGACCGGATGTGGCGGAGCCCCTCCCGATACTCCCACCCATGCACGTAGGTCAGGGAAATCGGCTGGACGATGCCGATCCCTCCCGCCTCGCTCACGGCGGCCACCAGCTCCGGGTTGCTGCAGGGATACATGGCTCCCCCGATGACCGGCAATTCGACGCCGACATGGTCGAGGAAACGCTCGTCGAATCCGGTCATGCGGGACGGAGTCTCCAGGTGACCACGATCCGGGCCACGATCTCCTCCTCGGCGTTCCGGATCTCCGCGGTCACGTCCACCGCGGTCTCCTCGGTGATCGCCGGCGGGAGGGCGACGGTGCTGGTGGCCGTGAGCGTCCCCCGGGCCTTCTTCTCGTACTCGATGGTGAGTCCGGTCACGATGCTCTTGATTCCCGACGGGAGGATCGTCAGCATGGCGAGCCCGCTTGTCACCTCTCCCAGGTTGACCAGAGCCACGGCGTGGATCGAGTCGAGGTGATTGCGCACCTTTCGGCGATCCCGCAGGGTGACCCGCACCCGCCCCGGCTCCAGTTCGCGCACATGGGCGCCGATGGTTCCGGTGTAGGGGACCATCCATCCGAGGATCCGGCTGAAGAGCCAGGTTCCTCCGGGAAGGGGGTGGAGCCGGGACCAGAGCCGAGCCAGGGTGGGCATGGAAGTTCGAAGTTGGAAGTTTGAAGTTTGAAGGGTGAAGTTCGGCGTTCTCCGGAAGATAATGACCATGCCCTCCCCCACCCTTCTCTCTTCCGTCCCCACCAGGCATACTTCACCTTCATTCGTCATATATCACCCTCACCCGTCATAATATCAAACCTTTTCAAACTTCCAACTTCACACTTCAAACTTCTCCGGCGCCGTGAAACCAGAATTTCTTGTGATTTCGTGGGAAGTCCGGGAGGCGATGGCCACCGGCCAGGCGGTCGTGGCTCTCGAGTCGACGGTGATTGCCCATGGGTTGCCGTGGCCCGACAATCTGTCGCTCGCGCGGGCGCTCGAGTCGGAGGTGCGGGACGCCGGTGCCATCCCCGCGACCATCGCGCTGCGGGAGGGGGTGCTTCGGATCGGACTCGCGGAGGACGACCTCACCTGGCTCGCCACCGAGGGGCGGTCGATTCCGAAGGTCAGCCGGCGGGACCTTCCGGTGGCCCTGGCCCGGGGGGCGTCCGGTGCCACGACGGTGGCGGCCACGATGCTGGCGGCCCGCCTCGCCGGGATCGAGGTCATGGGCACCGGGGGGATCGGCGGAGTGCACCGGGGACATCACACCGACGTCTCCGCCGACCTGCCCGAACTCGCCCGTACCCCGGTTCTCGTGGTCTGTTCCGGCGCCAAGGCGATTCTCGATCTGCCGGCCACGCTGGAATGGCTGGAGACGTGGGGGATTCCGGTCGTGGGGTACGGCACCGACCGGTTTCCCGCCTTCTGGTGCCGGGATTCCGGGATTCCTCTCGAGGCGCGGGTGGACTCGCCGGACCAGGCGGCGGCCCTGTTCCGTCACCTGCGGGAGATGGAGCTCGGCACCGGCATGGTGCTGTGCGTCCCCTGCCCCGAGGCGGAGGCGATGGAACGGGAGGAGATGGAGACGGTGATCACCGCCGCCGTCCTTGCCGCGGACCGGGAGGGGATCACCGGGAAGGGGGTGACGCCGTGGCTGCTCCGGCGGGTGGCGGATCAGACCGGGGGACGCAGCGTCACCGCCAACCTGGCGCTGCTGAAACAGAATGCGCGGGTGGCGGCACAGGTGGCGGTGGCGGTGGGGAAGGCGGAAGTGTGAAGTTCGAAGTTCGAAGTTCGAAGTTTGAAGGGAGACGGACCTCTATCGGAGCGTCACCCCGGCGCACGCCGGGGTCCACTGGCCGGGTGATGCATGATGCAGGGGCGGCATCTCTTTCGCCGGTGGTGGGTGCAATGACTCACGCGAAGACGCGAAGTCGCGAAGGCAAGCGGGGCCTCGGCCTCTCTCGGAGCGTCACCCCGGCGGACGCCGGGGTCCATTGGCCGGGTGACGTAGGGGCGAAATACTTTCGCGAGGATGACTCACGCGAAGACGCGAACGGAAGTGTGAAGTTCGAAGTTTGAAGTTTGAAGGGAGACGGACCTCCCTCGGAGCGTCACCCCTGAAGTCAGGCACGTGATTGAGGAGAGGGATCGGGACAGGTGGAGGGGATGGGTCCCTACCGCCTGCCGCCCATCGCCTACCGCCTACGATGGCCGTCACCCCGGCGCACGCCGGGGTCCACTGGCTGTGTGATGCATGAAGCAGGGGCGGCATCTCTTTCGCCCGTGGCGGGTGCAACATCCTTGTTGAGGATGTGATCGCAGGCCTGCCGGACGCCCTCGTTGTGGAGGACTACCCCACCTACCCGAAAGGCCCGTGCGTCCTGGTGCTTCAACGCGATTCGAGTGGGTTGCCGATCCATGTCGTGTGGGGTATTCCTGCAGGGAAGGATTCGCCGGGGGTCCTGATCACGGCGTATCGGCCGGACCCGGGGAGGTGGGACGAGACGTTTCGAAGGAGGTTAGCGTGAGCATCAAGTCGATGACGAAGCTCGTGCGAGAGGGTGACCTCATCGCCGAGGTTGCCGTTGAACTCCGTGAGGATGCGGGCGACTGGTCCCCGACCATGTCGGTGGCGGACGCGACGAAACTGGACGAGGTTCGGCGCGCACTCCTTTCGGGAGACGTGCGCCGGGCATCCCGCCTTGCCGACAGAGTCTATCGCCTGACGCCGATCGCCAGTTGAGGCGAGTGTCGTCTGTCGCGTGTACCTGACGGTCCGTCCTGAGGCCCGCAGATACCTCCGGGGAGGTCCAGGCGATGAGTGAGCCCATTGCCGAGACCTTTTTGGATTCTCGGGTTCCCTCGCCGCGGGCTTAGAGGCGCTCGACATGGACAGCCCCCGGCAAATCATTGAGGCCTCATCCGGGTTTCGTGTGGGTGGGGGGAACTTCAACCCGCCATTTCTCGGATCTCTTCACGCCTTCCTGGGGTTGGATGTCGGAGTGAGGTGAGGGGCTCCGGTGGCCAGGCGGGCGGGGGAATGGCCACAAGAGGCACAAAAGGCACAAGAAGCACGAGATCCCGCGGAGGGTCGCTCGCTGTCGGGAGGGGGTGGAACCACAGATGACGCCGATGACACTGAGCCGCGCCCCCACACCGACTGGACTCAGGACCAGCTTGGGCAGAGTTCACACCGCGTCATCAGTGTCATCCGTGGTTTCTTCCGGGGGGTGAGGGGAGGCGCTCCGGGCTCAACATGGACCCATGCCAAAGCCTGAAGAGCCTCATTGAGAAGTCAGGTGTCACAGCGACCACAGCAGGTCTCACCACAACGTGACCAGGATCACATGCCATACGTCAACGTGCAGATCACCAGGGGCGCCACCCGGGCGCAAAAGGCCGAACTCGTCCAGGACATCACCGATTCACTGGTCCGGGTGCTCGGCAAGAAGCCGGAACACACGCACGTCGTGATCCAGGAGATCGCCGAGGAGGACTGGGGGTTCTCCGGCATGCTCACCGATGACTGGAGAAGGGCGCAGGGCCGGAATCCCGGTGGCGAGTAGCAATCCGCCGCCGCCGCGCCGCAGCGGGCGCTGCGGTTGAGCGGACTGTTCGGGACCCCGGACGCCGGTGCCGACCGGGTGGCCCGGCGCATTTGGGACGACATCGCGCCCCAGGTCGAGGTAGTCTGCGGCCGACCGGAACGCCCGGGAGAACACGCCCCCCCCAAGACAGCGCGCCTGGCCCAGCCGGAGTCGGGAGGGTTGCAGAACGGGAGCGGCCGAGTTGCCCGGCCGCCCTCGATCCACCTTATTTCACATATCGTCCCTTGCCTGTGAGGCGACCATGACCGGTACTGCTCCCCTCAAACAGAGAATCCTCGACGCTGTTGACGGCCTCCCGCCCAACGCGACGATTGAGGATGCGATCGAACGTCTTGTCTTTGTGGCCAAGGTGGAGCGGGGCCTCGCCCAGGCTTGGGATGCGTCGGCGGACCGGGAACCAGAGTAACTTGAAGGCCACGGAGTATTTTCGGTACACGCGCCTCCGCCCCGACCGGGCACGAATTCTGGAAGCGTGGATCGAGTTGGCGATCCGTGCTCCGTACACCGAACAGGTCCAATCGGATGGCCGCGTTCGGCGGTGGGTGTTCATCGAGCCGGAGCAACGATATCTCCGGGTGGTGTTGCTCGCTGATCGCGAAACGGTCCACAATGCATTTTTCGACCGAGGGTTCAAGCCATGAACGTCAAATACTTCACAGACACCGACACGGCGCTCTTGGAGTTTTCGGAACAGCCGGTCGACGAAACCAGGGAGATCTCCGAGAATGTCTATGTCGACCTCGACAAGGACGGCAATCTCGTGAGCATGACTATCGAGCACGCGGCTCAGGTTGCATCTCTGCCACGCGTGAACCTTGAGGAGATCGGCTCACGCGCTGGATAGCGAGCAAAGCAGCTGATGAACGCGTAGGGACTCACCTCTGTGCCCCGAGCCTTGGGACGTTCACCAAGGACTTCGGGACCCTCTCCACCGATGCCGACCGGGGCGCCCCGGCGCATCCGGGACGACATGGCCCCCCAGGTCGCGGTAGTCTGCGACCGACCGGAACGTCCGGGAGAACACACCCCCAACGCGCGCCTGGCCCACGACCAGGAGCGGGCCCATGGTGAGGCATCTCCTCCTGAAAGAGGACACCCTGGACCAGGCAGTTCGTGGAGAACGGCCCGGGGGGGGGGAGGTGTCTTGCATTGTACATATTGTGTACGTATGTTAAGGAATGAGTGAGCTTCGGTTTGAGTGGGATCCGCGCAAGGCGGCAGACAACCTGCGGAAGCATGGGGTCTCGTTCAGCGAGGCGCAGACCGTGTTCACTGATGAACACGGCGTCCTGATCGATGATCCTGACCATTCGGCCAGCGAGGACCGCTTCGTGCTCCTGGGGGTGAGTGCCACCAGCCGACTCCTGGTCGTCGTTCACTGCTACCGTGCCGCGGATCTGGTCATCCGGATCATTTCTGCCCGGAAGGCGGACCGACTTGAGCGCCGCCATTATGAGGAAGGTGGACCGTCATGAGAGACCACTACGATTTTTCGAAGGGACGCCCGAACCCCTACGCCAAGCTCCTGAAGAAGCCCGTGACGATCCGATTGGATACCGCCACGGTCGAATACTTCAAGGGATTGGCCGAGGAGTCGGACATTCCGTACCAGACCTTGATCAACCTGTACCTGCGGGATTGTGCCGCCAATCACCGGCGCCTCGATCTTCGGTGGCGCGGCTCCAAGGCCGGGACGGCGTGACAGAGGGGGGATAGCGTCATCGACCTGCCCCTCGAGGTCGATGGCCGCCTCTCGGTGTAGCTCGATGGGATCCTGGATCCGCTCCGACCTCGGCTGGTGCCCCGGTCCCGAGGCCGAGGAGCCAAGGTCTCGCCCCACCGGATGCCGACCGGGTGGCCCGGCGCATTCGGGACGACAGTGCTCCCCAGGTCCCCGCGGATGCCGCCTACCAGAACGCCCGGGAGAACACGCCCCACACCGCGCGCCTGGCGCACGACCAGGCGGTGGCCCACGGTGAGGCAGCTCGTCCGGAAGGAGGACACCCTGGACCAGGCCGTTCGTGGAGAACGAGTCGTTCAAGCGGCTTGTGGGTGACATGGTGTCTGCGATCACGAATGCCGCGTAGGGCGGGGCCTCGGCGGGCGGTTCGGAGGCTCCCGCGAATTCGGACCTGGAGGAAGAGAGCTGAATCCTTCACAAAGTGCCGCAGGTGTCCGGGCAGCAGAGGGTTACGGGATGGGGCTGCAAGTGCTAGTGTTCTGGGGATCTCACCGGGTGATGGGATCCGGTACCGTATGTCTGGTTGCTTCTACAGGATCATGGACCGCTGACGAGCGTGGGGTGCTTGGAGATCTGCGACAGGATTGAGCCCCCGGGAGCAATTTGGAAATTACGTTGCTTTTTAAAGGTACAGGCGTGACAAGCAATGCCAGACAAACCCTTTGCGGCGATTCTCGAACGCGTGCGAAAGGCCGCCGCCCGGCGGATCCTTTTCCTGCCTCACGCTGTCCGACAGATGGCCAAGCCGGAGAGACTGATCTCCACTGCTGAGGTGCGAAACGCGGTCGTGGAGAATGGAGAAGTAATCGAGGACTACCCGGATGATCTGCGAGGTCAGAGCTGTCTCATTCTGGGGATAGGTGAGAACGGACGCCCTCTTCATATCGTCTGCTCCCCGAAAGATGAGTTTCTGGCGATCATTACGGCGTATGTCCCTTCAGCTCACGAATGGGAAAAGGACTGGAAAACGAGGAACTCGAGATGAAATGTATTCTCTGCCATGGCGAAATGGTGCGAAGCGTTGCGCCGTTCCATGTTGACCGAAAAGGATATCATCTACTCCTGGACGCTGTCCCTGCGTGGGTATGCTCGCAGTGCGGTGAGGCATATTTTGAGGAAGCGGAGGTGGGATCAATCCAGGAAGCGATTCGAGCCATCGATGGTCAGGCGTCAAAGCTCGCGGCCTCTGCCTGACGAGTAGGACGCACCACAGCCAGCCAATGGAGCGGACGTTTTGACAGCGTTGCTCACCGGCGTCGTTCGGGACCCTGTTCACCGATGCCCGACTGTGTCGCTCGGCGCATTCGCGACGACAGTTGCTCCCCAGGTCCCCGCGGATGCGTCCGTCCAGAACGCCCGGGAGAACACACCCCCACCGCGCGCCTGGCCCACGACTAGGTGCTGGCCCACGGTGAGGCACCTCCAATCCTGTTCATCCTGTGCATCCATGTTCCCCTTCCCGGGGCAAGGCCTCGCTCCGCACCGTGTCCGTCCGTCCCCGTCGGGGACACCTCGGGCCAGCGGCCCGGTGTCACACCTTTTCGATATCTTCCATGTTGTCCGGTGGGGCCAATTCCGGGGTGTTCACGCCCTCGTGTCATTGGAGTTCGGAGCGAGGCGATTGGGCCCGGGTTGCCAGGTTGGCGGGAAAGGGCCACAAGAGGCACAAAAGGCACAAGAGGTCCGAACCAGAGCCAGACCCCGCCAGAAGATGCCAGCGGGAGGAGGGGCCGAGTCGAGTACAAGTACGGGTATGTGGACGGGAACGGGAACACTGAACACTGCGACGAAAGGCAACCCCGATGGCCGGACTTTCCCCGCTGACGGACAGGGCAGCCGTCCTCAAGGCGATCGTCGAGTACGACGCTGTTGGGCGGGACGCGTTCCTCGAGCGGTACGGCTTCGGACGCGCCAAGTGGTGGTACCTCCTGCACGAGGGGAAGCAGTACGATTCGAAGGCAATCATTGGCGCTGCCATGGGGTATCAAATGGGGACACCTCTGACCGCCGTGGATTTCAAGGGCGGCGAAGCGAGCGCCGTCCGCAAACTCCAGTCCCTGGGCTTCCGGGTCACTCGGAGCAAGATCACGGATGAATCGTCGATGTTACCGGAAGAAGTCCCGGCCTCGTATCCCGAGGGAAACCGAAGGACGGTCACCGTGAACCGGGCCGAGCGCAGTGCTGAGGCGCGCCAGGCGTGCATCGAGATGCATGGCACGGCCTGTACGGTGTGCGGCATCGAATTTGGCGAGGTGTACGGCCTCCAGTTCACAGGCCTGATTCACGTTCATCACCTTGCTCCGCTGGCCGGTCAGACCGACCTCCGGCAGGTGGATCCCCAGACAGATCTTTGTCCAGTATGCCCGAACTGCCACGCAGTGATTCACCATGGCGGTGCGAACCGGACCCTTGAGGAGGTTGAACGCTGCCTCAAACGGTGAAAGGACGCGGCCGGAGCCCGAACTGGATCACCTGAGCAACATCCTCCGGAGCTTCAACGAGGAGTTCGGGACTCTGTTCACCGATGCCGACCGGGTGGCCCGGCGCATCAACGGAGGGGACTGATCGCTCAGGCCAGGAGTGAACGCCAGAGTCTGCTGTCGTCATCCCCGATTCCACTCGACCATCTCCCCGCGGATGTCGCAGAGAAGACGCTCGGCGTGATTGCTGCGCTGCGGGACGGTAGACCATACATGGATTTCAGGGGCAAACGCCTCGGGACGATGGGGCAACGCGAGATCGTCTCGGTCCCGATAGGTCGGAGACACCGGCTCATATGCAGGGACGCCAACGGCTCCCTGGAGTTCATCGAGGCATTATCGCATGAAGAATACAATAACCGGCTCTCGGCGGGCGGTTGGGCGAGGTGATCGATGCTTGACAACCGTGCCAGCCATGTCGTGATCCAGGAAGTCGCCGAGGAGGACTGGGCGCCGGTCCGGACCGCCACCACGTCGCCTGCGACAGTTTGTGAAATTATTCACAAATGTCCGGCAGGTGTGGGGCCCAGAGGGTTTCCGGATGGGCCGCAGCCTGGATCGCGAGAACCTGCTGGTGGGATCGCGCCCATGAGCCAGGTGCACCGTGCTACCGGAAGCTGAATCAAAGCGTCCCATTGATTTACGCTGCACGGCTAAGCTAAAATAACGGAAGCCCATATTTGAGCATGTTCACCGCCGCCCCGGGACCATCGGCCACGAAACCGGCGCCAGCCTGATCCTCTGTGGCCTCACCGGCATTCGCAACGGCTTCTTTCGGCTCATTTTTACTCAGGAGGGGGCCTGATGAGCGCGGTTGCATATCACGCCGGGCACTTTCCGCCGGCAACACTCGACTGGCCCCGCCTGATCCCGCTCCTGGGCCCCGCAGCGGCAGCCGTGGCTCGCTATGATGGCATGCTGGCCGCCGTGCCGAACCCCGCGGTCCTGCTTGCCCCCCTGACCACGCAGGAAGCGGTGCTTTCTTCGCGCATCGAGGGCACCCAGGCCACGATGGGTGAGGTGCTGGAGTTTGAGGCCGGACAGAAATCGGCGACGCCCGAGCGGCGCGACGACATTCACGAGGTGCTCAACTATCGCGCGGCCATGCAGGAGGCTGAGCGGTTGCTAGTGGAACTGCCGCTCTCCCAGCGCGTGATTCGAGACATGCATCGCGTGTTACTCCAGGGCGTGCGCGGCCAGAACAAGGCGCCCGGGGAGTACCGGCGCACCCCCAACTGGATTGGGCCTGCAGGGTGCACCGTCGAACAGGCGCGGTTCGTTCCGATCGGTGCCGAACGTCTGCCCGATGCGATGAGTGTTTGGGAGCGATACGCTCATGAGAACGCGCCGGACCGTTTGGTGCAACTCGCGATCCTCCACGCCGAGTTCGAAGCATTGCATCCCTTTCTGGACGGAAACGGCCGCCTGGGGCGGATGTTCGTGCCACTCTTCCTGTGGCAGCACGGGTTGATCCGTCGGCCAATGTTCTATATCAGCGGCTGGCTCGAGGCACGGCGCGACGAGTACTACGAGCGCCTCCTGGCCGTCTCCCGCGACGATGATTGGACCGGGTGGTGCGGTTTCTTCATCGAGGCGGTGAAGGTCCAGGCCGAGGAGAACCTCGCCCGGACGCAGGCCATCCTGAAGTTGCACGACGAACTGAAGCACCGGCTGCCGGAAATGACCCGATCTCAGTACGCGGTACGAGCCCTGGACTGGATCTTCGCCCGGCCGATCTTCAGTGCCCCGGACTTCATTCAAGATGCCGGAATCCCCGCCCCAACGGCTCGGCGTTTCCTGGGGGTGTTGCGTAAGCACGATGTGCTGAGGGATCTGAGATCCGGCCGCGGCCGCCGAGCCGCAGTGCTCGCCTTCCCCGCGTTGCTGAACATCGCAGAAGGACGGGAGGTCCTTTGATGATCACAGGATCCAGTCAAAACATGTTGTCGCTCACTATTCGTCATAATGTGAGCGTCAAAGTGGCTCGCCGATAACCATTGAGCGACAACCGGCACGAACTGGCCACCATACCTCGCCGGCCTGGACCGTCATCCTTGCAATTCTGGAACAGTACTCCATAATTGCACAGATGATCCCTCGCCGCCTCCTCCCCGACGTCACCTCCGCCCTGGCCGAAGTCCCGGCCGTGGCACTCCTGGGACCCCGTCAGGCGGGAAAGACCACGCTGGCGCTCGCGGTGGCCAGGGGGCGGCCAGCGATCTATCTCGATCTCGAATCCGAGGCCGACCGGGCCAAGCTCGCGGAGCCGGAACTCTACCTGTCGCAGCACGAGGACAAGCTCGTCATCCTCGACGAGATCCATCGTGCACCGCAGGTCTTCCAAAGCCTGCGTGGGCTCATCGACGCCGGCAGGCGGCGCGGGAGTGGCACGGGCCGCTTTCTGGTCCTCGGCTCGGCGTCGATGGACCTGCTCAAGCAATCGAGCGAGTCGCTCGCGGGACGCATTCGCTACCTGGAGCTCTCCCCACTCGACGCCGGCGAGGTGGGCCCTGAACGTCTCGACGCGCTCTGGCTCCGGGGCGGATTCCCCGAAAGCCTCCTGGCTGCCTCGGATGCGGCCAGCCTGCGCTGGCGCACCGACTTCATCCGCACCTACCTCGAGCGCGACATCCCGCAGCTCGGGCCGCGTATCCCGGCCGAGACCTTGCGTCGCTTCTGGACGATGCTCGCGCACCAGCAAGGGGGCCTGCTCAACGCCGCAGCTCTCGCCCGCGCGCTCGCGGTGGACGGCAAGACGGTCGCGGCCTATCTCGACCTGCTCGTCGATTTGCTGCTGGTGCGCCGCCTCGCGCCGTGGCACGGAAATGTCAAGAAACGGCTGGTCAAGTCACCCAAGGTCTACGTGCGCGACAGCGGGCTGGCGCACGCGCTGCTCGGGCTCGGCGACACGGAGGCCCTGCTGGGGCACCCTGTCGCCGGCGGAAGCTGGGAGGGCCTGGCCATCGAGTCGCTGATCGCCGCCGCACCGACCAGCACCGAATCGTACTTTTTCCGCACCTCGACCGGCGCCGAGATCGATCTGCTGCTGAAACTGCCGGGCCACCGCAAGCCCTGGGCTATCGAAGTCAAGCGCGGCCTCGCGCCGAAGCTCGAGCGAGGCTTCCACCTGGCCTGCGACGTGGTTCGTCCGGAGCGGCGCCTGGTGGTCTACGGCGGGGTCGAGCGCTTCCCGCTCGGCGAAGGCGCGGAGGCGATCTCACTCATCGGACTCGCCGAGGAGCTGTCCGCACCATGAGCCAGTTCACCTTCCTCCAGCGTGAATGAGGCCCCTGAATGATCCGGTAATCCCCTGACCGGGCGCACGCCGTGCGCCCCTACACGCCCCGCCAACCGGCCCCGTGTATCATTGACGCCATGCTCAACAGAATCCTCCGCCCCCGATCCATTGCCGTCATCGGCGCCTCCCGCCGCCCCGGGACCATCGGCCACGAAACCGTCGCCAGTCTGATCCGCTGCGGCTTCGCCGGCGCCCTCTACCCGGTGAACCCCGACGCCGGCTCGATCTGCTCGGTCCCCGCCTTCCCGTCTGTCCGGGACCTCCCCGGCCCGGTCGATCTCGCGGTCGTCATCGTCCCCAAACAACATGTCCAGCCCGTCGTCGAACAGTGCGCGGCACTCGGCGTCGGCGGGCTCGTGATCATCTCGGCGGGGTTCCGCGAGGTCGGCGACGACGGGATCGAACGGGAACGGGTGCTGACCGAGTTCGTCCGGAGCCGCGGGATCCGTATGATAGGCCCCAACTGCATGGGCGTCTTGAATGTGGACCCCACCGTCTCCATGAACGCGACCTTTGCCCCGTCGATGCCACCGTTCGGACGCGCCGCCTTCATGAGCCAGTCGGGCGCCATGGGCCTGAGTGTCCTCGACTACGCCCGCGAATACGGCATCGGCATCTCCCAGTTCGTGTCGATGGGGAACAAGGCCGACGTGAGCGGCAACGACCTCCTCCTCGCCTGGGAAAATGATCCCGGAGTCGACACCATCCTCATGTACGTGGAGAACTTCGGGAACCCCCGCAAATTCCTGGAAATCGCCTCCCGCGTCTCCCGCACCAAGCCGATCATCGTGGTGAAGTCGGGCCGCTCCCGCTCCGGGGCACGCGCCGCGTCGAGCCACACCGGGGCCCTCGCCGCGAGTGACACGGCGGTCGATGCGCTGCTCAACCAGGCCGGCGTCCTGCGAGCCGGAACGGTGGAGGAACTGTTCGACCTGGCGATGGTCTTTGCCGGAACCCGCCGCCCCCGGGGGCGCCGGGTGGCGGTGGTGACCAATGCCGGAGGCCCCGGCATCCTCGCCGCCGATGCGCTCGAGACCCACGGCCTCGACATGGTGGAGCTGTCGCCGGAGACGGTGGAGGCGATCCGGCCCCTCTTTCCCGCCGAGGCCTCGGTAAGGAATCCGCTCGACATGATCGCCTCGGCGACACCGGCGGGGTACCGCGTGGCGATGCACGCCCTCCTGAACGACCCCGGGGTCGACGCCGTGGTCCCGATCTACATCCCGCCGCTCCGCGCCCAGCAGAAGGAGACGACCCGGGTGATCGCCGAGGTGGCCCTGGCCCACCCCGACAAACCGGTGCTGCCGGTGCTGATGGGATTGGAGGGTCTCCCGGCGGGCCGCGCCGAGCTGCACGAGGCGGGGCTTCCGGCGTTCATCTTTCCCGAATCGGCGGCCCGGGGCCTCGCGGCGCTCTGCCGCTGGCGGGAGTGGAGGGACCGGCCCCGGACCGAGGAGCCGCCGCTCGTGGTGGACCGGGAGCGCGCCCGCACCATTCTCGACCGGCACCACAGCGAGAACCCCGGCGTCACCAAGCTCCCGGAGGACGCGGTGTTCGACCTGCTCGATGCCTACGGTGTCGCGACCATCAGGCGGGGCATCGCGCGTTCGGCTGACGAGGCGGCGGCGATCGCCGAGGAGCTGGGTGGGCCGGTGGCGCTCAAGATCCTCTCCCCCGACATCGTCCACAAGACAGACGTGGGCGGCGTCCGGCTCGGCCTCCTCGGTCCCCAGGTGCGGGAAGGATTCGAGACGATGTACGCCGCCGTCACCCGGGCCCTGCCCGAGGCTCGGCTGGACGGCGTGATGGTGCAGCAGATGGCGGCCAAGGGGGGGGGGCGCGAGATGATCGTGGGGGTGACGCGGGAGGGATCCTTCGGCCCGCTCGTCATGTTCGGCCTGGGCGGCACCCTGGTGGAGGCGCTGGGAGACGTGGTGTTTCGTCTCGCGCCGGTGGATGGGGTGGAGGCGAGGAGCATGGTGCACGGGATCCGCTCGATCCGCCTCCTCACCGGCATCCGCGGCGATCCGCCGGTCGATTTCGAGGCGCTGGAGGACGCGGTGCGCCGGATCGGGCAGTTGGCGTGGGACTTCCCGGAGATCGCGGAACTCGACGTGAACCCGCTGCTGGCGTATACCGACGGGGTGTTGGCCGTGGACGGACGGGTGATGGTGAACCCGTAGGGGCGACCCGTGGGCCGCCCTTCGTCGGGACCCAGTCCGTCATCGGGGTCATCCCGAGCGAAGCGAGGGATCTGAGAACGGCGCGGGTGTACTTCCCGTCGGGAGGACGGTTGAAGGGTGAGAAAAAAGCGCTCACGCGAAGACGCGGAGGCGCGGAGGGTGGGGCCCAACCGCCATCGGAGCGTCATCCCGAGTGAAACGAGGGATCTGAGAACGGTGAGGGTGTACTTCCCGTCGTCCGGTTCTCGGGGCTACCCCTCACAGGAAGTTCGAGATTTGAAGGGCTCACGCGGAGACGCGGACTGGAAGTGTGAAGTTCGAAGTGTGAAGTTTGAGGGAATGATGCTCCGACGTACACTTGGATCCCGACTTCCTCCTTCACACTTCCAACTTCGAACTTCCCGCCTGCGGATGCCTGGCGGCAGCGACTCGGAACGCGTCGCGGGAGCCGTCCAATTTGCGTCCTTGCGCCCTTGCGTTGAGGTTGTTCCTGGTGTGTGTCATGGGCAGGCAATCAGCACGTGCCTTCGTGCCTTCGTGTCTTCGTGTGAGTCCCTGCATACTCGGCCATGGCCCCGGCGTGCGCCGGGGTGACGTTCCAAGGTACGCTCGGGATCCCGATTGCCTCCGTCATGCTTCGCGTCTTCGCGTCTTCGCGTCTTCGCGTGAGTCCTCTCAGGGGTGACGTCGGATGTCAGGCTCCGATTCCTTCGTGTCTTCGTGTCTTCGTGCCTTCGTGTGAGTCCCTGCATGCTCGACCATGGACCCCGGCGTGCGCCGGGGTGACGCTCTGCTGTACGCTCGTGACCCCGAGCCCCTCCGCTCCTCCACGTGAGCGATTACACTTCATTTCGAACTTCAAACTTCGAACTTCAAACTTCCCCGAGGCACCCATGAGCACCAACCGCAGGGACTTCCTCCGTCTCGCCGCCGCCGCGGGTGGCACTCTCGGCCTCGGCCTCCGTCCGTCCGCCGCCGTGGCCGCCCCGGGACCGCGCCCTCTCTCTGCCACAGCAGGATCGGCGCCGCGCAGGATCCGGTTGCTCATCCTGGGGGGCACCGGCTTCATCGGTCCCCATCAGGTGCGCTACGCCGTGGAACGGGGCCACGAGGTCACCATCTTCAACCGGGGGAGCCATCCCGGAATGTTCCCCGGTGTCGAGGAGCTCACCGGAGACCGTGACGCAAACCAACTCTCGGCCCTCCGCGGCCGGACCTGGGACGCCGTCATCGACAACTCGGCGTCCGGCGGCCGGGCGCCCGAATGGGTCCGCGACGCCGCGACCCTGCTCCGCGATTCCGTGAGCCAGTATCTCTTCATCTCCACCAGGTCCGTTTTCAGTGACCTGAGCATGGTGCCCGCCACGGTGGACGCACCGGTCATCACGCCGGAATCGGCCAACTGGCAACCGGGACAGACCCGGAGCTATGGACTCGCCAAGGCCGAGGCGGAAAAGCAGGCCCGGCTGATCTTCGGGAACCGGGCGACGATCGTGAGGCCGGGACTCATCGTCGGCCCCGGAGATGACACCGATCGCTTCACCTACTGGCCGGTGCGCATCGAGCGGGGCGGGGAGATACTGGCCCCCGGCGATCCGGAGAACGACCGGATCCAGATCATCGACGTGCGCGATCTCTGTGAATGGGTGGTGCGGCTCTGCGAGGCCCGGACCTTCGGTACCTTCATGGGGATCGGTCCCCAGAACGGCCGCTCGATGGCCGAGTTTCTGTACGGAATCGCCGCGGTGACGTCGGCGCCGCTCACCTGGACCTGGGTGCCGCGCGAGTTTCTGGTGGAGCACGGGTTGAGGCCCTATCGGGAGTTGCCGGTGTGGCAGCCATCGGTGCGTCGCAATGCGGGGTTTGCGCGCTTCGATCTGACCCGCGAAGTGGCGGCGGGGCTCACCTTCCGCACCCTGGCGGAGACCGCGAGCGACACCCTCATATTCCACCACTCCCGGCCCGCGGAGCGGCAGCAGAAGCTCGGCAACGCGGTGACGGCGGAGCGGGAGTCGGAGGTGCTGCGCGCGTGGCATGCCAGCCGTGTGGGCGAATAGGTCTGGAAGTTCGAAGAAGAGGGCTCACGCGAAGACGCGAAGGGAACGGAGGGGCACCACGGAGAACACGGAGGTCGCAGAGGGTCTCCGTGTGATGTCCGACGCACCACGCCTGGCGCGCCGCGATTGGGACTTGTTGTTGGGGGGTGGAAGGGCCCCTCTCCTTCCGGTGCCTTGGGCCGCAACGGGGAATGTGTCGTGGGACCCGTCCTTTTTTGCGTCCCTGCACCATTGCACCCTTGCGTTGATGTTGTTCCTGGTGTGTGTCATGGGCAGGCAATCAGCACGTTTCTTCGTGTCTTCGTGTCTTCGTGTGAGTCCCTGCATACTCGGCCATGGACCCCGGCGTTCGCCGGGGTGACGCTCCCGATGGCGTAAGGGGCTCCGATTCCCTTCGCGTCTTCGCGTCTTCGCGTGAGTCATTTGCATGCTCGGCCATGGACCCCGGCTCCCCGCTTTCGCGGGGACAAGGTTCGCCGGGGTGACGTTCTGCCACCTGCATGGGGCGCAGGGGTTGCCCACGCGGGCGAAGGTGCTTCGCGTGGGCGAAAGGTATTTCGCCCCTACACACTTCGAACTTCAGACTTCTTACGGCGTGCTCTTCCCCCAGAAGTCGGGGTCGGCGGCCACAAAATCCGCCGCGAGGTGGCTCAGGCGCGGATTGAACCGCATGAAGTGCGTGGTCACGTTGATGTAGCCCTCCGAGGCCAGGCCGGAAAACTTCTTCGCCACCTCCTCGGTCATGGCCTTGGCAACCGCTGCGGAGACGGGAGCTGTCGTGTCCATGTCCGCCATGCTCTTGAAGGGGACCCAGACCATGAAGGTGGGCCCGGGCATTCCCGCGACGACCTCATACGTGGCCCACGGGGCCTGGGCCTGCACCCCGGCCTTCTTTACCACATCGAGGTACGAGGTGGCGGCATCGGCAAAGGTGGCTTCCTTGCCGGGGCGCACCCGGAAGGTGATGATCTGGAAGTACCGCATGGTGGGAATGACGACACCCGTGTGATTGCTCAGCTCGGGGCGATACCGGGCCAGGATCCGCGAGGTTCCTTCGACATGTTCCCCATCAGCGGTCCAGAGCTGGTCGAGCTCGTCCCCGAGGCCGGGCGCGGTCTCGATGGCCTTGCCTGCCTCCTCCAGCGCGGCAAGCGAGGGATAGCCGCTCACATACCACGCCTCGCCCGGCCCGGTGTCCTGCACCATCCCCAGCCAGTGAATCGCCACGTTGGCCCGGGCAAAGGCCCGGGGCCACCCCGCCTCGGTGCGGAGGTGGGCCGCGCTGTGCCCCGGTTTGATGCTCTCGGTCAGGATCTCGAGAATGGTGGGGGGTGGGGGAGCCCCCTGGGCCCTGAGCGCCGGTGACGCCAGTGTGATGCCGGCGATCACGACCAGCGCGGAACGACAAGAAACAGTCAGGCAGTTGCGCATGATGACTTCCTCCCGGTGTATGGTGTCCCCGGACTCGATCAAGGGGAGGCGAATATACGGCCACCACCCATGACCGCCAGTTTGGGCCGGACCATGAGAATGTCAACTGTGAGACATTGGGGGAAGTTTGAGGTTTTGAAGTTCGAAGTGTGAAGGAAGTGTGTGAAGTGTGAAGTCTCACGCGAAGACGCGAAGGCGCGAAGGAGTGTCGCGGGAGCCAGCAACCCTCCGTGTCCTCCGCGCCCTCCGTGGTTCAACGTGGGTTGGGGGAGGGGCACCAGGGAGAACACGGATGTCGCAGAGGGTCTCCGCGTGATTTCCGACGCACCACGCCTGGCGCGCCGCGATCCGGATTCTTGTTGGGGGGTGGAAGGGCCCCCCTCTTGCTGATGCCTGGCGGCAGCGACTCGGAACGCGTCGCGGGAGCCGTCCAATTTGTGTCCCTGTGCCTTCGCGTTGAGGCAGTTCCATGAACATCAAGATCCGGACGACGGGAAGTACACCGGCAACCTCCTCAGATCCCTCGTCACTCGGGATGACGCTCCGATGTACGCTCGGTCTCCCGATTGCCTTCGCGTCTTCGCGTCTTCGCGTGAGTCCTCTTGTTGGTAACGTTCCAAGGACATCCGGAATCCAGAGGGGTTCCCGCGAGGGTGAAAGTATTTCGCCCCTACTTCACACTTCCCCTTCGTGTCTTCGTGTCTTCGTGTGAGGCAGTTCCGCCTACATCACGGCCCGAACGACTGGAAGTACACCGGGTGCCTCCTCAGATCCCTCGTTTCACTCGGGATGACGCTCCGATGTGCGCTCGGTATCCCGATGTTGTTCACGTCTTCGCGTCTTCGCGTGAATCCTCTCCGGGGTGACGTCCGATCTCTGGGCTCCACCTTTCTTCGTGTCTTCGTGTCTTCGTGTGAGGCAGTTCCACGAACATCACGGCCCGGACGACGGGTTGTAGGGGCCCTTCGCGAACGGCCCGTTCTCCGCCGACCTCCTCAGATCCCTCGTTTCACTCGGGATGACGCCCCGAGGTACGCTCGGGATCCCGACCTCCTTCGTGTCTTCGTGTCTTCGTGTGAGTCCTTGCATGCTCGACCATGGACCCCGGCGTCCGCCGGGGTGACGTTCTGGTGTACCCACGGGATCCCGAGGGGGCACCCCCGAGGGCGAAAGCATTTCGCCCCTATTTCACACTTCACACTTCGAACTTCCAGCGGAGTGACGCCCCGGTCAGGCCAGCGCCCCCAGACGCAGGCGGAGGGCGGGGAGCGACGGGAGCACCTCGGCTCCGGCGGCGAGAAGTTGCGGGGCACAGGAATCTGCCGCAGCACCCCCCACGAGGAGTGACACGGTCTCGGGGAGGAGGTGCCGCAGCCGGGAGAGTTCCGGGACGAGCTGAGGGTCATCATCCGGATAGACGATGCTGAGAACAACGGCCCGGGCCCCGACGGTCAGGGCCGCCCGCGCGATGTCCGCTGCGGGGAGATCCGCGCCGAGATAGAGGAGACGCCACCCCTCGCTCGCCGCCACGGCGGCGGAGAGCATGGCGCCGATCTCGTGCCGCTGTCCCTGTGGGGTGGCCACCACGGCCAGGGGTGCTCCGTTGCGGGACACAGCGGCCTCATGGACCCACCCCAACACGCTGCGAATCGCGGCGGTGGCCGCGTGCTCATGGGCCGTGCTCAGTGTCCCGGCATGCCACCGTTCCCCGACCCGGGCCAGCAGCGGAGCGATGAGATCCTCGATCAGGCTGCTCAAATGCACCCGCATCGCCGCCCGGCGCAGGGTGGCCTCCAGGTCACCCATCGCGAAGCGCTCCACGGCCTCCCACGCGTGCCGCAGGTCGCTGCGGAGCCGCTCCGACTCGGCATCCGACGCCTGCCCCGCCGGGGGGAGCGCCTCCTGCTGGATGAGTGCCCGCAACTCCTCCACGGGAAGCGAGGCGACCTGACTGATGTTGTGGCCCCCCGCCGTGACCCGCTTCAGGAGTTCGAGACGCTCGATGTCGGCGTCGGAGTAGAGGCGCTGGCCGCCGCCAGATCGGTCTGGCTGAATCGCGTCATATCTCCGCTCCCAGGCCCGGAGGACATCGGGGCTGAGACCGGTGCGCTGGATCACCACCCTCATGGGGTGACGGGCGGCACTTGCCGATGAACGGTCCATTCCCACCAAGCTACAGTCTGTCCATGTAATGTCAAGGTACTCGTGCGCTATCTATTGACAAAACATGGACGTATGCTTATAATAGTTGGACGGTATATGGACGCAATGCAGTCGGCTGTTCCCTCTCCCAATATACGGGAGATCAACCCCCACTCCGCACAGGAGATCTGAAAATGTACAAGTTGTTTGGAATCATGGCTTTGTCCGCGGCGCTCACGCTCCCGTCCAGCGTAGCTGCCCAGTCTCACACCGCGCACAACGACGCCAAGGACATCGTGGAAACGGCTGTTGCTGCGGGGAGCTTCAAGACCCTCGCCGCCGCACTCCAGGCCGCCGGGCTGGTCGAGACGCTCAAGGGGAAGGGTCCGTTCACGGTCTTTGCTCCGACCGACGAGGCCTTTGCCAAGCTTCCGGCCGGAACGGTGGAGGCCCTGCTGAAGGACAAGGCGAAGCTCACCGCCATCCTGACCTACCACGTGGTGTCGGGAGCAGTTCCGGCGTCCGCAGTGGTGAATCTGACCAGCGCGAAGACGGTGAATGGGAAGGACGTTTCCATTTCGGTCGTGAACGGCAAGGTCAGGGTCGGCTCCGCCACGGTGGTGTCGGCTGATGTGATGGCGTCGAACGGAGTCATCCATGTGATCGACACGGTGCTGCTGCCCAACTGACCTGGCGTTGCGGTGAGAGATGGGTGGGACAGGGGTCGGCCCCGGGGGAGGGGGTCGGCCCTTGTGACATCGGTGCGTGGCGGGTGTGCAACACCACATAATGTCCTGTGTCATCCATACGACAAAACCCGGTCCGGGCCGGTCGAGTGTCTGGACCAAGTACTTGTCTTGAAGAAGCTTACTCACTCCGCCGATGAACTTCCCCCGTGGTCCGTCGCTTGCGACACCGAGCCTTGTACCCGCTCCAGGGCTCCCCGGTCGTGAGGCCGGCTCGCAAAACTTCGAGTCTCTGCCAGGAACAGAAGAGACGGTCGAGTTGCCGGGTGTCGGACACGGAACCCACCTTGCTCAGGAGCACGCCATGCGCTGGACCACTCTTTCCTCATTGGCACTCGCCACAGGCCTTGCCGCCTGCCAGTCTGCCGACCTGGTCGAGAACACCCCGACCAACCCGGTGCCCTCCTTCACCGTCGTCAACCTCAAGGGAGATGGCGTCGCCGCCTTCGAAGAGTTCGAGGTCTGCAAGGTTGGATCGGCGGCGAGCTTCAGCTTCACGGTCACCGACAACTTCAACAACCAGGTGACGAACGGATCGATCAACCTCACCGACGGCGAGTGTCGTGTCATCGCCCAGTTCGGCGGGAAGGGAGCCGACGTCTCGGTCACCGAAGTCGTTCCTGCTGGATTTGCCCTGAACCGGGTGGACATCGATGTGATCACCGGGACCGAGGACGCTCCCGTGGTCACCTCGAGCACTCAGGCGGGCCCCACCCTTGTGGACCGCGTTTCGGGAAGTACGGGTGGCGGACTTCGGGGGGTGACGGCCACCTTCGTCAACGAGCCGTTGCCGCCTCCTCCGGGTGGCGAGGGATGCACTCCGGGGTACTGGAAGCAGAGCCAGCACTTTGACTCCTGGCCCGCCGGGATCAATCCCACCGACCTGTTCTCGGCTCACTTTGAGAACGCCTTCCCGGGCATGACCCTCCTCGCCGTGCTCAAGCAGGGTGGGGGCGGCCTGAAGGCGCTCGGTCGGCACACGGTGGCGGCGCTGCTCAATGCTGCCTCCTCCGGGGTCAGCTACGGCCAGACCGCAGCCGAGGTGGTCAATGCCTTCAATACCGTATTCCCGGGTGGCGACTACGAGACGCAGAAGGACATCTTCGCCAACCTGAATGAACAGGGTTGCCCGTTGAACTGACCGCCATGCGCGGTAGAGTGAGTACCACACGGCCGAGGGGGCAACCTCCCGGCCGTGTGGCTTTGCAGGTGGTAGAGGCAATGGGCAATAGGGGGTAATAGGGGGTAGGCGACAGGCGGTCGGGTGGTAGGGACAGCGTCCCACTTCACACGTCCCAGCCTCCGCCGGGATGACGTTCTGGTGTACGCTCGCCACCCCGATTCCTCCGCGTCCACCGGGGTTCAACGCGGGTTGGGGGAAGGGCACCACAGAGAGCCTTGCGCGCCGGGATCGGCATTTGTTGTTGGGGGGGGTGGAAGGGCCCCCCTCCTGCCGATGCCCCGGGCCCGCGGCATGGAAGGCGTCATGGGTGACGTCGGATCTCTGGGCTCCGATTCCTTCGTGTCTTCGTGTGAGTAGTTGCATGCTCGACCATGGACCCCGGCGTTCGCCGGGGTGACGTTCTGGTGTACCCTCGGGATCCCGAGGGGGCACCCACGAGGGCGAAGGTATTTTTCCCCTACTTCAAACTTCCCTCAGCCCGAGGCGGACGCCAGAACGATCACCGTCACCACCACCCCAAGCCCCACCTTGGTCCCCGTGGCCACCACCCGCCCGATGAGCGCTCCCCACGCCACTCGACCCGCCAACGGGTGACTCCGGGTGGCACTGTACTCCGCAACCAAAGCCCCGAGAAACGACCCCGCGAAGGAACCGAGGATTGATCCGATCACCGGAACCGGGATCCCGACCACGGCGCCGAGAATCCCCCCAACCAGAGCCCCCCAGCCGGCCCGGCGCGACCCCCCAAAGCGCGCCGTCCACCGTACCGACGCCACCCATTCGATCACCTCGCCCAGGATCGCGAGCGCGGTCCCGATCCCGACCATAAGCCAGGTGAGCCCCGGTGTCCACGCCAGCAGCTTGGCCATCACCGCCGCGAAGAGAAAGAGCCACGTCCCCGGAAAACCGAGTGCGGTGAGGAAGAGCCCCAGGAGGGCGACGAGGAGAAGGAGCAGGATGAACATGGGGCAACCCTACGGTGGGAGGATCGGCTTCGTTTCGGGGCTCATCCGGGTTTCGTGCCGCAGATCCCCCCGATCGACGCGGGAGCAAGGGGCCTCTCCCCGCTTCGTGTGGCTGGCTTCGGAGTGGGACGAGGTGCTCCGGTCGTCAGGCGGGTGGGGAAATCACCACAAAAGGCACAGAAGGCACAAGAAACACGAGAACCCGCAGAGGAGCCGACACAGCATCCGAAATGTGCCTTTTGTGTCGTTTGTGATTTTTGTGGTTGGCTTTCGGGGTGACGGGAGGCGCTCCGGGCCCGAACCGCAGAGATCCCGGAACCGCCCGCGGGATTTGACTATCGGCTCCCTCGGGTCGTAGGTTGCAGGGATCCGGCGCTGCACTTCCCGTCTCCCACACACTGCCCGAGGATGTCCCGATGATTCGTGCCCCGATGGCTCTGACCGCCGCCTTCTCCCTGACCTTGGCGGCCCCCGTGGCTTGTCAGTCACCGGAGGAGTTTCGCTCCGCGCTGCATGATTATCGACTGGTCACCGTGGCGGATGGCCTGGTGAATCCCTGGTCCATCGCCTTTCTCCCCAATGGGGACATGCTGGTGACCGAGCGGCCCGGCCGTCTCCGGATCGTCCGGAACGGTACGCTCCTGCCGGATCCCGTGGCCGGAGTCCCCGACGTCTTTGCCCGGGGCCAGGGCGGGCTCCTCGACGTGGTGCCCCACCCCCAGTTTGCCACCAACCATCTCCTCTACCTGAGCTACTCCAAGCCGGGCGCCGAGCCGCGCGCATCCACCACGGCGGTGGCACGCGGACGACTCGAGAACGACCGGCTGACCAACGTGGAGGACATCTTTGTGGCCGACACGCGGGGCAATGGCCACTACGGCTCCCGCCTCGCCTTCGACCGCAACGGGTATCTCTTCATCACCGTCGGTGATCGCCAAGTCCCTCCCTCCGGCGACCTCGAGGCCCACCCGGCGCAGGACATCACCAATCATCATGGCACCATCAACCGGATCCATGACGACGGTCGCATCCCCACCGACAACCCCTTCGTAGGACGCGAGGGCGCGGAGCCTTCCATCTACAGCTACGGACACCGAAACCCGCAGGGCCTCCTGGTCCACCCCGAGACCGGCGACGTCTGGGCCATCGAACATGGTCCCCAGGGGGGGGATGAGTTGAATCGCATCCTTCCCGGCCGAAACTACGGCTGGCCCGTGGTGGGGTACGGTGTCAACTATGGCAGCGGGGCCGCCATCCATTCCGGCACTCACCGGGAGGGAATGGAGCCCCCGGTGCACTTCTGGGTCCCGTCGATCGCCACCTCGGGCTTCCTGTACTACACGGGAGACAAGTTCCCCGAATGGCGCGGCAATTTCTTCGTCGGGGGATTGAACGGCCAGCAGGTGGCCCGCCTCACGCTCGACGGCCAGCGGGTCCGGAGCGAGGAGACGCTGGTGCAGGGCGTGGGACGGATCCGCGACATCCGGCAGGGGCCCGATGGCTTCATCTACCTCGCCATCGATGACCGCCAGAACGGCCCGACGCGAGTGGTCCGGATGGAACCGATCGCGCGGCGGTAGCGTTGCCAGATGAGGACAGGGTGGCTCCCGGACGTGGGAACCCTCCGGGAGCCGCCGTCCTTCCGGTGGTCCGCAACCGAAGGGAGCGCCTTGGCGACACAGGATTACGTGCGATGCGGTGGCTGGATGCCGATGGAGCGCAATCTGACCCGCCATGCCCGGGTGCTGGCGCACGGTGCCATCTGGGCGGCGATGGACGACGAGGGTATCGTGGGCGTCGAGCACTTCTTCACGGCGTTTCGTGTGTCCCCCGCTCCGCATGCCGCCGCCCTGCTTCGAACCCGGGCCCGGGACATTCGCAGGATCTTTCCGCCCGATCTGCCCCTGAATGAGGAGTTCGCCAACGTCCTTCCCACGTACGGGATCAACATTCCGTACTCGTCCCTGTGCTGGCAGCTCTTCATCGGCGCCGCGGGCATCGCCACCGCCTGCAACCGGCTGCAGATCGCCACCGGCGACCTCCTTGGCAGTCTGGCGGACCTTCCCTACCCCGTCTATCCCGGTTTTCTGACCAGCCTCGGGTTCGAGCCCGGCACCGGGACGCGCTTCGTCACCGAATTTCCCGACGAGCTGGGTGGCGAAACCCAGGACCTGTTCATCCACTGACAACGATCCCATGACCGATTCCACCTCCGAACATCCCACTCCCGGCCTTCCCTTCGACCCCGCGCGCGAGATCCAGGATTTCCTGGTGTTCGGGGAATACGGTGACGTCAACCCCTCCATCTGCGACTCCTCCACCTACACCTTCCTGAACGTGGAGACGATGGAGGCCCTCTTCGATCACGCCATCGAGGGATGCTTCCTCTACTCCCGGCACTGGAACCCGAGCACCAAGCACCTCGCCGAGGCGCTGGCCCGGATGGAGGGCGGGGAATCGGCGCAGGTGATGGCCTCGGGAATGGCGGCGATCAGCACCACGCTCCTGCAGTTCTGCTCCGCCGGAGACGAAATCGTCTCGGGCCGCACCATCTACGGCGGTACCTGGGCCCTGCTCCGGAACCTCCTTCCCCGGTTCGGCATCACCACTCGGTTCGTAAACCTCACCGATCTCGACGCCGTCCGGGCCGCCCTCACGCCGAAGACGCGAGTGCTCTACTGCGAATCGATGAGCAACCCCCTCCTCGAGATCCCGGACATTCCCGCTCTCGCCGCCCTCGCCCGGGAGCACGACGTCAAACTCGTGGTCGACAATACCTTCACCCCACTCATCCTCTCGCCGCTCCGGCTCGGCGCCGATGTCGTGATCCACAGCATGACCAAGTTCATCAACGGCACCAGCGATTGTGTGGCGGGCTGCGCCGTCTCCACCCACGACTTCGTGGCCGAACTCTGCGACATCCACCACGGGCCGAGCATGCTCCTGGGCCCCGTGCTCGACAGCCTCCGGGCGGCGAGTCTTCTCAAAAATCTGCACAGTCTCCACATCCGGATGCAGAAGCACGGCGAGAACGCTCTGTTCCTCGCTCGCAAACTGGACGCGCTCGGTCTCCCCGTGCACTATCCCGGACTCGCCGCTCACCCGCAGCACGACCTCCTCGAACGGATGGGGAACCGCGGCTTCGGTCACGGCGGCATCCTGGCCGTGGACCTTGGCACCTCCGAGCGGGCCAACCGACTGATGACGCTGATGCAGGAACGGAAGGTCGGCTACCTCGCGGTGAGTCTCGGCTATTTCAAAACCCTGTTCAGCGCCCCGGGGCACAGCACCTCATCGGAGATTCCCGCCGAGGAACGGGAACGAATCGGACTGAGCGAGGGGCTGATCCGGTTCTCGGTCGGCCTCGATCAGGACATGGAGCGCACCTGGGAGGTGATCCACGGCTGCCTCGCCGAGGTGGGGGCGGCCTGATCGCGGCCGGGCCGCACCCCTCATGTTCTCCACCTGCCTCTTCTGCCACCGCTCGCTCGACGCCAACCAGGTGATCGAGCATCTCCCCATCGGCCGCCGCATCGCGTTCGACCCCGCGCGCGGCCGCCTCTGGGTGGTGTGCCGCCACTGTGAGCGCTGGAACCTGACCCCGTTCGACGATCGCTGGGAGGCGCTGGAGGAGTGCGAACGCCACTTCCGAGGCACCCGGCTCCGTCAATCGACCGACAACGTCGGGTTGGCTCGGGTCAAGGAAGGCCTCGACCTGGTCCGGATCGGGGAGCCGCTCCGACCCGAGTTTGCGGCTTGGCGCTACGGGGATCAGTTCGGCAGGCGCCGGAGGAGGATGATTCTCTACAGCCTCGGAGGTGTTGCCGCAGCGGGCGCCATCACCGGGGGGGCGGCGATGCTCGGCATCGGGATTGGCTCCTATCCCTACATGATTCACATGCTGTTCCAGGCCGGAACCGCGCTGACGGTGTCCCACCCCGACGGGCGCGTTCTCAGAGTGCGTGAGAAGCACCTGTCCCGGGCCCGTCTGGTCCGGACCGATGGGGAGTCGCCCTGGTCGGTGGCGGTGGAACACACCAAGGGGAGCGAGATATTCGCAGGGGAGGAGGCAATTCGAGTCGCGGGGCTCCTCCTCCCCAGGGTCAATCGATCCGGTGCGTCGCAAAAAGGCCTGTCCGAGGCAGTTCGACACATCGAGATGTTCGGGGGGCCGGGAGAGTTTCTCGCCAAGGGAGCCCACGCCCACGTCGTGTCGGCCAAGGTACGACGGGGAGGGGCGATCTCCGGGCTCCCCGTTCCCACGCGACTCGCCCTGGAGATGGCACTCCATGAGGAAGACGAACGTCGCGCCCTCGCCGGAGAACTCCGGCGTCTCGAAGCCGCGTGGAAGGAGGCCGAGGAGATCGCGGCCATCGCCGATCGGTTGACCGTGCCCGAGAACGCGCTGGAGGCACTGGAACAGGCCCGCTCCGCGAAGCCCGATCCCCTCCCGCGTCCCGGATCCTCCTCGCCCTCCTGACCTTGCCGGGTCATCCCGGTCCCGCTTCATTCCCCCGGCCTCCCGACTTCCGGGTTTCGCGTGGCCGGGAGGGGCCGTGGCTTCTTCTTGCCATCCTTCTTCATCCGGAGTCCACCGCATGGGAATCGACGTCGGCGCGCTCGAGCCGCTCCTGGGCACTCTGGTCGTTTTCGGCATCTTTGCCCTGGTGGCGGGGGCGCTGCTCCGGGAGGCGGCGAAGTATGTGGTGCGCGGCCTGCTTCTCGTCGCCATCGTGGTGGGGGTGTCGGTCTGGGCGGGGTGGCTCGATCAGACTCGGGCCGAGGAAATGTTTCGGTGGATCGGCGATGGGCTGTTGACCGGGATCCGGGCCGTGACCGGCTGGCTGGTGGCGGCGTGGGGCACGATCGGCGGGTGACGCGCTCGTTGGGGCGGTACGGTGCCTGACTGATTGCCTTGACGCGGGACGCGGAGGTGAACGACCGCCCGGAGCGAACGACCGACTTCCCGGTTGTCATTCCTCCGGTGGGCCGCAGAATCCCGTCGCCTTCGGCGGAGGAGACTGAGGAACTCCTGGACAAAGAGTCAAAGCAGGGGTAACAGTACGTTGAGGTTTCCTCATGTCCGCGGTTCATGGATGGACAGCCCCTCACCCCCAATCGCAGACTGGAACGCCTATTCACGGCTCTGGACCGACGGCTACTTCGCGTCTCTTACCGTGGGGACTCGTTCGTCCCCTCTTTGTGACTCTTGTGCCTTTTGTGGTTGACTTTCACGGAGGCGAGGACGCTCGCTGACCAGAATCTCCGCTTGCATCCCACTGCGAACATGTGGCAGACAGTGGCGGCCGAGCCGTCAGTCATGGTGTGGCTGCAAGCACATAGATCGACCACGGGGAGACCCTGGTCTCCGTCTTCCAGGCCACTCCGTCAGCCACGGTCCCGAGCGGACGATGGATCGCCACAGGAGTGAACCCGGCCCGGGAGTACGCCGTGCGATAGTCGGCGTCGGTGCAGAGGACGTCCTCCACCGGCCGACGGTCGGGCACGTCGAGCATCACCACCTTCACGGTGTCGCCGCTCCTCGCAGTCCGGTTTTCCGGGAAGTCCCGGGTGGAGAACGACACCCATTCGTGGAGATATGAATCCGGGGACGCCACCAGATTCACCAGGCAACCGTGCGGCGCGAGGGAGCGCCGGAGCGCCTTGAGGATCGTGATCTTCCGTCGCAGGGTCGGGATGTTGTCGAACGCAAACGCCGAAAGGATGAGATCGAAGGGGCCTTCGGCGAGACGTCCGGGTCCGGTCTCCGGAATGCGATAGTAGGTCCCTTCGGGATCCAGAGCCCTCGCGTACTGGAGCATCGGCTCCGCGATGTCCACCCCCACCACGTCGAAGCCGAGCCCTCGGAGGAACCGAGTGGAGCGGCCGGCCCCACACCCGAAGTCGAGGGCCTTGCGGCCGGTGACGTGGGCACGGAACAGATCGGGCAGATCCCGGAACGCAAGCCCATAGGTTCCAGGAAACTCGAGCGTGGCATAGGCCCGGGCCCGGGTGTCGTCCTCGTAGAGGTTGGCACGCCCTCCCCCGCTGCCAACCCGAGCCCCGCCGCGCAGGTGCTTCCTCATCACCAGGGCGGAATCGGGGCAGATTCCTCGGAACTCGGGGCTCTGCGTGACCCGGGGGTCCACCTCATCACGCGACATCGCCACGAACCCGAAACGCGGAAACCATGACTCGGCGGTCTCGGTAAGGAGGTAGATGGTGCCGATCCCGAGTTCTTTCGCCTGCGCCAGAAGGTGGCGCACCAGGGAGGCACCGACCCCGGCACCCTGTGCTCCGGGGACCACGGCAGCCGACCGAAGAAGCCCCGCGTCTCCATACACCTCCAGCCCGATGACTCCGGCAATCTGCCCTCCCTCCTCGGCGACCCAGAACCGGACGTGAGCTGCCTCCACGCCCTCGGTGGGGAGGTGCGCGTCTTCGAGCAGGGCGCGGAGGGCGGGGAGGTCGCCCGGTCGGGCGGGACGGATCGCGGTCATGACGCTCAAACGTAGTAACCCGGGTCTCCCTCGTCATCCCTCCTCTCGTCGTCCACCCCAACGATCGGGATGTTCCCGGGGCGGTCGCTGTATGGTACCGTCACCTCAAGCGATGGTACACTTTTTCCAATCCCGGAGCGTCCCTATCCACCCACAGCACATCGCCACGTCGCCTGGCCGAGACCTCGCTTCGCTGGCCGAGGCCGTAAGTGATGTTGACACAACCCCGCCTGCCCTCACAATCCGTCCTGAAGTCGATGATGAAGTCTCCACCATCGATGTCTCCTCTCATTCGTCCTCCTCCGCTGGTGCGCATGAGTGTTCCGTCGGCACGGCGCCACACCGAGACGTGGCGAGCCAGGACGCCACGGCCAGCACCCCCCAGGATGAGGGTATCCGAAACCAACCCAAGGAACGGTCCATCGTTCACCGGCAGAGCCGCGCCACCGACGGTACGGAGCACCCAGATCCCCTCCGTATCCCCAACCGGATCAAACGGCGTGAAGCAAGCCGAGAGGGAGATCGTCAGGGCGAGCAGGGCGCGCAGATATTTCACGGCGATCAACATGGAATCCTCCAAGGAAGAAGGCACCCAGAGAATCGCCCCGGCCCATCAAGAGGAAATCAAGCACGACCTTCGTGTCTTCGTGCCTTCGTGTGAGACCTGTGTACAAGGGATTCACGCTGTGCTCGCAGGACATCGGCTAGACGACCAGCGGCCTGGGTGGACGATGCACTTCTCCGATGCTGACCTCCACAGACGCAGCGTGATGTCCCCGGCATGGAGGCCCGGCACGCTCGGGTCACCCCCGCTATTTTCGACCCTCCATGGACGACCAGTTCGAACTCGGCATTCCGATCGCGATCGACGCCCCCTGCACCCTGGCGGAGCTCCCCCCCGGCGCCTGGTTCCTCCAGGAGGGCACCGGCCTCCGGGGGCGGATCGTGGCGCTGCGCAAGGGTACCGTCGACGTGGCGGTGCGGGTCGAGGACCGGATGACCCGCACCACCTGGGCCCCAGCCACCGTGGTGCGCCGGGTGCGCGGCTGATCACCCCGCCATGCCCGTGGCGAGGGCCTTGATCAGACAGGTGACGCGGACGCCGATGGCCAGGTTCAGCTCCCGGCACACCGACGCCGTCACCCCCGATCGGCTCGCAGAGTGTCCTTCTCCCTCCGGCCCGAAGCAGGACCGATCACGAGGACTGCACCGATCACCGGAATCAGCCGCAGGCTCGAGTGTGCCGCGTGGGAATGGTGATTCATGGTCTTCTCCACTATGCACCATCCGTTCACGGCGAGAGGCAAACAACCCTCGGGATCTCGTGCTCCTTGTGCCGTGTGTGCCTCCGTGGCACCGACCACCTCTAGGCGCACCGTCCCAGGAACTTCCATTTGAGGCTGGGGTAGTCCGAAACATCCTTGAAAAACCCCGACAAGTAGTTCATCACCTTCTTCTTGCGGTTCTCGTTCAACCCCTCGAACCCCTCCACCAGACCGAGAATCGTGTCGCGCTTTTCGAGCAGGTTGCCCAGAGCAGACTGAAAGATGTCCTCCGAAACGCAGGGGCCCCGATACTGCCGGTCTCGCACCGATCGGAGCCCGAGGCGGGGATCGGGCTTGGCATACGGCGCGTCGATCACCCCGGCCCAGTCGAAATCGTACGGGACGGGGTAGAAGGTGTGATCCAAATCCGTGCGCACCAGCTTGACGTTGTGCTGAGCCGGTTGGCTCCAATCGGTATTCCCGATCAGCAAGAGGAAGAGCGCCATATTGGCGGTGGTGACCGGGTCGCTCTCGGCGAAGCTTATCGGTGCCTTGTCCAGTTTTCCGCCCAGCCGCGACGCCACCATTCGGTCATCCTCGATGATGAAGGCCGGCTTCACGGAACGCGATGCCCGCACCGTATCTTCCCACGTGGCGACCAGGTGCCGCGCCCCGAAACTCCGGTCGGTGATCACATTGTACATCCTGTAGGCGAGATACTCGACCAGGCAGCTCTGCTCGAAGTTCTCGTTGTCGCGGCAGTGGGTCACCAGCTTGAGCTCGCGCTGGCCGGCGAATGGAGTCCCGGCCTTGCCACCCTGATCAAAAACGACCATGACCGGCGGGACCGAGCAGGTGGAGCGGCGCAGCCGGAAATTGCCGCGGGTGTGATAGCTGACGGGGATGGTATCCACCCGCGCGCCGTTGACGACCAGCAGCGAGCCCGGCACCTTGACCTCCCGGTTGGGATCGCGGTTCCGGAACACGGCTTCCCAATCGGCTCGCAGCGTCACCTCCAGCGGCCGGTCCACCGTGAACAGAGAATCCCGGGGGCGAAGATCGCCCTGGGCGTGGGCAGGCATCATGACGACTCCCGGAGCCAACGCGGCGAAAACCGCGGCCTGAATCAGCGCACGCATGGCTTACCTCCCTGGTCTGTTGGATTTCGCCGCCCCGCGCCGCCCTCGGTGCGGGACCCTCGTTCCCAATAACGGGCTTTCGGAAGATCCAGGCTCAGGCATTCACATGTCCCGGTCCCGCGCGCCCAAAGTTGAGGCCGTCCGCTCCTCGAATACCGCCTGCTGAACCCCGGCACTCCCCAACTGCTCCACCGCCGACACCAGGTCAGCCGGGGCGCTGCTCTTCCGGAGCCGCACCCAGAACACCACCACCTCGTTGGTCTCGTCTCCCCGTTCCACTCGATGCACACTCCACCGCTTGACCAAGGGCGCGAACGCCGCCTCGACCGTCGAACGGGCATCCGCCGATCGAGCCATGGTCACCCGGAGTGTCCCCTCTCTCGACGGCTCCCCCCCCCCACCCCCACCCCCCCCGCCCTGCTCCACCCGACGACGTCGGCGCACCCGGTCGGCCAGAGCGTCGAGTTGGGCGGGCGCCATGGCCTCCAGCACCTCGGCGTCGAGCCGAGCCACGAACTGGCTGGTTCGGTTGGCGAGGGCCATGGCCGCCTTCAATCTCCGCCTCGCCCGATCCTCCTCCAAGCCCGGTGGGGTGCGGCCGAAGTCGGTATGCCAGAGCGAGAGCACCACGACATTGAAGAGGACTGAGATGGCGATCGCCACCCCCGGTTGTGCCCCTGCGGCCAGCCCGAGCACAATGACCATGAACACGTAGACGGTGTCGCGACTGTCCTTGAGTGTGTTGCGGAAGCGGACGGCGGCGACGATGCCGGCCAGGGCGAACGCCAACGCCAGGCTGTTCTTGACGAGGACCACCACCGCAGCCACCAGCACCGGAAGCAGGATCAGCGAGTGCATGACGGACTGCGTATACCCCTTCTTCTGCCGGGTGTGGATGTAGACCCACGCCACCGGAAGTGCCAGGATGAAAGCGGTCACGGAGGCGACCGTCGCCAGCAGGGCTCCACCCAGAAGGACCGCGGGTCCGGTCCCGTCCCCGGAGAATATTTCCCCCACGGAGCCACCGCTCGGCACGATGGTGATCCACGCCGCGTGGAGGTTTTCCAGGACGCTGATCATGGCGGGGGGGAGAAGCCCCCAGGCCACCAGGGACACGAGCGCCAGCACCCCATAGTAGACAACGAGGCGCACCGCGATGCTGCTGGAGAGCACGTTGTTCATGGCCTGCCCGGATTTTGGCGGAAAGCGGTCCCGGACGCCGGGGCCCTCTTCCAATATACAGCGCGGAATCCGCGGCGGGGGGCCCAACTCCGAGCCCGATCGTGGTACCTTCCGGGATGACCAGAACCCTGCTCTGTGCCATCTCTCTGGCCGGACTGGTTCCGTCGGCCACCGCCCAGACTGTCAACCCGCCCCGTCTGGTAGTGGCCATCACCGTGGACCAGCTGATTCCCGAGTACCTTTCCCGCTTCGGGCCACAACTCGAGGGCGGCCTCGCGCGGATCGTCAGGAACGGTGTGTACTATCCCCACGGCCTGCAGGATCATGCCGTCACCGAGACCGCACCAGGCCATTCGACCATCCTTTCGGGGCGATCGCCCGCCTCGACCGGCATCACCGCCAATAATCGCGGCGTGCCCGATCCCGGTGCTCCTCTGGTCGGAGCCTCAGATGCCGGCGCCTCGCCAGCCCGATTCCGGGGCACCACTCTGGCGGATTGGATGCTCGCCGCTGATCCTCAGCTCCAGGTGCTCTCCGTCTCCCGAAAGGATCGGGGCGCGATCCTGCCGATCGGGCGGATGGTGGCGCCCGTGTTCTGGTATGCCCCATCAACCGGGACCTTTACCACCAGCACCTGGTACACTTCTGAGCTTCCCGGGTGGCTGACGGATTGGAATGGTCGCGGCGGGGTCGCCCGGCTCGGGGGACACACCTGGAACCTCCTGTTGCCCGAATCGGCGTATCCCGAGCCGGACTTCACGGAGTGGGAGCGGGCTGGCCGCGGCAATACTTTCCCCTATCAGCTTCCCAGTGATCCAAGCGCGAGGCTCTTTGCCGGGGTCCAGACGGTGCCGTGGATGGACTCGCTCACGCTGGATTTGGCGCTGGAAGGGGTGCGTCAAATGCGAATGGGCCGACGCTCCCGTCCCGACCTCCTGGCGGTCTCCCTTTCCACCACCGATGCGGTGGGCCATGCCTGGGGACCGGAGTCCCGCGAGATCCATGACCAGATACTCCGGCTCGACCGCTGGCTGGGGTGGTTTCTGGATTCGCTGGAGACCGCGGTCGGCCGGGGACGGCTGCTCGTGACACTGACCTCCGACCACGGCGTGCAGCCCTATCCGGAGGGCGTGGCCGCGGCCGGTCGTCCTGCGGGCCGGGTTTCTCTGGGGCGGATCATCGCCGAAGTCGATTCGGTTCTGTGGGCCCGCTACCGGGTGGACTTTGACCTCTTCACGGACAGTGGGCTCCTCTCCGCAAACCTCGCCGAGCTGCGCGCCCGGGGCATCGATACCGACAGCCTGAGCGACGCGGTGGCGGAGCGGATACAAGCGCTCCCGGGGGTCCGCCGCGTCTTTACCCCGCGCACTCTGCCAGCGGCCGACCCGGCGGATGCGGAGGCCGGTTTCTGGCGCCGATTGATACCGGTGGGATTCGAGTGGGTGGCGGCTGGATCCCTCGAGCCGAACTTCATGTGGAACTCGCTCTCCAGCATGACCACCCACGGCACGACCAACCTCGCCGACCGCACCGTGCCGATCGCCTTCATGGGCGCGGGAATCGCCGCCCGGGTGGTGGATCGAGCAGTCCGCACGATCGATATTGGTCCGACCTTGGCCTCCCTTCTGGGAGTGCGGCCGTTGCAGGAGGTGGAAGGCGTGGTACTGGCCGAGGTGGTGGGAAACCGGAGGTAGTTGGGAAGTAAAGTCCCCTGGCACTCCTGGTTGACCTGGGTGTGGCCGGGAGAGGTACCCGCCCGACTCTCCGCGATCAGCCCGAAGTCCCGGACCCCCGCTCCTCCCCATCCCGACGCAGCCGGAACCGGGGTCTCTCGGCCCGGTCACCATCCTGCCGATCCCGAAGCCGGGCGCCACCAGGTCCGAATCCCCTGCCGGGGCCTCCTCTCCCTTGTCCAGGCCCGAACGACCGGTTCCCGAATCCTCCTCGCCCCGGTCCAAACCCGCGACCCTGTCCCTGCCCTCCGCGGAACCCCCGCTGCCCCTGCCTCTGCCGAAACTCCTGCCGCCGCAGCGTTTGGAGCTTCTCGCGCTGGACCTCGTTCAGCACCGCCGACACCCGGTCGGTTCCTTCGCTGCCGAGCCGCGCCCCCATCGCTTCCCTCCTCTTCCCCAGCTCCGCGGCGAACTGATCCCGGGTGATGTCCCCCGCCCTGAGCCGGGACTGCAGCTCCATCCGTGTCGTCATCTCCTCCTGGCGTACTCTGAGATTCTCCTGCCGGATGCGGGTCAGATCCGCGATCTGGCGATCGGTCAGCTCCAGCCGGGCCCGCATGCTCAAAACTGCCTCTGCGCTGGGCCGGAGGATGCGTTGGCGACGGGACTGGGCCGAGGACGAGTCCTGCGCAAACGCCGGAACCGTTGACGACGCAAGGAGACTCACAAGAGCGAGGTATCGAAACATGGTCATGCTCCCTTCTCTGGTAGACCGGCAGGTGAACCCGCCAACTGCCGAACTTTCCCTTCGCAACGTGAGACGCGTTATCCTGGGCCCGCGTTAAGGCTTGGGCCTGGACCCGACGCGGCCCGACCCTCCGGTATATTCCGAGGGTCCCCCGACCCACGGTCGTTGTTGTCTCGGCGATCGGAGCAAGGAAGTGAAGTCCCCATGACCCGTCCTCGTAAAGTCGCCCTTGGCCTCGCAGCCGGCGCCGCCTTCCTCCTGGCCATTCTGGTCGTCACTCCGCTCCTCTTCAAGGACCGGATCGCCGAACGGGTCAAGTCCGCCCTCAACGCGTCGGTCAACGCCCGGGTGGAGTGGTCCGGTCTCGGCCTCACACTCTTCCGGGATTTCCCGAACCTCACCCTCCGCGTGGACCAGTTGACCGTGGCCGGGGTCGGTCCCTTCGAGGGCGACACTCTCGCCTCGATAGGCCAGTTGCGCCTGGTCTTGGACCTGCCGAGCGTGGTGGGGAACTGGAGACGGGGAGACCCGCTCCTCATCCGGGAACTGGTACTGCGGGAACCAGCGTTGCAGCTGCTTGTCCAGGAGGACGGGACCGCCAACTGGGACATCATGCGAAAGGCGGACGCAACGGTGACGGAGACCGCCTCCTCCCGTGGTGTGGCCGTGAGCCTCCGCCGGATGAGCATCCAGGACGCCTCGGTCACGCTCGACAACCGAGCCACCGGCCTGACTGCATCGCTCTTCCGTCTCAACCAGTCCCTGAGCGGCGACTTCGCCAGCGAAAGCTTTCTGCTTCGCACCAGCGCGACAGCCGAAGAGGTTTCCCTGCGTTTCGCCGGAGTCCCGTACCTCACGCGCGTTGCCATGGACCTCACCGCCGAACTCGACGCGAACATGGCGGAGAATCAGTTCACGTTCCGTGACAACGTCCTTCGCATCAACGACCTCGACCTTCACCTTGCCGGGTCCGTGGCACTCGCCGAGAACACCACCGTGATCAACCTGACCTTCGAAGCGCCGACCACTGATTTCCGGCACATCGTCTCCCTGGTCCCCACGATCTACGCGCAGGACTTTCAATCGCTCAAAACCACCGGAACGATGTCGGTGTCGGGCACGGTCAACGGCATGCATGGAGACGGCTCTTTCCCGGCCTTCACCCTGCGCGCCACGGTCGACAACGGCTCCTTCCAGTACCCCGACCTGCCGCTTCCGGCGCGGGACATCGGTTTCGACTTGAGTCTGGACAATCCCGGTGGCTCGCTCGACAGCACCGTGATGAATCTCAGCCGATTCCATGCACAGATCGGAAACGATCCGATCGACCTCTCTCTCCGGCTCCGCACCCCGGTGTCGGATCCGGACATCGATGTGAGGCTGGCGGGACGGGTGGACCTCTCCGACGTCCGCCGCACCATGAAGCTCCAGGGGGTGGACCAGCTCGCCGGTGTCATCACCGCCGATGCCGCAGTCCGGACCCGCCTCTCCGCCCTCGACCGGGCGCAGTACGACCGGGTGGACGCTCGCGGCACCGTGGACATCCGCGATCTGACCCTCCAAATGGCCAGCCTCCCCCACGCCATCGCGATCGACGAAACCCGGCTGCGGCTCACCCCCCGCTTGACGGAACTCACCTCCTTCCGCGGGCGCATCGGCGGAAGCGACCTCGACATGACCGGCTCCCTCGACAACCTCCTCCGGTTTGTCATCCGGGGAGAGGAGCTCCGCGGCAACGCCACCCTTCGGAGCGCTCGCTTCGATTTGAATGAATGGCAGTCCTCCGGGTCACTCGAGATCATTCCCGTTCCCGCCAACCTCGACCTCACGCTAGAGGCGGGCGTTGCCCAGCTCGCCTGGGCCGATCTGAACCTGACCGATGTCGGGGGGACCGTCCGGGTGAAGGACCAGCGGGTGACCCTGGAGAATCTGCGGATGAAGGGCTTGGGCGGCACCCTGGGGATGAGCGGATACTACGAAACGACCGACCCCAGGCGGCCGGAGTTCGATGCCACCCTCGAGTTGACCAACCTCGAGATCCCCGCGTCCTTCTCCGCCCTCACCGCCATTCAGCGATTTGCGCCGGTGGCGGGTTTTGCCCGCGGCACTTTCTCCGTACAGATGGGGCTCAAGGGCGCGCTCGGAGAACGGATGATGCCGGTCTTCAGCGCCCTCAGCGGCCAGGGGTCCCTCCAGACCTCACAGCTCGCCCTGGAGGGGTTTCCTCCCCTGGACCGGATGGCCGGACTGCTCAAGCTCCCCCAGTTCACCAATCCGACCTTCCGGGCGATTCGCTCCACCTTCGCCATCCGTGACGGTCGGCTCCATGTCCAGCCGTTCGACCTCCAACTCGGCGACTTCCAGCTCACCGTGTCGGGCTCGAACGGAATCGACCAGTCGCTTCAGTATGCCCTGCGACTCCAAGGGCCGAGCGCCCTCCTCGGAGCGGAAGCGAGCCGGGCCATCACGGGGCTGGTGACTCAAGCGGGAAGGACCGGCTTCGATCTCGGTGCCGTCGACGTCCTCAGTCTCGGCCTGCAGCTCGGCGGCACCATCACCAATCCCTCGCTGGGCATCGATGCCGGCAATCCCGTGGGCAGTGTGGCCGGGGCGATCCGCCAGCAGGCGGGGCAGAAGGCAGAGTCGCTGGGTCAACAGGTCGATTCCGCCGCGGATGCCGCCCGTCAGCGCGCGCAGGCAGAGGCCGACAGCCTCATCGCCGAGGCGGGACGGCGGGCGGAGGCGATTCGGGAGGAGGCACGGCGGGTGGCGGACCAGGTGCGAGCCGAGGCCAACTCCAGGGCCGATTCCCTGGTGGCCCGGGCCTCGGGGCCGGTGGCTCAGGCTGCCGCGCGGCTTGCGGCCGACCGGTTGCGGCGGGAAGCGAATGCGCGGGCCGATCAGATCATCGCCGAAGCCGACCAGAGGGCTGAGACTCTGGTGGCGGAGGCTCGGCGCAGGGGATCACACGTCCCCGTCCCATTCTCCCGCATGCCGGTCTCGCCTCAGAAACCCTTCCCGCTCCACGCGCAGATTCTTGATGAATTGCCGCACCACCTGTTCGTCCTCCGAGGCGAGTGCCATGTGCAGTGCGCCGTCATCCAGAACCCACCCCGGGTGTTTCAGGACGTGTGTGACCACCGCCTCCTCATACTCGCGGAATGCGTCCCACGCCTCCTCTCGCAGTTCCCGGGAAAGATGACTCGATCCCCGGCCTGAAGAGGCTTCGGATGCTCGGTGGGAGAACATCGGGGAAGGTGGATGTGATGTCGGCACAGGCGGTCCCGGTCTCATGTGGGTGAAGGGTGAATGTGTCGGCGTCCCCCAGGTCAGGCCCGAGGCCGACACCACCGGACGGAATCGAAGCTAGGAATCCCCCGGGGGCCGCACAACTGACAAGGGTGATGGGGAACAACACCAGCCGCCATGCGACTACCCGGCCGGTTGCTCGGCGCTAGACCGTCACTGTTGATGGTGATGTCGGCTCCACACTTGCCACCGAGGCTCACAGGCCCCATTCTCGTGGCGCATGTCCCTCGACCTGTCCACTTCATCCCAAGAGAACCCCCATGCCCCTCCCACCCCCCCGCGATCACAAGATCCCGTTGGCCGTCGCCGTGGCGATGACCAGGCGGTACCGCGCTTCGGTCAAGCCCGGAGCCTTCCAGGCCGGGCTCTTCCCGTGCAAAGAGTTCGAGGATCTCCTGACCCTGAAGGGATGCGCGGGAATTCGGATCTACCTCGGCTCCCATGAGGACAACAGCGTCAGCCTGATCATGGTGGCCGTGGACGCCGAAGGGCGTGACATTGTCTCCGGACCCGACGGCCTGTATCAGGAGGGAGAGGTCGTTCAGGATACCATTCAATGCCCCCCATTCTGCGACAAGGGGAGTCCCCTCAATGGAGGCTGAGCACCGATGAGGAGCGACCTGATCCTGCCGTACGCGGGGTGGCTTTCCGCGCTTGTACCATTCCTGGCCGTGCTGGCGGGGGGAAGGGTGAAGCACAGCGCCGCTCTTCGCTGGATCGCAGTGGCGATGGGCCTGAGTTTCTCGATCGACTCTCTTCTGGTCGTGCTGTCCTCGCAGGGTATCAACACTCACTGGGTCTCCTTCTCCTTCACCCCCCTGTACGGGGCGGCGATGGTGATGGTCCTGGCCCAGGGCCAGCGGACCGTGGCGGAGCGCCAGGCGGTCACCCTGACCGCGGGGCTGCTGCTCGTCGTGGTCGTCGGTCTCAACCTCTTGTTCGAGAGTACCACGACTTTCAGCCGCGTTGCGTCACCGGTCCGTTCGCTGGTGGTGTTTGCCCTGGCGATCTGGACGCTTCTCCGCCAGGAGCCGGGCGGACTTGACTCTTCGCTGCTCCGGTCCGGATGGTTCTGGGTTCCGCTTGGCTTTGCTCTGTATTCCGGCGGGAGTGCCGCCTACTTTCCTCTCGCATGGGGCTTTGTCGAGCGAGACCCCGGGGTTGTGATGGCCATGAGCCAGCTTCGATCCGCTCTCGTCGTGCTTTCCTTCCTTCTCGTTGCGTGGGGGGTCCGGTGCCTGTCTCGGGAAGTGATCTCTGGCCCGCCTTCGTCACCGTCGTTCTCACGGTCGCCATCCTCCTCGTGGCGGTGAGCGCCGCCCTGATCATCGGCCGCCGCCGGCTGGTCGCCGCACACATCCGCTTCACCCGGCAGCTCGTGCGCGCCCAGGACCGGGAACGGGAGCGGATCTCCGCCGAGGTACACGACGAGCTCGGCACTCAGGTGGCCCTGATCCGGAACGAAATCGCAACCTACCGCGCGGGCCCAGGTCTCCCGAACGTTGAGCCGGTATCGCTGGAAGGGGTGGAGGAGGAGTTGGGTGACCTGGGTGAGACGATCCGCAACCTGGCCCACCGGCTCCACCCGACGCGTGTTGATCAAGCCGGTCTCCCGACCGCCCTGCGGAACCTGCAACGGGAAGTCGAGGGGGAACTCGGCCTCCAGGTCCATTTTGACGGGCTCCAGGAGCCGCTCCCTCGCGGACCCACCGGATGGGCGGTGTACCGAATCACCCAGGAGGCCCTTCGCAACGCCTCACGGCACGGCGGGGCCACCGAGGTGTGGGTCACGCTGCGCATCCGGGACGACACCCTCGAACTCGAGATCCGGGACCGCGGGCGCGGATTTGTACTGCAGGACCGTCAGGCGCGTGACGGAGGCGGGATCGGATTGCACCTCATGCGCGAACGAGCCGGCGTGGTCGGTGGCCAGATTCGCCTCGAATCCCATCCTGGCGCGGGAACGGTGGTCCACGGGCGCTTTCCCCTCTCTCTGCCGATCCCCTCCGATGCGTAAGCCGATCCTCTTTCTGGCCGAAGACCACGAGGTCATGGGCCTCGGCTTGCGCGCCCTGTTCGAGGCCGATTTCGAGGTGTACGGACCCCACGCCGATGGGGCCACGATCGGGGACCTCGTCGCCCAGGTGCGCCCCTTCCTGTTGGTGCTCGATCTCTCGCTGCCCAACCGGAACGGGATGTACCTGATCGAGGAGGTGCTCCAGCGATCGCCCGACACCCGGATCCTGGTGCACACCATGTACGCCGACTTCGATCTCATGGAGGAAGCCAGGCGGCGCGGGGCCCACGGATACGTGGGCAAGGACTCCGGGGCCCAGGAACTCCTCCGCGGGGTCACGGCGATCCGGCAGGGCGAGACCTACTTCTCCCCGCTCATTCGTCCTCCGAAGCGCCGAGCGGGTGGAGCCGGCCCGCACAGCGCCGCGATTGCCCGGCTCACCCGGCGGCGCCAGGAAATCCTGGGCCTGATCGGCGATGGACTCACCACCACCCAGATCTGCCGTCGGCTCGGCGTGGCCGAACGGACCGTCTACTGGCATCGCAGCATCATCCGCCGGGAACTCGGGATTCAGACCGAGGAGGACCTAGCCCGAGAGGCCGCCGTCTGGCGGCAGGCCATGCAGGCCGCCGAAGCCGATACTGACTCTCCTTGACAGTCTAGGAGAGGCCCCGTAGCTTATCCTAGATAATCTAGGAGAAGCCATGGCTCGTCGGGATCTGGTGCAGGGCACCCTTGACATGCTCATCCTCAAGGCGGTCTCCCTCGGACCCCTTCACGGGTACGGCATCCTCCTCCGCATCCAGCAGTTCTCGAAGGACGTGCTCCAGGTGCAGCAGGGCTCTCTCTATCCCGCCCTGTACCGACTCGAGCAGCAGGCGCTGATCCGGAGCGAGTGGGGAGAGAGCGAGAACAACCGACGGGCCAAGTTCTACTCGCTCACTGCGGCGGGACGCGCCCGGCTCCGCAGCGAGCGGGCCCAATGGGACCGAATGGTCCAGGCAATCGGGGCGGTGCTCAACACCACCAGTCTCGCCGAGGCGGACCAATGATGGGGCGGGCGCGCCGATGGCTCGGGGCGCTGATCGGTCGGCGCCGAGCTGGCCTCGCTCGCGGCGACCCGGGTCCTGCAGTCGATGCTCTTCGGCGTCACCCCGGGCGACCCGTCAACCCTCGCGGCTGTCATCCTGGTGCTCTCGGGGGCCGCCATCCTGGCGAGCTCGGTCCCGGCACGCCGGGCCACGCGACAGTCCCCCACTGTGGTGCTCCGCGACGGATAGGACGTAGGGGCGGTCCGTGGACCCGGAGATGAAGAGACCGTCTGCTCGACCATGGACCCCGGCGGTCGCCGGGGTCCACTTCACACTTCGAACTTCGAACTTCCGTTCATCCTTTGTCCGCCATCAGCCGCTCCAGACGTCGACGGGCTTCCTGTACTCTCGGCTGCAGCGCGGGATCCGCGTCTTTCCAGAGCGACACGAACTCGGTGTAGTGGGCCACCGCCTTGTCACGGTTTCCCTTCGTTTCGTACAGTTCTCCCAACCGGTAGTGCGTCCGGGGACGCCAGTACGAATCGACGATCGGATCGGGGTCCGGAGTCATGATGAACTGCTCGTAGTAGACGATGGCGGAATCCGGTCTTCCCGCCTGGTCATGCGCCTGCCCAAGGAGAGTTGCCGCGTATCGCATGTCGATCTCGAACCGCCGGTCCGCCTCCTGCAGCAGCGGAATGGCCTCGGAATACTTTTCCTCCGCCAACGCGACATGCGCCGCATGGAAGGCACGACGGCCCGCCGGGTCGTTCACCAGGGACGATTGGTCCTGTTCGAATCCCTGCTGAGCCCGCCGGGCGAGTGCAACATCCCCGGTCGCCCGGGCGAGAATCGCCAGCAAGGTCCACGGGCGCTCGCTGGGGGGGATCTCCTCCCACCGTACGCGACTGAGCCCCCGGACAAGGATTTGACGAGCAGACGCAAGATCATCTCTTTCGACGGCAGCCAGTGCCGAATCGGTTACAAAATTGAGTCGGTTCCGGGTCGAGGCATCCGAGCGAAGGAGCGCCTCCGACGCGAGCACCCTCCAGCGGAGCGCCTGGCTTGGACGCCCGCGGAGACTGGCCAGGTCCCCAGCGGCCCAGGCGCTTCGCGTCGCCTGGCGGAGGGTCTTGGCTGTACGGTTGGTGGCACGAGAAATCGAATCGGCTGCGTCCAGGGAGCCCTTGCCCCAAGCCGCGTACCACTCCGCTTCCCAGAGGTCGTTGTTGTCGGGAAACCGTTCCCGGAACGCGGTCACCGTCGAATCGAGAGCCGAGGATCCACGCCGGTTCACAATCTGGGACCTCATCAGATTGGTGTATGCGCCGCCGAAGGGACGCAGCCGAACGACCTTCCGATAGAGTTCCTCCTCGCGTTCAAACTCCCGCTTTTCTCCCAGAATCACCGCGGCATTGTTGACGGCACCCGTGCCGGTGGAATCGAGTCGAGCCAGTTCCTCATACGCCACCAGTGCACGGTCCCGGTCCGGTTCCGGCCCCCGGGTGTAATAGAATCCTTCGGTGAGCAACCGTTCCGACTCCGTGAGGCGCTCGCGGTGACGGAACGCCGTGGCAATCGCAGCCAGGATCTCGTCCCGATCCCGATCCTCGTTAGTGAGCAGCACGGCGATCTTCCGCCACGCCATCGCGAAGCCGCTATCGAGGGAGACCGCCTCGCGAAGCAGGACCAATCCCCGGTCGACTTCCCCCTCCTCGTCGGCGAGACGAACTCCCTCGATGTACTTGCGGAGGGCACTCAACGATGGCGTGGTGACCCGGTCAAGCTCGGAGTTTGCTCTGATGGTGCGGAGGGATTCTCCCGCCTTTTCTCGCACCGCCCGTGACAGCTTTCCCAGACTCGGAATGAGTCCGTTCTCGTTTTCAGCCGTCTGCCGAAAAGTCGCCAGTTCCGAGCCATCGAAGGCGGACACCAGCCGGGCGGAGATCACGTAGCCATCCCCGAGCCGGACCACCTCCCCGTCGAGCACCGCCTTGGCGCCTTCACGCGTGGCAATCTCCCGGGCCACGACAAAAGGGACCGTGCTCTCGCTGGGTCGTTGCATGAGGGTCAGGATCTCGCGGGTCGCGGCGCGGGTCAGCACATTCAGAGACCGGGACTGTCCCAGATCGGTGCGGAGCGCTTCGGCCACGGTGGGCCCCAGGGTCGAGTCCGAAACCGGCGCCCGGAAGTCCGCCACCACCAGCGTCTCCCGCTCCCCGAACACGCCCGACCCCCGCAACGACGCCGCCGGCCCGATCCCCAGCGCCCGCGTCACCATGAACCCCACCACCAGCACCGCAAACGCCCCCACCGCCACCGCGCCCCCCAGCCACGTCCGCCGCCACGACACATGCGGACTCGC
>JBDIWC010000020.1:0-66426 GCA_039794085.1 Gemmatimonadales bacterium
GCACAAAAGGCACAAAACCTCTCCCCCCCCTGGTGGCAGAGGGGCGTGCCTCTTGTGACTTCTGTGCTTTTTGTGGCCATTCCCCTCGCCCGCCTGACCATCCGAATCCCCAGGGCGGGTCCCCGGACTCCGGGGCGTCCCCTCGCACCGTGCCGACAACGCGCCCGATCGACGTGTCTCTCACCCACGCGAAACCCTGAAGAGCCCCAAGTGGGATGCCGTCACAGACGCCGTCACACGCACGGCCGGAGCGGGTGTCCGGGGGGCGCCCCAAATATTGTTGCCGTTTTGTGTTCAATCTTGTCCTACGTCCTACGTCCTATGTCCTCCGATCTTCCGTCTATCCCGACCCGCCTAGTTCACCATCGCCGCTGTTTTCCCCCTCACTCCCTCCGGCCCGGTGTCCCAGTTCTGCACGCTGGAGACGTTTGGCATTCCCCAGTCCTTCCCGTTCCATCCCGAGAATCCCTCGAAGCGGAAGGCCCAGAACCCGGTGTTCGAGTCGGTGATGACCACGAGGCCATCCGAGTTCCGGACATCCACGCCGAAGGCCCCGTTCATGACACTGGTGCCTTCCCAGACCGGAACTCCGCCGAATCCCGCCTGATGCTTGCACATGCAGGTGTAGTACCAGCCGAGGGTGTGAGGGTTCTCGGGGTCCATCATGTTGAAGATCTGCAGGCCGTCCTCGTACCCCGAGACAAAGACATAGGGCCACCGGATCTCGTGATTATGCGCCAGCGCCCGCCAGTCGGCGGTCCAGGCGCTGATCGGCCGGCTGATGGTCTGTACTTCTCCGGACAGGCCGGGCCGGAGGTCGAACAGGCGCAGGGGGGCGTACTGGTACTCTGATTCGGTGACCGCGAATTTCCCGTCGGGTGTGGGAGTGAAGGTGTGTCCACTCGAGATGCCCGAGGCCCCCACGATGGAGGTGAGGAGCGTCGGCTCCTCCCGCCCGACGTTGGTCACGTCATAGAGGAAGTACCCCCCGCGACCGGCGCCATAGAACTTGTCCTGCTGGGTTTCCGCGTCGAAGGCGACGTAAAAATCGTGGTACCCCCCGCGGCCCGCGGTCTGGTTGGCGGGAATCGGCACCCGGCCGATGAGTGCTCCGGCATCACCGGCGAGGACCTTCTCCATGTCATACACGTTGGCGAAGGGACCGCCCACGGTCGTGAAGAGGAGGACCCGGCCATCGGAATGCTTGTAGGCGAAGATGTTGTGGAACCCTCCGGGATGCTCCGCGTCCCGGATCCGGGCGACGATCCGGATCTTGCTGGTGTCCGGAAGTGAGGTCACATCGGCCACGACGGCGCCCAGATCCGAGTCCGGCCCTCCCTGCCCGAACTGGAGGGATTGGACGTAGTAGTATTTGCCCTTGAGCTTGAAGTATTTCCCGTCCATCCCGCCGGTCCCGCCATGCAATTCCGGATTCTCGATACGCCAGTGGTAGATCGGCTTGATGTTGTCCAGGTCGGCGAGGGAGAGGATCGTGAAGCCCGGGCGATCCCGCGACTGGGAGGCGTAGGCGTAGGGCCGGGAGAGTTCCTCCTCGATCTCGACATCCATCGTCCGGAAGAATCCGCCGAGGGGAACATGCCCTAGCACCTTTACGTTGGAACTACCGCCGACCTTGTTCTTGGCCGGCTCGGTGTACTGCGCCGTGGCGGCCGACACGGCGACCAGGAGACCAAGCAGGGCTCCGGGGAGAGGGCGAATGAATCTGGGGGTCATGGGGGCTCCGGGGGAGGAAGGGTGTTGGGTTCTGGGTGTTGGGTGTCGGGTGTCGGGTTCTATGTCCTATGTTCTATGTCCTATTCTCCACGTCCGGCGTCCTGCGATCACGGGGTCACCGTGAACACCATGTGCATCCCCGCCTCGAGGTGCTCGGCGATGTGACAGTGGGCCATCCAGCGTCCCGGGTTGGTGGCCTCGACCAGGAACTCGACGGTGGACCCCACGGGAACCAGGATGGTGTCGCGCCACGCCACGTCCTCCTCCGGAAGACCATCCCGGGCCGTGATCAGGAGACGCTGACCGTGAAAATGGATCGGATGGCTCATCGGGTGGACGGAACGCTCGTCGTTGTGCATCCGTACCTTGAGCACATCACCCCGCGCCACGGTCCATTCGATGTCGTTGTTTTCCTTCCCCGTGGCCCGATCGCGCATGATCCAGCGCACTTCCTTCGTCGTGGCCACCCAGTTCATGTCCCGCATGCCGTCGACCCATTCCTGGGGCGGGAAGTAGGTCGTGTCGACGCTCATGAAGGCGGTGATGGGGATCGGCATTCCCTGAATCGACACCGTGAGCAGGAGATCCTTGTCCGGAGCGCGGGCGAAGTGCTCGCGGTAGGGTTCGACGCTCTCCGTGACGGACCGGTTGGTGCGCAGCGTTCGGAAGGCGTCCCCATGATCCGGGGCGGCCGGTTCGTCCCGCACCGTCACCACCCCCAGGGTATCGACCATGGGCTGAAACTCACCCTGGAAATTGTTGAGTCCCTGGACCCGGTTCGTGATCATCTGCGGGCCCGGCTCGGTGAAGTGCACCTCGACCACATAGCGCTGCGCCGGGGCGATCACGACGCTCTCCACCATCTGTTCCCGCTCGAAGTTCCCGACGTCCGCCCCGACGAGCTTGATCCGCGCGGTGCCGAACGACAGGTTGAAGGTTCGGGTGTTGGCGACGTTGGTCAGCAGAAAGCGCACGACGTCCCCGCGGCGCGCCGTCAGGGTGTACTCGGGCTCCCCGTTGACCAGAAACAGGGTCCCGAACCTCCCCATGATGGCGAAGTTGGCCACGTCCTGGCCATAGGGAAGAATCCCCTCGTCGTCGACCAGGAGGTCATCGAGCATGAGGACTTCCTCCAGGTTCACAGGGCTGTAGTAGTCCGGATCGGAGGAGTGTACCACCAGGTTCCCGTAGAGCCCCATGTCCTGCTGGATGTCCTCCCTCACGTGGGGGTGATACCAGTAGATCCCGGGGTCCGGGAAATGGATCCGGTAGAGGAATTCTCCCCCCACGGGCACCGGATCCTGGGTCACTCCCGGAGCGCCGTCATACCGGTTGTCGAGACGGATCCCGTGCCAGTGAACGGTCGAGGGAAGGTCGAGACGGTTGAGAAACCGGACCGTGATCGTGGCGGCCTCCCGGACCCGGATCATCGGTCCGGGAATCTGGCCGTTGAATCCGTACATCACGTGGTCCCGTCCCCGGAGCCGCCGGCGCACCAGCATGGCGGTCAGATCGATCGAGTCCCCGTCGGCCAGGTCGAGAAGCTGCCGCGGACCGGCCGGGGGCAGGGTGGCGGGATCCACCCCGACCCCGGGCAGGAACGGAGTCATCGCCGGGCGAACCCCCTCCATGCCGGGGATCAGGGGCATCTCCATCCCCCGCGCCATCGGAGGCATCCGGTCGGGACCACGCCCATGCTGGTGCCCCTGTGCGATCCCGTCTCCCACGCCCATTCCTCCCAACCCCATGAGGAGCAGCATCACCCCTCTCACTGCGGCATGCCCCCGTTGAACATGGTGTGGGACGAGAAACTCGTCAGGTAGGACGACGCGGACCGGCCAAGCAGAACAATCGGCCCCCGCCAGCGGTCTCCCGGCTCGCCCCGTTCGGCGGTGACCAGGACCATGAACTTGTTGTAGGTCACCCGGCCTGCCGCGGTCTCGCCCGCCCCCAGCGTGCCCAGGCGCACCACCTGGTCCAGGTCGGGCGTGGTGGCCCAGGCCACGAACCGGTCACTGCCGGGCGCAAAGGAGGAGGGATCGGGGAGGGCGTGTGCCGACACCTCCGCTCGATAGATGAAATGCCCATCCCGGGTCACGGCGAGCCCGAAGGGGGACCGGGGGCGCTTCAACAGGACGACCCCGGTCAAACCGGAGGCGGGATTGGGGGACGTGAGTTCGATCCGGAAAAGGTCTGGACGGGGACGGGCGTCCGATCCGAGGACGGCAAGGACCAGCACCGCAGCCAGCGGCGGAAGCGTGACGCGCAATGGATACCCCTGGGAAAAGCCTTTCGAATAGAACCGAGAACGGGAAAGAAGGTCAAGGGAGAAGTGTGAAGTTCGAAGGGAACCCGTGTTGTCATTGCGAGGGCCCGGAGGGCCCGTGGCACTTCCAATCATGGGCCACGTGACGCCGGGTCGACCTTCGTGCCGGAGACAACCCGGACGGGTTCCCGTGGGAAGGCCTGCCATCCTCGCGCGGCACCACCCTTCGCTCACGAGATCGCCACGGCGGCGTGCGCCGCCTCGCGATGACAGCCTCCCCGTTCCTCCTTCAAGACTTCGAACTTCACACTTCACTTCATCCCAGCCGGAACAGCAGCTCTCCGCGGGGATACCGGGCCACGGCGCGGTCCCGAAGCGGGCGATGAGCGGGGAACTTCAACTGAGGGTCGTCGCCGAGGATCGTCTCGGCCACGCGCCGGGCTTCGAGGAGAAGGTCGGTGTCGTCCGGGAAGCGGGCGATCCGCACCTCCATGCCTCCCGACTGGCGGGGGCCGAGCAGGTCCCCGAAGCGTCGTTCCGCCAGGTCGAGCTCCGCGATCTTGAAGCCGTCGGTCGTGGCGGCGAAGGCCCGCAGCCGATCGGGCACCGCTCCATCGGTGAGGAGGATGCAATGGCTGTCGCCGGTGTCGGCGCCGCGGCCAATCCGTCCCCGGAGCTGGTGGAGCTGGGCCAGCCCGAACCGGTCGGGATGCTCGATGACCATGGTGGTCGCGTTGGGCACATCGACCCCGACTTCCACCACGGTGGTGGCCACCAGAACATGAATCGTCCCGGCCCGGAAGGACTCCATCACCTGATCCCGCTTCTCCGCCTTGAGCTTCCCGTGGACCAACCCCACCTGGAGATCGGGCCACCGCTCCCGCAGGGCGTCGGCCATGGTGGAGGCGGCGCGCAGGTCGGACCGTTCCGATTCCTCGATCACCGGGAGGACGATGTAGGCCTGGCGGCCGGCCCGGGCCTCGGTGGCCACAAAGTCGAGGATCTGCTCCCGTTGCCGCTGTCCCCGCACGGCGGTCCGGATCCGGCCCCGGCCCGGGGGCCGCTCGCGGAGAGTGGAGACATCCAGATCGCCGTAGCGGGTGAGCGCGAGCGAGCGGGGAATCGGCGTGGCGGTGAGCATCAGCACATCGGGAGCATGTCCCTTTCCGATGAGGGCGGCGCGCTGCTCCACGCCAAAGCGATGCTGTTCATCGATGATGACGAGACCGAGGCGGTGAAACTTGACCTTGTCCTGCATCACGGCATGGGTACCGACGATGATCCGGGCGGCCCCCGACGCGATCCGGGCGAGCGTGTCCTCCTTCTCGCGATCGCGCATCCGTCCGACCAGGAGTACCGGTGCAACCTCCAGCGGGGCGAGGAGCGAAGCCAGAGTCGCGGCATGCTGCTCGGCGAGGAGCTCGGTGGGGGCCATGAGGACGGCCTGGCAGTCGTTTTCCAGCGCCAGCAACATGGCGAAGAGCGCCACGATCGTCTTGCCGGTTCCCACGTCTCCCATGAGTAGCCGGTGCATGCGCCGAGGGGCGGTCAGGTCGGCGGTGATTTCCTTGAGAGCCCGGCGTTGATCCCCGGTCAGGTCCCAGGGCAGCGACTGTTTCAGCCGGCTCGTGAGGGTCCGGTGCGCCACGAAGGCCTGGCCCGCTCGCTGGTGCCTGGCCAGGTGCCCGGCGCGTGCCAGCATCAGCTGGAGATCGAGCAGCTCGTCAAACGCCAGGCGGCGGCGGCCTTCCTCGGCGGCGGCCACCGACAGGGGGCGATGCACCGCACGGAGGGCGTCGCCGAGGGACGGTAGCGGCATCCCGTCTCGGGACGCCGGGGGAAGCACATCGGGACTCGCGGCGATCAGGGCGTCGAGATTCCGGTCGATGAGCGACCGGATCAGCTTGTGACTCAGGCCTGCGGTGGCGGGGTAGACCGGGAGAACCACTCCCTTGCCCAGGGAGACCGGGGTGTCAGCGTCCCCCAGGACCAGGAACTCCCGGGGCGCGAGCTGGCGACCATGATAGAACCGCACGGGACCCGTCACCAGCAGAACCTGGCCCACCTCGATGGAACGATCGAGAAAGGCCTGGCCAGGCCAGGAACACTCCAGAACCCCGCTCTCGTCGCGGAGGACGGCACTGAAGATCCGAAGACCCTTGCGGGTGGGGAGAACGCCCTTCGTGATGACCCGTCCCACACAGGCCACCTCGTCGCCGACCTGGGCCCGGGCCAGCGGTGTCACGGTGGACGCGTCGAGATACCGGTGGGGCAGGTGCCAGCGCAATGCACCCGCCGTGGTGATGCCGAGCCGGGCAAAACTATCCGCCCGGCGCTCCCCCACGCCCTTGAGAAACTGGATCGGGGTGTCGAGCCGGATCGGGGCCATCGGGCGTGTCCTCAGTCCCTCAGGAGTCGGGTGGCAAAGGTGACCGCATCGAAGGCCTCGAGGTCGGCCTCCTGTTCTCCGGTTCCCAGGAACCGGATGGGCACCTGGAGTTCCTGCCGCAGCGCGATCACCGCCCCCCCCCGAGCGGTGCCATCGAGCTTGGTGATCACCAGCCCGGTGGGCGTCACCACCCGATGGAAGATCTTGCCCTGCTGCACGGCGTTCTGGCCCACGCTGCCATCGAGAACCAGGAGGACCTCATGCGGAGCGCCGGGGATCTTCCGGGCCAGCACGCGGGTCACCTTGTGCAATTCCTCCATCAGGTCGTCCTGAGTGTGGAGCCGACCGGCCGTGTCCACCAGCACCACATCGATCCCGCGGGACACCGCCGCGGTGGCGGCGTCGAAGGCCACGGCGGCCGGATCGCCCCCCGGTGTCCCGGCCACGCAGGGCACGCCGAGTCGTTCACTCCAGACCTGGAGCTGATCGATCGCCCCGGCCCGCCAGGTGTCCGCGGCGGCCAGCAGCACACTCCGGCCCTCCCGCTGCAGGCGCCGCGCGAGCTTGGCGACGGTCGTCGTCTTGCCCACCCCGTTCACGCCCACGAAGAGAACCACGGTGGGACCGGGCGCGGCCACGGCGATCTCCCCGGGCCGCGGGGCGCCGTCCAGCATCGCCGCGATCCGGTCTCGCAGCGCGGTGTGGAGATCCGTCTCCGTTTTCAGCGCTCCCGTGCGGACCTGGGTTTCGAGCCACGACGTGAGGGCCAGAGTGGCGGGGACCCCGAAATCCGCCTCGAGCATCACCCGTTCCGCCGCTTCGATGTCCTCCGCCTTGAGACCCCGAACCAGTGCCCCGACATCGGTGAGCGCGAGCCGCTTGATCCGGGCCCAGAGCCCGGGGCGCCGTCCTCCCACGCGATCCGCCATCAGCGCAGTCCTCCCCGGCGGCGGACGAACCATTCACCGCTGAAGGCGCCGATCGCGAGCACAATGAGCCAGGGCCACTCGCGGGCCGTGCGTCGCCGCCCCCCCACCGATATCGTGGCCGCACGCGACTCCAGGACCGGCTCACGGGGAAACCACTCCGCGGACCACTCCTCCACCGCCAGGGTGCCTCCCCCGCCGGTGGCGAGCGAGTAGCTCCACGTTCCCGGCTCCAGTGCCACCGAGGCGCGGCCCTCGCCGTCAAACCTCAGGGTATCCTCCCGGACCGTTCCGGTCGCGGCGCGGAACCGGATCGGCGTCGCGGCGGGAACGGCATCATCCCGCCAGACGAATGCCACCGGAAGCCCCCGGGGGGTGACGGCGCGCAGGGGAGTAACCACACCGCGGGTGGTGTCCGGTGCGGCCAACAGCCAGCTCACGGTGCTTCCCACCCAGGTGCGGTAGGCCTGTTCGGCGACCTCCCCCCGGAGGGCCCACCGCCACAAACCCGCGGCCCCGACCTCCACCGTCCGGCGCCCGGACACTTCCTCACCGACCATGGCCGCGCGCACCGCGCCCCGGCGTCCCTCCTGCACGGTGAGTCCGGTCCAGACGCCGGGACCGACCCGGTCATCGAGGGGCACCAGGCCGAGAGCGGGAGGGAGGGAGTCGAGCGGCAACCGGGCCAGCGCCGCGCCGACGGGGCTCGGCTGGGCGGCCGAAACGTACCAATCGCCCGTGAGAGTCCCTTCACGTCCTTCCCGTCCCGGGGTGTGCCAGTGCCACCGCGCCGCGGCGTTCGCTCCGCGGGGCGCCGGGGGACCGGTCCCGACCGTGATCAGAAGGTCGGCCCCCCGCGCGGCAGCCTGCACCGCTTCCGCGGAGGCGGGCTGGAGGTCCTCCATCCGCCGCCACACCCCGGTGGTGACCTGGACGAACCCGCGGGTGGGGAGGGCACTCACATCCTGCAGGGCGCGCATCAGAAAGCGACTCTCCCACCCCGGTTCCTCGGCCAACAGCACGAGACCGGGGGTCGCGAGGATGGTGAGGAGATGGAGACGGGTGTCATCGCGCGGTTCCGGGTCGACAGGATCGGCGATCCCGACGGCGAGCAGGTGAGTACCCGCCGGGAGCGGAACGGGTCCCCTCAGCGTCCCCCGGCCGATCCCGGTGGACCCGACCTGGATGGTGCCCCGGAAGAGCACGGAGCTGTCGGCCCGCACCACAACGGGGATCTCCCGCGGGAGTGACACTCCGGTGGTGCGAACCTCCACATCGAGGCGAAGCGTGTCCCCCGCCACCAACCGCGACGGTCCGGCCACTCCCCAGAGGGACCCTCCCGGGACGGAGTCCCGCGGAAGGAGGTGGACCGTGGTCCGGGCCATCACCTCGGGAGGGAGGTCCGCGACGTCGTCGATTTCCCCGTCGGTCACCAGGTGAAGGGTCCGACCGGAGGCGGCCGCGGTGGCAAGGGCCGCGGCCACGCGGGACTGGCCCGCCCGGGGCAGCGAGTCCTCAGGAAATCCCGGGTGTCCGAGCGTCCGGACCTCGCCGAGACTCCGGGCGAGGGAGTCGGCCTCGGACCACCGGGAGGTCATGGAGAGTGAGGCATCGAGGAGAACGAGAGGGGGCCCCCCGTTCGGGACGGGACACCCGGGATTGACCAGCAGGAGGGCGAGGGCCCCCCAGGCGGTGGCGCGGAGCGCCACGGCGGACCGACCGGGGCGTGGGGTGGTTTCCCGCAGACGGTACGACACCACGGCCGCCAGGGCGGCGGCTATCGCGGCGAGAACTGCGCCAGGCATCGGTCAGCCCGCCGGCTCGCCCGCGGCCACCGCCAGAGCGTCGGAGAGGGTCATCCGGTTCTCATAGAGTGCGCGTCCGATGATGACCCCGGCCAGGGTGGTGTCGGCCACGCGCCGCACGTCGTCGAGGGACGAGACCCCCCCGCTCAGGATGACCAGGGCGCCGGTTTCCTGCAGAGCCCGGGCCCCGTCCAGGTCGGGACCGGTCAGCATGCCGTCCCGGCCGATATCGGTGTAGATGAGAGTCCGAACTCCCTGGTCCACGACTCGCCGGGCCACATCCACCGCCTGCTCCGCGCTGGTCTCGGTCCATCCGTGATGGGCCACCTTGCCGTTCCGGGTGTCGAGGGCCACGGCCACCCGGGCCACCCCACCCGCCATCAGCGCCTCCTCCACGAGGCCGGGACGTTCGATGGCTGCCGTCCCCAGAACGAGGCGGGTCACCATCGTGTCGAGGCCCCGGCGAATCTGGTCGGCCGTGCGGAATCCCCCGCCGATCTGAATCTGCACATGGCTCCCCACCCGGGCCATGATCCGGTCGACGAGGGCGATGTTGTCTCCGTCGCCGAAGGCGCGGTCGAGATCGACGATGTGGATCCACCGGGCGCCCTGCCACACGAACCGCTCCGCGAGCGCCACCGGGTCGGGATGATAGATGGTCTCGGTGTCGGCGTCACCGCCACTCAGGCGGACGGCCTTGCCGTTCCGGATGTCAATGGCAGGATAGATGTCCACGGGGCGTCCAGGCAGACCGGGTCGAATCAGTCGGCGAAACTCGGCGGCGGACCCGGTACCCGGATCCCGCGCAGGAGGGCCTGGAGGCGATCGCGCTCCGCGAAGAAGGCGGGGCGCAGCTCGGATTCGAGCGGGGCCCCGTGATTGAGGAGAACGCGCCGGGAGTCCTGCGCCACTCCGTTGACCCGGAACTCGTAGTGCAGATGGGGTGCCGACGCGAGGCCGGTGGCGCCCACATACCCGATCACCTCGCCCTGTTGGACCACCGATCCGACCCGGATCCCTCGCGCAAAGCCCCGCAGGTGCGCGTAGCGCGTGGTAATCCCGTTCCGGTGACGCACTTCCACCAGGTTCCCATAGCCACCCGACCGCCCGGCCGTCACCACGCGCCCGTCCCCGGCGGCCATCACCGGCGTCCCCGCACTGGCGCTGTAATCGGTCCCCTCGTGACGACGGCGGATCTTGAGGATGGGATGAAACCGGGCCCGGCTGAAGTTGGAGGAAATCCGGCGGAACTCCAGCGGTGCCCGGAGGAAGGCCCGCCGCAGCGACTCCGCGTCGTCATCGTAGAAGCCGAGGCGGCCCTGCGCATCCCGGTACGCCCAGGCGGAGAGCCGTTTGCCGCTCGCCTGCATCTCTCCCGCCAGCACGCGGCCGAACCGAACCTCCCCCTCCTCCGACACCAGACGCTCGATCAGCACGGTGAGGGAATCCCCCGGCTGAATGTCCCGTGAGAAATCGAGGTTCCAGGCGTAGATGTCGGCCACGGCCCAGGCGAGCTGTGTCCGCGCCCCGGTATCCAGCATCGAATCGGGCACCGCCGCGTCGAGCGCGGTGTAGAGGCTCTGGTGGATCGAGGCTCCCAGGCGGATCACCTCGGGACTCCAGCGCACCGCCTCCCGCACCCCTGTCCACCCCGTGCTGGCCCGGTGGAGGCGGATCCGTTCCTCCGGCCCGGTTCGCACCGTCACTCCCACCGGGAGCGAATCGTGGGGGTGGCGGAGGAAGCTGAACACGAGACCCGCGCGCATCCGCCGGGGATCCCACCCGATGGAGCGGGCGAGCTGGCCGAGTTCAAACCCGGCGACGCCCTGCCGGGCAAAGAGATCGGAAATGGTCTCCCCGCGGCGCAACGTATCCAGAATCGGCTCCGGAGTGGGGTCGGCCGAGGGGAGGGTGAGGGAGGGAGTGGACGGCACGTATCGCGTCCAGGGCCAGTTCCCCCGCACGGCGAAGACCCACGCGGCGAGCACCACCGCAGCCGACCCGGCCAACAGAAGTCGCCGCATCAATCCATCTGCCGACGGATGAAGGTGGGAATCTCCATGTCGGACACGTCGGCCGCCGGGGTGGTGCGCCCCGCAGGCCGAGGGGCTGGCGCCGCGGGGGACGTTCGCGCGGGCACCGGGGAGGCGGGCGCGGGGGTCGCGGCGTGGGGCGGACGACGGGAATTGATGGGGAGCACGCCCGGCGCCGAGACCGGTCGCACGATCGGTTCCCCCGTCACCGCCCGGTCGAAACCCGTGGCAATGACCGTGACCCGCACCTCACCCTCCATCGCCGGGTCGTACCCGGTGCCGAAGATGATCTCGGCGTCGTCGCCGGCGGCGTCGTGGATGATGTCGCTGATCTGGGTGACTTCATCGAGCGAGATGTCGCCGGATCCGATGATGTTGATCAGCACTCCGGTGGCGCCGGCGATGGAGATGTTGTCGAGGAGGGGACTCGAAATGGCCTGCTGGGCCGCTTCGAGTGCCCGGGTTTCGCCCCGGCCGATGCCGGTTCCCATGAGGGCCGCTCCGCCATTCTGCATGATGGTCCGCACATCGGCAAAATCGACGTTGATGAGCCCGGTGGAGGTCACGAGACTTGCGATGCCCTGGGTGGCATGGAGCAGGACCTCGTCGGCCTTCTTGAGGGCGTCCTGAAAGGGAATCCCCTTCCCCACCACCGCCAGCAACCGCTCGTTCGGCACCACGATCATGGTGTCCACGTTCCGTCGCATTTCGGCGATCCCCATCTCCGCCTGCTTCATCCGCTTGCGACCTTCGAACAGGAACGGCTTGGTGACGATCCCCACGGTCAGGGCCCCCAGATCCCGGGCCACCTGGGCCACGATCGGCGCCGCGCCGGTTCCGGTGCCCCCCCCCATTCCGCAGGTCACGAAGACCAGATCGGAGTTCTGCAGGGTCTGAACCACTTCGTCGCGGTTCTCCTCGATGGCCTGGCGCCCGATCTCGGGCCGTGCCCCCGCGCCAAGACCACGGGTCAGCTTGCGGCCGATTTGAATCTTCACATCGGATTTCGAGGCGGTGAGCGCCTGGGCATCGGTGTTGACCGAGATGAACTCGACCCCGACCAGTCGCTCCTCGATCATCCGGTTGACCGCATTGCCCCCTCCCCCGCCGACCCCCACCACACGCATCCGGGCGCTCTGCGCATTGGCCTCTTCCAGTTCGAATCGCATGCTCATGTCCTCGGATCCGGGAGTGTCGAATGCCTCACTCGGGGCAAAACCCCGGGTGCGGAAACTCAGAAGAAATCCTGCAACCAGCGCTTGACCGGGCCCAACACTTTCTCCACGGCCGGGGACCGTCGGTTTCCGGCCCCGAACGCCCCCCCCAGAACCGCCTGCCTGGCCCCGTAGAGTGCAAGTCCCGCACCGACCGCCATCCGCGGGGTGTCGACGCTGTCCACCAGTCCCGCGAGGCCTTCGCCCGGCACGCCGCACCGGACCGGAAGGGCGAAGACCTCCCGGGCCAATTCCACGATTCCGGGGGTCTGGGCTCCCCCGCCGGTCAGAATGATGCCCGCAGGGAGCCGTTGCTGGTACCCCGCCCGCGACAACTCGTCGGCGGCGAGTTCCAGGATCTCCTGGAGGCGCATTCGCATGATGTGCGCAAGAACCCGCCGCTGGGCATTCCGGGGGCCCTGTCCCGGCGTTCCCGTGAGATCGAAGGTGTCGCTCTCCGGGACCAGGGCCTCGTAGGCGGCCCCAAACCGGTGCTTGATCCGCTCCGCATCCTGCTGGGTGACCTGCAGGCCATGGACGATGTCGTTGGTGACATGGGTGCCCGCGAACATCAGGGAGGCGCTGTGCCGGATTTTCCCGCCCTGGAACACCGACACGTGAGTGGATCCCCCGCCCAGTTCCACGAGAGCGCAGCCGAGGTCGCGCTCATCGGGGGTGGTCACCGCGATCGACGAGCCCAGCGGTTCGAGCACGAACTCTCCCACATGATAGCCCGCGCGCTCCACGCAGCGGCGCAGGTTCTGGATCGCGCTCGCCAGTACCGTGACGAGATAGACCTCGGCCTCGAGCCGCGAACCGGTCATTCCGATCGGATCGGTGATGTCGGCCTGCTGATCCACGAGGTAATCCTGCGGAATCGCATGGAGGAGTTCATGGTCCCGGCCAAAGGAGACATTGCTCGCCACGTCGTTGACCCGTGCCACATCGGCGGTCCGGATCTCGGACCCGGTGACGGACACGACGCCGTGACTGCTCCGCCCGGCCACATGTTCTCCGGCCACCCCGCAGTACAGGGTCCCGACCTCGACCCCGGCCATGAGCTGCGCATCCTTCAGCGCCTTGGTGACGGCGCGGGTGGTTTCCTCGATGTCCCGGACCACACCTCGCCGGATGCCGCTGCTCCGCTCCAAACCCACGCCGAGGATCTTGACGCCGGCCTTCCGGACGTCACCGGTGACCTCCCCGATGACCGCGGCCACCTTGGTGGAACCCAGGTCGAGGGCCGCCACGAGGCGGGGGGACGAAAGACTCATGTGGTGCGCCCCCTCACGATAACACGCCCGCTGTAGCGACAATCGATCTCCCGATAGTTCACGCCGCGGTCCGCGAGGTCGGTCGCCACCGCCCGCATCGCCTGCAACTCGGGAGGAGTCACCTCACGGCGCACCAGGATTCGCCGATCGGCCAGCTCCAGGGCCACTCCGAAGTCCACGGTTCGGGCCCCGAGCACCTCCTGGAACAGGGCCGGATCGGCGCTCTGGACCCGGGCCAGGGCCTCGGTGATGACCGGGTCCCCACGGACCACCGGCAGATCGGCCGGCACCCGGGTGGGGTCCCAGGGGAGGATCCGCCCGGCGGCATCCACCATCCGGAGGATTCCCTCGTTCATCACGAAGGCCACCGGGTGGCGTTCCACCACGCGCACCCGGATCACACCGGGCAACCGGCGCGACACCGTCACCTGGTCGAATCCGGGCAGCGCGGCCGCGCGGCGCCGCAATGGCTCCAGGGGATCGAAGATGCTCATCCCCCGCGGAATATCGAGCGCACGGGCGATGAACTCGGCCTGGGCAAAGCGGGCGTTCACCAGCTCCACGCGGCGCACCCGGAAGAACTCGATCGACCGCAGACGCGGCAACCCGGCCTGCCACACGAGCACCAGCACCAGAACGGCGCCGAGGACCTTCCACCCCGGTTTCACACGGCGCATGGCGGGCCTCCCTTCCGCGATCCCGCCAGCACGGACACCAGGCGCCGGCCGAGATGGGTGATGTCCCCTGCCCCGAGGGTGCAGACCACGTCGCCGGGGGCAAGCGTCTCGCGGACCGCATCCCGGGCCTGATCGAGGGTGGCCACGAAACGGACCCGTCCGCCCGCTCTCTCCGCGGCCCCGGCCACGAGCCGTCCATCCACCCCGGCGATCGGAGCCTCACGGGCGGCATAGACATCGGTCACAATCGCCAGGTCGGCGCCGGCGGCGAGGGCTTCTCCCATCGCTTCACCCAGGCGCTGGGTCCGGCTGTAGAGATGAGGCTGGAAAACCACGACGAGCCGCCGGTCGGGGAACCGCTGGCGGAGAGCCCCGAGGGTGGCCGAGATCTCGGCTGGATGATGGGCGTAGTCATCCACCACCGTCACGCCCGCCACCTCCCCCACCACCTCGAAGCGACGACCGACGCCGGTGAAATCTTCCAGGGCGTGGGCCGCCTCGGCGAGACCCTCACCACCCGTGACCGCGCTGACAACGCCCAGGGCTCCCACCGCATTGCGGAGGTTGTGCTCTCCCGGAACCCGGAGACGGAGCGGGAGGGAGAGGCCCTCGGGAAAGGTGACCGTGGCCGTGGTCACCTCGGGCCCGAATCGTGCCTCGTGCCATCCCAGCGGGGCTCCCGGCCCGAATCGCACGATCCGGGGCCCCAGGGCACGGGCCACCGACTCGGTGCGCTCCCCCGCCGTCCCGACGAGGACGCACTCGGCCCCGGACGCAAAGGTCACGAAGGCACCTTCCAGTGCCTCGGGCGAACCGTAGCATTCGAGATGATCCACATCCACGTTCGTGATGACCGCCACTGAAGGAGAGAGCGCCAGGAAGGCCCGATCATATTCGTCGGCCTCGACCACGTACCACTCCGATGCTCCGGAACGCGCATTGCCACCCCAGGCACCGACAAACCCTCCTGCCAGAGCCGTGGGCCTCCGGCCTGCCGCCTCGAGGGCCAGCGTGGCCATGACCGTCGTGGTCGTCTTGCCGTGAGTTCCCGCGACTCCGACGGTTCGGCCCCCCGCCACGAGCCCGGCGAGGGCCTCCTTCCGCCGGATCACCGGAAGTCCCAGGGCACGCGCCCGTTGCAGTTCCGGGTTGTCGTCCCCCACGGCCGCGCTCACCACCACGGCGCGTGCCCCGTCCACCCACGCGGGATCATGGCCCCCATGTACCACCGCCCCTTGCGCCCGGAGATGCTCAACCGATGAAGGATCCCGGTCCGACCCGGAAACCCGGACTCCCCGGGCCAGGGCCACCCCGGCCAGGGCACTCATGCCCGCTCCCGCTATCCCCACGAAGTGCAAGGGTCTCGGGTCATCCGGGAGAAAGAGGTTCATGGGCAGTGGACTCAATGTAAAATCATTCTTGAACTTGGCAAAGAGCCAGGGTCAAGACAACAGGTCGTCCAGATGTCCGAGAATCGTACGGGCCGCCTCGGGACGCCCCCGGAGGCGGGCCTGGGCCGCGCAAGTCGCACGCCGTTTCGGATCGGTGATGAGCAGGTCGATTTCGTGCCCGAGACGCAGAGGAGTGAGGGCCCCCTGCGGCAGAAAGACCCCGGCCCCCGCATTCGCCACCACACGGGCATTGGGAGTTTGATGGTCCCCGGCCGCGGTCGGCAGCGGAATCAGGATTGCCGGCACCCCCCAGGCCATGGCCTCGGCGACGGTCATCATCCCGGCACGGCTGACAACCAGGTCGGCGACCGACCACCCATCCGCCATGGGGTCGAGAAAATCGAAGACCTGGACAGAGGGAGGCCGGTGCCACCGGATCCACTCGGGGTGGGTGGCCCGGCCGGTCACCCAGAGCACGATTCGCCCCTCTCCCCCACCCGCGTCGAGCCACCCGGCCACAGCCCGGTTGATGGCCTGTGCTCCCTGGCTCCCCCCCGTGACCAGGACCACCGGCCGGTCATCGCCGATCCCGAACCGCTCCCGAGCGACGGGGCGCCGGCCGGGGTCCGGAGGAAGGACAGGGTTCCCCGTATCGAGGACCCTGGTCTCCCTCCCGGGCCGGAGGAGATCCCGGGCCTCGGGAACACCGAGGTACACGTGGCGCACCTGCCGGGCGAGGAGGCGGGTGGCCAGCCCGGGAGCGGCATTCTGTTCCTGCACCGCAGTGGGGATGTGGCGCCGGCTCGCCCGCCACACGACCGGGCCGGAGGCATACCCCCCGGTTCCGATCACGAGGTCGGGGCGCACGTCATCGAGCAGCCGTTCGACCTGGCGCAGGAGACGGGGAAGAAGTGTCACCCATCGGGCATTGCGCCACCACTGCCGCCGATAGAGCGGCTCGAAGGGAAGGAGAGTGAAGGGGAAGTCCCGCTGCGGGAGAATCATCTGTTCCACTCCCCGCCGGGCACCGACCAGGTGCACGGTCCAGCCCGGGCGATCGCGCCGGATCGTCTCCGCCAGGGCGAGGGCCGGCATGAGGTGTCCGCCGGTTCCTCCTCCGGCAATCAGGATCGCAGGAGCCGGGGAAGTCATCGGGAGGAGGTCGGAGGTCGCCCGCGGGCCCGGCCCACGCTGAGCAGCACGCCGGTGGTCAGAAGACTCATCATGAGGCTGGAGCGACCGTAGGACATGAAGGGGAGGGTCAACCCCGTGGCGGGCATCACGCCGAGCGTCACGGCCACATGGAGGAGGGCGGTCACGCCGATGGCGGCGGTCAGCCCGGTGGCCAGAAACTGGCCGAAGGGATCCTCGATGGTCCGGGCGATCCGGAATCCCATCCAGCAGAAGAGGCCGTACAACCCGAGTACGAGAACGACCCCCAGGAATCCCCACTCCTCCCCGATCGTGCTGAAGATGAAGTCGGAATAGGCATACGGAAGGTGCCCCAGCTTGAGTTGGCCCTGGCCGAAGCCGGTGCCGAGAGCTCCCCCCGATCCGATGCCGATGAGCGACTGCTGCACCTGGGTGAGGTCGCCTTCGATGCCGGACCCCTGGTTGAGGAACGAGGTCCACCGTGCCAGGCGGTACTGGGCCTCGGCGATCTGCTGGAACACCAGCAGGACGGCCCCGGCACCCAACAGGAGGAAGTGTCCGATCTTGGCTCCCGCCGTGAAGAGCACGAGCCCGCCGAGCATCGCCACCACCGTGGCCATGGAGAGATTCGGTTGAAGCAGGATCAGGAGGGACACGCTCCCGATGACCACCAGAAACGGGGCCACCCCACGCCGAAACCGGCGCACCCCGGCTCCCTTCTTCGCGGCGAGCATCGCGGCCCAGACGACGATCACGAACTTGGCCACCTCCGAGGGCTGGAAGGTGACGGGGCCGAGGGAAATCCACCGGCGGGCCCCGTTCGTCACGGGCGCGATCGCGGTGGTGAACGGGAGGACCGGGATGAGAAGGAGGAGGAGTGTGGCCACCAGGAGGGGCCAGGCCAGACGACGCCACACCCGATAGTCCGTCCGGGCGGCCACCAGGAGGAGCACGCCCCCCGCGAGGGCCCCGGTTCCCTGGCGGACCGCGAACCCCAGTGCCCCGGTCTGGAAACTGGCCGCGCCGAAGAGACTCACGATGCCAAACACGGTCAGGGTCGCGGTGACCACCAGGAGGAGCCGGGTTTCCCACCGGACATCGCCGGGGTGCTCGATGGTGCGGGACGTCACGGCGATCCACCGGCGAGCGAGCGAAACGTTTCTCCCCGATCTTCGTAGTTGCGGAACATGTCGTAGCTCGAGCAGGCCGGAGAGAGCAGGACCGCGTCGCCGGGCTGAGCCAGGCGGGCGGCCTGAGCCATGACCTCGGGGAAGTCCCCCGCGGGCGTCACCGCCACCGCGTCCGCCAGATCCGAGAGGATGATGTCCCGGGCCTCACCATAGGCCACCACCCCCCGGCAATGTTCCCTCAGGAGTGGCACAAGACCACGATAGGTTTCCCCTTTGTGGCGTCCTCCGAGCAGGAGGATGAAGGGACGGTCCATGGCCTGCACCGCCACCGTGGTCGAGGCGACGTTCGTCGCCTTGGAGTCGTTGATCCAGAGGACTCCCCCCGTTTCCCCCACGGGCTCGAGCCGGTGGGGCAAGGCCCGGAAGGAGCGGAGTCCCTCCGCGAGGAGGGGGAGATCGATCCCGGCCTGCTCCACGGTCAGGGCCGCCATCAGGGCGTTGGCCACGTTGTGCACGCCCAGGAGAGGAAGGGCCGCGCGCGCCAGGAGAGGAGCCGATCCGATCCGCAGCATGTGCTCACCCGCGTCGTACCATCCATCGGCTGGATCCTTCACCGACACCGAGCGATGGAGACCCCGGACACCCATCATCATATCCTTCACCGCGGCGTCATCGGCGTTCTGGACCCAGATGCTGTCGGCGTCCGCGTGCCGGAAGAGGAGCGCCTTGTCGGCATAGTAGGAGGCCACATCCGGGTAGCGGTCCAGGTGGTCGGGACTCAGGTTGGTGAGGACGCCGATGTCGGGGCGAAAGGCGGGAGCATCGTGCAACTGGAATGAGGAGAGCTCCACCGCGATCCACTCCGGCAGGACGGGCGCCAGCGCCACCTCCGAGAGGGGAGTCCCGATGTTCCCCGCCGCCACCGCCCGCACTCCCGCCGCCGTGAGCAGATGCGCGACCAGAGCTGTCGTCGTGGTCTTTCCGTTCGTCCCCGTGACACCCACGATCCGCACTTCGGGCGGGAGGGCATCGAACCCGAGATCGACCTCGGCCCGAATCTCGACTCCCGCTTTCCGGGCGGCTTTCACCGGGTCGGCGGCCGGGGGTATCCCGGGGGACACGATGACCGCCCGGGCCCGGGCGATGCGATCGAGGTCGTGTCGGCCACATTCGATCGTCACGCCGGTCCCCTCCGCGGCGCGCACCTCGGGAGCCCCCCCCCGTGAGGAATCGAGGTCGGAGGCATACACCGCGATGCCATGGCGATGCAGCAGGCGCGTGGCGGCCACGCCACTCCGGCCGAGCCCCAACACCGCCACCTCGGCCCCGTCACCGCCCCAGGTCGTGAAATGCGTCATCGCAACTTCAGGGTGGAGAGGGCCACCAGGGCACAGATCAGCCCGATGATGTAAAAGCGGGTCACGACGGTGGTCTCGGCCCACCCCAGTTTCTCGAAGTGATGGTGCAGGGGTGCCATCCGGAACACCCGGTGGGCATCGGCATACTCCCGCCCCCGGGTGCGCCGGTACCATTTGTATACACTGGTCTGCAGCATGACGGACCCCGCCTCGGCCACGAACACCCCCCCGATGATCACCAGCAGAAACTCCGCCTTGAGAAGAATGGCCACCGTTCCGAACGCTCCCCCGAGGGCGAGGCTCCCCGTGTCCCCCATGAAGACCCGGGCCGGATGGGCGTTGAACCAGAGGAAGCCCACCGTGGCCCCCAGGAGCGCCCCGCAGAAGATGGTGAGCTCGCCCGCGCCGGGGAGGTAGTAGAGGTTGAGATAGCTCGTCGCATCCACGCGCCCGAACAGGTAGGCGAAGAAGGCGAAGGCGCCGGCCGCGATGGCGCTGAGTCCGGTGGCGAGGCCGTCCAGGCCATCGGTCAGGTTCACACCGTTGCTGAATCCGGTCACCACCCCGGTGACGAACACCACGTAAAGCCACGGCGCAAAGGACACCACCACGTATTTGAAGAAGGGAATGGTGGTGCCGGTGACCGGAATCGTCCCGGGCGACACCACGGGCCAGCGCATCAACACCAGCGCAAGCGCCACACCGAACGCGATCTGGCCCACGAGCTTGTAGCGCGCGATGAGCCCCCGGGATCGGCCCTGCACCACCTTGAGGTAATCATCGAGAAACCCGATGGCCCCCATCCAGAGAGTGGCCAGCATCGCGATGACGACAAACCGGTTGGTGAGAGGCGCCCACAACAGCGTGGGAACGATCGTGGCGAGCAGGATGATCAGCCCCCCCATGGTCGGCGTGCCCCGCTTGCCCTCGTGCGTCGTGAGGAAATTGGCGCGCACCACCTGTCCCACCTTGAGGACCCGGAGCCGGCGGATGATGGCGGGTCCCGCCACGAACGCGATGAGCAGGGCGGTGACGGTGGCCCCCGCCGCCCGGAAACTGATGTACGAAAACAGATTGAAGAGGCCGCCCAGGGGTGCCAACAGATGATAGAGCATGAGTCCTCAGTCCGGGGGAGCGGCCGGCGACGCCAGCAGCGGAAGTATACGTTCGAGCGCAACCCCGCGGGATGCCTTGAGCACCACCAGGTCGGTGCCCCGCAGATGGGGCCTCAGGACCGGCGCCAACGCCAGGGGGTCGGAGGCGGTCAGCTCCACCACGCCCTCCGGCGGCGGGCCGAGACTGGCCAGCGCGGGACCAAACTCACCCACCACGGCAAGCACCTCGGGACGCAACTCCCGGAGCGCCGATCCCACCTCCCGATGCCACCGCGCCGCCTCAGGCCCCAGTTCCCGCATGGTGCCGGCCACGAACACCAACCGCCGTCCGGTGGCCGCCCGAAGATCGCGTGCCATGGCGATGGTCCCGCGGAAGGAATGCGGATTGGCGTTGTAGGCGTCATGAAGGATCAGAAAATCCTCCTGCCGACGGATCTCGCCCCGCCCTCCCGGGAGCTCAACCGAGGCGAGGGCCCCCGCCATGGCGCCGGGCTCGAATCCCAGGGCGGAGCCCACGGCCCAGGCGAGCATCGCATTGGCCGCCTGATGACGGCCCGGAATCGAGAGGTGCACCTCCACCCCCTCGCGCATCCAGTGCGGACACCCGCGGGCGTCCATCGTCACCGGCCCGGCCTGCACCTCGCCCTCGCCAAGTCCCGCGACCACGACCTTCGCCGCGAGGGTGCGCGCGCGATCCGCGAGCGCAGCGGGCTCGGTCCCCACCACGGCCAGGGGGACCTCCTCCAGAAGCGCTGTCTTCTCCCGAAGCACTCCGGCGAGGCTCCCGAACCCCTCCAGATGACCCGGAGCCACGTTGGTAACCACCGCGATATCGGGGCACAGAATCTCCCGATACCGGGCGATCTCCCCCGGCACGGAGGCCCCCGCTTCCACCACCAACGCCTCGGTCCCCGCGGGAGCGCTGAGCACGGTGTGAGGCACGCCGACAAGGTTGTTCAGGTTGGCCGGAGTGGCGTGGGTCGCGTATCGCAGCCGCAGGATGGCCGCCACCATTTCCTTGGTGGAGGTCTTCCCGTTGGTACCGGTGATCGCCACCACGGGGCCCGGGAGGCGACGACGACACGCGGCCGCCAGGTCACCATAGGCGCGAAGCGTGTCGGGAACGGGAAAAAGCCGGAGACCGGCCACCGGGGCGGTTCCCTCGCGCACCACGGCGCCCGTCGCCCCCGCATCCCGAGCCTCGGCCAGGAAGGTGTGCCCGTCGAAGCGATCTCCGCGGAGCGCCACGAAGAGGCCACCGGCCTCGAACTCCCGGACCAACGCCCGGGTGTCGGTCGTGAGGGAGGAGAATCGCAGGGTGGGATCGCCCCCGGGCAACCCGAGAGCGGCCGACACGGTGGCGTCGGTCCAGGTGGTCATGGGGATCCGAGGAGTTCCTGCACGATGGCCCGCTCATCGAAGGGATGGGAGACGGTACCCACGATCTGGTATGTCTCGTGCCCCTTGCCGGCGAGCAGAACCGTGTCGCCCGGGCGGGCCAGGGTGAGGGCCTCTGCGAGCGCCTCCCGGCGATCCACCCGGCGCACCACAGGAATCCGCCGCAGAGCAGGCATGATGTCATCCACGATCCGTTCGGGATCCTCCGTGCGGGGATTGTCCGAGGTCACGATGGCCAGGTCGGCCATCCGGTCCACCACCTCCCCCATCAGGGGCCGTTTCCCGCGGTCCCGGTCGCCCCCGCAGCCGAAGAGCACGATCAGCCGACCGGATGTCAGGGGGCGGAGCGTCCCGCAGGCTCGCTCCAGGGCATCGGGTGTGTGGGCGTAGTCCCGGATCACGACACAGGGACGATCGCTGATCCGTTCCATGCGTCCCGGCACCTGGGGCACCGTGCCGAGCCGCTCCGCCACTTCGGCCACCGGCATGCCGAGGACGAGGGGCACCGCGGCCGCCGCCAGCGCGTTGGCCATGTTGAAGGAGCCCGGTATCGGAAGCCGCACGTCCGCGGAGCCGAAACGCCCCGTGAGACGAAACCGGCTCCCCGTCGCGTCCTCCACCGGTTCGGCGGCGCCGCAATCGGCCCCGGGCGTCAATCCGAACGTCACCGGAATGCGGGACGTTCTCCCCGCCACGGCGATCCAGGCGGGATCGTCCCGATTCACGACCACGACACCCGCGGGAGCCAGAAGATCGAGCAGCCGGAGCTTGGCCGCCCGGTAGGCTTCCATCGTCCCATGGTAATCGAGGTGGTCCCGGGTGAGGTTGGTGAACACCGCCGACGTGAAGAGGATACCATCGAGCCGGCCCTGATCGAGGCTGTGGCTGCTCGCCTCCATGGTCACCGTGCGGCACCCCCGGTTCCGCAGAGCCGCCAGCGTGGCCTGGAGATCGAGGGGCCCCGGAGTGGTCAGGGCCGCCGTGCCGGGAATGATCCGGCCCGCCCCGTCCATGGCGCCGAGGGTGCCCAGAACACCCGCATCCTCCGTGTCGTTCATCAGGTGGCGAAGAATGCTGCTGGTGGTGGTCTTGCCGTTGGTTCCCGTCACGGCGTGCAGCCGCAGGCCGGCGGCCGGGTCGCGATGCCAGGCCCGGGCGAGCACCACCGTCGCCCGATGCGTGTCCCGCACCTGGATCACGGGAACGGGACACTCCACGGGGCGTGCCACCATGACAGCCGCGGCTCCCCGCCTCACGGCATCGGGGACGTGATCGTGCCCATCGGTGCGGGTCCCGGGGACGGCGAGAAAGAGCCCACCGGCCTCGATCTGGCGGCTGTCGGTGGCCAGGCCCGCGAAGCGATGCCCGGGAGACAGGTCCGGGGCCGACAGGAGAAGATCGGCGGCGCGCAATTCCGCCACCAGCGTGGACCAGGAGGGAGGGGACTCGATCGTCACGGGAGGGCCATTCAGGGGGCGTCGCCCGCCAGGATCTGGACCGTAGCCCCCGGCGCCAGGGTGGCGCCGGCAGCCGGGCGACTCCCCCGGACCACACCGGAACCGGTCACGCGCACCCGAAATCCCCGGCGGTGAAGGAGCAGGACCGCTTCCCGGACCGTGCGCCCGCTCACCTCGGGAACGAGTCGGCGGGGGGAGGCGGAATCATCCTCCGCCACCGGGAGGTCCACGATCTGGAGGGGAGCCGGTGTGCCCGGTGGGACCGGCGGGGCGTCCGGAGCCGACGCCACGCGCGCCCCAAGCGCCCGGCGATCGAGGGCACTCTCCCGTGCGGCCAGGGCCTCTTCGAGCATGCGCCGGGTGAGGGGAGCCGCGGTGAGGCCTCCGTACCCGCCCCGCGGGTTGGTGAGTCGTGCGATCACCACGAGCTGGGGGTCGTGGGCGGGAAAGATCCCCGCGAACGACGCCGTGAACTTGCCCGGCTGATAGGCACCCCGTTCGAAGAGCCGGGCGGTCCCGGTCTTGCCCAACACACTCACGTTGGCAAGCTGCACCTGGGATCCGGTTCCCTCCGTCCCGGCGGCCTCCTGGAGAAAGTACCGGAGACGCGCCGCCACGTCGGCCGTGATCACCCGGCGCACCACCTCGGGGGCATGCCGGTAGCGCGTGGTGCCGACAGGATCCCGGATCTCACGAACCAGGGTCGGGGCCAGAAGCACTCCGTCGTTGGCGATGGCGGCGTACGCGGCGGCGAGCTGAATGGCCGTGACACCGAACTCATATCCGATGGCGTGGCTCGGTCCACTGTAGTTGGCATTCCACCGGTGGGGCCGCGCGAGGCGACCCGGGGCTTCTCCGGGAAACTCCACCCCCGTCGGGGCGCCGAATCCGAAATCCCGCAAGGTCTCATACTGCTCCTCCGGCGCGAGCAGCTGGGAGAACTTGGCCATCGCAATGTTGCTCGACACCTGAACCGCCCTCTGCAGCGTCAGCGGTTCCCGCTCCGCGTGCGTGTCCTCCAGTATCCGAACCCGGGTGGAGGATACGGGCATGACCCACCGGCCGTTCTCGCCCGAGACCGTGCGCGTGCTGTCGACCCGCTCCCGGGACAGGAGACCCGCGGCGGTGAACAGCTTGGCCGTGGATCCCGGCTCGAAGGGGGCCGTGAAGACGGTGGCCCCGGCCCGGTGATCGGAGCCCGACGCGAGTTGCGACGCCGCCGCGAGCACCTCTCCAGTTCGGATGTCGAGGAAAACCACGTCCCCCCCCTCCGCCGCGTATTCCGCGATGGCGTCCGTCAGGCCCGTTTCGGCGATCCCCTGCAAATCGGTGTCGATGGTGAGAACCACATCCGATCCCTCCACCGGTTCCCGGACCCGCCGGCTGGGGGATTGGTAGAGCCGGCCGGCACCGTCCCGCAGGAACACCGCCTCCCCGGCACGACCGGCCAGCAGCGAGTCGAACGCCTTCTCCAGGCCCGACGTTCCGAATCCCGAGTCGGGATGGAGCGTCCCGATGACGGGGCGTGCGAGGCCACCCGCGGGGTAGTGACGCAGATACACCGATTCGAGATGAACTCCGCGCAGGGGCCGGAGGGAATCGATCTGGCTCGCGCTCCAGGGGCCGTGAAGGTAGTAGTCGCGGCGGGTCCGCGCCGCCTGCCGCAGCGCCTCCGGGCGAACGCCCAGATGCCGCGAGGTCAGCGACACCAGCCGAGCCGTGTCCCGGACCTGGGGAAAGGAGATGTTGACGTGATAGAATTGTTGACTGACGGCGAGGGGTCGGCCGGCTCGATCGAGAATGGTGCCCCGCCGAGCCGGAAGAGGGCGGACCGCGAGGCGCCGGGACTTCCCCGCCTCCGCCCACCGGTCGCGTTGAATCAACTGGACCTGGGCGGCCCGGGCCACGAGCCCCACCAGCCCCAGAGCCACTACGGCCTGGATAAGGGCGATGCGCGCCGCGGGTTTGGCCATCAGTCCCGTCCCCCGCTCGGGGTCGCTTCCCGCACCCGGAACTGCACGAATTCGCTGTCGCTCGGAGAATGCAGGCCCAGGGATTCGGCGCGAGGCACCAGGACCTTCCGGCTCGATCCATCGCGGATGCGGCGTTCCAGGTCCGCCAGGCGGGCCTCGAGCGCGGCGCGATCCGACCGCAGGGCGGCCACCCGCCGCGCCGTATCAAGACCGGCGCGTTGACGCACCACCACGATCGTCGCGACCCCCAGGAAGAGGAGAAGCCAGAGCATCACCCAATACCGGCCCCGGATCATCGGCCTTCCGGAAGCCGCGCAACCTCGCGCTGCGCGCGCGAGGATTGGTCACAATCTCCGCGGCGCCGGCCTGGATCGGCCGCCGGGGATCGACGGTCCCCAGGGCACGTCCACTGCATCGGCATTCGGGAAAGGCCGTGGGACAACGACACGCGAGCCCCCACTCACGAAAGGCATGTTTGACGAGGCGATCTTCGCCCGAATGATAACTGATCACCGCCAGAATGCCGGAGGGGAGAAGCGCATCCCGGAGGGCCGGGAGAGCCGAACGAAGTCCTTCGAGTTCATCATTGACCGCGATGCGGACCGCCTGGAAGCAGCGGGCAAAGTCGGCCGGCCCGCTCCGCGGACCGAGGACGGCCCGGATGGCGTTCACCAGGTCATCGCTGATCCGGAAGGGGTGGTGTCCTCGCCGGCGGGCGATGTCGCGGGCCAGTCGAGGGGCCCGCGGCTCGTCGCCGTAATCCCGGAAAATCGTGGTGAGGTCCGCCGGGGAGGCCTCGTTCAGCAGATCCGCCGCCGAGGCGCCCCCTTGTCGCCCCGCCATCCGCATGTCGAGCGGAACACCGGGCCGAAAGGAGAACCCGCGCAGATCGGCGTCGAGCTGCCAGGAGGAGACGCCGAGGTCGAGGAGAATGAAGTCGGGAGCGAACTCCCGGATGGCGGCCAGCGCTTCGGGAGAGGAGTAGTTGGCCTGGAGCAGAGCGAGACGGGGGTCCGGGAACCGGCTGCGGACGGCGGCGATCGCCTCGGGGTCCTGGTCGATCCCGAGCACGCTCGCGCCCCGTTCCAGCAACCGGGCGGTGTGTCCCCCAAACCCGATGGTTCCGTCCACCACGCGTTTCGCGGAGGAGACCAGACTCAGGACCTCCGCCAGCAGAACGGGGAGATGCAACGGGATCGGGGACGAATCAGGGGTGGGCACGCAGAAACCTCGCCAAGGCGAAACACCCCACCGGCACCGGAGCCGATGGGGTGTTCCAGAGTGAACAACGGGGCTGACGGGGCTCGAACCCGCGACCTCCGCAGTGACAGTGCGGCACTCTAACCAAGCTGAGCTACAGCCCCTCCCACAGAGCCGGGCAATTTAGCGGTCTGGCCCCTCCAGGGGAAGCCCTCAGCGGCAGTAGGCCTTGGCCATCTGGCTCAGCCGGACGTTCTGGTATTCCCGCATCTGGGTCAAGGTCGTGACCGCGCCCTCAAAGACCCGGAGCCCGATCTCCATGGCGGGAATCCCCTCGGCCAGGAGGGCCTGCGAGGAGCGGACCAGGTCACAGGACTTCTGCTCCATGATAGCCGCGTCCTGCGCCGTGACCAACTGCCAGGTCGCAAAACCAAGGAACAGATTCGCCTGCTGCACCACCTGCGGGTTGGTGGTCAAGGTCAGGATCTTCCGCGCCATGGGGGCCGCGGCCGTCGGGTTGGGAGGCGTGTTGCTGACGAGGGGCTGCAACGCTTCGAGGAGGATGATCCCATAGTTCTGTTTGGCGTCATCGTCCCCGAGCCGCTCGACCAGCTCCCCGAGGGAGTAGGCATCGTCATAGCGGGCCTCGCGCACCAGGCCCTGGACCGCGAGCAGGACGGGCCGCACGTCGCTCGAATCGAGGGCGATGTACCGCCGCGTCGTGGCCACGAGACTGTCGAGGGGCCCGGCGTAACTGTAGGCCTTGACCAGGTAGTCGACGATCTGAGGGTTGTTCGGGTATTTCTGCGCGCCAAGGCGGGCCCACTTGAGGAGTCGTGTGGTGTCGGGCTGCTGGTCGGCGGCGATCCCGATCTTCAGGAAGAAGGTCGTGTCGGCCTTTTCCCGGTCGATTTCGTACATCTGCTCCAGGGCGTCGATCGCGCAGGCAAAGTTGCTCTGCGAGAGGCAGGCATTGCTCTTCAGGTCGTACCAGTCGGGGTTGGTCGGATCCAGTGCGATGGCTTCGTTGGTGAGGTTCATCGCCTCCTCCGGGCGGCCGTACGCCTGGAAGGCCTTGAACGCCTCATCCCGCAGGGCCTGATTAGTCGGGGCCACGCGGAGCATCTGCTTCAGGGTTTCAATGGTGGTGTTGGTGTCGTTCCGCGCGACATGCAGTTTGAGGACCTCGTTCCAGGCATCCAGACTGAGGGAATCCCCTGTCGTGGCTCCCTGGAAATGCGCCAGGGCGGAATCGGTGGCATTCTGCGCCAGGAAGATCTCCCCGAGGCAGAACTCGGCGAGTCCGTGGTTGGGCTGTTGCTTCAGCGCATCGCGCGCGGCCTTGATCGCCCGGTCGACCTTCTCATACTGATTGTCCCGGCACTCCCGGGCGTCTTCCATCGCCTTGAAGGCGTCGGCAAGCTGATCGGCGAGGCGGCCGCCGAAATCCTCGAGGCTCTGGTTCTCGCCCTGCGTCAGACTGGCAAGGTATCCCGCCTTGTCGCTGTACCCGACCACGCGCACCGAGGCGGTGAACCGGTTGTTGTCGTTCCGGGACATGGTGCCGGTGACCAGCGCCTGGGCCTGCAGGGTCCCGGCCAGAGTGCGAGCCACGACGGGAGCCAGCACGGCATCCGCCGGGTAGGCGTACTGCATCAACGCCTCGTTCATCTGCTCTCGGGTGATCACCCGGAACCACTTTCCCGCCACGTTGTCCATCCGCCTGCGCAGCCCATCGCCGACGCGGACGGCCGCGGTGGAGTCGGAGGCGGAGGAGACGAAGGGAGTCGCCACGAAGAGGCGGGGCAGATTCTGCACCGGCCGCTGGGGCCGCACCGCACGCAGCTGAGCCATGGCCGGTACCGCCGTACCGAGAGCGACAAGCGAGAGAAGTACCGATCGGGTCAGACGCATCGCGCACCTACCTCCAAACGTGAACTGTCGAGGGCCGGCACAGGGCCGGCCAGGTTCCAGTGGGCGAAGAGGGATTCGAACCCCCGACATCCTGCGTGTAAGGCAGGCGCTCTGGACCGGCTGAGCTATTCGCCCGATCCACCTGCCCCTGTTCAACAGGGAGACGACACGCCCCCCACCCATTTGCACGGAGCGAACCGGCAATCAGATTGCAATGGCCAGCGGAAACAGGACGACGTACCCGAGAACGAGCAACACGGCCGCCGGACTGGCACTGCCCGATGCGAGCAGGACATACCCCCCCGCCAGCGTTCCCACCGCCACAGCCAGCACAACCCGGTTCCGGATCCCGAACGTGGCCTTCCCTGCAGGGGGTGCATTCTTTTCAGGCATAAGTCAGTATGCTATTCGCATTGTGGTCTGGGGTCAAGCTCTCGGAGTCGGTGAGGCGACTCCGCCCACCTCGGGGACGTCCCATCCCTGGTCAAGGGCTGCACGGCGGCGCGAATCGGAGCGTCGGCGAATCGACCGGGCCAGAACCATCCAGAGGATCACGAGCCCCCAGATCCCCCCGGCCGACAGCCAGACGATCACGCCGTAGCGGTGCCGCACGTCCTTTCGCCAGGCCTCGTCGAACCGGTCCACGGTCAGGCCTGTGGCGGCCCGGAGTGCGTCGTCAAACGGAACCCGGCGCTCAAGGGCGCCCAGCAGAGGCTCGAGAGACCCGGTGGGATGCCGACGGGCCAGGCTCATCACGGCGTCGCCGGCCAGAGCGTAGGCCAGGCGGATGGTGGCCGGATCGTCCCGAAGCGCGGCATCGAGCCCATGCAACGTGGGAACGCGTCCCCGCACCACGGCCAGATTGAGGCGGAGGGCATCGAGACGTCCCCACTCCCCAGCCGCAACCACCGCGTACCCTTCGGCAAACCAGAGGGGGACCCGTCCGGGGAGTGCCGAGGCCAGGATCAGGTGGGCGAGTTCATGGCGAAGGGTGGCCTCCGGGTCGCCGGCGTCGAGCCGGAGGATGATCGTGCGGGCGGACGGCAGCGTGAGCCCTGCTCCCCAGGCGGGCCCCCGTCCCCGGGTGATCCGCTGGAGCGCCGCCACGTCGCGTACCAGGATCAACCGGAAGGGCCCGGGCTCCCGCCGACCAAGCCCGTACCACGCGCGGGTCTGGTCCGCTCGTTCGGCAAGTGCAATCCCCAACGCGAGGTGCTCGGCAGACGCCTGCACCAGAACGTTGCCCACTTGCACTTCCTCGACCGGAAGCCCGAGGGCCAGCTGCGCCGCCAGAAGGAGTGTCCACATGTCCTACTCCGCCGGGGGGCCGGGCACCGCACCGCCCGAGGCGATCAGGTCAAGCATCTCCTGGCACCGGGCCGCCCAGGGCGCATGCCGGTTGGCGGCGATCCCCGCCTGCCACACCGTTCGCGCCTCGTCGGGTTTGCCCCCGTGCCAGAGGGACCGACCCAGGTCATAGTAGGCTTCGATCAGATTGGGCCCCAGGGCCACCGCCTTCCTCAGAAAACCCTCGGCATCACCATGCATTCCCCGTTCAAAGTACACCAGTCCAAGGTAGTAATGAGCATAGAGGGTGGCCTTCCGGTCCGCCTCCAGCCGGAGCACTCGCGAAAGATGCTCGATGGCCTCTCCGTAGATCCGCTTCTTGAGGCAGATGTACCCGACGTTGACCCGGGCCAGCGCGTTGTTCGGCTCCCGGCCCAGCACCAGGCTGAAAGTGCCGAGGGCGGCGTCATATTCTGCGTTGAGCATCTGGGCCCACCCGAGGAGAGCATGTCCCTGCAGGTCGTTGGGAGCCAGTCGTGTCGCATGTGTCAGAGCCTCGATGGCGCCGACATGGTCGCCGACCGCGATGAGACTCCACCCCTTCTCGATGTAGGTGGACGCTCCGATGTGATCTTCCCGGATCGCCGACTCCGGGGGCGTTGCCTGCGGCCCGGGCGGTGTGGCGGCGCGGTCCCCGTCACGCACACTCTTGTATTGATCCACCAGCACGCGGATCTGTTCCTTGAGAGAAGTCAACTCGTCCAGGGCCGCATCGGTGCGCCGGAAGAGGGCCACGATCCGCCGACGCACATCGTCGCGACCCTCCCGCGAACCGGGCGTCTCCAGCCGTTGGCGAATCGACTCGAGCTCGGTCTCGAGTTCGCGGAGGCCCTCGAGGCGGGAGGGCGTCGGCGCCGGAACGGGATCAGCCATCGGTGCGACTTCCGGGCCCGGGATCCCGCAACACGGCCAGGTGCCGATTCACGGCGGCGCCGATGTCGGGAAGTGGGAGGACTTCCTGAACTCCTCCTTCGCGTGCGGCCGCCTTGGGCATCCCGAAAATCGCGGATGTCGCCTGGTCCTGAGCGATCCCGATCCCCCCCGCGTCCCGCAGGGCTCGCAGGCCAGCCGCGCCATCCCGCCCGAGACCCGTCAGCACCACTCCCACGGCGCGGGGACAGGCGTGCTCGGCCACGCTCACGAAGAGAGGGTCCGCGGCCGGCCGCACGCCCCACACGGAGGGACCCTGGTGGAGGTGCAGAGCCCACCCCCCGGGTGCCTGCTGGTCCACCACCATATGGAAATCCCCCGGGGCCACATACACGGTGTCTTCCACGATGGGACTTCCCGCCGCCGCTTCGACCACCGTGAGGTGTGAGAGCCCATCGAGCCGCTCCGCGAGGCTGCGGGTGAACCCGGGGGGCATGTGCTGAACCACCAGATACCCCGCTCCGTATCCGGGGCGGAGCGCCGGGACGAGCTCGGCGAGGGCCCGGGGCCCTCCGGTGGACGCGGCCACCACCACCAGGAGCCGCGCCCGTCCCGGAATCACCATCCGGTGTGCGGGGAGGGACGGGGCTGGCGCAGGTCTCGCCAGCACCGGGAGCCGCGCCACATCGGTCACCGCGGCGGCGCGCAACGCGTCTGTCAGGCGGCGCCGGAATTCCTCCACTCCGGCGGGGGACCGGTCCGGGGCCTTGGCCACGAGTTCCGCCGCCCCCAACTCGAGGGCGCGGATCGCGAGCCCTGTCCCCGGACCGGCCCAGGAGCTCACCACCACGATGGGGCGCGGGGCCTCGGACATGAGGTACCCGATCGCCTGGAGGCCATCCAGCTCGGGCATCTCCAGGTCCATCGTGACCAGATCAGGGTCCTCGGCATGGACTTTCCGCAGCGCGTCGAGTCCATTGCGGGCACTACCCGCCACCGCGAATCCCGGGATGCTCCCCACGACGTCGGCGATCAGCCGGCGGAAGAAGGGGCTGTCGTCCACCACCAGGACGCGCCGGATTCCCGGGTCAGAGGGTCTCGACACCACGCGCCACCGACGTGATCTCCAGTCGTCCGGACTCGACATCCAGAGTCACCGACCGGCCATGCTCCCCTCCGACCAACTCCCCGGCCACGAGGATCCCGTGTGCCGCCAGTGCCTCCCGCGACGCCACCGTGTTGCGCTCACCCATCTGCAGGGTCCCGCGGGCACTCAGGGACGCAAACATACTGGCCCCCCCGATCAGCCGGGCGGTGATGCGTTCCTGGCCAGCCCCCAGGTCGGCCATGGCGTCCAGCAGGGCGGGAACGGCCGTCTCCGGGTAGCGGCCGGGCGCGTCGTGAATCCGGCTCAGGGCGGGGGACGGAAGCAGGATGTGGGCCATCCCCCCGGTTCGGGACGCCGGATCGTGCAGCACGATCGCAATGCAGCTTCCCAGGCCGAGAGTGACGAGTTCCCCCGTGCCCCGAAGAGCCCGGAGTTCCCCGACGCCCACCATGTGACGGGGCCCGCTCATGCGATCCTCCGATACAGGCGGGATCGCGGATCCACCGCGACCATCCGTCGGCTCGCCGGTCCGGTCAGGCCCTCCACCTTGCCCAGAAGGAGCACGCCCCCCGGCGCCAGGGCGTCGACAAACTTTTGATAGAGTGACTCCTGCACGTCGCGGCCGAAATAGATCACCACGTTGCGGCACACGATCAGGTCATACGGGGGATCGGGGGGCGGGTCCACACCCAGATCGTGCCGGAGGAAGCGCGCGCGGTTCCGGAGCCCCGGACGGATGGCCACCTGCTCGGGCCCGGCGGATGCCAGGTGCCGGCGGGCCCGGTCCGGGACCGGCACCCCGAAGTTCCGCTCGGGGTAGACCGCGGCCCGGGCCCGATCGAGCACGGCGGGGTCGACATCGGTCGCATCCACTCGACTCTCGGCCGACCAGGCCGGATCCCGCCCCCCCTCCCCCAGATCGGCCAGCATCATCACGATTGTCCACGCCTCCTCTCCCGTGGCGCATCCCGCACTCCAGCATCGCAGGGGAGGGCCCGTCACCCGGGCGCGCAGAGTGGCCTCGAGGGAGTCCCACGCCTCCGGGTTGCGAAAGAACTGCGTCACATTGATGGTCAGCGTCTGCAACAGCCGCTCGACCTCCTCGGGTGTCCCCCGGAGGATCCCCGCGTAGTCGGCCATGGTCTCCACCCCGCACGCACGCATCCGTACGGCGAGCCGGCGGCGGAGACACCGATCCTTGTACATGGAGAGCGCGGGAATTCCCGCCGCGCCCCGAAGCGCCTGGATCACGACTGTCAGATCCTCCTGCTCCGGCATCAGGTCACGCTCCCGGCGAGGGAGTCGAGGTTGGCCCGGGCCAACTGATGGTCGGAATTGATGGTCAGTGCCTGTTCCCAACACCGGCGCGCCTCCTGCGCATCGTGACGCTTCAGCGCCAGGTTGCCCAACTTGAAATAGAGATCGTCGCCGAGGTCCGGAGCCAGGGTGGCCGCCCGGCGATACCAGCTTTCGGCCTCCTCGTATCGTCCCGACCGATAACAGATGTCCCCCAGGTTCTTGGTGACCTGAGCCAGGCCGGGTCCCTCCGCGATGGCGTCACGCAACTCGGCTTCCGCCCCGGCCAGGTCCCCCGAGGCCTCGAGAAACACGGCGTGGGTGGCCTTCAGGACCGGATGGCCGGGATGGGACTCGAGCCCCTCCTGGATGCGGGTCAGGGCCCCCTCCAGGTCGCCGCGGAGGGCACACACCCGGGCCCGGGCCCACGGCAGGGTCGGCGGGGGAGTCGTCGTGCCGAACAGGGCCAGGGCCGCGTCGAGGCGCGCCTCCGCCGCATTGGCGTCCCCCCGGGCCAGGGCCACAATGCCCCAGGAGGTCAGGATGCGAGGCTGGTCCCGACCGCGCCCCACGGCCTCCGCCAGAAGCTGCTCCGCCTCGTCGAGACGCCCCTGGCGTTCGAGGGCCACCCCGAGATTGTGGAGAGTCACGGCCCGGGGGCCCGCGCGGTCGAGTGACATCCGGAACGCCGCCTCCGCGTCGGCCCATGCGCCCTGGCGCATCGCGATGAGCCCGAGGTGAAACGGCGCCGCACCCTCGCCGGGGCGCAGATCGGCCACCCGGCGGAACTCCCTCCTTGCTTCTTCCAGCATTCCGGTGCGGTAGAAGGCCACCCCGAGATTGCGATGCTCCTCGATCTGGCTCTCCTGCTTCCGGGTGTCGGCGGGGGGGCTCGCCGTACCGACCCGCCGGATGAGTCCCGCCGTGAGCAGTCCATAGAGAGCCTTCGCCACGTCGAACTCGGACATCCCCGCCTCCTCCACCAGAGTCCGCACATCCCGCCGGCCATCCAGAAGCTCGAGGACGCGGCGCTGCGTCACGGTGAAGTCGAGTGTCTGATCGGGCTCATGCTCCATCCCGAAGATGAGATCAAAGGACGGGATTTTCTTCTCGATCAGAGCCCACTCGTCCACCCGGCGGGCCCCTTCCAGGAGGACCGATTCCGGGTTGATCCGGCACAGAACTTCGTCGGCCTCGGGCTGGATCCCCGCCTCGAAGCTGAAGGTCCCGGAATCCCAGGTGAACAGGGCGAAGATCGCCTCCTCCACCTGCATCCTCACATGTTCTTCCATCTCACCCCGGCCCAGCATGCCCAGGGAGACGAGAATCTCCCCCAGGCGGAGGTTGGGAACATTGGATTGAAACCGCATGGCCGCGTCGAGCTGAGTGGCCGTGATGCGCCCGGTCCTCACCAACATGTCGCCCAGGCGATCCCGCCGGTTGACGATCGTGGCATGGACAATGAACCCCTCCTCGAAGAAGATCGATCCGTGACTGTGGCGGTCCGCCAGGGCGAGACACCCCGTCCGGCGTCCCAGAAAGAGGAGTTGCATGACGTCGGGGAGGCTCGCTTCCCTCAGACTGCCCTTGATCGCCATCAGCGGAACTCCTCCAATAGCTGATCGGTGACCTGGGGCCAGACGGGAATGATCTTTTCCTGGAGACGGGCTCCGGTCAGCAATGGATTCTGCAATCCCGATCCCGACCGGACCCGGGGGGCCACCGGGGACGGCGCCTCCCCGAGGGCCTCCCGCGCCAGGCTCGATGTGGGCGGAGTGCCCCGGCGCGTGGCCGCCGCCATCACGCGCTGCACGGCGGCCTGAACCGCGCGGGCTGATGCCGCGGGCGGACGGGCGATCACGTCGACGAGGGCCGCGTCGTCGCGATGTCGCTCGGGGAGAGCGTGCATGACCAGTCGGGCGCGAAGCTCCCGGTCCGGAGGCTCCAGATCCACGATGACGCCCGCCGTGAGGCGGGACAACAGCCGTGCCTCGACACCCTCCAGCTCCTGCAGCGGCGTGGATGTCGTCACCAGGACCGGGCGACCGGAGGACACGAGGGCCTCCAGGGCGTCGGTCAGGAGAGCCAGCGTGTGAGGAGCCCCGATCCGGTCCAAGTCGTCCACGAGGATCGCCGAGGCGATGCGGATGCCGGCCCACCATCCCGCCGGGTCCCCCGCGAAGTCGGGGGAGGACAGGCACGCGACGACACCGCCATGACGCTCCAGCCAGGCGGATCCGAATCCGTGCAGGAGATGAGTCTTGCCACTCCCGCTGGCTCCGTGTACCACGACGGGATTGTCGCCGGTGTCCCCTCCGAGGAGCCGGTCGAGGGCCCGGAGCACCGACCGCGTCGAGGCGCTCTCCACAAAAGTTTCCAGCCGCCAGGCGGGGTCGGGCCCCGGGAGACCGGCCACACGGAGCCGGATCTGGTCCAGGGCGCGGCGCGCCCCGGGAAGATCATCGGGATCCTGAAACACGGCTCCTTCCCCGCCCCGGGGATCCAGAGCCCGTGCCTCGCGCGCCAGGGCCACCATCGCCTCGGCATCCCGCTCGAACTCCGCCAGCAGGGTGTCAGGGTCGTCAGGAAACTCCTCGCGCAACAACCCTTCCAGCCGCGCCGTGCGGATGCCCTCCCCCTCCCATCGGAGAATCGCCGCTCCCACTCTCTCCCGCCACCGGTCCACCTGCTCCGCGACGGTGGCCACGACCTCGGAGAGGAAGTCGCCAAACTCGTCGGCGTGGTCCCGGTCCTCTTCCACCCCATCCGGGAAGGCACGAACCCTTTCTGCCGAACCGCTGACGACATGGGTTCCGGGCAGGTCACCTGGCGGGCCCTCGGGAACCGGCCCCGCCGCTCCCAGTTCCCCCAGCAGCACGGAGGCCTGGGAGACATCCAAGGGGTGCCGGCTGACCGCCTGAAAGGCCACCAGGCGCCGGAAGGCTCCGAGCAACTCGCGGATGTTCCGCACCGGCAGGAGGGCGAGCGCCTCCAGGACGGCGGGATCCAGAGCCGGGTCCGCGGGAAGAGAGCGCAGGAGGCCCAGCCGGCGGTCGGGTCCGGGGAGATCGAGCTCCACCACGAGCCCGCTCGCCGACACCCGGCACAGCCGGGAATCGGCGTGAGGGATCTCCCCCGGGGACAGGGCGGAGGTCAGCACGGTGGCGCGGCGTGCTTCGGCTCTCGCCTCCAGCACCTCCGCCGCCACCCCCTGTCCGGCGCGGGGCAGCTGGTCCACATCGTCCACCAGCAGCAGGTCGGCCCCCGTCCACTCCTCGCGTTGCTCCGGCCGAAAGGCCGCGCCGCTCACCCGCACGGCCCGCCGGGCGGGATCCACGCGCGCCGCGAGTCCCTCGATCGCGGACAGAAGGTGGCTCTTGCCGAAACCGGGAGAGCCCACCAAGAAAAGGGGGTTGTAGGGCGGATGACGTGACTCGGCCACGGCCCGCGCCGCGGTGACGGCCAGCGCCCCCTGGGGTCCCGCGACATAGGTGTCGAATCGTTCCGCCGACTGCGCCCCGATCCTCGTCATGGCTCCTCCACCCCGTCGGTCCCGGTGCGGGGGGCGAGCCGTTTCAGCACCAGGCCGGACAGTGCCTTCAAGGTCTCGAACACCCCGACGCCGGTCAGGGCATCGGCCCCGAAGCTCGGTACATCGCGAAAGTTGAGCGCGTCATCCAGCTCTGCGCTTGTCAGGATGAGATCTCTCGGCAGGTCCTGCTTGTTGAACTGGAGAATCAACGGCACGGTCCGGATGTCCACGCCCTGCTCCCGCAGGTTGTCCTGCAGGTTCTGCAGACTCTCCACGTTGTCGTCGAACCGGCGGGCCTGACTGTCGGCCACGAAGACCACCCCATCCGCACCCTGAAGAACGAGTCGGCGGGTGGCATTGTAGTAGACCTGTCCCGGGACGGTGTACAGCTGGAACCGGGTGGTGAAACCGGAGATCGATCCCAGGTCGAGGGGAAGAAAGTCGAAGAACAACGTGCGATCCGTCTGGGTGGCCAGCGACACCATCTGGCCCCGCCGCGACGGCGGGACCCGGTCGTGGATGTACTGCAGGTTCGTGGTCTTGCCCGATCGTCCGGGACCGTAGTAGACCAGTTTGCAGGTGATCTCCCGCGCACCGAAGTTGACCAGGGACATGGGCCTAGTCTCCGAAGAGGGCGCGAAGGCTGGCGTCGAGATCGGCCTCGAAGTTCTCGGCGAGGACCGGTCGCGTTTCCCGGACCGGGGCGGCGCCGGCCAGAGCCGAGACCAACTGGCCGAAGAAGAGCTGGACCAGACCGATCGAGGTGTCCCGGCCGAACACCACGAGTCCGATCCACTGGGCATCCGGCATGGGGAGAGGCGAGAGGTACACCCCGAGCTCGGTTCCTTGATGCACCAGGGCACCGAAGTGCTCCCCGCCGATCACCTGTCCCAGTTCGGAGGTGGAGGCCATGATGCCGGCCCCGAGGGCCGCCGCCGACATCACATCGAGCGCCCGGGTGAACCCATGCTGGGCCACCACCTGCCCCGCCGACGTCATCAGCAGGACCACCCGGGCCCCCGACTCGGCTACGAACCGGTCCAGGGGCCCGGCCACCCACGGTTCAATGCTGCGTTTCACCCCGCCCCCTTCCCGCCCAGATCCAGCAGCCGGAGCCGCAGCACACCGCGGTGAGTTCGTTCCGTGGTCACGGCGACCGCCAGGACCACTTCGTCCACCGGTACCACCAGCACGGCACCATGCTCCGCCTCGAGCTGCAGGAAGCGGGGGGGACGTTGTCCACCCGCCACGGCGGCTCGGCGCATCCGGCCCCACAGGCTGGCGGACAACGCCGCGGCCGCCGCCGCATCGAATCCCTCACGCACCATCTCAGCAATCACCAGACCATCCTCCACGGCCACCAGGAGGGCGCCCTGAACCCCGGGGACATCGGCGATGGCGGCCAACGCGGACTCCTCGATCGACATCAGCCGAGGCGCTCCAGCCATTGTTGCGCGTGCCGGGCCGCGCGCCGGGCCACGAGGGGAAGCCGCCCCGGGGGGGCGCCGGCCTCACCCACGGCGAGCAACAGGGTGTCCGGCGTGGGGGGAAGAAGGTGCATGGCGGCGTCCGGTCCCTCCGTCGACAGGCACTCCCACGAACCGAGATCAAGCAGGCGGGCCACGCGGGACGCCTCCTGCGACACGCCGGCGAGCAGCGCCGCAAGGCCGTCCGAGACCTCGGACCCATCGGGAGTATGGAGACTTCCCGCGAGACGCCGACCATCGAGATCCACCAGGATTGTGCCGGGCATGGTGTCGTCGAGGGGTGGCTCCAGAGGCGCGCCACCGGTCGGCGTGGATCGGCCCGCCACCTGGGCCCGAGTCCGTTCCACGGCCTGGGCGAGACTCGGGTCCTCGGGTTCCAGGTGGGCCGCCATCTCCAGATGGCGCAATGCGCGAGAGAGGTCCTCGTTCCGGAAGGCGAGATAGGCGAGGCCCTTGTGGGCCCCGGCGTGGTCGGGTTGGAGCCGCAGCGCGGTGGTCCAGGCGTCGAAGGCCGCATCCCCGTCGCCCTGATCGCTCCGGATCCGCCCGAGCAGATCATGGGCATCCGCCAGGTGAGGATACCGGGCCAGACCGCTGGTCGCCACCGCCAGGGCGGCATCCAACTGGCCAACCCGGCGGAGGTGTTCTCCCAGTGGAAGAAACGCCAGGCTCGTCGGGTCGGCGGCAAGCCGCGCCGTCAACGTTTGCACATTATCTGCCATGCCGGTCCCGCAGGCCGGTCCCCAGGGATCGGGCCGCCTCAAGGTGGTGAAGGATGGCGGGTTGGTGCTGCCGTTCGGCAGACTCCGCAATGCCAAGAGTGCTCCACTGTTCCCACGCCGCCACGGCCTCGTCGAACCGTGCCGTGCCCACACAGGCGAAACCGAGCAACCGCCAGGCCTGGGGAACCTCGGGCGATCGGCGCGTGGCTTCCCGAAGTGCCTCCCGCGCTTCCGCATAGCCCTGCTGCACGAGCCAGGCCCGCCCGAGCAGAAGATACCCCTCCACCATGTCCGGGAAGCTGCTGATGACCGTCCCCGCCATGAAACGGGCGGATTCCGCATCGCCAAGCCGGAGGTGCTCCTCCCCCTGCTGCAGCATGGCCGCGGGATCCTGCCGGGACGCGGCCGAGGACTCCGCCGTGGGATCGCTCAACAGAATAACACCGGCCGAGGCCAGACCGAAGAGGGCGCGCGCCACGTCAAAATCCGATTCCCCCAGCATCCCGGCGATGGTCCGGATGTCGTGTCGCCCGTCCACACGGGCCAGGAGGCGCCACTCCCCGGGGAGAAGGGTCAGGGAACCCGGATCCAATTGCCGGGGGGGAGGCGCGAGACGGGGCACCACTCCCAGATGTGGGACCTTGCCCTGGATCCGGGACCACTCATCGATCCGCCGGGCGGCCTCCAGCAGGAGCGACTCGGTCGAGATCCGGATTCCTGCTTCCTGCGGGATGTCCTCCGGCGGCACGTCCTCGAACACGAAGTGTCCCTCCGACCAACCGAGGACGGTGAAGACCACCTCCTCGATCTGAGCGCGGGCCTGGCGCTCGACATCGCGCGGGCTGATCGCCCCGATCGACACCAGGATCTCTCCCAGCCGACGGGAGTCCCCGGCCTCCTGCATGGCACGGGCCCGCGTGAGGTCCTCCTGATGAATCTTCCCCGCTCGAAGCAACGCCGTTCCGAGCGGATGGGGATTGGACCGGATGGCGGCCGCGACCACGGCGGCGTTGTGGACCCAGATCGTGCCTTCGTTCTGCCGCAGCTCGGACGTGATGCGGAGCACCCCGGTCTTCCTCCCCAGATCGAGCAACTGGAAGACGTCGTGAATGCCGAGTTCGCGCAGGGGACCCTGGATGGCCATGGTCAGCCGGCCTCCAGGCCGAAAATCTGGATCAGTTCGCGCGCCGAGCGGACGCTGGCCCGGGCTTCCGCGGCCAACGGGCCCGTGGGCGCAAGGGCCAGCACGCGGTCCCAGGCCTCCACCGCCGCCCCGAAGTGCCGGAGTCGAGATTCGGCCACGCCCAGGTGGAAAGAGGCCACAACCTGCTCCGGATCCAGGGCCAGGGCGCGCTGCAGGGCCCGCCGGGCCATGTCCGGCCGCCGGTCCGCGAGCAGGGATCGCCCCAGCGCCACCAAGGCCTCCACCGACAGCGGCTCGGCCACCAGAAAGTCCACCAGCAGGTTGACCGCTTCCCCGGGCCGCCCCCCGCGCCGGAGGAGGTGGGCGAGGGAGAGCACCGTGTCCTGATGCGTCGGCAGCAAACGGAGAGCACGGTCCCACGCCATCCGGGCCTCACCGGGGTTGCCAGCGGACTCGCAGGACGCCCCCAGCTCGTACCAGGCCTGCACCAGACCGCCGTCCAGGTCGAGCGCGGCCCGGAACGCCTCCATCGCCCCGCCGTGATCCTGCTGGCGCCGCGCGATCGTCCCCTTCAGGACGAGCAGGTCGGCCCGCCCCGGAGCGGCCGTGATCGCCGCCTCGACGTCGTCGGCTGCTCCCGCCAGATCCTCGGTCACCAACCGAACCCGGGCCCGGATGACGCGGGCATCCACGTTGCCCGGCAGCGCCTCCACCACCGCGTGCGCCGCCCGCAGTGCCTCCTCGGCCCGCCCCAGAGCCAGGAGAGCTCCCGCCTCTCCCAAGCGCAACCGGACGCTGTCCGGGTCGGCGTCCCGGGCGATGCGATACCGCTCCAGAGCCTCGCCATAGAGTCCGCGCCGCGCAAAGACCTCCGCCAGGACACCGGCGGCCGCCGCCGCGCTCGCCCCGCGCTGGACGGCGCGGTTGATCTCCGCAGTCGCCGCATCCAGCAACCCCTTGGCGAGATAGTCTGCGGCCAACTGGAAGGGGTCCCCCGCTAAGGGGTCGCCCTCTTCGGGATCCGGAGTCGGCGAGGGGGGCTCCACCAAGCGGTCGAACACGCCGTCCAGAACCCCGGCGTCGAAGGAGAATCCGGCCACCTGCTCGGCTCCCTCCCGTCCGGACAGGTGGGGCGCCACCTCGAAGGCCGACTCCTCGTGCTGCAGCTGAAGAGTCAGAGAGAGTTTCTGCGGAACGTACAGAGGGTCGAGCTCCAGGGCCCGGCGCGTCTCCCGTAGCGCCGCATCGAACTCCCCCAGGTGACTGAGCGCAAATCCGAGGTTGTAACGCGCCACCGCCAGATCGGGAGCGAGTTCCACCGCCCGACCGAAGGCGTTGCGGGCGTCGGTGAAGCGCTTCAGGTCCATCAACACCAGGCCGATTCCATTCCACGCTCCGGGATGGTCCGCATGCTCGGCAAGCACCATGCGGTAGATCTCGGCCGCGGCCTGGTAGCGCCGGTGGTGCAGGTGAAGCATCGCCAGATTCAGCCGGGCCGGGGTCAGATCGGGCCGCGCGCGCAGCGCCGCTCCGAAGGCGCGCTCCGCCTCGCGGGAATCGCTCTCGGCGCCGAGGGCTACGCCCACATTGTTCCAGGCCAGCGCATTGGAGGGATCGATGTCGACCGCGCGACGGAACACAGACCGGGCTTCCTCGACACGACCCGCCAGATGGAGGCAGACACCATGCGCATTGCAGACGGCGCTGTTGCCGGGCTGGACCGCCCGCAGAGACTCGAACAGGTCGAGCGCCGATTTGTAGTCGCGGCGGAGCAGGTGAACCTCGGCCATTCCCTGGAGGGTGGCACTGTGGTCCTCCCCCGTTTCGAGCGCGAGCCGGTACTCCCGCAGCGCCTCCGCAAGATACCCCCGCTGCCGGAATGCGAGAGCGAGCCGTCCGTGCGCCTCGGCGCCCGGAGCGCTCGCGGGAACAGCCGGCGAGGCGGAGCCTCCCCGCTCGGAAGCGCGTGGCGGCTGGGCCTGTGAGGATTCCAGCCGCAGGTTGCTGTGTGCCGTGGCGAGCCCCGGGTTGAGCTCGATGGCCTTCCGCGTCGAGGCGCGAGCCGCCTCCTGACGGCCCAGATCCCCGTAGACGAACCCCAGGAGGTAGTGAGCCTCCGCGTTGGTGGGCGCGAGCCGAGTGGCTTCGGTCAGCGCCTCCAGGGCCAGCTCGCTCAGGCCGAGCTGATACCGTGCCTCACCCAGGTACACCCGCGCCACCGAGCTCGCCGCATCCGCGTCGCAAGAGCGCTCGAACCACACGACGGCCTCCTCGGGCCGTTGACGGGCCTGGGCCACAAGCCCGAGTTGCACCAGGGCCGTCGCGTCCCGGGGCCGGAGACGTCGCAGTTCCTCGAACTGCTCCGCGGCCTCGTCCAGGTGTCCCAGGCCCAGCAGGGCCCGCCCCAGTTCCAGCCGAAGCTCCGCGTCCATGGGCTGGTGGCGCAGCCGCTCCCGAAGCGCCGGAATCACCCGATCGTATTCACCTGACTCCCTCAGCACCTGGTCCAGGTTGCGCCGCGCCGTCTCCATCCGGGGATCGAGTTCGAGCGCATGACGGAACGCCGCGATCGCCTCGGGAATCAGCTGGCGGTGATGATAGAGGTATCCGAGGTTATTGTGGGCGCCGGGATCAGCGGGGTCGATGCGCCGCGCCAGCGCCCGGAGCGCCTCGACCTCCCGCGCACCGGTCCCGGATCCGATCATGATCAATCGCGGGCGATCGACTCGAGGATCGCGCGCAGGGAGGGAAAGTCGGGCAGCAGGAGAAACTCGCCCCGGAGGCTCTCCTGGCTCCCCTCCACCCGAAAGGCGGTGTCCACGCAGAAGACGATGTCCCTCTCCTGTCCGAAGCTCACATAGGTCGTGGTCAGGACCGCCCCCGCGAAGTCGAGCACGAAACTCGGAACCGAGGGCACCAACATCATGCTCATGAAATCGCTGAGCGCGTTGAGATAGGCCGAACTCAGGATGTTCCCCGTCTCCTTGAGGGAGGAGATTTCCATCTCCCCGAAGGTGGTGGTCGACCCGGTGTCCCGCCGGAGGAGGATGTCGCAGAGCACCCGCGCCGACGGCTCCGGGATGACCACCATGGTCCGGCCCGTCAGGTCGCCCATCATGTGCATGAGGATCCCCGCAACGACCGTGTCCGGGGGCCCGACCAGGTGCGCCACCTCCTCGAGGCGCCGGATGTTCACCTCCGGCACATCGATCATGATGGTGCGCCCCGTCATCTGCGACAGCGCGGTGGCGGCGTGACCCGCTCCGATGTTGGCCACCTCCCGGAGGGCGTCCCGCTCGATTTCACCAAGCTTCTGCAAGGCGTCCATGCAACCTCCCCTCAGACCAGGACCATGGGATCGAGCACCAGGATGGGTACGCCGTCCCCCAGAATGGCGGCGCCGTTGATCCATCGCGGCATGCCGCGCGGGGCGTCAACCGGTTCGACCACGATATGTTGCCGACCTACTAATGTATCCACCACGACGCCGATTCGCCGATGTCCCTGGTCCACCACCACGACCGGAGTTCTCCGTCCAGCCCGGCCCGGCCCCGGGGCTCCGGTCACCCCCCGCAGGACCACGGCCGGAAGGGTTGCCCCGCGGTAGGAAATGGTCCCCCCGGATGCCCGGGCAGGAATCTCCTCCACGTGCCCCGTCTCGACAATATGGGCGAGGGGCACGGCATACCGCTCCGGGCCCACCTGCACGATGAGCGCCTGCACGATGGCCAGCGTCAGCGGGAGACGGAGCTCGAACGTCGTCCCGGCCCCGGGCCTCGTATGGAGGGACACCCGGCCACCGAGTTGCCGGAAACGGGTCAGGACCACGTCGATCCCGACTCCGCGACCGGACACCCCGGTCACCTCCCGACTCGTGCTGAATCCGGGCCGCCCGAGCAGCGCCAGAAGATCCTCATCCGAATCGAGGGTGGAGGTGGGCCCCAGGAATCTCTCCCGGCGGGCCTTGTCCACCACGGCCTCCCGGTCGATGCCCCGTCCGTCGTCCCGAACCAGAATGAGCACCGAATTGTGTTCCCGGGTCGCGCGCAGCAGGATCCTTCCCTCGGGCGTCTTCCCCGAGCGCACCCGCTCCTCGGGAGTCTCGAGCCCATGATCCACCGCGTTCCGAAGCAGGTGGAGAAGCGGATCGCCGATGTCATCGAGGAGGGACCGGTCAAGCTCGATGTCTCCCCCCTCGATCACGAAGGCCACCCGCTTCTCCAACTGACGCGCGAGATCCCGGATCGGTCGGGGGAACCGGTCGAACACCTCCGCCACCGGGGCCAGCCGGGCCTCGGTCACACTGGTCTGGGCCTGGGACACCAGGCGACTGATGCGACCCGACAGGGTCTCCAGGGGGGATCCCGGAGCGGTCACCGCAATTTCGGCGAGTTGGTTGGTGGCCACGACCAATTCACTGACCTGGTTGAGGAGGTCGTCCAGACGCTGGAGAGTCACTCGAACCTGGCGGCCCGCCATTCGCGTGGCCGGTGTGGGACGATCCCCCACGATGACCGAGAGCACGTCACCCGCCTCCCGGATCGCCTCGCGAATCCGCTCGTCCGAGGCGGCGGTGGCCAGCCGGAAGGAGAGGTCGCCTCCGAAGGCCGGGCTCTGGATCGCCTCTCGGGGCGGGAACACCGCCGACACCTTCCCGAGAAGCTCCGCCTTGAGGAGCACCAGGGCCGCCCGGGCACCGAGCATCTCCCCATCATGCCGAAGGGTGACGCGGATCGGGCGCCCCGCGGGGGCTCCGAGCCCGACCGGAATGGCGAACTCCCCGGTGCGGTGGACGTCCACCTCCCCGCCTTCTCCCTCGCCGGCCGTCTCCGGACTCGCGGCCCGCCGAAGCCCGGCAAGCACCTCGTCCACCGGCAACTCCGCGTCCCGGCCCTCGGCGGCGGGATCGATGCCCGCCTCCAGGAGATCCACTGCCTGGAAGCAGAGATCGATGATCCCCGGATCGGCGGATCTCTCGTGGTCGCGGATGGTGGCGAGGAGGCTCTCCAGGGCGTGGCTCAGGTCGGCAAGCCGGGTGTAGCCCATGGTGGCGGCCATCCCCTTGATGGTGTGGATGGACCGGAACAGACCATCGAGGGGAGCGGAGGCCGTGGGGGCCCGCTCCCACTCCAGGAGCAGCGCGTTGCACTGGGCCAAGTGCTCGCGGCTGTCCGCCCGAAAGAGAGCGACGTACTTGTCGAGATCCACCCGGCGCCGGTCAGCTGAGGAGGCGCTGAACGGCCTCGAGCACGCGCGAGGGCTGGAACGGCTTGACCACGAAGTCCTTGGCCCCCGCCTGGATCGCCTCCACCACCAGGGCCTGTTGCCCCATCGCGCTGCACATGAGAATCTTGGCGTCGGGATCGATCTTGACGATTTCCCGCACCGCGTCGATGCCCCCCATGTCGGGCATGACGATGTCCATGGTTACCATGTTGGGGCGGAGTTCCCGGTAGCGTTCCACAGCCTGGGCCCCGCTCTCGGCCTCCCCGACCACTTCGTACCCGGCCTGGGTGAGAATGTCGGTGATCATGGTGCGCATGAAGATCGCGTCGTCACATACCAAAACGGTCTGACCCACGTGCTGCCTCCGTGCGAGGGGATCGTGAGGTGCCCCGGGGGCACCCGATGTCACAAGGCCCGGCCGACACCGTCCGGGGCGAAAAGCGGACCCACCTGGGCCGCGAGATCCGGTACCTCCACGCCCGCCACGTCCGCCTGATCCGCATCCCGAAGATCAAGCACTTCGCTCACCGCCACCCCGACCGCACGCCCTTCCAGCTCGAGGACCAGAATCGCCGCCGGATCTTCGGCCCGAGCCTCGCCGAAGAGCGTCCGGCCGTCAATCACCGTGATGATCGTCCCCCGGACGTTGACCAGCCCGAGAATCTCCGCAGGGGTCCCCGGAATGCGCGTGGCGACACGGGCCTCCAATATCTCCCGCACGCCGGACACCGGGGTACCGAACCGGCGGGATCCCACCCGCCATTCCAGGAGGCGCGACCCGGTCACGCCGGAACCTCACCAAAGAATCGAAGGTAGTGGAGCGCCGCGTGGTCGGCAATCCGGACCCGGTTCCCCGCGGCCACCCGCAAGGCGGGAAGGAGGTCCGCGGGCCATTCGCTTCGAAGCACCAGCGGCTCGCCGTGGATCGGGTGCCGGAACCGGAGTTCCGCCGCGTGGAGCGCCTGGCGAGGAGCACTCCGTTCCAGCCTTTCGGCCTCGATTCGGTCCGAGCCGCTCACCCTCCGACTCCCGCCTCCATGATACACCGGATCTCCCACCACAGGGTGACCGATGTGGGCGAGGTGGACCCGGATCTGGTGTGTCCGCCCCGTCACCAGCACCACCTGGAGCAGGTCCGCCACCCCGAACCGTGCCACGGTCCGGGCCTCGGTTCGGGCCGGCCGACCCTCGGAATGGACCGCCATGCGCTTGCGGTCGGTGACACTCCGCGCCAGGGGTGCCTCGATGAGGACGGGCTCCCGGTCCAGATGCCCCCAGGCCAGTGCCGCATAGGTCCGGTGAACCCGGCGCGCCGCGATGGCATGCGCCAGCCGCCGGTGTGCCAGGTCGGTCTTGGCCACGACCAGGAGTCCCGAGGTGTCGCGATCGAGCCGGTGGACGATGCCGGGCCTCCCGGCAGGTCCCCCGGAGAGGGTCGTGCCCCGGGCGACCAGGGCGTTGACCAGGGTGTCCTCCCAGTGGCCCGGTGCCGGATGGACGACCAGCCCGGCGGGCTTGTCCACCACCGCCAGGTGCTCGTCCTCGTACACGAAGGTGAGAGCCATGTCACAGGGAGCGAGGGGGCGCATCCCCTCACGGACCGGGGGGCCGGTCGTGACGTGCACCCGATCGCCTCGCTGCAACACGAGCGAGGCCCGGGCGGGAGAATCGTTGACCCGGGCGGCCCCGGCGGCCACCAGACGGGCGGCCACGGTCCGGGACAGGGCCAGCTGATCGGCAAGAAACCGGTCGAGTCGCTCGGTCCGGTCGGCGAGCACGGTGAAGGCGAATCCGGGATCGTCGGTCAGCGGGAGGAACCGGGTTCGGCCGAGCGGTATCGGGCATCCTCGGCCCAGAGCGACACGGCCAGGGCGATGGCGCCAAGACTCACTCCGATGTCGGCCACGTTGAACGTGGGCCACCGCAGGGTTCCCACCCCCACGTCGATGAAATCCACCACCCCCGAGGTGCTCCGGATCCGGTCCACCAGGTTTCCCGCCGCTCCCCCCGCCACCAGGCCCAGCGCCACCTGGCGAAGACGATCGCCGGGAGCGCTGCTCCACGCCATCCGGGTGAGGATGACCAGCGCCACAAGGGCAATCCCGAGGAAGATCCACCGGGACCAGGGGCCCAGATGGAGGCCGAACGCGGCCCCGGGATTGTATACCAGGCGGAACTGGAGGGTGTCCCCCAGCAACGGCAGCACCCGGCCCCGGGGGAATGAGGCCTCGACGGCGAGCTTGGTCACCAGGTCCAGCACCAGCACCAGCGCGGCCACACCGGCGTAGCGGAGGTTTCTACCGGCGCTTGGCATCTTCCTCCTGCTCCTTGCAGGTGATGCAGAGTCGCGCGTGGGGCAGGGCGTCCAACCGGTCGAAGCTGATCGCCTCGCCGCACTGCTGGCACTTCCCAAAACTCTCGGGATCATTGTAGAAGCGACGGAGAGCCTGGTTCACGTGCCACAGATAGCGTCCCTCCTGCGACGCGAAGAGGAACTGCTTCTCCCGCTCCATGGTATCGGTGCCCTGGTCGGCCATGTGAAACGAGTAGCTCGACAGGTCGCCATCCGAGCCTTGCAGCGTATTGCTGAAGGATTCCCCATAGTAGCCGAGTTCCTTCATCACGCGGGCGCGTTCGTCGAGCAGTCGCTGGCCGAGGTGCGCAAGTTGTTTCTTGTTCATGATGATTCCATCGTGGGCGGATCAGGAATGGCGACCGGGTGGGGGCACCGGGTCACCGACAAGTGCACACAGTGATCGTTCAGGGGCGTCCGGTCCTCGGCCTCCGCCGGGTCAAGCACCGTATTGAAATGTAACTTTCGAACGAGGGCCTCGCGACACACCAGGGCCTGGTGCGTTCGGACCGCATCGAGGACGGGAGCATCGGCCTCGATCGCGAGGTGGATGCGGGCATCGTAGTCGAAGGACGCCTCCTTCCGGAGACGCTGCACGCGGCTCAGCACCTCGCGGGCGAGCCCCTCGGCGCGCAGATCCTCCGTCACCACGGGATCCACCGCCACCACATGTTCCCCGCTCGACTGGACCAGCCACTCCGTCGCGACTTCCCGCTCGATAACCACATCGCCCGGCTCGATCACCCACGGGGCCCCCTCCGACTCCGAGGGGAGCGAGAGAACCCCGCCGGACTCGAGCGTCCGCAGCGGCTCGCCAACCAGCGCGGCCACCCGCGCCGCGACGACGGGTGTTTCCCGGCCGAATCTCTTTCCCAGCGTCCGGAAATTGGGACGCGCCCGCAGCCGGACCAGGTCGGTGTCGGTCTCGGCCACCTCCAGACGGCGCACGTTCACCTCCGTCCGCAGCAGTTCGAGCAATCCGTCGAAGGCCGGACCGCGCACCCGCGCCGGCACCGCAACGCGCATCGTGCCCAGGGGCTGGCGCACGGGGAGCCCCCCCGCTTCCCGGGCCGACCGGCCGAGGGAGGCCAACACCCGGATCGATGTCATCGCCGCCCCGAGAGCGGGATCGGCCACCGGAGCCGGGGAGGGAAAATCCGCCCGGTGTACCGAGTGACCGACCAGGCTTCGGTGGATCCAATCGCTGACGAAGGGACACACTGGAGCCAGGAGACGGGTCACCGTGACCAGGGCGGTATACAGTGTCGACACCGCCGCCGGATCGGCCTCGGCGTCCGGGGCCCAGAACCGCGACCGATTGAGACGCACGTACCAGTTGGAGAGGTCATCCACGATGAACTCCCCGAGACGCTTGGCCCCGGCCGTCATGTCATACTGTTCCCAGGCCGAGGACACCTCTCGCACGCAGGCATCGAGCGCTCCCAGGAGCCAGCGGTCGATGGGCTGGCGGGTGACCTCCTCCGCTCCGGGCCGCCAATTCCCGGCGTACAGCGCAAAGAACGTGTAGGTGTGGCGCAGCGTGTTCAGCACTCCCCCGGCAAACTCGGGAATCCCCCGTCGGTCGAACCGCTTGGGAAGCCAGACCTGGCTCGAGGTCAGCAGGTAGAGCCGCACCGCGTCCGCCCCATGCTGCCCCACCACCTCCCAGGGATCCACCACGTTGCCCCGGCTCTTCGACATCTTCTGCCCGTCCGCGTCCAGGATCAGCTCGTTGACGATCACGTTCCGGTACGGGCTGTCCTCGAAGGCGGCGGTGCCGATGGCCAGCAGCGAGTAGAACCACCCCCGGGTCTGGTCCACGCCCTCGCAGATGAAGTCGGCGGGGAAATGGCTGGTGAACTCCTCTCGATTCTCAAACGGATAGTGCCACTGGGCGTACGGCATGGCCCCGCTGTCGAACCAGGTGTCGATCACCTCCGGGGTTCGACGCCGGATCCCCCCACAGGGACAGTCCCAGGTGAAGGCATCGATCCCGGGGCGATGCGGATCAAAATCGGGGGGGAGCGGACCCACCCGCGCGGCCAGGTCCGCATAGCTCCCCACGACGTCGACATGGTCCGGATTCCGGTCGCACACCCACACCGGGAGCGGCGTCCCCCAATACCGGTTGCGGCTCAGGGCCCAGTCCACATTGTTGGTGAGCCAATCCCCGAAACGCCGGGCACCCACCTCGGGAGGATGCCAGGATACCCCCCCGTTGAGCGCCAACATCCGGTCGCGCACGGCACTCGTCCGCACGAACCAGGAGTCCCGGGCCAGGTAGATCAGCTTGCTCCGGCACCGCCAGCAATGGGGATAGCTGTGCACCACCTGCTCGGTCGCCAGGTGCCGCCCTTCGGTCTTGAGACGGCGCAACAGGAGCTCCGTTGTGGCCTCGGCGGTGACGAGACACCCCTCGAGCTCCGGCCAGAGGGTGCCGGTGAAGGTGCCGTCCGCGGCCACCGGACGGAGCATGGCGAGTCCGTGCTCCTGTCCCGCCGCGTGATCGTCGGCGCCGAAGGCCGGGGCCAGGTGCACCAGCCCGGATCCGTCCTCCGCCGTCACGAAGTCCGCCCCGATCACCTCCGAGTGCCGCCCCTCCGCCGGAAGCGGCACCACATCGAGCGGCCGGGTGTACCGCCGTCCCACCAGTTCCCGCCCCGGGACGCGCCCCACCAGGGGCGCCTCGGAGAGAGGCCGTCCTCCCACCCGGATGGCGCCTGCCCGATCCACGGCCGCAACCAGGAGACGCTCCCCGTCCTCGCCACCCGCCACCCGGTAGATCCCGTACTCCAGCGTCGGATGCACCGCCACCGCGACGTTGGACGGCAGGGTCCAGGGAGTCGTGGTCCAGACCACCAGTTCCCATCCTTCCGCTCCCTCGACCGGCATCGTCACATAGACCGACTTGTCCCGCACCTCCTGGTACCCGAGCGCCAGCTCATGGCTCGACAGCACGGTTCCGCACCGGGGACAATACGGCAACACCCGATGCCCGCGGACCAGCAATCCCCGCTCGTGCAATCGATGCAGCAGCCACCACACCGTCTCGATGTAGTCCGGGGTGCAGGTCACGTACGGGTGCTCATAGTCGAGCCAGTAGGCGATCCGGTTCGAGAGCGCCACCCATTCCGTCTGGTAGGTGAACACGCTCTCCCGGCAGAGGGCGTTGAACTCGGCGATGCCGAACGCTTCGATGTCCTTCTTGCCCGACAACGACAACCGCTTCTCCACCTCGATCTCGACCGGCAGTCCGTGCGTGTCCCACCCCGCGATCCGGGTGACCGACCGCCCCTGCATGGTCCGGAAACGGCACACCGCATCCTTGATGGTGCGGGAAAACACGTGATGAATGCCCGGACGACCGTTGGCGGTGGGGGGGCCCTCGTAGAAGACAAACGGGGTGCCACCTGCCCGATCCTCCCGGGTCCGGGCAAAGAGATCCTCCGCCGTCCACTGGTCAAGGAGATCCCGCTCGAACTGATCGGCGGACCCGTCCGGAAGCCGAGGCCAGGTCATGGATCCATCCCCTCCAGGATCCCGCGCAGGAGCGCCACCAGGTGAGGCTCCGCCGCGGCCGCCACTGCGATGATCTCCTCCAGCCCCACGGGAACGAGGGCGTCGGGAAGACACCGATCGGTGATCACCGATAGCCCGAGAACCCGCATCCCCTGTTGCCGCGCCGCAATCACCTCGGGCACGGTCGACATGCCGACCGCATCGGCCCCCAGGGAACGGAGCATCCGGTACTCCGCCGCCGTCTCGAGGTTGGGGCCGGTCACGGCGGCATACACCCCCTCGTGGACCCGGCGCCCCACCCGGGTTGCCACCCGGCGCCCCAGGGCCCGGAGATCCGCGTCGTAGGCCTCGCTCAGGTCGGGAAACCGGGGTCCCAACGCTAGGGTGTGGGAACCGACCAGGGGAGATTCCATCATCAGATTCAGATGGTCGCTGATCAGCATCAGATCACCCGCATTCCACTCGGGACGCAACCCGCCGCACGCGTTGCTGACGATGAGGGTGGGGGCCCCCAGCGCCCCGACGACGCGAACCGGGAAGACCACCTCCGCCGGGTCGTGCCCCTCGTACCGGTGCCACCGGCCCTGGAGCGCCACGATCCGGCGACCCGCCCACTCCCCGAGGAGCATCTGTCCGGCGTGGCTCTCCACCGTACTGACCGGAAAACCGGGGATGGAGGCATACGGCATCGCGAACGACACCGCCATCTCCTCGGCCACGCCCCCCAGGCCGGTTCCCAGAATGAGGGCCACCTCCGGATCGAACCCGGTCTGGTCACGCACCCAGCTCACTGCCTGGTCACGCCGTTCCAGCAGGGGCACGGAGACCTGGCTCACGCGGGCTCCCCTCCGCCCGCTGGCTCGGCCACATCCCCATCGGCCTCCTGGGCTGCCTGGACCCCGTCCTCCAGACCTTCGAGTTCGGTGAGCTGCCGGTGCAGCAGAGCGCGAAAACCGGCCAGATAGGCGGAGAATTGCCGTCTTGCCCCCTCGGTACTCCGGCGCACCATGGCGGCCTCCTGCAGCGCCTTCTCCTGGATGGCCCGGGCCTCGGTCTCCGCCTCCCGCACCAGGATCTCCGCCTCTCGCCCCGCCTGGGCCTGAATGTCATCCCGAAGCTGCTGGGCCGCGATCAACGCGTCGTTCATGGCGCGCTCCCGGTCCCGGAACGCCCGCAGCTGCTCCACCATCCCCCGCAGTCGTTCCTCGAGCAGAACGCGCTCGCGGATCAGGCGCTCCACCTCGTCGGCCAGACGATCCTTGAAGCTCTCGACCTGCACCGGGTCGAACCCGCGCATGGTCCGCTGGAACTCCTGGGCGCGCACGTCATGAGGTGTCAGGTGAAAGGCATCGTCCGACATCAGATCCGGTCTCCAAACAGCAGGGTTCCCAAACGCACCAGAGTGGCGCCCTCCTCAACCGCGATGAGATAATCGCCCGACATCCCCATCGACAACTCGGGGAGGCTCGCTCCCTCCGCAACCAACGTGTCCCGCAGATCGCGCAGGAGCCGGAAGGCGCGACGCTGTTCCGTCGGATCCTCCGTGAACGGAGCCATTCCCATGAGGCCGGTCACGGTGATCCCGGGAGCGGCCTCGATGGCCCGCACCAGATCCGCAGCCTCCTCCGGACGACACCCGGAGCGACCGGCGGCCTGAGCGCAGTTGACCTCCACCAGCACCGCCTGTGATGCCCCACCCGGCTCAGCCCCCATCCGCCGGGAAATCTCCTCCACCAGTTCCCTCCGATCCACGGAGTGGATCAGGGCAAACCGGCCGAGAGCTTTCCGCACCTTGTTGCGCTGCAGGTGGCCTATCAGGTGCCATTCGACCCCGACATCCCCCAGCTCGTCCTGCTTGGCTACGGCCTCCTGAACCCGGTTTTCCCCCACGGCTCCAATCCCGGCATCCCGGGCGGCGAGCACCGCCTCCGGCCCGTGGGTCTTGGTGACGGCCACGATCCGTACCGGGTGGCGCCATCCTCCCTTCTCCTGGTGCCGGACAATCCGCTCGCGAATTCCCCGCACCCGTACTCCAAAATCCTCGTAGGCCATAACCCTCAAATCTAGACGGGATGACCACTTTCGGACAATGAACAATGACCAATGAACATTGATCATTGATCATTGATCATTGATCCTTGACCATTGATCATTGACCTTGCCACCTCGACGGCATCCCGCGCCGCCGCCACATCGTGCACCCGGAAGAGGCGCGCTCCCCGTTCCCACGCCAGGGCGCACGCGGCCGCCGTGGCCCGGTCCCGGTCCTGGACCTCTCGTCCCGTGGCGACTCCCAGAAACCGCTTGCGCGAGACACCCACGCAGAGGGGATGGCCCAGGCCCCTCAGGGACCCGAGATCCCGCAACAGGGTGAGGCTCTGACCGGGGGTCTTCGCAAAACCGAACCCGGGATCCACCGCGATCCTTTCCCCCGGAACACCGGCGTCGCGAAACCGGTTCACCCCCTCGTGGAGCTCGCTCACCACCTCCGCCGTGACATGGGAATACCGGGCATGGTCATACCCCGCCATCGTGGCGATCGAACCCCGGGAGTGCATCACGATCACACCGGCGGCTCTCTCAGCAACCAAGGGCGCCATCCCGCAGTCGAGGCGGCCCCCGCTCACGTCATTGATCACGTCGGCTCCCTCATCGAAGGCGGCCGCCGCCACCCGGGCGGAGACCGTATCCACCGAGAGGGGGAGATTCGGCCAGCGGCGCCGGAGGGCTCGCACCGCCGGGAGGACCCGGGCGCACTCCTCGGCGGACTCGATCGCCACCGCCCCCGGGCGCGTGCTCTGGCCGCCGATGTCAAGGAGGGTGGCCCCCGACTCCACCAGCGCCGCCGCCTTCCGTTCGGCATCCGCAAGGGTCACAGCTTCCCCGCCGTCACTGAAGCTGTCGGGGGTCACGTTGAGGATTCCGATCCAGATCGGTGAGTCGAGCGCGAGGTTGGTTCGCCCCGCCTGCCATGCCGGAGGAGAGTCCGCCGGAAGCGCGGTGGCCGCGGCAACGGCAAACTCCGCCAGGTCCTCCGGGAGCGACCAGGGCCGGGCGAACATGGCGAGTCGGCTGCGGGCCCCGAGCAGCACCACCCACTCCTCGCCGGTCACGACCTCCAGGCCGAGTCGGCCGGCCACCTGGACCAGGGCGGGAAAGATCTCGGGTGACACTCCGGTGGCGTGGAGGGCGATGGTCTCCGCTCCCCCGGCGGCCTCCCGTGCACGAACGCCCTCCCATCCGTGAGACAGGAGAGCGTGTGTTATCGAGGAGGCTGCGGTGTCGAGAAGGGCGACCTTCACGCGCCCGCGGGTTCTGCGGGAGGCGCTCCGAGAAGGGGAGCGCGGGCCGGTGCCTTGGCGTCGGCCGTGGGCTTCCACGGCGGGAGCGGTTCGGGCGGGAGGGGGCGCGGCGGCAACGTCTCGTTCCGAACCAGGAGGTCGAGGTCGTCGCGGTCGATCGTCTCCCGTTCCAGCAGCGCCTGGGCAATCCGTTCCAGCAGATCCCGATGTTCGGTGATCAGGGCGCGTGCCTCGGCATAGGCCTCGTCGAGGAGACGCTTGACCTCGCCATCCACCATCTGTGCCGTCTGTTCGGACACTTCGCGGCGATGACCGAACTCCCGCCCCAGGAAGATCTCCTGCTCCCGGTCCCCGATGGCCATCGCCCCCACCTTGTCGCTCATGCCGAACTGGGTCACCATCCGCCGGGCCAGCGCGGTGGCGCGCTCGATGTCATTGCCCGCGCCGGTGGTCACCTTCTCCGGTCCGAAGACGATCTCCTCCGCCACCCGTCCCCCATAGAACATCGCCAGACTCCCGATCAGCCACTCCTTGGTGTAGTTGTGGCGATCCACCTCGGGAAGGGACGCGGTGAGCCCCAGGGCCCGTCCCCGCGGGATGATCGTCACCTTGTGCACCGGATCCGATCCCGCGGTCTTGAGGGCCACCACGGCGTGTCCCGCCTCGTGATAAGCGGTCAGGCGTCGCTCATCATCGGTGAGCAGGAGACTGCGGCGTTCCACGCCCAGCATCACCTTGTCCTTGGCATCCTCGAAGTCCTGCATGTCCACCAGCGACTTGTTGCGCCGGGCGGCGAGAACGGCGGCCTCGTTGACCAGGTTCGCCAGATCGGCGCCGGCCAGGCCCGGAGTGCCCTTGGCGATGGTGCCGAGCACCACGTCGGACGCCAAGGGAATCTTCCGGGTATGCACCCGCAGAATCCCTTCCCGCCCGCGCACATCGGGCGTGTCCACCACGACCTGGCGGTCGAACCGTCCCGGCCGGAGGAGGGCGGGGTCGAGCACATCGGGCCGGTTCGTGGCCGCGAGCAGGATCACTCCGTCGTTCGACTCGAAACCGTCCATCTCGACCAGGAGCTGGTTCAAGGTCTGTTCCCGCTCGTCGTGCCCTCCGCCCAGCCCCGCGCCCCGGTGCCGGCCCACCGCATCGATCTCGTCGATGAAGATGATGCAGGGGGCGTGGGCCTTTCCCTGTTCGAAGAGATCGCGCACCCGGCTCGCCCCGACGCCCACGAACATTTCGACGAAGTCGGATCCCGACATCGAGAAGAACGGCCGACCCGCCTCACCGGCCACGGCCCGCGCCAGCAGAGTCTTGCCGGTGCCGGGAGGTCCGACCAGCAGCACGCCCTTCGGAAGACGCCCCCCGAGCCGGGTGAACTTCTGCGGATCCTTGAGGAACTCAATGACCTCCTGGAGTTCCACCTTCGCCTCGTCGGCCCCGGCCACGTCGGCAAAGGTCACCTTCGGCGTGTCACCGGTCAGCAGCTTGGCCTTCGACTTGCCGAAGCTGAAGGCCCGGTTTCCCCCGGCCTGAAGCTGGCGGAACAGCAGCAGCCAGATCCCGAGGATGATGACCCAGGGAAGGGCGCTCATGAGGATCACCAGGAACCCGCTCTTCTGCTCTTTGGCCGAGATGCTCGCCCCGGAGGCCTTGATCTGCGCCAGCAACTCTTCGCTGTCGGCGATCGGCAACAGGACGGTGAAGTTCTGGAGCGACTGATTCTGCCGGGTCACCGGGGTCCGGAACTCCCCCTTCACGTTCTTGCCGTCGAAGATCTCGACGCTGGCCACATTGCCGCTCTGGAGCTGGGCCTCGAACTCCGTGAAGGAGAGCTCCTGAGTCGACGTCCGATCATTCCCCATCATGCGGAAGACGACCATCGCGATCAGGGCCACCAGCACCCAGAGCGCGAGGTTCTTGCTGCGGCCGGACCAGCCGCCAGTCGGGGGAGTCGGGGGGGGACGTTGTGCCATCTAATCCAGATCCGCAATGAAGGGAAGATGCCGATAATTCTCGGCATGGTCGAGTCCGTACCCGACCAGAAATGCCGAGGGGGCGTCGAAGCCCACGAACCGGATCGCCGGCGGCGGCTCCGGAATCAGGCGCTTGTGGAGCAGGGCGCACACCGCCAGGCTCCGCGGCGACCGGCTGGCCAGGAGACCCAGCAGATGCCGGAGCGTGTTTCCGGTGTCGATGATGTCCTCCACCACCAGAATGTGCTTCCCTTCCAACCGGGTTTCGGGGTCGTAGACCAGCCGGACCTCCCCGCTCGACACGGTGTTGGATCCGTAGCTGCTCGCCACCAGAAAATCGATCTGCAGCGGTCGACGAATCTGACGCACCAGGTCGCCCAGGAAGATGAAGCTCCCCTTGAGGAGACCGAGCACGAGCAGATCCCCATCCGGGTAGACCGTGGTGATCTCGTCTCCCAGTTCCCGCACCCGGCGAGCAATGGTTTCTTCGTCGTAGACGATCGAACCGACACTGCGACCTCCGGTTCGCTGCAAGACCTCAGGCGATGCCAACATCAATCCGCCAAGCCTCCGTTCCGGGAGCGGGACACGATACATCACTGCGACACACACCAGCCAGCCACACCACCCGGCCTGCGGCATCCACGACCAGGGGCCAGTCCTCCCGGTCGTGGAGTGGAACCCGGGCCTCCTGCAGGCACCGCACCACCCGTTTCCGCCCCGTCATACCGAGGGGACGAATGCGGTCGCCCGGAGCCCACACCCGCACCTGCAACGACTCGGAGGGGGTCACCCATGTGGTGGGCCCGTCCCGCAGCAGAACGGTGGGCGCCGTGTCCGGGGTGCAACGGAGAGTCCGCCGCCCATGAACCACCGTTCCGGGAGCCAGTGTCACGGGACCGCCCCCACCCTCCCCCTCCCCGATGTCCGCCGGACAACGGATCCAGAGGCGGCCGAAGTCGAGCGCCCCGCTCCATCCTCCCCCCAGATCCACCCGGCGTCCGCTCTGTCCCCGGTGCGCCAGGGCCAGGACCGTCCGGGCACGCCTCAGTCCAATCGGTCGCCGGACGCGGCTTCCCAGCGCCTGAATGACGCCGAGGGCCAGAGAGGAATCATAGCCCCTCAGCGCCTTCACAGCAACGGAAATGTTCCTTCCCTCCTCACTCAGACACAGGCCGGGGAGCAGTTTCAGGACCTCCTGCCATGCCGCGCGGTCCACGGACGCGGCGGCCTGGACCCGGAGCAGGTTCTGATCCACCCGCGGAATCCGGCGGCGAACCCCGGGGAGAACCTCGTGGCGGATCCAGGATCGGACATGTTCGGGAGACCGGTTGGCCGGGTCGTCCCACGGCTCCTCACCCGAGGCGGCCACCAGGTCCGCCAGTTCGGCCGGGGTCCAGCCCAGCAGAGGCCGGATCAACCGGCCCCGCCGGGGGGAGATTCCCGCGAGGCCGGCCAGCCCCGACCCGGCCAGAAATCGCATCAGGACAGTTTCGGCCTGATCCCCCGCGTGGTGGGCCGTGAGGAGGAGCGCGGATCCGGGAGGATCGGTCAGGGCATCCGCCACCCTCCAGAGCCAGGCATACCGGGCCCGTCGAGCCTCGGTCTCGGTCGTGCCCGCACCCAGGCCCAGACGGCCGACCCGCAGCGGGATCTGGTGACGGGAGGCCGTGGCCCGCACCCGATCCGCGACCTGGCCGCTCTCGGGGGAGATCCCATGATCCACATGTCCCACGGTCAGTTCCCACCGGTGGCGATCGCGGGTTCCGGCCAGCAATTCGAGCAGGGCGAGCGAATCGGGCCCGCCCGAGACCGCCACCAGGGCCACGTGGGACCCCGGCGCCAGGGACCCCAGGTCACGGAGAAAACGATCCGCCGGGGACTCGGGCATCGCCGCCTTACCGGGGGAGCAGGTGACGATCGAACAGATCGAGGATTCGTCGGTACTCATCCGTCCAGGAATCGGGACGCACGAACCCGTGGTCTTCGACCGGGTACACCGCCAGTTCCCAGTCCGTCTTCCCCAGCTCGATGAGCCGCTGGGTCAGACGCACGATGTCCTGGAAGTGCACATTCACATCCACCATCCCATGGGCCATCAGCAAGGGGTCCTCCAGCCCCTCGGCGAACCAGATGGGAGACGACCGGCGATACGCGGTGGAATCGGCCTGCGGCTCGTTCAGGATGTTGGCGGTGTAGGGATGGTTGTAGTGGGCCCAGTCGGTCACCGACCGGAGCGCCGCCCCCGCCCCGAACGACGAGGGTTCGGTGAAGAGCGCCATCAGGGTGATGAAGCCCCCATAGCTTCCGCCGTAGATCCCCACCCGGTCGGCGGGGATCCCGAACTCGCGCTGGAGATACCGTGCCCCATCCACCTGGTCCTGCAGGTCGCGGCCTCCCATGTGACGGTAGATCGCCGTGCGCCACTCCCGGCCATACCCCGCCGACCCTCGATAATCGATGTCCAGCACCACATACCCGCGGGACGCGAGCAGGTGATGGAACATGTACTCCCGGTAGTAGCTCGACCACCAGCGGTGCACATTGTGCAGGTATCCCGCGCCGTGCACGAAGATCACCGCGGCCCCATTGCCGGGAGCACCCACGTCCGAGGGCCGGTAGATCCGGGCCGGAACCGCCACCCCGTCCGACGCCGGGATGGTCACGATCTCGGGCTCGATCCAATCGTAGGCGAGCCAGGCCTCCGTGGGCGACGTCGTGAGCCGCGCCGCCTCGGCCCCCGCGGCGGCCCGCTGCAGAAAGAGCTCGCCCGGCCGGTTGGCGCGGGAATACACATCCGCGAGCCACCGGCCGTCAGGGGACCAGACCACGCTGTGACCGCCCGCGGAGGTGGTCAGGCGCTGGCCGCTCCTCCCCTCCTCCACCGGAAGCAGCCAGGCGTGCCGCTCATACACCGACCCCTCGGAGGTATGCAGCGCGAAATGTGTCCGCGCCGGGGTGAGTTCCGCGCTCAGAACCTCCCAGTCGCCCCGGGTGCGCTGCACCCGCCGGGTTCCGTCCGCGGCCACGGTGTACAGATGCGCCCAGCCATCGGCCTCGGACACGAACCAGATCCCGGCCTCGCCGGGGAGCCACCCGCCGCAGAACACGCAGGGTCCTCCGACCCAGGCGGAATCGGTCAGCTCGTCGACCACGCTCAGCACCGCCGGCGACCCGGCCTGCAACCGGTGCAGACGGCGCGTGGTCCGGTCCGCCGACACGGTGCGCAGCAGGGCCTCGGTGCCGGCATCATTCCACCCGGCCGAACCCAGCGCGGCGTAGTGGCCGGCGGAATCCCCGGGAATGGGATGGAGCCACTCCACCGTCCCGGTCGCCGTCTCGACGAGGCCCACCCGCTGGGTGGCCTGGGCATCCCCCACCTTGGGCCGGGCCGGGAGGGATCCGGTGTAGCCGGTGTCGGTCACGTAGTTGGGCACCATGGTCCCCGGGGATCCCACCGGGGGCCGGGTCGTGATCACCACCGCCCACCTACCGTCCGGCGAGGGGTCGAACCGGACGACCCGCTCCCGGGGCTCGAGCCACACCGGACGGGGGGGGCGGCGGGCCTGGCGGGCCTCGCGGAGATCTTTCGCGAGACTGTCCCGGATCTTCCGTTCCCGCACGGCGGCCAGGAGGCGGATCTCATCCCGCACCAGGGCCCCCCTCTGCCCGGTCGCCTCCTTCGGGTCGGGCGGCGCGGGTCCCGCCCGCAGGTCCGTGAGCTGGGTCGTGGCCCCATCCCCGAGCGAGAGCCGGAAGAGATTGCCCGACTCCTGGAAGAACACCGCGTCACCCTCCGGGGTGATCCCCAGCGCGGTTTCCGGTGCCGTCGTGGCGGTCAACCGGCGGATAGTCCCTCCCGGGAGCGCCACGAGATGGAGATCCCCCTCCACCGACACCACCTTCCGGGTTCGCCGACGGTCGGTGAACCCCTCGGCGAGGGCCGGCTCCAGCGAGTCCGACTCCGCCCGGGCAAGCTCCTCGGGGACCGCGCCGGCCCGGGCCCGAACCCGGTAGGGACGGAGGGGGACATCCCACGCCGTGCCCGGGGGAACCCACTCGAAGTGGATCCAGGCACCATCGGGCGACCACCTCACGTTGGACGGCTCTCGTCCCACCAGTTCGGGACCGCGCATGATCCCGGCCACGGTCAGGTCCAGGCGGGGGGCCACGGCGGGAGCCTGCGCGGCCAGTCCCGGGCCGAGGGCCGCCGGCAGGAGAAGAAGGGTGACGACCAGGTATCGCGGGCGTGCGAGGGAAAGGGGACGGGTCATGGGGAGAGTCGCTCCAGGGTCCAGTGGGTGCCGTCGACGCGGCGGTATCGGATGCGGTCGTGCAGGCGGCCCTCCCGGCCCTGCCAGAACTCGAGCGTGTCCGGGGTGAGACGGAACCCGCCCCAGTGCGGCGGCCGGGGAACCTCCCGGCCGGCAAACCGCTCCGTGGCGGACCGCACCCGGTCCTCGAGGGTCGCCCGATCCGGGAGCACGGTGCTCTGCTCTGAGGACCAGGCACCCACCTGACTCTCCCGGGGCCGGGTGGCGAAATAGGCGTCACTCTCGGAGGGCGCGATCCGGGCCACCCTCCCCCGGACGCGCACCTGCCGGCTGAGCGCCGGCCAGTGGAAGCAGAGAGTCGCCACCGGATGGGCCCCGAGATCCCGCGCCTTGGCACTCCGGTAATCGGTGAAGAAAACGAACCCCTCGGGGTCGAGCCCCTTGAGCAGCACCACGCGGGCATCGGGGAGACCATTCTCGTCCACCGTGGCCAGCACACAGGCGTTGGCATCGAGCTCGGAGGTCGCCGCCACGTCGCCGTACCAGCGCGCGAACTGAACCCGCGGGTCCGGTGCCACTGTGCCCTCGTCGAGCGTCCCGCCGCTGTATTCCCGGCGCTGGCCCGCCAGGTTGAGATCCGGTTCCGTCATGCCGTGCTCTCCTGAGTGTCATCCATTCCGATGGGCGCCGGCAGCACCGTCCCGACGCAGCTCCCGAACCCGATCCGGATCGCTCCTCCCCTCCCCCTCGCCGTTTCGCACCAGGCCCGCATCGTCACCCGGTCCCCGTCCTCCAGAAAGGTACGCTGCTCCCCACCGGGCAACATCAACGGTTCGCTGCCGCGCCAGGTGCGCTCGAGCAGACAGCCCCGGCTCTCCGGCTCCGGGCCCGACACCGTGCCACTCGCCAGGAGATCCCCGGGTCGAAGATTGCATCCGTTGCTCGCGTGGTGCGCCACCATCTGGGCCAGAGTCCACGCCATCTCCCGGAATGACCCGAGACTCACCCGGAAGGCGGGATGTCCCGCCTCCCGCATCCCGGCCGTGTCGAGCAGCACCTCGAGAGTGAGGTCGAACCCGCCGGCAACCTGGTCGGACGGATCCACCAGGTGTGGCAGCAGGGGCGGGTCGTCCGGGGCCCGCGCCGCCACCGGAATGCGCCACGGAGCCAGGGCCTCGGTGGTGACGATCCAGGGGGAGAGGGTGGTCGCGAAGCTCTTGGCCAGGAACGGACCGAGCGGCTGGTACTCCCACTTCTGGATGTCCCGTGCGGACCAGTCGTTCACCAGGCAGAGCCCGAAGATGCGCTCTCCCGCCCGGGCGATCGGAACCGGCGTCCCCAGCGGGTTGGCCCCGCCGAGGAGCGCTCCCACCTCACACTCATAGTCCAGCAGGCGGCTCGGACCAAACACCGGCGCCCCCGGCGAGTCCTCCCTCTGACCCGACGGTCGCCGCACCGATGTTCCGCTCGGCACCAGCGAGCTGGCCCGCCCATGATATCCGACCGGCAGGTGAAGCCAGTTGGGGAGGAGGGGCGCGTCCGGGCGGAACATCCGGCCGACGTTCGTGGCATGGTGGCGGGAGGCGTAGAAGTCGGTGTAGTCGCCGATGGTGCACGGGAGAGCGGGAGTGACCTCCTCCAGGCGAAGCAATGCTCCGTCAGGCACCCCGGGATTCTCCGGCGCCGCCAGCAGGTCGAAGAGCGCGCGCCGGATCCGGGACCACGCGGCGGGATCGGCGGCCAGCAGAGGGTCGAGCCGCGCGGCGAGGAGCAGACGCCGGTCATCCTCGGGGAGGTCGAGAATCGGAGCCACCGTCGCCACATCGAGCACCAGGTCGCCGATCGCGACTCCGAGGCGCTCGGGCTCCCCCGGCCCGGACCGCACCACTCCCCAGGGAAGGTTCTGCACCGGGAAGTCGTGGTCCGGACGGTTGGCCGAGGGGATCCAGGACCGGCGGGTGGGGTCGTGGGTGGTATTCAGGACGGGAAGGGTCATCGGGCAAGCTCCGCGAGCGCCTCGACGGGCTCGAGAAAGGAACACGATCCGAAGGAGTGCAGACTGAGGTCGCGGGCCCGGCTCAATGCCGTGGCTTCGAGCCGCCGCCCGCCCCAGGCGAGGTGGGGTCCATCGATCTGGAAGGCCACCGGGTCGGTCTCCTCCAGGGCCTCACGCACGGTGGCGTCGGTGGCCCCTTCGTGCAGCAGGGCCGTCGCGGTGATCAGATTGAGAAATCCGTGCATCACGGCGGTCGGGGCATCCGGGGCATAGGTCAGGGGATACCTCCCCCGCACCGGGTGGTGAAGCCCCGCCGTGGCCTTGAACGGAACACCCCGGGTCACGGCGGCCCGGAGAAACCGGAGAACCAGGGAGGAATCAGGGATGCCCTCCGCCACCACCGACCCGGTGCGGATCTTGGGCCATGCTCCAGCCCGCTGGATCGCCGGGAGCCATTCGTCCGGGACCTCGCCGAGGGGGACCTCAACGTACCGGAAGGAGGCATTGGGGAGCCAACCCAGAGTCTCCTCGACCTGTCCCGGCGTGGCCGACGCGCACTCGATGGTGTCGATCTCGACCCGGCCCGCCAGATCGGCGCGGAGCGCCTCGATCACGGCGCTGCTCTCAGTTCCCCCCGGACCGGCCACGATACCCAGATGCCACGGGCCGGACTCGGGAGAGGGGGGCACGGATGCGAGGGCGGTACGAAACGCATCCGCGTGGGAACACCCCAGGATGAAGCGCCCCAGCATCCAGGAATCGGGTCCCCGGCGGTAGCGGTGGTAGTTCTCGACGGCCTCCGCCATGGGGAGCGTCGCGGGGGGGAAGAGCCCGGCATAGTCGATGAGAGAGGAGAGAAACGCGGCGGAGGGCGTCATAAGGCCAAGTATCTCTCCCCCCCGCCCTGGCGGCAACCCACCCGCGGAGGAGCGGGGTCTGGGAGTGCTGGCAGAACGTCCGGCCCTTTGCCGTGGCGATGCCCTGCCCGGGATTCGTCATCGCGAGGACCCCGGAGGGGTCCGTGGCGATCTCGTGAGCAGATGCCGGCGAGGTGAGCGATGGCTGGCCTTCATGCCGGATCCCCGGGGCTTTCGCCCCGGGCTCGGCCATGCGGCCGTTCGCACGGCCGGGTGTCCTTCGCGGTTCCGCGTGGGGCGACCACTGGGTGACTGCCCTTCAGGGCAGGTCACGTGCGCGTGCATCGCGTTGGCTTCAGCCACCGTGAACGCGCGAAGGCACCAGCCCCTCCTCTCACTCCTCACTTCTCGTTTCCCGGGGGTAAGGGCCCTTCTCTCTCCTCTCTCCTCTCTCCTCTCTCCTCTCTCCTCTCCCCTCACTTCACTACCTCGTCCAGATCGCCAGTACTCCGCAGGCCGAACCGGTCGCGTTGAGTTCCGGCGGGATCTCCGCAGCCGACCGATAGAACTCCATCGCCGCGATCTGGTCTATCGGGATGTCATCGAGATTGAATGGGAGCCAGGTCGAGGAGAGGCGTGCCCCGTCAAGATACACCTCGGTGTAGCAGGCCTGGGGTATCGTGGGATCCATGTCCGGCCGTTTCCCCCCACCCCTTCCCGCAACGAGGGACCGCCTTCCCCGTACCCGGATGATTTTGGCCCCGGGGACCAGTTGCAGCAGTTCCGGCAGCCGCTGGTACTCCTTCGTCCTCAGCAGCGAATCGTCCCAGAACTTCCCCCCCACGTTGAACTCCCTCCGCCGCGCCCACCCCTGCAGCTTTTACGGGCACTGCCTCAGGTCCCCGCACCTTCGTCTCCACCTCGGGCAGAACCACCGCCTGCGCGGCCAGCTGGATATCCACCACTGTCGTCCCCGTGTCCCCGATGAAGCTCCGGAACATCACGAACGGCGCGTATCCCAACCGCCGGAACACCACCTCGTAACGCCCGGTCGGGATATTGGAGACCGCGTACCACCCCCCGCTGTCCGTCAGACTCCGCCGACCGGCCTCATCCAGCACCACTTCGACACCGGAGAGTCCGGCTCCGGCGCTGTCTGCCACACTGCCCCGCAGGGTGTGCTGAGCGCGCAGGGGGAAACCAACCAACAGGAGACCCAGGAGTCCCAAGGGTCGCACGTGGGACCGTGGTGTACCAGTATCGAGCAGGTCCGCCGTCGCACTCCATACGATCCACCTTTCCCTTCAGGTGTTCCGTCGACACCCTGATCCCGGGGAGACGTCAGGATTCACTGCATCCCGCACATCCCGAGCGATCAATCCCTCCGGTTCGGGCTCACGCCCCGGGCCGGGGGTAAGAGCCCTTCGAACTTCACACTTCACACTTTTCACTTCCCCACCCGGGTCCAGATGGCGAGGACGCCGCAAATCGACCCTGGCGAATTGAGCTCCACGGGCATTTCCGACGTGGACCGATAGAGTTCCATCGCGGCGATCTGATGAACAGGAATGTCGTCCAGATTCGGTGGAGTACCGTTGAACGCCAGGCGAACGCCGTCAAGAAAGATCGTGGCATAGCACGCCGGCGGTGCTTGACTCAGGTCTCCACGGGGATCCCCTGAATTACGACCAAAGGTGACCCCCGCCCGCCCTCCTCCCATGGCGAGAACTCGTTTCCCCATGACGCGGATGATTCGCACGCCCGAGACCGACGGCAGGACCTCCGGCAGCCGCCTGTACTCCTGCGTCCGCAGCAACAAGTCATCCCAGAACTTGCCCCCTCCGTTGAACTCCCGCCGCCGGGCCCATTCCCGAAGCTTCACCGGCACCTCCTCCGGCCCCCGCGCCTTCGTCTCCAGTTCCGGCAGGACAAACGCCTCCGCGGCGAGTTGCGCGTCCAGCACCACCGTGTCGCGCAAGAAGGAGCGAAAGACCGTGAGCGGCTGGTACCCGATCCGCCGGAACACCACCTGGTACCGCCCCGGTGGCACATCCCTCACCTCGTAGCGCCCCGCCTCATCGGTCACCGTCCGGCGGCCGGCCTCCGCCAGCGCCACCTCCACTGCCGCGAGCCCCGCCCCGGTCGTGTCCACTACCTTCCCCCGCAGGAGAGGGGAGAGGGGAGTCGCCGCCACGACCGCCGTCACCGGAACCCGCACCTGAATCTCGGTCAACGACCCCTCCGCCTTCGCCATCGTCGCCGCTTGTGTCTCCGGTTTCCCGACCTGCACCGCGAGACGGGTGCCGACCGGAATCCCGCAGAACGCCACCAGGCCGTCGGCATCGCTCGTCCCCTCGACCGTCATCGCCGGGCGCTCCACCCGGAGCCCCCGTCCGTCCCCCACCCGAACCGCTTGTGTCGCCGGCTCCCCCGCCGTGACCACCACCGGCGCCTCGGCCACCGCCAGCGGACGGCCCTCCTCCACCACCTGCACCACCACTACCCCCAGTCCACCACCTGATGTCGGTGTGGGTCCACACACCCCCGGATTGCCCGGCGCTGACGTCTCCGCCTCCTCCCGCACGACAGTGGGCATGGCCCGCGCCTTTCCGCCACTCACGTGCCACGCCACCAGGGCACCGCCCCGCCGGTCCGGCGAGCGTCGCCCCGTGAAGCTTCCGTCCCGAGCCGCGCCGAGCACCGGGGTCTGCACGTACCATTCGTCCACGATCCACCCTCCGTCCGCGATCGGCGCCAACGACACCGTTCCCCCCGGGTGGTGCGACTGGAGTTCGGCCGGGAGATTCGTGTAGCGAAAGGTGATCTCCTGTAGGGCTGCCTCGCTCCGACGGATCCAGAGCACACCTTCGATGTCCGGCACGGTCCGATCGGGCAGCGGTACGAACCGCAGTCCGATGAGCCCCTCGGTGCGGCGCTCCTCGGTGTCGAGCCGAAAACAGTGCGTTTCCAGAAAGGCCTCGTCCAGCAGCACACTGGCATCCGGAAGGTAG
>JBDIWC010000021.1:0-64753 GCA_039794085.1 Gemmatimonadales bacterium
CCGAACTAGTGGGAATTTCGAAGTTTGAAGTTTGCAGGAAAAAGGATGATCAATGATCACGTATCTAACCCCCACCCCCCAACCCCCCACTACCCAGCACCCAATACCCGACACCCAATACCCGACACCCAATACACGACACCCGACACCCAGAACCCGACACCCGACACCCAACACCCAACACCCAACACCCTTACCACACCGCCTACCGCCTACCGCCTACCGCCTACCGCCTACCGACTCCCGCCTCCCGCCTCCCGCCTACTTCCTACCTCCCCACCGCCCCATCCACCCCCATGGCCGTGAAGAGCAGGAACAGATAGAGCAGAGAATACTTGTACATCCGCCACGCCATCGGGGTCGTTCCCGCCTCCTGCAGGAGGCGGACACAGAACCAGAGGAGCCGCCCGCCGAGGAGGATCGCCGCGGCGCCGTAGAACCATCCCTGCCCCCCCGAGAGGGTGGGGAGGAGGGTCAGGGGGAGGAGCATGATGGTGTAGCCCAGCATCATCAGCTTGGTGCGGTGGTCCCCCTGGACCACGGGCATCATGGGAACACCGGCCTTGGCGTACTCTCCCTGTTTGATCAGGGCGAGGGCCCAGAAGTGCGGGGGGGTCCAGTACACCACGATGGCGAAGAGGTAGAGTGCGGTCAGATCGAGCGTTCCCGTCATCGCCACATATCCCACCAGGGGAGGGAAGGCCCCGGCGGCTCCGCCGATCACGATGTTCTGGGAACTCCATCGTTTGAGCCACATCGTGTAGATCCCGACATAGAAGCCGAGACCGGCGAGGGCGAGCCAGGCGGCCAGGGGATTGACTCGGAACCAGAAAACGGAGAACGCGGCACCGCCCAGGCTGAGCCCCCACAGAAGGGCCACCGGGGCGTGGAGACGGCCCGAGGGAATCGGTCGCAACCGGGTGCGGGTCATTTTCCGGTCGATGTCCCGATCGAACCACATGTTCAGAGCATTGGCCCCCCCCGCCATCAGATAGCCGCCGAGAAGGACCCACCCGATCAGAGCCAGGGGAGGGAGGCCCTCCGTGGTGATGAACATCGGGGCGATCGTGGTGACCAGGAGCAACGAAATGATTCTCGGCTTGGTCAGCGCGATGAGGTCTGCCAGCAGGGATGGCTGGGGGGGCGCACCCGCTGGTGCGGAACCCGTGGATCGGGACACCGGTGGGGACTCCCTGGGAAAGGTGTGATCACAACGGCAACTGGTTCGGGGGCAAAGAAACCGGACGGGACAACCCCTTGTCAAGCTCCGGAGCCCGCCGGAACGGACGGGTGACAGTTTCCCCGGGGTGAGCGCCCGGCGCGGGATGTCGGAATCCCGACTCATCGCCGAGGGTATGGGGTGTCCCCCGGGCCCGAGGATGCGCGGAGCAGGGACACGGGATCGCGTTACTCCGTCCGGGCTCCAGGCGTGACATTCTCGTGACCCGGTTCCGCTTGACCCCGTCCGCCATGACAGTAAGTTTACGCCCGGGCCCGGAACCACGGTGCAGGCCACAGGGGCTCGATGTCGGCCGATGGACCATCCTTTTCATTGGAGTGCACTCATGCAGCGAGTCGGACGAGTGTTCCGCGCCGGAATCCTCGCAGCCCTCACCGTTCTGGTTCTGCCGTCCTCAGGTTCCGCCCAGGGCGTCACAGGGTCGGCCCTTCAGGGCGTGGTGACCCAGGCGAGCGGGCAGGGAGTCGAGGCGGCGGTGGTGCGCGTACGCAACCTCTCCACAGGCGAAGTGTACGCGATTTCGACCCGGTCGACGGGGCGCTACTTCATCGACTTCATCTCCCCGGGTGGTCCCTACTCCGTCACCGTGACGGCAATCGGTTTCGAGGCCCAGACCCGGGACGGCATCTTCTTCGCCCTCGGCCAGCGCACCACGCTCGACTTCGTGCTCAGTGCCCAGGTGGTGACCCTCGAGGAGATCACCGTGGACGCCGAGCGCGTCAGCAACCTGATCAATCGAGGACGGACCGGGCCCTCTACGACGGTGTCCGATTCGCTGGTGGCGCGGTTGCCGCTTCAGGGCCGGAACTTCACGGATCTCATCGCCACCTCGCCACAGGTGTCGGGAACCTCGGTGGCCGGCCAGAACAACCGGTTCAACAACATTCAGATCGACGGCGGCGTGAACAACGACCTCTTTGGTCTCGCCGGCTCGGGAACTCCGGGAGGACAGTCCGGGGCGAAGCCGATCTCGATCGAAGCGATCAAGGAGTTTCAGGTTCTGATCGCGCCGTTCGATGTCCGGCAGGGCAACTTCACCGGTGGCCTGATCAATGCCGTGACCAAGTCGGGGACCAACACCTTCCACGGATCCGGCTTCGGGTTTTACCAGACCAAGGATATCTCCGGCAAGCGGGATGACCCGGGCTTCGCCGAATTCGACATCTATCAGTACGGTGGCACGCTCAGTGGTCCCCTGATCCAGGACAAGTTGCACTTCTTTGTGGCGGTGGACATTCAGCAGCGGACGAGCCCCTTCGGGAACTCGTTCCAGATCAATGGCGTGAACGCCGCGGAGGACAGTGCTCGCGCCGGTTTCAGTGCCGCCACCGCCGATCGCTTCGCCCAGATCCTGACTCAGCAGTTCGGGGTGCAAAACGTGGGGTCCTGGCGGGCGCCGACCCTGAGCGAGCCGGACCGGAACGTCTTCGGCAAGATCAACTGGCAGGCGAGTGAGCGGCACAAGCTCGAGTTCACCTACAATTTTGTGGACGCGGCGAGGACCACGATTACCCGGGCTCCCACGTCTCCGGCCTTGACCGGCCGGATGCGCGACGGCTTCGCCCTGTCGGGAAGCGGCCACGCCTTCGACAACCAGACCAACACCGGCCGGGTCAAGGTCACGAGTCTCTTCGGAGATCGGGTGTCCAACGAGTTCCTGGCCGGCTTCTCCATCATCCGGGACAAGCGGGCCCCTGACCAGCCCGACCTCCCCCTCATCCTGGTCAAGACGGGACGCATCGGCTCCGCGGACGCCTGGCTCGCCGCGGGATCGGAGCGGTTCTCCCAGCGGAACGTCCTCGACCAGGACGTGATCCAGGTCCAGAACAACACGACGGTCGACTTCGGGGAGCATCGCCTCACGGTGGGGACGAGCAACGAGTTCTTCACCTTCAAGAACGTCTTCCTGCAGGCGGCGGACGGCGTCTGGGCCTTCAACAGCCTCGACGACCTCGAGGCCCGGAACCCGGCGGCCTTCCAGCGCCGGGTCGCGGTGTCCCCTTTGCAAGCTCCGGGAACCGCCGAATTCGACGTGGCCCAACTTGGATTGTACGTGCAGGATGAATGGATTGTCACGCCCAAACTGACGGTCACGGCGGGGGTTCGCGCCGATGTGCCGTTCATGTCCGGGGCGGTGACGAACCAGGTCATCGTGAACGATCCCAACCTGCCGATCGACACCGGGGACATCCCGGACGGGAACATCCAGTGGTCTCCCCGACTCGGCTTCAACTACGACGTCCAGGGCGATCTGAGCACCGTGGTCCGGGGCGGCGTCGGGATCTTCTCGGGCCGCACGCCCTATGTCTGGTACAGCAACGCCTTTTCGGTCAACGGACTCTCGCAGCTCGAGTTCACCTGCACCGGGGCCAATGTTCCGGTCTTCACCACCGATGTCAACAACCAACCCGCCGGGTGCCTCAATCAGCCGCCCCCGGGGCCCAGCGGGAATCAGGGGGAGATCGACTACTTCACCGACGACATCGTCAACCCCCAGAAGCTCCGGGTGAGCCTCGGCATCGACAAGCGGCTTCCCTACGGCTTCGTCGGGACGGTGGATCTGCTCTACACCAAGGACGTCAACGAGTTCTACGTCACCGACGAGAACCTGAACGTGACGGGCGTGGATGGCGACGGCCGGACCCTCTACGGCACGGTGAGCAACCGGACCGGTGGCGGGATCAGCGTGTCCCAGAGCCGGAAGAGCAGCAACATCCGACAGGCGGTTCTGGTGAGCAACAAGTCGGAGGGCCGGGTCTACTCCGGCACGATCCAGTTGCAAAAGCAGTTCAGCGACTTCTTCGGGTTCAGTGGCGGGTACACCTGGTCCAACGCCAAGGATCTAATGTCGCTTACCAGTTCGCAGGCGTTTTCCAACTTCCAGTTCGCGGCGCTCGATGGCACCATCGCGGACCGGAACCTCCGGACCTCCGCGTTCGACCGGCCCCACAACATCACCCTGTCGGGAACCTTCAACCTGCCCTACAACGTCGGACTCTCGCTGACCTACAACGCGCGCTCCGGCACGCCCTACACCTGGATGGCCAACGGCGACATCAACGCCGACGGCATCAGCGGCAACGACCTTCCGTTCATCCCGGCCACCCAGAGCGACATCATTCTCCAGGATCCGACGCAGTGGGCGGCGCTCGATCAGTTCATCTCGAGTCAGGAATGCCTCGACGCCGACCGGGGGCGGATCCACCGCCGGAACTCCTGCCGGAACCCGTGGCAGACCTTCCTGAACGGGCGGTTGCAGTACACCATCCCGACCATCGGGTCGCAGGGGCTCCAGCTGATGCTTGATGTCTTCAATCTCGGCAACCTGATCGACGGCGACTGGGGTCTCTTCAAGGAAGTGTCCCAGTTCGAACAGGGCGGCCGCTTCCTGAACGCCCGCGGAGTCGATGCCGCGACCAAGAAGCCGATCTTCGCCTTCACGCCTCCCAGCGTGATCGAGCGGACGGTCCTGACCCCCACGCTGTCCCGGTGGCGGATGCAGCTCGGCGCCAAGTACGCCTGGTAATTCGTAGGCGGTAGGCGGTAGGACGGACATCACAAGGCCCCCGGGAAAATTCCCCGGGGGTTTTGTGCAGGTACGAAGTGATAGGCGGTAGACGATAGGCGGTAGGTGGTAGGTGGTAGGCGGTAGGCTCTCTGTCCTCTGTCCTCTGTCCTCTGTCCTCTGTCCTACGTCCTATGTCCTATGTCCTATGTCCTCTGTCCTCTGTCCTATGTCCTCTGTCCTCTGTCCTCTGTCCCATGTCCTACGCCTCTACGTCCTCACCCGCGCCATCAGAATCACCCCGACGCCGAAGAACAGGATGTTCGGCATCCACGCCGCCAAGGCGGGATCCACCAGCCCGCCCGAGCCGAAGGCCTGGGTGAGGTTGATGAGGAGGAGGTAGGCCACCGTGGTTCCCAGTCCGATCGCGACGCCGGCGGCGGGCCCCGCCCGGGGTGAGGTGATGGAAAGAGGAGCCGCGAAGAGCGCGATCACGAAACAGGCGGCTGGCAGCGCGATCTTGAGAGCCCGCTTCACCTCGAGCTTCCGGGTGTCGTTGTTGCTCCGCCGGAGCATCTCGATGTACCGGCCCAGCTCTCCCCACGCCATCTCGGCGGGATCGCGAGACTCCAACAGGAGGTCCCGCGGTGCCTCATCGAGCGCCCGGAGATGCATCCGGTCGAACGCCGTCGCAATGGCGGCACCCTCCGCGGGAATGAGGTGGGTGGCGCCGTGCCAGAGAGTCCACCCCGTCGAGTCGGCCCAGGTGGCCGAATCGGCAAGGATGGTGTGGGAGGGGACATCGCTCCGTCGGCTGGTCTGGTCGAGCACCAGCCCGACCATCCGATTGGTCTCGGTGTCGAGGACGTTGACCGTATAGGTCCAGCCGCTGTCGGCCAGGAACACGAAGTTGAACCGGGTGGTGACGGATCGGGCCTGACGCTCCTGCCGCAGTTCCAGCTGCCGGGTCTTCGCTTCCGTCGCATATTCTCCCACCACCCAGGCCAGGCCCGCCGCCACGAGGGCCGCCCCCAGAAGCGGCACCATCAACCGCCGAAAGCTCAGCCCGACCGCCTTGGCGGCGGTGAGTTCGGAGTGACGGCTGAAGGGTCCGATGGTGAACACCGTGGCGAAGAGAGCCGCCGCCGGCATCATCTGAGCCATGGCCTCCGGTATTCCGTAGACCGAGCTGAGGGCGATGGCCCCGGCACTCACCTCCAAGTCGAGCAGCCGGTTGAGCCGATCGGTCAGTTCCAGGAGCACCGCCACCAGGGGGAACCCCACCGCCGACAGCAGGAAGATCCGGATCCACGCGCCGAGGAGATACCGATCGAGGATGCCGGGCTTCATCGCTGCCGCCGGAAGAGCAACAGGTTCCGCAGAGATTCCCGGAGGTCCGCGAGGTCACCCCCTCGGGTGGTGCCCGTCTCCCGGTTCACGACCAGCAATCCCCAGAGCCCGAATCCGGCGATGATCACGTTGGGCGTCCACATCGCCACCCAGGGCGGGATGGTCCCCCGGTCGGCCAGGTTCTCGCCCATCGTGAGACCGATGTAGAACACCGCGAAGATGACGAGGCTCGCCCCGATGACGAGACCCATTCCTCCCCGCGGAAACCGGAGGGCCAGGGCCACGCCGATCAGCACGAAGGTCAGGCAGGCCAGGGCGATGGCCCATTTCTTGTGGACCTCCACCGCGAAGATGTTGGCCGTGCGCATCTCCTGAAAATAGAGATCCTCGGCGGAGGAGATCTCTGTGATGCTGCTCAGAAGGACATCCACGGTCCGTCCGCCGGACGTCGTGTCCGCGGGCATCACTTCGGGCACCTGGGGATCCATCCGGACGAGGGGAGCTCTCTCCTGGGCTTCCGCCGAGGCGGGAGAGAGCAGGTTTCCGAGAAACCGCTCGATGGAGCGCCAGGCCCCGCACGCCGGTGGTGCCGGGTCGCGGATCAGCGGAGGGGGAGCCCGGGTCTCGGCGAGCCGCATCAGGGCCCGCAGATCCCTCCGCACCAGCGACTCCCGGGTCCGCACCGCCAGGTCGGCGGCCCGGTGACCCGCCCTGACCCGGTCCACCATCTCGCAGGAGGTCATCTCGCGGTCGCCCCGGATCGAGGGCGCTCCCCCGAGATCCAGGGTGTTCTCGACATCCCGGACCAGGATCACCATGCGCCCGAAGTCGGTGGTCTGCAGCCGGGTCGGTTCCGCCTGCTGGTACTCGAGGGTGCGTCCATGGTGCAGGGTCACGGTCAGGTTCAGTCGCCCCTCGTCGAAGGCCAGGCCTCCGCTGTCCGCCACGATCACCCGCCGGGCGTTCGCCATCCCCAGGTCATAGAGCACCACTTCGCGAAGGGCCCCGGTGCCGGCATCGATCCGGCTGGCCCGGAGCCAGTAGGCCGAGGGGAGGATGGGGTTCATGACCTGTTCCCGCAGCGTGAAGGCCGGCTTCTTCATGCTGATGTCGGTCTGCAAGTCCTTCAAGCGGGCGTTGCTTCGGGGCAGGATCTGATCGATGAACACGAAGGCAGCGACCGCGGTGAAGAATCCGGCGAGAAAGACCGGGCGCAGGATCTGCCCCACACTGATTCCGCTGGCCCGCATGGCGGTGATCTCGCTGTCCGCGGACAGGTGGGTGAAGGCGTAGAGTACGGCCACCAGCACCGCCATGGGGAGCGTGAGGGCGATGATGAAGGGAAGGCTGAGGACGAAGAACTCCCCGATCACGCGCCATCCGAGGCCCTTTCCGACCAGGTCGCCCAGTCGCTTGGCCACCTGGTTCAGGATCAGCATGCTGGTCAACGCCCCGAGCCCGAAGAGGAAGGGGGCCAGAAGTTGCCGGAGCAGGTAACGGCGGATCAGGCGCATTCCGAAAACTATCACCCCATGCCCCGGCCTGTCTCCCTCGGCACCTTCCCGGCCCCGGGCGGCCTCCCGGGGACGCCAGGAAGCCCGGCCCCCTCCCCTGCCGGGTGTCAGGTGTTGGGTGTTGGTCCCGAGCCCCCCCAGCCTCCCCCAGCCCCAGGGCATTGGGTTCTGGGTGTTGGGTATTGGGGCCGGTCGGCTGGGGTTGGGCACAACATCCGGGAGAGGGCTCCGGCATGATGGCCGACATTGCGTCTCGTCAGGCAGGCATTGGTTCACGAGATCGCCACGGGCCCTCCGGGCCCTCGCGATGACAGCCTCCAACACCCAGCGCCCAAACCCTCCCGCCCCGCGTCCCCGGGCCCCGCCCCGCGCAGAAGTGGTACCCCGGTAGCGGGACAGGGGTGCATTCTCCGGCATGGGTTTCCCAGAGCGCCGGGCGGTTCTCCTCCTCTTCGGGTTGGCCCTCCTGGGCCAGGGGATCATGACGTGGAGGTCCCGGAGCGAGGTGCGGACCGGGGCCGGAAACCTCCCTGAAGGGGTGTCTCGCGTTTCTCCAGACGCGCAGAGGGTTGCAGCGGTTGCCGCAGATCGCCCGTTGGCCCCCGGGGAGAAGCTTGACCCCGATCTTGCGACTGTGAAAGAACTTACGCGTCTCCCCGGGGTAGGCCCAACCCTTGCTGAAAGAATCGTGACCGACCGGGAGGCGAACGGACCATTCCGGACGTTGGACGGTCTGGAGCGGGTGTCCGGGGTTGGTCCGGCGACGATCCGGCGTCTTGCGCCTTATCTCCGGTTTGCCGGGGCACCATCCCGGCCGGAACTCGTGGATGTCAACCGGGCCGATGCGGAGGCCCTGGCCACCTTGCCGGGCATCGGTCCCGCCAGGGCGAGGGCCATCGTCGCCTGGCGCTCGGAGCATGGCCCCTTTCGATCGATGGATTCGTTGGCTGACGTCCCCGGCATTGGTCCGGTACTGGTGGCGGGACTGGCGGGGCGGGCGGTTGCCCGGTAGACAGGTTCGCGTGGAATCACTCATGACGCTCGAGGCAAAGCAGATCTGATGACCGTTGCCGCCCCCGCCGCCCATATCGGCGAGACTCTCGTCCAGGAAGGGCTGCTGAGCAGACAGCAGCTCAGTCTCGCCCTCGCGGAACAGAAGACCAGTGGGTTCCGTCTCAGCTACCTTGTGGTCAAGCTCGGGTTCGTTCCCGAGGTCGACGTGACCAAGGTGCTGGCCCGGCAGTTCCGCATTCCGGCGGTGGACCTGAGCCGGTTCGAGTTCGATCCCCGGTTGTCCCGCCTGATCCCGGCCGACATCGTTCGCAAGCATGTGGTGCTGCCGGTCAAGCGGGACGGCCGGACCTTGACCGTGGCCATGGCGGACCCGACCGATCACGGCCTGCTGCAGGACCTCAAGTTCATCACCCGGTTCGATCTCTTTCCGGTGCTGGCCGGCGAGGCCTCCCTGCGGGCGCTCATCGAGAAGCATTACGAGACCTCGGAGGAGCAGCTGCACGACCTCCTGAAGGACATGGAGGGGATGGTCGACGACGTGGAGGTGCTGGCGGAGCAGGAGGAGGAGCTGGCCACGCAGGCCCAGATCGACGACGCTCCCGTCGTCAAGCTGATCAACGGGCTCCTCACCGATGCGGTGAAGCGGGGCGCGAGCGACATCCACATCGAATCGTTCGAGCACGACATGCGGGTGCGGTACCGGATCGACGGGGCTTTGGTGGAAATCATGAAACCGCCGGTGAAGATGCGGGCGGCCCTCACCTCCCGTGTGAAAATTCTCTCGCAGCTCAACATCGCGGAGCGGCGGATCCCCCAGGATGGCCGCCTCAAGATGAAGATGGGAAACCGCGTCATTGATTTCCGGGTCAGCACGCTGCCCACGCTGTTCGGCGAGAAGATCGTGCTCCGTATTCTCGACAAGGGGAACCTGACCCTCGACCTGACCACGTTCGGGTTCCCCCCGAAGGCGGAACAGGATCTGATGCGGGCGATCCTCAATCCGTACGGCATGGTCCTGGTCACGGGGCCGACGGGGTCGGGCAAGACGACCACCCTGTACTCCGCCCTGCAGCGCATCAACACGATGGACACCAACATCATGACGGCCGAAGATCCCGTGGAGTACAACCTCCAGGGGATCAACCAGGTGCAGGTGCGCAACGAGATTGGCCTGACCTTCGCCGCGGCGCTCAAGGCGTTCCTGCGACAGGACCCTAACATCATCATGATCGGTGAGATCCGGGATCTCGAAACGGGGAGCATCGCCATCAAGGCGGCGTTGACAGGCCACCTCGTGCTTTCCACGCTGCACACCAACGATGCGCCGAGCACCATCACCCGCATGATCGACATGGGCATCGAGCCGTTCAACGTGGCGAGTGCGGTCAACCTGGTGGTGGCGCAACGTCTGGTCCGGAGGATCTGCAAGGCGTGCAAGGCGCCGGCTACTTACGACGCAGCCGAATACGACACCCTGGGCGCCGACGCGGCGCGGGCCCGGACCTTCGATCTGTTCAAGGGCACCGGGTGCGATGCCTGCACCGGCACGGGGTACAAGGGTCGCGCCGGTCTCTATGAGGTCATGGCGCTCTCGCCCGAGCTCCGCCGGATGGTGCTCCGAGGGGCGTCGGTGGCGGAACTCCGGGATCAATCGGTGGCGGAGGGGATGTTGACCCTCCGCATGGACGGTATCGACAAGATGTCCAAGGGGATCACCACTCTGGAAGAGGTTCTCAAGGAGACGGCGGAATGACGCTCAATCTGCGCGCCCTGCTCGAGGAGATGATCGAGCGCGGGGGCTCCGACCTGCACATCACGGCGGGGGAACGTCCCAAGATCCGGGTGGACGGGGACATGACCGACGCCAAGGCGGAGACGGTCCTCACGCCCAAGGACACGATCCAGCTCGCTTACTCGGTGCTGACCGAGAACCAGAAGAAGCGCTTCGAGCTGGAGGATGAGCTCGACTTCTCCTTCGGGATCCAGCACCTGGCCCGCTTCCGCGGCAACTGCTTCAAGCAGCGCGGGTGCGTGGCCATGGTGCTCCGGATGATTCCCTTCACCGTGCAGACCTTCGAGGATCTCGGACTCCCGCCGATCGTGGCGAAGATGGCCGAACGCCCCCGGGGCCTCATCCTGGTGACCGGACCCACCGGGTCCGGCAAGTCCACCACGCTGGCGGCCATGCTCGACAAGATCAACCGCGAGCGCCGGGGACACATCATCACGGTCGAGGATCCGATCGAGTTCATCCACAAGCACCAGAGCTGCCTCGTCAACCAACGCGAGGTCGGGACCGACACCAAGTCCTTCAGCGCGGCCCTGAAGTTCGCCCTGCGCGAGGATCCGGACGTGATTCTGGTGGGCGAGATGCGGGATCTGGACACCATCAGCTCGGCATTGACCATCGCGGAAACGGGCCATCTGGTGCTGGCCACGCTGCACACCAATTCCGCGGCGGAATCGATCAACCGGATCATCGACGTGTTCCCCTCGGGACAGCAGAGCCAGGTCCGGGCGCAGCTCGCCTTCGTGCTGGAGGGGGTCATGACCCAGACTCTGCTCCAGCGGGCCCGGGGAAAGGGGCGGATCCTGGCGATGGAGATCATGGTGGCCACCCCGGCCATCCGGGCCCACATCCGGGACGACAAGGTGCACCAGATCTACTCCACGATCCAGTCGGGAAAGAAACACGGAATGCAGACCATGAACGACGCGCTCTACCAGGCGTACGTCAGTCGCGAGGTGACGAAGGAGGAGTGCCTTCGGGCCTCGTCCAACCCCTCCGAGTTCCTGCGCTCGATCGGGGAGAAGCCGATGGAGGAGCAGGAGATCGCCACCATGGACCGAGCCGCCGCCGCCGGCCGCCGCTAAGCAGGAGGAGAAGACACCCATGCCCATGTTCGACTATACCGCCAAGAACGTCTCCACGGGGCAGATCCTGAAGGGGCAGCTCGATGTCCCCTCCCGGGACGAGGTCATCGCCTACCTCCGCCGCAGCCGGATGATCCTGGTGAGCGTCCGGGAAACGCCCAAGCAGATCACCTTCAAGATGCCCGGATCGAGCGGGATCAAGACCCGGGACATCGTCATCTTCACGCGGCAGTTCGCCACGATGATCAACGCGGGGCTTCCGCTGGTCCAGTCCCTCAACATCCTGGCCCAGCAGACCGAGAACAAGGCGCTGCAGGACATCACCAAGCAGGTGGTGTATGACGTGGAGGCGGGCCACACCCTGGCCGACGCCTTCGGCAAGCAGCCCAAGGCCTTCAGCGGACTCTACGTCAACATGGTGGCCGCCGGCGAGGCGGGAGGCATTCTGGACACCATCCTGCTTCGCCTGGCCACCTTCCTGGAAAAGAGCGACGCCCTGGTCCGCAAGGTCAAGAGCGCCATGGTCTATCCCGGGGTCATCTTCTCCGTCGCGGCCATCGCCATTTCGGTGCTGCTGATCTTCGTGATCCCGACCTTCCAGAACATGTTCGCGTCGGTCAATCTCGAATTGCCCCTTCCGACCCGAATCGTCATCGGGGCCTCGAACTTCCTGATCGGATTCTGGTGGGCCATTCTCGGCGTGATCGGCCTCATCGTCTTCGCCATCCGTCAGTATTACCAGACTCCGCCGGGCCGGAAACAGATCGACCAGATGATGCTCAATGCTCCGGTTCTCGGCGACCTGCTCCGCAAGTCCGCCGTCTCCCGGTTCACCCGGACCCTCGGCACCCTGATCTCGTCGGGGGTCGCGATCCTCGACGGCCTGGAGATCACGGCCAAGACCGCCGGGAACCGCGTCATTCACGATGCGGTGATGCAGTCCCGCCAGTCGATTGCCGGGGGGGAAACGATCGCGGCCCCGCTCGCCCACTCCGGGGTCTTTCCGCCCATGGTGATCTCGATGATCGCGGTCGGCGAACAGACCGGCGGTCTCGACGAGATGCTCACCAAGATCGCCGATTTCTACGACGAAGAGGTCGATGTGGCCGTCGGAGCCCTCCTCTCCCTCATGGAACCGGTGATGATCGTGGTGCTGGGCGTAATCGTGGGCGGCATGGTGGTCGCCATGTACCTTCCGATCTTCGACATGGTCAACGCGGTGCAGTAGGACGAAAGACATAGGACATAGGACAGTAGGACATGGGCCGCAAGGACGTGGGGCCGGAGGGAAGCCCTGAGCGAGCGTCATCCCCGCGAACGCGGGGATCCATGTAAACGAGGGCTTGTGCCCTACTTCCCTCCACCTCCGTTTTACCGGAAGGCGAAACTCATGCTCGTCCTGCTCGTCACGTTCATGCTCTCCGGAGCCGCCGGTCTCTTCTATGAGTCGGTGTGGAGCCGGTACCTGAGTCTCTTCGTCGGGCACAGCGCCTACGCGCAGGTCATCACCCTTGTGCTCTTCCTCGGAGGAATGGCCCTGGGGGCGATGCTGGTGAGCCGCCGGACCACCCGGATCCGGGACCCCCTCCTCGCCTACGCCGTCGTGGAACTCGTGGTTGGAGTGATCGGGCTGCTGTTCCATGATCACTCCGGTTTCCCCGACCGATCTCTCGTCCACGTTGATCGCGGATCGGGCGGGGCTCGCCCCCCTCTTCGAAGTGGGGGTCGGGATCAACTCCGACTTCTTCCCGGTGCTCGACCTGGGGGCGGAGAAGACCCGGTTCACGGGGCAGTTCGCGCGCGGCGTGATGACCCTGGAGAGTGGTGTCACCCCTCTGGCCCTGGCGCGGAGAATACCCCTCGCCCCCGACACCCTCGTCGCGACCGGACCGGCGCTCATGCAGGGCCCCCGGGGAATCACCCTGGGTAACTGGCTCCGTCAGAACGCCTGGGGTGCCGCGCTCGATTCGGGGTGGGTCACCGGGACGGACGAGGCGATCCGCTACCGGCACCGGCAGTTCCGCACCGAACTGCTCGGCGCGGCCCCACCCACCAGTTGGCGCTTCTGGACCACGACCTTTTCGCAGGTGACTTCCGAACTGCACGGGGGCACCCGGGGGTGGGTGGATCTCCCCTACTTCACGCTGGTCGAGGCCTATCTCGATCGCACCTCAGCGCCCGGCCCGGTGCGTGCGGCGGTCAGCTATCGCAAGTCTCTGGCCCTCGATGACCTGGCCATGGCCGCCGGCGCGTCGGACGTGCTGCTCGCCGAGGCGACGGAGAATCGGTTCTGGCTCCCAGCGGACCAGTTGCTCGATGGGAGCGTCACCGCCTATCTCGCCACCGGGCAGCGGGCCAAGGCCATCGCCGCGTGGGAGCAACTCAACGGGAAGGCTGGCCGCACCTCGGAAGATGCCCGCCTCCTCCTCCTCGGCGCCCGCGTTCTCCAGGCAAAGGAGGCGCCGGCGGAGCCGTAGGTGGGGGGGCAGGACATAGGACATAGGACATAGGACATAATAGGACATAGGAAATAGGACGTAGGAAGTTAGGACATGGGGCGCCGGATGATTCACGACACGCGCGCCGAGATCAGGACCAACCCTCTGCGTCCTCAGCGCCCTCTGTGGTTCAATCGGGGGTGGGGGGGGCACCACGGAGAACACGGAGGACACAGAGGGTCTCCGCATGATGTCCGTCGCTCCACGTATCGCGCTGATGAGATCAAGAGCTTCTTGTTGGGGGAGGCAGGGCCCCCATCATGCTGATCCCGCACGACGCGAGATCGGCAGCCTGTCGTGGGAACCGCAAACCCTCCGTGTCCTCCCCGTATCATCGGTGGCTCACCCTTCGAACTTCTCCATGGGCGAATGTGATTCGCCCCTACATCGAACTTCATGCTTGCATTTCATGGGAACTGAATGCCGGGTCAACGCGTTCATTCAGCAGACAGGGACATGGTGGTCTCGGCCAGGGCCGCACCGGGTACCCGAAACCTGAACGCTGGAGTCGGACGCATGACCGAAGGTCGAAACAAGTTGTTGTGGGGAATGCAGATAACGCTCGCCGTGGCCCTCACCGCCATGGGGATCATCCCCAAGCTCACCAGCGATCCCGAGATGGTCGCGAACTTTGCCCGCTGGGGATATCCGGAGGGGTCCCACTTCCTCATCGCCGCCGGGGAAATGGCCGCCGTGATCCTTCTCCTGATTCCCCGGACCGTGATTCTCGGGGCCGGCGTCATGGCCTCCCTGATGCTCGGCGCCATCGGAACCCACCTGATGCACTCCGAGTTCGCCATGGCGCTGATGCCCCTGTCGATGCTCACGGCTGCCGCGTGGATCGGTGCGCAACGATGGAGTGGATCTCTCCTCACCCCGGTCCGCGCCCGGCATGGGTGACGTAGGGGCGAATCACATTCGCCCCGGACGAGCAAGCCCTCTCGGATCGAATCGTCACCGCGACCACCGTATACCCTCAATCGTCGACCGCGAACGGGCGTAGCCTCCCGCGCCCAGACCGGAGGATCGATCGATGAACGAACCGAACGAGACCCTGCCCGATGTCGTCATGCCCCGCTGCGCCGACCTCGAGTTCCTGGTCGGGCAGAAGGCCCTCGTCACGGGCGCGAACTCCGGGATCGGGCGCGGCATCGCCGTTCAGCTCGCCCGGGCCGGCGCCGAGGTGATGGTCAACTGGGTCGCGGACGAGGACGCCACCCACGAGGTCGTTGAGGAGATCGAGTCGCGCGGGGGGCGCGCCGTCGCCCACCGGGCCGACGTCTCGTCGGAGGAGGAGGTCGCCGCGATGTTCGCCCGGATGATCGAGGAGATGGGGACGGTCGACATCCTCGTCAACAACGCCGGGATCCAGAGCGACGCCCCCTTCGAGGAGATGACGCTCGATCAGTGGAACCGGGTGCTCGACATCAACCTGACGGGCCAGTTCCTGTGCGCCCGCGAGGCGATCCGGGAGTTCCGGCGGCGCGGGGTGGTACCGGAGGTTTCGGCGAGCGCGGGCAAGATCGTCTGCATCAGCAGCGTCCACGAAGTGATCCCGTGGGCCGGCCACGTCAACTACGCCGCCTCGAAGGGCGGCGTCCTGCTGATGATGAAGAGCATCGCCCAGGAGGTGGCTCCGTACCGGATCCGGGTCAACGGCGTTGCCCCGGGCGCGATCCGGACCCCGATCAACCGGGAGGCGTGGGAGACCGACGAGGCGCTGGCGAAACTCCTCGAGCTGATCCCGTACCGGCGGATCGGCGAGGTCGAGGACATCGGCCGCGCCGCGGCGTGGCTCGCCTCCGACATGGCCGACTATGTCACGGGCACGACGCTGTTCGTCGACGGCGGGATGACCCTCTACCCGGGCTTCGCCGAGGGCGGATGACGTGAGGACGCGGCGGCTGGAGGTCGGCGTCATCTACGCGGGCGGGTTCATCCAGGGGCTCGCCCTGGTCACGTTCCCGGCCGCCAGCGACGTGTTCACGAGCGCGACCTTCCACGACCTCTCCAGCAGCCAGTACGGGAGCCTCTTCCTGCCCCTCGTCGCGGGCGCGATCATCGCCTCGACGGCGGGCGGCCCGCTGGCGCGCCGACACGGCCTCCGGATCGTCTTCCTCGCCGGTCTCGCGTTCGACCTCGTCTCGATGGTCGTGCTCGCCTCGAGCCACCTCGTGATCGGCGACCCCGCGCTCGCCTACGGGTTCCTCCTCGCCGCCACGACCGCGCTCGGGCTCGGCTTCGGCCTCGCCTTGACCGCCCTGAACGCGCTCGCCGCGGCGTACTTCCCCGACCGCTCCGACCGTGCCCTCACCGCCCTCCACGCCCTCCTCGGAGCGGGGACGGCGCTCGCCCCGGTTCTCGTCGCTTTCGTGAGCGGGCTCGGTGTCTGGTGGACCCTGCCGGTCGCGGTGGCCGCCGCCCTCGGCGGTCTGGTGGCCGTGGGGTCGAGGCTCGCGCTCGACCCTTCCACCGGCGCGGCACCGGCCGCCCGGGAGCGCGTCGGGCTCGGCGAGGCCGCCCGGATTCTCGGGCTCTTCGCGCTGGCGGCGATCGTCTACGGGATCGTCGAGACGATCTACGCCAACTGGGCGGTGATCTACCTCCGGGAGGACGCGGGCGTCACCGTGCGGGAGGCGGGCTACGCCCTCACCGCCTTCTGGGCGATGGTCACGGTTGGCCGGGTGGCCGTCGCGACCTTCGGTGCGTGGCTCTCCCCCACCCGGATCTACGCCGCGCTCCCGGTCCTGATGGCGGTGGCGTTCGTCTGGATCGCCACCGTCGACGGGGCCATGGGCGGGATCGCCGCCTTCGGCCTCGCCGGGCTCGCGTGCTCGGCGTTCCTGCCGCTGACGATCGGCTTCGCCGAGGCGTGCCACCGGGACGTCTCCGAGATCGTCTCCGGCGGAATGATCGCCGCGTACATGGCGGGGTTCGGGATCGGCTCGTTCGGCCTCGGCCCTCTGCGGGACGCGGCGGGGATCCCGCTCTCGACCCTCTACGGCGCGTCCACCGCTCTCGCGGTCGTGCTCGGCGGGATGGCGTTCGTCCTGGCCCGCCGCCGGCGCGCCGTCCTCGCCTCGACGACCCCCTGACCCCGATACGGAGAGGCTCCATGAGCGAACGATACGACGTGATCATCATCGGAACTGGGGCCGGAGGCGGGACGCTGGCTCACCGCCTTGCCCCGACGGGCAAACGGATCCTCCTCCTCGAACGGGGCGGCTTTCTCCCCCGCGAGAAGGCGAACTGGGACCCGGGCGCGGTGTTCGCCGAGGGCCGCTACAAGGCCGACGAGTCGTGGCTCGGCCGGAACGGCGAGCCGTTCCATCCCGGGACCCACTACTGCGTCGGAGGGAACACCAAGTTCTACGGTGCCGCGCTCCTGCGGATGCGCGAAAAGGACTTCGGGGAGCTCACCCATCCGGGCGGGATCTCCCCCGCGTGGCCGATCTCCTACGCGGATCTCGCACCCTGGTACGACGAGGCCGAGCGCCTCTATCACGTCCACGGGGAGCGCGGATCGGACCCCACCGAACCACCCTCCGACCAACCCTACCCCTGGCCGGCGGTGCGCCACGAGCCGCGGGTCCAGGAGCTGAACGACGACCTTGTGGACCTCGGCCACCATCCCTTCCCGCTGCCGCTGGCTCTGATCCTCGACGAGGACGACCCGCCCCGTAGCCGGTGCATCAAGTGCGACACGTGCGATGGCTTCCCGTGTCTCGTCGACGCCAAGGCCGACGCCCACGTGGTGTGCGTGATGCCCGCCCTCGAGCACGCCCATGTCGAGCTCCGGACGGGCCGGTTCGTCGAGCGGCTCGAGACCAGCGCGTCGGGCCGGGAGGTCACGGCGGTCCATGCCCGCCACGACGGTGAGCTCGAGACGTACCATGGGGACGTCGTCGTCGTCTCGTGTGGCGCGGTGAACTCGGCGGCGCTCCTGCTGCGCTCGGCCTCGGACGCACACCCGCGCGGGCTGGCCAACCGCTCGGACGTCGTCGGGCGCCACTACATGGCGCACCACAACTCGGCGCTCGTCGCGCTGTCGAAGCGGGCCAACCCGACCCGGTTCCAGAAGACCCTCGCCCTCAACGACTTCTATTTCGGCGACGGAGAGCGGGAGGTCCCGCTCGGCCACATCCAGATGCTCGGCAAGTCCCACGCCGCGATGTTCCGCGACGACGCCCCCGCACTGACCCCAAGCTTCGCGCTCGACTGGGTGGCGAAACATGCCGTCGACTTCTGGTTCACATCCGAGGACCTGCCGAATCCCGACAATCGCGTCACGGTCGAGCGCGACGGCACGATCCGTCTCGCGTACGACCCCGGCGACGGGGAGGCCCACCAGCGGCTCATCGCCCACCTCAAGGGAATGCTGGGGGACATCGGTTGCCACGACCGGCTGATCCCGTGCTCGGCGTACCTGGGGAAGAAGATCCCGATCGCCGGGGTCGCCCACCAGAACGGAACGATCCGCTTCGGGACCGACCCCGAGACCTCCGCGCTCGACCGTCACTGCCGTGCCCACGACGTCGACAACCTGTACGTCGTCGACGCGAGCTTCTTCGTCTCCAGCAGCGCGGTGAACCCGGCGCTCACGATCATCGCCAACGCGCTGCGGGTGGGCGACCACCTGGCGGAGCGGCTGTCGTGACCGCGATCCGCAGGCTCCGTCTCGCCGGACTCGCGCTGGCCCTGCTCCTCGTGGCGGCGCCCGTCGGCGCCCAGGTCGAGGAGGTCGTCTCGATCGCCGTGACCGTGCGCGACGCCGACCGGTCAGCCGATTTTCTCGCCCACGTCCTCGACTTCGTCAGGATCTCGGAGGTGGAGGCCACGGGCCCCGACCACAGTCGGTTGGTCGGCGTGTTCGGGGCCCGCGCGCGCATCGTCCGGATGCGCCTCGGGACGGAAACGCTCGATCTCGTCGAGTACCTCTCCCCCTCGGGCGGACGTCCGGTTCCACCCGACAGCCGGAGCCACGACGGATGGTTCCAGCACGTGGCGATCGTCGTCTCCGACATGGAGGCCGCCTACGCACGGCTCCGCGAGCACGACGTGGCACACGTCTCCCCGGGGCCGCAGCGCCTCCCCGACTGGAACCCGGACGCCGGCGGCATCGAGGCGTTCTACTTCCGCGACCCCGACGGCCATGTCCTCGAGCTGATCGCCTTCCCCGAAGGAAAGGGGGACCCCCGCTGGCACGAGCCAGGCGACCGGCTGTTCCTCGGGATCGACCACACCGCGATCGCCGTCGACGACACCGAGGCGAGCCTCGCGTTCTACCGCGATGTGCTGGGTCTGGAGGTCGCCGGCGCGAGCGAGAACTGGGGCCCCGAGCAGGAGCGCCTCAACGCCGTCTTCGGCGCCCGGCTTCGGATCACCGCCCTGCGCGCGCCGGAGGGTCCCGGGATCGAGCTGCTGGAGTACCTCGCTCCGAGCGACGGTCGCCCGATGCCCCGGGACACTCGGGCGAACGACCTGTGGCACTGGCACACGCGACTGCGGGTCGACGCGCCGGACATCCTCGAGGACCGCCTCCGGGGATCGGCGTGGGTCTCGCCCGGGTTCGTCGACCTCCCCGATTCGCCGCTCAGGTTCAGCCGGGGTCTGCTGCTCCGCGATCCCGACGGTCACGCCCTCCTCCTGACCGCGCCATGATCGAGCGTCCCCAGGGCCCCCCGCGTCGTCACACTTTGTGAAATATTTCACAATCGGCAAGGGGCAGGAATCCTCACCACCCGCACCTTTCAAACTTCAAACTTCAACTTTTCGAACTTCATATGGGGGTTGCCGAAGATTCCAATTTGAAACATATTGACCCAGCCACTCGTTTCATGTAGAAACGGCGGCGGCGGTGTCCGGTATCCCAACACCTGGAGGTCATCATGCAAAGCTACTGGATCAGGATCGGTGTGGGGGCGCTCGGCGTCTTTCTCCTCGGGATGGTCGTCGTGACGATGGGGCGCCGGGGGAGCCGGATGGTTCACGAGCTCGCCGCGTCCGACGGGATCACCATCCCCTTTCCGGTCGGCGACTTCACGGTGGATGGGAACCGGCTCGGCTCTTTCTCCAAACTGAACATTCGGCGCACTCCCTCGGACGAGGGCCGAGTGAGGGCCCTGGTGCGGCTGGATAACCCCGGACAGACCGAACACCTCTCCTCCTGCACCCTCATCCTCGAGGATGGCAACTTCGAACCGGGCGCGGATTTCCGGTGCGCGGCCGTGGATGAGTCCCTGGCGGCCATGACCCGGATCGGCGAGATCGAGTTCGCCCCCGGCCAGCTGATCCGCCCGCTCCATGCGCTTCACAGCGAGGATTTCGCCTCCCTGGAGGAAGTGGCCCCGGCGGCCGCCGGGGCACAGGACTTCGAGATGGCCGCCGTGACCGGCAGCGGGCGCACTGTCCGCATACGGAAGGTGGGCGGCGATACCCGCCTCGTGGTCCGTGACGCCAAGGGCAACACGGTCGTGAATCTCAACACCACTCCCCGGTAATCCGGTCTGGTTGTCCTGGGTGGGGTGGTGCTTTCGAACCCCACCCGGACGTGTGGATTCACCACAGAGAACGCGAAAGTCGTGGAGGGTCTCCGCGTGATTCCCGTTGCTCCACGCTTTGCGCGCCAAGAGTCGGATTTTGTTTTTGGGGTGGTGGGGCCCCCTCATTGCCAATGCCCGCCATGCGAGACGGGGTGCGTGTCGTGCATACCGTCAACCCTCCGCGTCCTCCGCGCCCTCTGCGGTTCAATCCGGGTGGGGTGGGGTCACCACAGAGGCCGCGGAGGACACGGAGGGTCTCCGCGTGATTCCCGTTGCTCCACGCTTTGCGCGCCAAGAGTCGGATTTTGTTTTTGGGGTGGTGGGGCCCCCTCATTGCCGATGCCCGCCATCCGAGACGGGAGGGTTCAATCCGGGGTGGGGAGGGGGAACCACAGAGTCATCGAAGGCGGAATGGTGCTGTTGTCGTGGCCCGGAGCCCGCCTGTTGCGGATTGGCGATCATGCATTAGCTTGGGTCTTGCAGTGACATTTGCGCGCTGGTCCTCCGGAATCTTCGGAGGTGGAAAAGGGAACCCGGTTCAATTCCGGGGCGGCCCCGCCGCTGTAAGGGACGACAACGAGAGCAGCAGCCCACTGCAGCCATGCGCTGCGGGAAGGGGCTCTCGACGAGTGACTCCCGAGCCAGAAGACCTGCCAGACGCGTCGTACGCCCGAGCATCCCCCGTGGGAAGGGAGACGGGACACTCGTCTGGCAGGCGCCCTGGATTCCGGGGCGGTGCCGCGATGGTCGGGCCTTCGGCAGCAGTGCCGGGGGCCCGTGTGTGTTCGAGCCCTTGGCTCGACGCAGGTCTCATCTCTCCGGGGGGGTCACCATACCCCAACGCCGGAGATTCACATGCGTCACCAGTCATACCCCCACCCTTTGGTGACCCGGGCGCTGCCCGCGGTCCTCACCCTCCTCCTCACTTCCTCGCTGCCGGCCCAGCAGACGGACACCACGCGGCTCCCGGAGATCGAGGTCACCGCGACACGACTGCGCACCCCGGCCAAGGCGCTCACCGCCACCGTCACCACCATTCCGGGGACCACGCTGCAGGAGCGGGGAATCCGGTTCGTGTCCGATGCCCTGCGGGATGTGGCCGGGGTGATGGTGGTGCGCACCTCCTCCTTCGGCAGCGTGACCTCCCTCTTTCTCCGGGGCGGAGAGAGCGACTTCGTCAAGGTTCTGGTCGATGGGGTGCCGGTCAATCTGTCGGGTGGCAGCTTCGATTGGGCGAGCCTCACGACAGACAACATCGAGCGGATCGAGGTGCTCCGCGGCCCCGGGAGTGTCCTGTACGGTTCGGACGCCATGAGCGGTGTGGTGCAGATCTTCACGAAGCGGGGCGGCGGGCCGGTGCGCGGGTCGGTCGGGGGAGAGGGGGGAACCTTCGACAGCCGGACGGTGCGGGGGAGCGCCGAGGGAGGCAACTTTTCGTTTGGCGGGTCCCGCACCGTGACCGACGGGATCTTTGATTTCAACAACCGCTACCGCAACGCCACCGCCAGTGCGGCGTGGCGGGGCAGCGTGGCGGGCACGTCGGCGCGGCTCACGGCCCGGTACACCGACGCGGAGAACCGGTTCCCCACCGATTTTGCGGGGGTGCCGGTCGACAGCAACCAGTTCGGAACCGAGGAGCGGCTGGCGGTGGCCGCCGACCTGGGCCGTTCGCTCGGTCAGTCGGCCGAGGCCCGGCTCCTCCTCGCCGGGAGCTTCGCCACCATCGGGGCCGCGAACGACCCCGATTTCCCCGGGGACTCGGTCGGTTTCGGCTTCCGGGCCCGCCGGAACACCGATGCCTCGCGCCAGAGCGCGGACGGGCGCATCAACATGCAGATAGGTACTGCGGGAGACGGGGGAGGGCGCGCCACCCTCACTCTCGGTGCCGCGGTGGAGCGGGAGCACGAGGAGACCGAGTCGAGCACCACGTCGAACTTCGGCGACGGTGTCTTCACCGACACCTCCACCTTTGAAGAAACCCGGACCACCACCAGCGCCTACGCCCAGGTGGTGGCCGAGCCGGTGCGGGGGCTCGGGTTTCAGGGAGGAGTGCGCCTCGATGACAACAACGCCTTTGGCACCTTCGTCACCGCGCGAGCCGGGGTGACGGCTGCTCTCTTCCCCTCGACCCGGCTCCGGGCGTCGGCGGGAACCGCCTTCAAGGCCCCGACCTTCGCCGAGCTCTTTGCCCGGACCCCGTTTGAGATCGGGAATCCGGACCTCGATCCGGAGCGATCCCAGAGCGTCGAGGTGGGACTCAACCAGACGGTGGGAACCTGGCTCACGCTGGACGTGGCGGCCTTTACCCAGCGGTTTACCGATCTGATCCAGTTCCAGTTCACCTCGCCCGACGTGCCTACCTATTTCAACCTGGGCAGGGCCCGTGCCTTGGGTGTCGAGACCACGGTCGCGGTCCACCCCGCCGAGGGCGTGACTCTCGACCTGGCGTGGACCCGCCTCGGAACCCGGGTCACCGACGCCGGGGTGTCCACGTCGCAGGTGTTTGCCGAGGAGAAGTCGCTCCTGCGGCGTCCCGCCCAGAGCGCCCGGGCGGGGTTCCGGTTGCGTGGCGGGCGGGGAGGGGTGAGCGGGAACCTGCAGGTGGTCGGCGCCCGCGACGATGTGGACTTCCGGTCCTTTCCCGAGGAGCGCGTGCGGCTGGCCCGGTATGCCTTGGTGGACCTCGCGGGAGACTGGGTGATCCTGCGACCGCGGGCGTCGGGCCTGGGCGAGGTGGTGGCGCGGGCCCGGGTCGAGAACCTGTTCGATGAGGAGTACGAAGCGGTGGTGGGGTTCCCCTCGCCGGGCCGGGCGGTGTTCGTCGGGGCCGAGCTCCGGTTCCGGTAGGGGCCTGTGGGTGCGCCGCTTGCGGCGCACCCGACCATGGAGTTGGGTGGTCCACGGGGTGCGCCGCAAGCGGCGCACCCACAGGATCAGGGTTCAGCCGACAGAACCAAAACGCTTGCGACGCACTCCATGTCATGCCATAGTATCAGGCATGCCAAACGCCCGTCGCCTTGCCCTGGTGCTGACCCTTTCCCTCCCGCTTCTCGGTGCCTGCCAGATCGAGGAGCGAACCCCGGCCTCGCCGCGAGGTGGAGGCGGGGGAGGGGTCGCGGCACCCATCGCGTATACGGCGCCCCACGACAGCCTCATCCCCGACGACGAGCTCGGCCGTTCCATCCGCCGCGGGAAGGCGATCCTTCTCGCCACCGATGACAGTCTCCCGAATCACGTCGGGAGCGATCTCCGGTGCACCAGTTGCCATTTCGACGCCGGGACCCGCCTCAGCTCCATTCCATGGCTCGGCGTCTATGCCCGGTTTCCCCAGTACCGCTCCCGCAATGCCCGGATCAACTCGCTCGAAGATCGAGTGAACGGCTGCCTCCTGCGCAGCATGAACGGAGCCGCTCTCCCCGCCGGGTCGGTGGAGATGCAGGACATCGTGGCCTACATGGCCTGGATCTCCAAGGGGGTACCCGTCGGGGCCCGGATCCAGGGGCAGGGCCTGGCCCAACTGGACCCGCTCGAGGGGGACAGCGCTCGCGGCCGGGAGGTGTTCGTGGCGAACTGCGTCCGGTGTCACGGGGCCAACGGGGAGGGGATCAAGGCGGGCACCATCGTGATCGGCGCGCCACTCTGGGGCGACAGCTCCTACAACATAGGTGCCGGGATGGCCCGGATTCGCACGGCGGCGGCGTTCATCCGGCACAACATGCCGTTCGACCAGCCGGGAACCCTGACCGACCAGGAGGCCTTTGATGTGGCCGCCTACATCAACTCCCAACCGCGGCCCGACTTTGCGGGGAAGGAGAACGACTGGCCCCGCGGGGATCCGCCGGTGGATGTGGCGTACCAGACCAAGGCAGGCCGGGTCACACGGTAGCCGTCATCGCGAGGGAGCCCAACGTCCTGGTTCAAAAGGAGCCCCCCGACACCCGGAGTCATCCCGAGTGAACCGAGGGATCTGTGACCGCCTCCGGCTCGGGATGACTACCTCGTTCGCGAAGGGAGCCAGCCCGACACACGGAGTCATCCCGAGTGAAACGAGGGATCTGAGGACGTCGCGGGTGAACTTCCCGTCGTCCGGAGTTCGGTCCGTCGCTGCGAGACCTGCGCCGGGGTGACGCAGCCAGCAGGAAGTGCACCTGCCACCGTCTCAGATCCCTCGCTGACGCTCGGGATGACGCCCTCTCCATTCTCCGTCTCCGTTACTCACTGTTTTTCAGTCGTCTCAGGTTCCTTCGATCCTGCTTGGTGGGCTTCTGACCTCCCCAGGGGTTCGCGGCGTGGGCCGCCTTGAGTTCCGCCGCCCGCTGTTCCCGCTGCACCCTCCCCTCCGCGCTCTCCTCATACAGCGCCGCCGCCTCGGCGGGGGGGCCTCGCCTCGACGGGATGCCCTGAATCGTCACCACCCACTCGAGGGCCCCGTTCCGGATCCGAAGTTCGTCTCCCACGCCAACGAGCCTGGACCGCCGGACCCGCTCCCCTCCCACCTGAACCCGTCCTCCATCCACCGCCTCCGCGGCGAGGGTCCGCGTCTTGTGGAAACGGGCCATCCAGAGCCACTTGTCGAGCCGGATTCGTTCCATCGTCATGGATCATCCTTGTTGGGGCACGGCGGCGCCTCGCCCCTGCTATCTTGTATCTTTCCCGGCACAGTGTCCACCCCCACCGCGAGCGCCAATGTCAACCGGGGCCAGGAACACGCAGGCCATCCGTTTTCTGGGACAGGTGCTGCAGAACCCGGCGCAGGTGGGGTCGGTCACCCCTTCCTCCCGGCACCTCGCTCGGGCCATGGTGGCCGGAGTGCCCATGTCCACAGCGGGACTCGTGGTGGAATATGGACCGGGGACGGGTGCCCTCACCCGGGTCCTCGCTGATCATCTCCCGGCCACCGGACGACTGGTGGCGATGGAGACCAATCCCTCCTTCTGCCTCTTCCTGGCCCGGCACTTTCCCCAGATCCGGGTGATCGAGGATGACGCGGCGAACGCCCATATCCACCTTGCCGGAGAGCTCGGCACCGCCGATGCCATCTTCAGCGGGCTTCCCTCGTCGCTCATGAGTCCCGCTCAGCTTGCCGCCACCGTGCAGGCCACCGACCTGCTCCTCCGCCCGGGGGGGCACTTCCGGGCCTTCCTCTATCACCACACCTACTGGCTCCCCAAGATGACCTTCCTCCGCCGTCTCCTCCAGCGGAAGTTCCGCCGGGTGGATGTGGTGGCGGTCTGGGCCAACTTCCCCCCCGCCATGGTCCTGCGGTGCATCAAGTAGGGGCGAATTCCCCTTCGCCCCCACTGTCTCCGCGGGCCGTGCGGTGTCTCCTGCTGAATCTCGTCCTTCACGCCCTGCTGCTCGGCGTTGCCGCGCCCTCCATGGTCCGGGTGATCCGCGCCGATGGCGGAACCGCGCCCGAGTACGCGATGTACGCGTTCTACGGCGCGGTCCTCCTCCTCGGGATCTACCTGTTGCTTTTCCTTCTCGCCACGGCCGCTCGCCGGGTGGCGGGTGACCTCGGCGAGATGATGACCCTCATCGCCGGGCTGACCCTGGCGCTCCTCGCCCTGGTGGCCGATCTCGGAACCTTTCTCTCCTTTGGTCTTCATCCCTACGGGGAGGTCACCTGGGCCGCCATCGGGACCGCCGACATCGCGCACGTCCCCGCATGGTTCTTTCTCGCCCTGGCCGCGGGAATCCTCCTCGGGGCCGGGATCGTGTCGGTCACCTGGTGGCTGGCGCGGGGGCACCGATGGTTGGCCACGGTGAGGCCCGCCCGGGTGGGGTGGCGTCTTGGAGTGTATTTCGCGGTGGGGCTCCCGGTCTTCCTCTGGATCGACCGTCCCGAAGCCGAGAACCTCATTCCGCGCGCGGCCCTTCCCCTGTACGGGCTCTGGCTCGCTCCCACCCGCGATTTCGCCGAACTCCGCCCCGCCCTCCCCCTGCCGGACGAGAACGCGCTCCCGATGCCGGTCCGGCGTCCCGACCTGATCGTGGTGATGGCCGAATCGCTCCGGTGGGACATGCTGACCCCCGACCGGATGCCTCGTCTGACCGCCCTCGCGAAACGCCATGGCTGCACCGTGGCCGAGCGCCATTACGCGGGGGGGCACCTCACCCAGTATGGCACCTTTTCGCTGCTGTATGGTCTCGATGCGGACATGTTCCTCCCCTGGATGCTGGCCCGCCGCCCGTCGATGCCGCTGGCCCTTCTCCGCCAGGCCGGATACCGGCTCGAGGGATTCGACGCGACGGGGGTGCTGACCTACATCACACCCCCGCTGGTTCCCACCCAGTTCGACAGGTATGACATGATTCTCGGCGCCGATTCGGTGGTCGTGGATCACCTGTTGGCGCCACCCCTGGTCGCACAGAACGACACGGAATCCCGGGATCCGCTTTTCCGGTTTGGATTCCTTTATTCCACGCACGCTCCCTATCTCTATCCGCCGGAGTTCGGGACCCTGGCCGCCTCGACGGACCGAACCGGGTTGCTCAACCGATATTACAACGCGACGGCGTGGGTGGATCATCTGATCGGACGCCTCGCCGACAGTCTCGACGATCGGCTGGGGGAGGGATCGGTGGGGCTCGTAATCGCCGGGGATCATGGGGAGGAGTTCCTGGAGTTCGGCTTGTATGGGCACGCCTCGGTCCACTTCCAGGATGTCCGGACCCGGGTTCCCCTGGTGCTCTGTCTTCCGGGCAGGGAACCGGCTCACTCGACCGGGATCACGCGCCATGCGGACATCTTTCCGACGCTCTTCGACTGGATGGGTGTCGATTCCGCCGTCTCCCGGTTCCTGAGTGGCCGGTCCCTCTTCGATACGACCTCCTCACCGGGGGTCGTCCTGGTGGCCGGGTCGGGCTACCCGGTCCGCGCTTCCGGCTTTGCGTTGATCACTCCCCGGTACAAATTCTGGCTGGAGTCCCGCGATCCCACCCTTCGGCAGGTGACACTGCTTCGAGTGACCGACACCGCGGACCGGCCGGTGGCTCCCGGGACGGACATCGAAGCGACCCTGGAGCGGGCGCTCGATGAGATCCGCCGCACCCGTCCCCGCTTCCTTCAGGCCAACTGACCCCGGGACCCGATGACCTCACCTTCCTCCGCCCGCCGTTCGCGGCCCACCCCCGAAGGGATGCGTGCCATGAGCGCCGTCGCTCCCCTCGGGCGAAGCGCCCTGCTGCAGCGGGTCGTGGCGGGCCGCCTCCTCCTGGCCATCGCCGCCCTCGCCTGGGCCAGTCTGATCTGGGTGGAACGTCCCGACACCGCCTTCATCCTGACCGCCATCGTGCTGGTGGCCGTCACCCTGTCGGGGTACGCGGGCCATGCCATCCTGGTGCGCCGGGTGGTCCCGGGGGACGTCATGGTCCTGGCCCAGGCCGCCGTCGATCTTCTCCTCGTGCTGGCGCTGGTCCATTACGGCGGGCCCGCCGCCTCGGCGCTCGCGGCTCTGCTGGTCGTGGTCGTGGCGGTCTATGCGCTCCTCCTTCCCGGCCTCCGGGGTGTCATCGTCGCACTGTCCGGGGCGCTCCTCTACGTGGCGGACACCCTCTGGGGAGGAAACGGAATCCCCCCGACCGTGCTGGGCGGACAGCTCGTCGTCTTTGCCTTCGTGTACCTCGTCGTGTGGGTCCTTGCCCGTCGCCTGCGCAACGCGGCCGATGTCCAGTACCGGCTCTCGTCCGAGCTCCGGCGGGTCCGGCTCGAGGCGGACGAGATCCTCCGGAACATCCGCACCGGGGTCATGACGGTGGATGCCCGGGGACGGCTCGCCTTCATCAACCCCACCGGAGCCCGTCTCCTGCAGCTCACGCCCGATCGTCATGTGGGCGAGCCGATCATGGAGTGCCTCCGGACCCGCTCGTCCGAACTTCACGAGGCGATCCGCTCCGGGTTGGACCAGCGGCGCCGGGTGAGCCGGGGGGAAGGGGAGGTTCTGCGCACCGACGGTTCCTCGTTTCCGATCGGCCTCAGCACCACCACCTTCGAGCGCCAGCTCGAATCGGGACCCGCGGTGACCGCCATCTTCACCGACATCTCCGAAACCCGGCATCTGCAGGAACTGCGGATGCGCGCCGAGCGACTGGAATCGGTCGCGGCGCTCAGTGCGGCGCTGGCCCACGAGATCCGGAACCCCCTCGCGGCGATCCGGAGTTCTGTGGAACAGATCGCCCGTTCCTCCCGGGCCGACGACGACGACCGCCTTCTCGGACGCCTGATCGTGCGGGAAAGCGACCGGTTGAGCCGCCTTCTCAGCGAGTTCCTCGACTTCTCGCGGGTCCGGGCCACGCGGGTGACCTCCGTGGATCTCCACGCCGTGGCCACCGAGGCGGTGAACCTGGTCCGGGCCCATCCCGACTGCGGAGCCGGGGTGCGACTCACGGTCAATGGCCAGCGCACTCTGCTCGATGCCGACGAGGATCTCCTCCACCGGGTGGTGGCGAACCTGGTCCTGAACGCCGTGCAGGCCTGCAATGGATCGGGTGCGATCCAGGTGACGGTGGACGTGCCCCCGCTGGACACGCTGCCCAGGGGCCACGATTTCGAGCTGCCGGTCCGCCTGCGGGTGGAGGACAACGGGCCCGGCATCAACGCCGAGGTCCGGGATCGTCTCTTCCAGCCCTTTGTGTCGGGGCGACCGGGAGGGAGCGGGCTCGGTCTCGCGATCGTCCAGCGCGCGGTGGAGGCCCACCGGGGGCTCGTCATGGTCGATTCGGAGCCCGGGACCGGCACCGTCTTCACTATATTGCTGCATTCCAAGTCACGGACGGAGGAACTGGCATGACCCAGAAGCCATCGGTGCTGGTGGTGGATGACGAATCGAGCATTCTCGACACGCTGCGGATTCTGCTCCGCAAGGAGGGGTTCGAAGTCACCACGGCGCAGGGGGGCAAGGCGGGCTTGGAACAGATCCGTTCCGGCAATCACGACATCGTCCTCACCGATGTCCGGATGCCGCAGGTGACGGGACTCGATGTCCTGCAGGCCGCCAAGGAACAGGATTCGATGACACCGGTCATTCTCATGACCGCCCAGGCGTCCCTGCAGAGCGCCGTCGCCGCGGTCAACGCCGGTGCCTTCTACTACATCCAGAAGCCGTTCTCCAATGACGAGCTCCTGGTCATTCTCCGCCGGGCCTGCGAGTTTCGCCACATCCGGGTGGAGAACAAGCTTCTCAAACAGGACTTCCGGCGCCGGGAAAGTGTCACGGTCAACCGGCCGATCGGCAAGTCGAAGCGCTTTCTCGAGGTCCTCAAGCTCGCCGACCTGGTGGCGCCGAGTGGGTCCACCCTCCTGATCCAGGGAGAGAGCGGAACCGGCAAGGAGGTTATTGCCCGGTACGTGCACAATCTCTCTCCCCGGGCCGACGGTCCCTTCCTCTCCATCAACTGCGGAGCGCTGCCGGAAAACCTCCTGGAGAGCGAACTCTTCGGCCACGTGAAGGGGAGCTTCACCGGGGCGGTCCGCGACAAGCAGGGTCTCTTCGCCGCGGCCCGGGGCGGCACCTTTTTTCTCGACGAGGTGGGGGAGATGCCTCCCTCCCTCCAGATCAAGCTCCTCCGGGTGCTGCAGGAGCGCGAGGTCATTCCGGTGGGGGCCACCGAGACCATTCCGGTGGATGTGCGAATCATCGCGGCCACCAACCGGGAGCTCGAGGAGGAAGTCCGCCGGGGGAACTTCCGGTCCGATCTCTTCTACCGGCTCAATGTGATCGCGCTGGAGCTTCCCCCGCTGCGGGATCGGCGCGAGGACCTCATCCTGTTGATCGATGCGTTTCTCCAGGATCTGGCCACCGAACGGGAGAGTCCGGTGCGGGCGCTGTCGTCGGACACGATGGATGCGATGATGGTGTACGAATGGCCGGGCAACGTGCGGGAGCTGCAGAATGCCCTGGAGCACGCGGTGGTCCTCTCCAAGGGACCGTTGATCGAACCGGGCGCCCTGCCGGAGCGGATCACCCGGCGGCGGAAGGAGCCGCTGGTGGCGGACCGGGCCACGCCGAACCCGGCTCTGGAGGTGATCGAGCGGGCCTACATCATGTGGGTGCTGCAGGCCGAGGGGGGGAACAAGACCCGGGCGGCGGAGGTGTTGGGGATCGACCCGTCGACGCTGTACCGGAAGCTGAGCCGTTACGAAGAGGCGGGGGGAACCCCGGCCCCGGCCGCGGGGACCCCGGTGGCGGCGTCGTAAGGCAATGAACAATGATCGATGAAACTGTCATCGCGAGGCGCCGAACGGCGCCGTGGCGATCTCGTGAACGGAGGGTCCGGCGGAGTGGGATGGTCGGCCTTCACGCCTGAGCCCCGGCGGTGGGGGCATATGACCCCGTCACCGGGATCCGTAGGCTTCCCGCTGGCGCCTCCCCCTCGTCCGCCTTAGACTCCTGCAATGCCGACAGTGGCCCCGCGGGCTCTCTCGGTTCTTCTCTTACCTGACTGTTGGGGTGTGGAACAGGAGGTCGCAGGTTTATTTCAGCGGTTGAGCAGGCCCGGTTGCGGCTCTCCAGGGACACCGACGCGAAGAAGAAATCGCAGTTTGGACAGTTCCTGACGCCGGCGGGAACGGCCACCTTCATGGCCGGGCTGTTTCCCCCCGGCGAGGGAACCTGCCGCCTGCTTGATGCTGGCGCAGGCATCGGCTCGCTTTCCGCGGCCTTTCTGGACCGGTGGCGTTCCGGCGGTCTTCGATTCCGGCGCGTCGAGCTCGATGCATTTGAGATCGATGGCTCCTTGCACACCCACCTGGCTCAGACGTTGTCCCGGTACCAATGCGACGCGTTTCAGGCAAAGGTCCATGGTGACGACTTCATAGACCTCGCCGTGGATGCGCTTTCCGGCGGTCTGTTCTCGAAGGCACTGCCGCCGCTCAGCCATGCCATTCTCAATCCACCCTACAAGAAGATAAGCAGCACCTCGGCGCACCGGCTGGCACTGCGCCGCGTCGGTATCGAGACCGTGAACCTCTACTCCGCATTTGTCGCGCTCGCCGTGGCGCTGGTTGCGCCAGGCGGGCAGATCGTTGCGATCATTCCACGCAGCTTCTGCAATGGGCCCTATTACCGTCCCTTTCGTGATTTCGTTCTGGAGCGTGCCGCCATTCGGCACCTGCACCTTTTCGCGTCGCGCAACAAGGCCTTCCGGGATGATGCGGTTCTTCAGGAGAACCTCATTGTCCGTCTTGAGCGCGGTAGGCCGCAAGGGCCGGTGACGGTGTCGACGTCGACCGACGACACGTTCTCCGACCTTGTCAGCCATCAACATCCTTTCGAGAGGATCGTGTTTCCGGATGATTCGGGGCGGTTCATTCATGTGCCCGCGTCTCCCGGGAAGAATGCCATTGAACTGTCCGAGGCTGTCCGGTTCACGCTGACCGACCTCGGCGTCAAGGTGTCGACCGGGCCGGTGGTCGATTTCAGAGTCAAGGAGCATCTGCGGGATATGCCCGGGTCGAGGACCGCCCCTCTCCTCTATCCCGTCCATTTCGTTGACGGGAAAATCACCTGGCCCATCGAGGATATGAAGAAGCCCAACGCCATCGAGCGGAATGGCGAAACGGAGAAGTGGCTGTATCCGTGCGGCTATTACTGCGTGGTGCGGCGCTTCTCGTCCAAAGAGGAAAGGCGCCGGGTCGTGGCGAGCGTGGTTGAACCCGAGGCGTTCGGTCACGTGCCCGTGTTGGGTTTCGAAAACCACCTGAACGTGTTCCACCTCGACAGACACGGTTTGCCGCGCGCCCTGGCCCATGGCTTGGCCCTGTTCCTGAATACCACCGCCGTCGACGAGGCTTTCCGTCGTTTCAATGGTCACACCCAGGTGAACGCCACGGACCTGAAGCTGATGAAATACCCCAGCCGCGAGGTGCTGACTCAGCTGGGTGAGTGGGCCATCCAGCAGGAGGGGCTCACGCAGGCCGTGATTGACGACAAGTTCCGGGCCGTGGCCGCATGAGAACCAGCAAAAAGAGCCGGCAAATCAAGGCGGCCCGTCAGGTCCTCATTGCGCTTGGGCTTCCTCGTGCGCAACAGAATGAGCGTTCCGCACTGTGTCTCCTGGCGCTCCTCAATCTCACGCCCGGGAAGCCGTGGGCGCAGGCAGAGAATCCGCTCCTTGGCATTACCCCCATCGTGGATTGGGTCCGTGAACACCATGCCAAGGAGTATGCACCGAATACGCGCGAAACCGTCCGGCGCCAGACCATGCATCAGTTCTGCGATGCGGGTATCGCACTGTACAACCCGGACCAGCCCGAACGCCCGGTGAACAGCCCCAAAGCCGTGTATCGGATCGAGCCTGCGGCTTTGTCCTTGCTTCGCACTGTCGCCACGCCCGCATGGCATGACGCGCTGAACAACTACCTGGCCACGCGTGAAACGCTGATCGCCCGGTATGCCAAGGAGCGGGAGCAGAACCGGATCCCGGTGACGATTGCTCCGGGGAAAGAGATCACCCTCAGTCCCGGCGAACACAGCGCACTGATTCGGGCAATAGTCGAGGAGTTTGCCCCGCGTTTCGCGCCTGCCAGCGTTCTGGTCTACGTGGGAGACACGGCCGACAAGTGGGGGTATTTCGATGCTCCCCTGCTGGATGAGCTGGGTGTCCATGTGGAGTCACATGGCAAGATGCCGGATGTCATCCTGCACTACACGGCGAAGAACTGGTTGCTGCTGGTTGAGTCGGTCACGAGCCATGGGCCGGTCGACGGCAAGCGACACGCCGAGCTCGCCAATCTGTTCGCCGACTCGACCGCCGGGCTGGTCTATGTGACCGCCTTCCCGAGTCGCGCAATGATGAGCCGGTACCTTGGGGACATCGCATGGGAAACCGAGGTGTGGGTCGCGGACGCACCGTCCCACCTGATTCACTTCAATGGCGCGCGTTTCCTGGGCCCTTACAATGATCAATGATCAATGATCAATGACCCTGTCATCGCGAGGCGGCGCATTTGCCACAGGCCCTTCGGGCCTTCGCAACAGGGGCCGCCGTGGCGATCTTGCTGTGGGGTGCGCCGCCCGTAGTGAAGGGGGTGAATCCCGAAGGGATTCCGTTGTCATAGCCCAGGGTCGGCGCGCACCGCCCACCCTGGGTTCCGGAAGGTCAGCGGGGTCACGCGGGATGAATCCCGCGCGATGCATCTTCGGTGACCGGCGCTGAAGCGCCAAGCCCCCCGCCGGATTGGTTGGTCACCCGGGGTTCGTCTTGCCCTTCAGGGCATTCACGCGCAGCGTGCATCGCGTCGGTTTCAACCGACGTGAACGCCGGGCCCCTCTGCTGCTGCCTTGACATCGTAGTGCTCTCCAGCGATCTTACTGGTAAGCACCCCCTGGAGGTTCCATGACCGTTGCCGCCACCACGACCCTCTCCTCCAAGGGGCAGGTCGTCATCCCCGAAGAGATTCGCGTCCGTCTCGGCCTCAAACCGGGGGCCCAGTTCGTGGTGCTCGGTGACCGGGATGTCGTCATTTTCAAGGTGCTCGAGCCCCCGGCTCTGGAGGACTTCGACGCCCTCGTCGGTCGGGCTCGTCGGGTGGCGAGGGAGACGGGGCTGAAGCGGGCCGACATCGCGAAGGCTGTCGCGAAGGTGCGCCGCCCCCGGTGAAGCTGGTTCTTGACACCAATGTTTTGGTCTCCGGTGTGTTCTTTGGGGGTGTCCCTGGTCGCATCCTGGCTGCTTGGGCCGAGGGGAGTATGGTGCTGGTGCTGTCCCCGGAGATCCTGGAGGAATACCAGCGGGTGGGTACCGAGTTGGCGCGCCGCCATGCCGAACGAGCCGAAGTGCTGGAACCGGTTCTGGCGCTCATCGCGGCGAACGCCACGATGGTGAATGCGACACCCTTGGCGGAGCAGGTATCCGAAGACCCCGCCGATGACATGTTCCTGGCTGCGGCACGGACCGCACGCGCCCAACTCATCGTCTCCGGCGACCGGCACCTCCTTCGAGTCTCCGGATGGTCCGGAATCACGGTCCTGACGCCGCGCCAGTTTCTGGATCGACACCTGTAGGGGCCGATCTGCCCTTCGGGGCATTCTGGCCGGTCCTGATCGGGGGATCTGTCATCGCGAGGCGGCGCATTTGCCACAGGCCCTTCGGGTCTTCGCAACAGGGGCCGCCGTGGCGATCTTGCTGTGGGGTGCGCCGCCCGCAGTGAAGGGGGTGAATCCCGAAGGGATTCCGTTGTCATAGCCCAGGGTCGGCGCGTAGCGCCCACCCTGGGTTCCGGAAGGTCAGCGGGGTCACAACCCCAACGGGGTTGCGTGTCCCGCCCCTTCGGGGCATTCTGGCCAGGTCCTGATCGGGGGATCTGTCATCGCGAGGCGGCGCATTTGCCACAGGCCCTTCGGGCCTTCGCAACAGGGACGCCGTGGCGATCTCGTGGGCGGAGGCTCGGAGCGCAAGAAGAATGGATGGCCTTCACGCCTGAGCCCAGGCGGTGTGGTTCCGGCGGGATGGCCACGCCTATGTCTCGTCAGGCCGGCATGGGCTCACGGGATTGCCACGGGCCCTGCGGGCCCTCGCAATGACGGCCGCCGTGGCGATCCGGGCCCTCGCAATGACAGCACGGAGGGTTTCCCCTTCGAACTTCAAACTTCGAACTTCAAACTTCTCCCCCCCCCGCCCTTGCAAAACTCCCGGTTTCTCTCCCCATCCCCGGCGGGGATATTCACACTGACGCCACTGTAAACCATTGAATAACATGGCGTTACGGTGTTGGCGTCCGGTCTGGTACGATGGTTGCCTTACCCCATCCCGGTGACGGTAGGGGCACGATGCCCCGGGCCCCGACACCGTGCAGACGCAGGTGAAGCGTCACCTTCACCATCACGCAGTACCACAACTCCAAGGGGAGGCAGCATGTACAAGAATCGCAAGGGTTTCACCCTCATCGAACTCCTGATCGTCGTGGTCATCATCGGTATTCTGGCCGCGATCGCGATCCCGAAGTTCGCCAACACCAAGGAGAAGGCGATCATCGCGGGGATGAAGTCCGATCTCCGGAACATGGTCACCGCGCAGGAAGCGTACTTCTCCGACTGTAATGCCTACGCGGGTGACATTGCGGCCACGCAGGTCTGCGGAACATCGGCAGCGTTCGTTCCTACCGCAGGCAATGTGCTCGGGACCGCCGTAAGCGGAACCGGGTGGAACGCGACAGCGACCAACCCTGCCACTACGAAGACCTGCGCGATTTACGGAAACGGAGCCCCGGCTCTCGCTCCGGCCACCGCCGAGGGTGCGCCGGCCTGCTCCTGATTTTTGGCCAGCGGCTAGCATCCAGCTGATGCGAACAGGGGCGGTGGTCTGAACGGACCCCGCCCCTCTCGCATCACCACCCCACACTCACTTTTCCGGATTTCCGCCCCGTGCGCATTCTCCTGGTTGACGATGACGCGGCTCTCCGCCGCCCCCTCTCCCTCCTCCTCGAAGAGGCGGGACATGAGGTGGTGACCGAGACCGACGGGGAAGCGGGACTCGCCCGGGCCCTCCGCGACACCTTCGACGCCCTCCTCTGCGACATCCAGCTCCCCCGGCTCGACGGGATGACCCTCCTCCGCCGCTACAGGGAGGCCGAGGGCAGGGGGATCGTGATCATGATCAGCGCCTTCGGATCCGAGGAGGAGGCCCTGAAGGCGATCCGCGAAGGGGCTTGGGACTACATCCGGAAACCGTTCGTGGTCGATGAGGTCCTCCGCGCCCTGGCCAAGGCCGAGGCCCGGGCGGAACAGACCCGGATTGAATATGGGGAGGGGTCACGGGACCCGGTGCGCACGATCTTTGTCGGCGAAAGCGCCGAGATGCGGCGGGTGCTCGCCCTGCTGCGGCACGCGGCGTCCCGGGAGCTGCCGGTGCTGGTGAGCGGAGAAGCAGGCACCGGCAAGGAGTTCGTGGCGCGGACCATCCACCGGCAGAGCGCCCGCCCCGACGCCCCCTTCCTGACCATCGCCTGCGACGCGATTCCCGGTCCTCTCCTCGCCGCCGAGCTCTTCGGAGACCGGCACGGGGCGGCGGCAAAAGGTGCGGGGGGGGGAGATCGCACTGCGGGCATCGTGGCCCGGGCGGCATCCGCGGGAGGGGGGGGAGGGACCATCTACCTCGGCTCCGCCGATGCCCTCGACGCCGCAATACAGACGGATCTCCTGAGGGTACTCTCCAGTGGGGGATCCGAAGGGAACGGGAGCATCCACTCGGCAGGACCGATCCGCTGGGTGGCGGGCTCCGACATCCCCCTCGAGTGGCTGGTGCAGGAGCGGAAGTTCAACGCCGAGCTCTTTGCGGCGCTGGACGGGATCCGGATCACCCTCCCGCCGCTCCGCGAACGCCGGGAGGACATCCCGATGCTGGTGGCCAATTTCGCCCACCGGATCGCGACCCGGAACGGTCGCTCGGTGGGGGTGACCCCCTCGGCGCTCCACGCCCTGGTGCGGCACGACTGGCCCGGGAACATCCGCCAGTTGCGCCAGGTGCTGGAACGGGCCGGCACCCTTTCCCCCTCCGGGGAGATCGGGGTGGATGACCTGCAGCTCGGTCTGGAGACCAATGGCGTGCCGGACGGGATGCCGGTGGGCGGGTTCGCGCTCCGGCCCCAAGTGGAGGCGGTGGAACGGGACATGATCACCCGGGCGCTGACGGCCTGCCAGGGGAACCGGAAACAGGCGGCCAAGCTGCTGCGGGTGAGCGTCCGGACGCTGTTCTACAAGCTGAACCGGCTGGGCATGGAAACAGAAGTTTGAAGTTCGAAGTTTGAAGTTTGAAGGTGGTGGATGCCGTAGGGGCGAATTACATTCGCCCATGGGTGGTTACCGTAGGGGCGAATCACCGCCTGGGCATCGGGAACCATCCTGTGCACGCGGTCATCCCGAGCCGCAGGCGAGGGATCTGAGACGGTGGCGGGTGTACTTCCCGTCGTCCGGATTCGGATGCCAGGAAACGCACCCGGTCGCTGTCATTGCGAGGGCCCGCAGGGCCCGTGGCAATCCCGTGAGCCGATGCCGGCCTGCTGAGCCGGGGGTCCGGCCCTCCGTTCACGTCGGTTGAAACCGACGCGATGCACGCTGCGCGTGAATGCCCTGAAGGGCAATCCCCTCCCCAGCAGCTTCGGAAAAGTGGCAGTGCCTGCGTATGGTGGGGCTCGGCGCTTCAGCGCCGGTCACCGCAGGTGCATCGCGCGGGATTCATCCCGCGTGATTTGGGCGCCGATGACAGTCATGGTCGCCAACGCAGCCGGCGGGGTGTAGGGGCCGTTCGCGAACGGCCCGTACAACCATCCAGCCTTCTCAGATCCCTCGTTTCACTCGGGATGACGGTGGAGGCGGCGCTTCAGCTCCGGTTGCCCTTCCACCTCGATCTCGTTATCGTAATACGATACTCGTATCGATGAGGCCGACATGTCCATTGTGACCGTCTCCCCCAAGTTTCAGGTCGTCATCCCCCTCGCCATCCGGGAGGCGATGGGGTTGGAGCCCGGCCAGAAGGTCCAGGCGCTCCAGTATCAGAACCGCATCGAGTTCATCCCGGTGCGGCCGATGCGGTCGATGCGGGGATTCCTCAAGGGGATCGACACCACCGTTCGGCGGGACCGGGACCGGGTGTGAACGTCGTCGATTCCTCTGCGTGGTTGGAGTACCTCGCCGCGGGGCCGCACGCGGCGCGGTTCGCCGCCGCCCTCGAAGCGGTGACGGAACTGCTGGTCCCCTCCATCGTGCTGGTCGAAGTCACACGCCGAGTGCTGCAGCAGCGAGGTGAGGACGCGGCCCTCCAGGTTGCCGCGTTGCTCCATCAGGGGCGCGTGATCGCGCTCGACAGCGGACTCGCCCTCAGCGCCGCCAAGCTCGGTGTCGAGCACCGGTTGCCTCTCGCGGACAGCATCATCTACGCGACATCGCTGCAGTGGGATGCCACCCTGTGGACCATGGACTCCGACTTTGAGGGGCTACCCGGGGTGCGGTATGTGAGGAAAGCAGGGAATAGGGAGTAGGCGCTAGGCGATAGGCGGTAGGGGCGATGTGTCATCATTGCGAGGGCCCGCAGGGCCCGTGGCAATCCCGTGAACCGGTGCCGACTCTATAAGACGTGAGGTTGGCCATCATGCCGGAACCCCACCGCCTGGGCTCAGGCGTGAAGGCCGGGCATCCTCTTTCCACGCATCCACTCGCGCACGAGATCGCCACGGCGGCGTTGCCGCCTCGCGATGACAGCATCGGGCTTGCCCCCCCTCCCGGCGATTTCACGCCCCCGGCCGCGTTTTCAGGATCCCGCTGTACCCGGAAGTCCCCGCTATCCTGGACCCATGAACAACACCTCCGGGTTCACCGTTCTCGAAGTGGTCGCCGCCATCATCATCCTGGGCGTCGGCCTGCTCGGCGCCCTCGCCGGGCTGGTGGCGGGGCAGCGCCTCCAGAACCAGGGGGTTGCCCTCCGCCGCATGACCCTGACGATGCAGCAGCGGGTGGAACAGGTCCGTGCGGGCCTCAAGTCGGGGTGCACGGCCGGCAGCGGGAATACCGTTGGAAATGCGGGCAGCACCGAGCAGTGGACGGTGACGCCGGCCGGGGGGGGGAACGCCGTCGCCGTCATGGTGACCGTGGCCGTGCCGCAGGGCACCGCCACCTGGCGGGACTCTCTCCTGGCGGTGATGCGATGCCCGTGAAGGAGTCCCCCGCAAGGGCCTGGCCTATGGCCCGGCGAGGAGTGACCCTCATCGAGCTTATGGTGGCGGTGACACTGGCCGGCATCGTGGCCTCGGCGGCGGTCGGCGTGGCGGCGTCGGTACAGCGCCATGCCCAGCGGGTGGTGGAACGGGCCGCGTTGGAGGGAACCCTGCTGCAGGCGGCGCGGGTGGTGAACCTGGAATGGTCCACCGTCGCCTTCGACAGCGTCACGGCGGATCTGGTCGTGTCGGGAGACACGATCCGCTACCGGGCCTTCCGCGGCCTGGGAGTGGTGTGCGCCGTGGACCCTGCGGGGGGGGGAGTGATCCTCGACCGAGGCCAGGGCCGGATCCGTCAACTGCGGGATCCCTCCGATGGCAAGGACTCCCTCGCCCTGCTCTTCACCGGGGATTCGACCACGAGCACTGATGATTTCTGGGCATTGGTCCCGATCGTCGCTCCCCCCGCGGCTGCGCTGTGCCCCGGAGGCGGGTCGGGGCTTCTCGTTCCGACCGGTCCCCTGGCGGGACTCGCCGTTGGCTTGCGGGCGGGGAGCCCGGCCGCCTGGTTCGAGGTCATGGAGTGGCGGGCCTACCGCAGTGGATCCCTCGACTGGATGGGGGTGCGGTCGGTGTCGGGTGGGGAGGGAATTCAGCCCTTTCTCGGTCCCCTGCAATCGCGAACCGGGGGAGGGGGAGGGCCCGCCGGGATCAGCGCCCTTCTGCTCGATCCGCTCGGCGTTCCGACCAGCGCGGAGCCCTCCCTCATCGGGCTCGCGGTGCGGGGGCACACCAGCGGGAGTGTGGCCGCCGGAGGGTGGGCGTCCCACCATGTTTCCGTGGACAGCGTGGTCCCGATCATGACACCGAGGAACCGGCCGTGAGGACAATGAACAATGAACAATGACCATTGAACAATGAACAATGAACAATGAACAGTGAGCACGCGGAACACCCGGAGGCTGTCATCGCGAGGGCGGAACTGGCTGTCATTGCGAGGGCCCGCAGGGCCCGTGGCAATCCCGTGAGCCGATGTCGGCCCGACGCGACGCGAGGTCGGTCATCCTGCCGGAGACCTCCCGTTGCCACGACGGACCCGGGCGACGCATGCGTCGCCCCTACGAGATCGCCACGGCGGCGTTGCCGCCTCGCGATGACAGGCTCCGAACGCGGAGGAATCCTCCTCCTCGTGCTGATCCTCCTCCTCTTTCTCGAGGTCGGCATCGCGGCGGCCTTTGCCAGCGCCCTGGAGGGCCTTCGGGATGCGCGGAGGTACGCGGTTGCGCAGCGCGCCGAGTGGGCCACGGAGGAGGCGGTGGGTGACGTGATGGCCGGGTGGGATCCCCTCCTCAATTACGGAGTCACCTTCCCTCCCGGGAGTGTCCGCCAACTGGGGCCCTGGGTCTTGTCGAGCGGGGCCGGTGCGCGGGCGGAGATCCGGCGGGACGCGCGCGACCTCTACGCCGCCACGATCACCGTCGAGTCGGTCAGTTCGAGCGATACCGCACGCCGCACCCTCACGGTCCTGCTTCGGATGCCCTTCTCCGATTCCCTGCTGGCCGCGCCGGACACGACGTCCCCTCCCCTTCTCGACGCCCTCCGTCCGGTGGAATTGGAGCACCGGGCGCGGTGGGCGTTTCAATGATCAATGAACAGTGAACAATGAACAGTGAACAGTGAACAATGAACAATGAACAATGAACAACGGCGTGCAGCCTGAGTCTCGGCGTGCGTCATCCCGACCCTACACCCCGTCGGCTGCGTCGCCTGCGGCTGGTCTTTTCGCCTGCTATCGAAATCTCGACGACGGGAAGTACACCCGCCACCGTCTCAGCTCCCTCACTTTGTCCGGGATGACTCCGCCCACGGGATGGTACCGGTGGACCCCGGCGTCCGCCGGGGTGACGCTCCATAACAGGCTCGGACCCCGGAACCCGGGCGAATGTCATTCGCCCCTACGGCATTCACCCCCTTCAAACTTCGAACTTCGAACTTCGAACTTCCGCCTTCCGCCCTTGCGCCTGTGGGCGATTGGTCTCACAATGGGAGGGGGTGTGGGGTGGGAGCCTGCGAATGGCGACCCCCGAGTGTTGGCATTTCGCGATGTCACATAATTTGACACCACGGGGCCGGTCTGGAAGTGGTTGCGGTTGAACAGGTCTCGTGTCGCATTCGTCGACAGCCTCCATGGCTCGCCTCTTGCTGCTCTCCCCTCCCGATACCTGTTTCTCACTACGCCCATGGAGGGCAGTGTGCCCGATTCCCGGGGTGGCTTCACCCTCATTGAAACCTTGCTCGCAGTGGTGATTCTGGGGATGCTGCTGGCCATCGTCGCGCCCCGGATCGGGGATGCGATGGTTCGGCGGGACGTGCGCAACACCCGGGTGGCCCTGGCGTCCCTCTACCAGCAGGCCCGTCTGGCCGCGATCCAGCGGGGCCAGGAGGCCAGGCTGCGGTTCGATGCGGACAGCGCCTGGATCATGGTGGGAACCGGGGTTGCCTCTACCCCGCTCGGCCTCGGGCGCGACATGAACGCTTTGTACGGCACAACGGTGACCACCTCGGACACGGCGATCAGGGTCATGCCGAGCGGTCTCCTGCCCGGGACGGCGAGCACGTACGTTCTGAAATTTGCCAAGCGCGGGGTTCGGGACAGCCTGGTGGTCAATGGCTACGGGAGAATCCAATGAGGAAAACCGATCATCCGGGCCGTCCACTGTTTCATGGCTCCCGAGCTCATGGCTCGAGTGGTTTCACCGTGGTCGAGGTCATGGTCGCGATCGTGATCCTGACCACCGGGATCTTCGCCCTGGCCGGGGCGTCCGCCATCGTGACCCGGACCATCGGGGGTGCCAAGTGGCAGACGACGGCATCGGAAGTGGCCCGGCAGCGGCTGGAGCGGCTCCGGATGGCGGCGAACAGCACGCCCGCGGCGTTGTGTACCTCGCCGCTGTTCACGAGTTCGGCCGGGCCGGTGACCACCCAGGGGATCCAGGAGGAGTGGGAGGTTCCGCCTAACGGCATCCTCCGGACGGTGCGGGTCATCACGAGCTACCGTGCCGCGGGCCGGGCCCGGGTCGACACCCTCGCCAGCCGCATTTCCTGTTTCTGAGGCGCGCATGAGAAACCAACGGGGATTGACGCTGATCGAACTGCTGGTGGCCGTGGTGCTCACGGCGGTCATCGGGCTCACCGTGGTCCGGATGCTCCAGACGATGCAACGCAGCTCTACCGGGCAGTTGCAGCAGGTCGACATGCAGTCCAACGTGCGGTCGGGGGCGCTGGCCATCCCCACCGAACTGCGGGAGATCGGGTACGACAGTCTGATCGATTTTCTCCCGGCCGGAATCGACGCGATCGAGTCCGATCTGGAAGAGATCCAGGCCACCCGCGTTCGCTTCCGAGCCTCGCGCGGCATGGGCATCTACTGCGAGCTCGAACCGTCCGAGACGGTGCTCCGGGTCGCCAGGCCACTTTTCGCGCACCGCGACCCCGAGGACACCGACACTTTCCTCATATTCACCGAAAGGGAGAAGCTGATCAGCGCCGATGATCAGTGGCTTCCGCTTCCGGTGATCGGCATCGATCCCAACAGTAACTGCGCAGGTCGGCCCGCCATTGCGCTGACCACCACGAACAAGGTAAACACGGGCGTCGTCCTCCTTGGGGCGCCGGTGCGGTACTTCGAGCGGATGGAGTACGGGCTCATGGTCACCGGGGGCCGGGCCTGGCTCGGCGCCAGGTCGCTCAGCAAGAACGAGGTGAATCTGACGCCGGTCCTTGGTCCCCTGCAGAATCCGGGAGGATTCAGTCTCCAGTACTTCGACAATGCGGGGAACCCCATCCCGGCGGGCGGGGATCCCCGGCTGGTGCGGCGGGTCCAGATCACCTTGAACGGCGAGACCGAAGGGCGAGTGAGTCTCGCCGGAGCGACTCAGTCACAACCGGCGGCATGGCGGCTGGTGACCCAGGTGACGCTCCGGAACACCCTGAGACAATGAGGTGATCAGGAATTCTCTGACCAATCGTCATCCCCGCGCAAGCGGGGGGATCCATGTGAACGAGGGCTTGAGGATTCAGAGTTTCCCAGGACCCTGCAAGAGGAGGTCGGCTCCATGAAGTACACTCGATCGGTTCGCAATGAGCGAGGGATGGCCCTGGCTCTGACCCTCTTTGCCCTGGTCATCATCGGGGTGCTCGTGGCCGGCTCCTTCTTCATCGGCCGGACCGAGCAACAGACCGGGAGCAACGTCATCTGGGCCGGGCAGGCACAGGAGGCCGCCGAGGCGGGGATCGCGCAGGTGATCGCCAACTGGGATCCGATCGTCTACAACGCGATGGTGCCCGGCACCGAACTCGACCTCCCCACGACCCAGCTCGATGCCGCGGGGTCGCCACTGGTGGTCTTCACCGACACCCTCCAGCGGATCAACGAGGAGCTCTTTCTTCTCCGATCCACTGGTGAGCGGCGAACCCCGGGGGGCCAGGTGCTGAGCTCGGTCCGGCTGGGCCAGTTGATGCGGCTGGCCAAACCGACCTTCGCCGTGAACGCCGCGGTGACGGTGACCAAACCGATCAAACTCAACGGCAACGCGTTCAACGTCTCCGGGTTCAACGACATCCCACCGCAGTGGGGCGTCGGGGAGTGTGCACCCCTGGACGCCGGTAACACGGACGATGTCGTCGGGATTCGAAGCGCCACGACGACAGGGATCACCGGGAAGGACCTCGACAATGTGGAGGGATTCCCGTTCCCGGAGGCGACAAACGACACCACCATCACGTCCGCCACGTTCCAGAACTTTCTCGACTTCACGTTCAACACGCTTGCCGGGCAGCCCGGGGCGAAAACCATTCCCGACGGTACCACGCTGGGTAGCGCGCAACCTGTGTTGGACCTGTCTATCCCCCCGGTGTGCGACAAGTCGAACGCGACCAATTTTGGTGAGCCGTGGCGCCCACCGTCCACCGTGGTGGTGGAATGTGAGAGCTACTTCCCTATTACTCACGCTCTCGGAGATGTTCACTTCTCCGGCGGGGGGCGTGGGCAAGGCGTGCTGCTCGTCAGCGGGGATCTCCAGATCTCGGGCAATTTCGAGTGGGTCGGTCTCATCATCGTTCGCGGCAGGATGGATATTTCAGGTACCGGAAACAAGATCACCGGGGGAATCCTCACCGAGGGGGTCAATCTGACGACGACGGGAGCCTTCAGTGGCAACGTGGATATCAACTTCTCTTCCTGCGCCATCGCGAAGGCGGTCGGTGGGGCGTCGGTGGGGCAGCCGCTACGGCGGGGATGGAGCCAGTTGTTGTAGGGGAAGATGTTGCAGGGGAGAGTGGGAGTGGGGAGTGGGGAGTCGGGAGTAGGGAGTAGGGGACAGAAGGACATAGGACGAAGGACATAGGGGAGCAGGGGCCGGCGATCATGCTGTGCCACTGCTCCCTCGTGCTTGAGGGCCAAGGTAGGCGATGGGTGGTAGGCGGTAGGGAACAGCTGTCATTGCGAGGGCCCGCAGGGCCCGTGGCAATCCCGTAAGCCGATGTCGGCCTCACGAGACGCGAGATTGGCCATCCTGCCGGAGCCGAACTACTGGGGCCTGGAATGTCGTCCACGATGGAGATGGACCCCGGCGTTCGCCGGGGTGACGATCCTGCTCGAGTACGAGGAGCAGCTCCCCTCTCCCGCGTGCGGGAGAGGGGCCGGGGGTGAGGGCCCCCCTCGCAGACCACGAGATTCGTTGCGAACGTCCGCCACATGCCCTCCGGCGCAGGATTCTGCACCGGTCCGCGATTATGTGCTATGTTGTTTTCCAGGAATGATTTAGATTGGGTGCGCGGGGTGATGGCATAGCGGTTGCCCACCATCGCACCAGTCCGCTGTCATAAATCCAAGGGTTCGCGAGGGAGCCCGCAGTGGGGAAGCCCCTCGCTCTGGGCAGTCAAGTTGTTGTTTGTAAAAGGTTTGCGTCACTATCTCACGAATTGCAGCAGGTTGACAAACCGTGTCGCGGGTGGTAGCGTAGCTGCCATATCGCCTCACATCTCCATGGAAAACCGGGACCTATGGCACTGTTCGGTCGCGCACGCACGACGGTGGGTCTGGACATCGGGAGCGGCCTCATCAAGCTCGCGGTGATCTCCCATGGTACCGGGGAGCCGATTCTCACCAAGGTGGCCTTTGCTCCGGTCGTGGATGATGCGATCGTCGAGGGAGAGGTCATGGATCCCGGCCTGGTCGCCGAGGCGATCCGGGGTCTCCTGGCCTCGGCGGACGTGAAGCCGAAGCACCTGGTGGTGGCCGTGGGAGGCCGCGACGTGATCGTCAAGAAGATCACCATGGACCGGATGAAGGAGGCGGAGGCGCGGGATGTGATCCGCTGGGAGGCCGAGCAGCACGTCCCCTTCGATATGGACAACGTGGAACTCGACTTCCAGATCCTCGATCCCGAGGGGGACGGGCTGCAGATGTCGGTGCTCCTGGTGGCCGCCAAGCGGGAACTGGTGGAGAACAAGATGGCGCTACTGACCGAGGTGGGGTACCCGCCGACGGTGATCGACGTCGACTCGTTCGCGCTCCACAACGCATTTGAACTCAACTACCCCGACGGCATGTCGGGGATCGTGGGCCTGGTCAACATCGGGCACGAGGTCACCCACGTGAACATCATCGAGGGGGGAGTCCCGGTGCTCACCCGGGATCTGCCCGTGGGCACCCGCCGGTTCCGGGAGGATCTGCAGCGGGAGCGTGGGATGACGATGGAAGAGGCCGACCGGATGCTCCAGTCCTTCGACACCCACGAGGCGCTCACCCCCTTCCTGCAATCGAGGGGCGAGGAACTTGCCGTGGGGATCGAGCGGGCCGCGGCCTTCCTCCAGACGGCCAGCCGGTCGGCGGGGGGACTGAGCCGTCTCTACCTGTCGGGTGGGGGCGCGCGGATTCCCGGCCTGTCGAAGATGCTGGCCGAGCGCCTGCGGCTTCCGGTGCAGGTGGCCAATCCGATGGAACGGCTTCGGGTGGCGGACGGGGTGTTCGACATGATCAATGTGGATGAAATCGCACCGCTTCTGATGCTGCCGGTGGGGCTGGCGCTTCGGGCGGCCGCGTAACCATTCGAGAGGGACTGACGCATCGTGATTACGATCAACCTGCGACCTGGTCTCAAACGCTCCAAGCGGGGCGGCGGAGGTGGTGCCGGCCTGGCCGCGAGCTTCCAGTCGCTCGCCTCGAGTGTCAAGAACCCGCTCCCCCTGGCCGCCGCACTCGCCTGGGTGGCGGTGATCGGCTTTCTCGGCTGGACCTGGTTCAGTACCTCCTCCGCCCTGGGCACTCTTGAGCCGGAGCTCGAGCAGGTCCGCGCGGAGCACCAGCGCTATCGTGACTTCCTTTCCCAGAAGCAGCGGGAGGAAGTCATCCGGGACTCCATCCTGGCTCAGATCCGGACCATCCAGGCGATGGATGGCGACCGGTTCATCTGGCCCCATGTGCTCGACGAGGTGACGCGGGCCCTGCCGGCCTTCACCTGGATCACCAACGTCTCGGCCGTGGCGGGAGGGCTCCCCGACTCCATGGGAGTGCGTCCCCCGGTCCAGTTCGAGGTGACGGGCCGGACGGTCGACATCCAGGGCTATACCCGATTCCTCCGCCAGCTCGAAGAATCGCCGTTCCTGCAGAACGTGATGGCGGTGTCGGCGGAAACGGTGGTCGAAAGCAACCGTGCGGTGACCGCCTTCGTCATCCGCGCCACGCACACCAGCGCGGACTCGGCCTTCATCCGGGTGGTTCCGGTGCGCGAGTCCGTCGTGGAAACGGCGGTGAGGTAAACCATGGCATTCTACGACACTCCCGGCGGCAAGGCCGGAATCGCGATCGTCGGGGCGCTCCTGGTGGGGTACGTCGGGTACACCGGCGAGGTCATCGGCACCCTGGGATTGCCGGGGTTGCAGGCTCGCGGGGAGCAGGTGCAGGTTCTGCGGGACTCGATCAGCACGCTTCAGGGACAGACCGATGCGGCGAAGCGCGAGCTCGCCCGCAGCTCGATCGAGGACATCCGGGCCCGGGTGGACCAGTACCGGTCCACGCTGACGGTGCTGCGGGAATTCGTCCCCGACGGCAACGAGGTCCCCAATCTGCTCGATGCCATCAGCACCCGGGCCAAGATCCGCGGCGTCAACCTGTCGGAGTTCCGACCGCGCGCTGTGGAGCCGGGACCCACCCCGTTCGACACCTATGCCTATCAGATGGCGGTGATCGGCCGCTACGACCAGATCGGGGAGTTCCTGTCCGATGTGGCGAGTCTGCGGCGGATCATGGTCTCCGAGAATGTGAGCCTGAGCCGGGCCGCCGCCACCGAGGCCGCCGCTCTCGGCGACACCACCTCGGCGATGCTCGAAGCCACCTTCCAGATCAGGACCTACGTCAAGTCGCCCGGAGGGAACCCCAATGGGTCGTAATGTGATCGCACCCGCCGCCCTGCTCCTCGCCTGTGGAGCGATGGCCTGCGGTGGCGGGACGGATGAGGCGCCGGCCGCCGCGACTCCGGCGCCCCCCCCGGCGGAAACCGCCGCGCAGGCGCCCGACAGTGGAGGATCCGAAGGGTTGGTGCGGGAGGTCTTCTCCTACGCCGGTGGCTCCCGGGATCCGTTCGAGTCTCTGCTCTCCGCGGAGTCGTCGGGGCCGGAACTGCCCGACCTCACCCTGGTGGCCATCTACCTCGATGAGCAGATGCCCCGGAACTCCGTGGCCGTCCTGCGGGAACGGCTCAACAACCGGCGGTACAATGTCCGGCCCGGCGATCAGCTCGGCCGTCTGCGGGTGCTCTCCATCGCCCGCAAAGATGTCACCTTCGTCCTCGATGATTTCGGGACCGAGCGGCAGGAAACCCTGTCTCTTCGCAAGCCGGAGGAAGTGAACCCATGAAATCCGTTTCCCTGCTCCTGGCGCTCGGCCTCGCGGCCGTTGCGCCTCCCTCCCCCCATGGCACAGCACCCGACGGGGAGGTCCGCGCGGTGAGTCTGGTTGCGAGCCCCGGCCGGGCGGAACTCGTGGTCACGGTGTCCGGCGCGGTGTCGGTACGCGACCTCACGCTGCGGGATCCCGACCGGCTGGTCATCGACGTCCACGGTGCGGTCCTCAACGCGATGGACACTCCGGCCTACGACGGGATCAACCGGGCGGGGGTGCGGAACGTGCGCCTGCGGCAGTTCGCCCCGGAAGTGGTGCGGATCGTTCTCGACCTCGACGCCCCGATGGAATACCGGGTGGCGCAGGAGGGGGACCTGATCCGGGTCACCTTCGGCACCGACGAGACCTTCCTGGCCTGGTCCACCATGGCCCCGGTCCGGATGGTGTCGGACCCCGCATCCCTGACGAGCACCGCGTCCGAAATCGAGCCCTACCTTCCGTCACCCGCGCCGAGGCCCCAGGCGCAGGAACCCCGGATCACCGTCTCCTGGGACAACGCCAACATCGCCGACGTGGTGGCCGGCTTCATGGCCCTGAGCGGCCGGTCGATCATCCTCGGCAAGGGTGTCGGGACCGCCACCGTGACCGCCGAGATCCGCGACAAGCCGTGGACCCAGGCGTTCCAGGCGGTGCTTGCGGCCAACGGCCTCTCGGCGCAGGAGATGCCGGGCGGGATCATCCGGGTGGACAGCCCCGCCGCCCTCGCCGAAATCGACTCGCTGGAGCCGCTCGAGACCACCATCCTCCGGATCAACTACGCCCGGGCGGTCGAGATCGCCGCGTCGATCAGCGGGATCCTCACCGAGGGGAAGGGGAAGGCTGTGGCGGACACCGCGTCCAATTCCCTCATTCTGACCGACAAGCGGAACCGGATCGAGGAGATCGCCGAGTTCGTGAAGGGGCTCGACATCCGGACCCCGCAGGTGTCGATCCAGGCCAAGATCATCTTCGTGGACCGGACCGACATCACCCAGCTCGGACTCAAGTACGATCTGGGGAACGATTCGCAGTTCTTCAACAAGCTGGTGCAGCGCCAGGATCCGAACGGCGAGCCGGGTGAGACCTTCGATCCGAACACCAACATCGTCGATCTGGGTGGCAACACCGTGTCGGCCATCGCCAATGCGGATGCCATCATCAATGGCTCGGCTCTCGATCTGGTCTTCTCCACCGCCATCGGCGGGTTCAGCCTGACCAGCTTCCTCAGCGCCCTCGAACGGGTCGAGCTCTCGGACATCCAGGCCGAGCCGGTCATCACGGCACTCGACAACCGTCGGGCCAAGATCCTGGTGGGTGAGGAGATCCCGGTGCGTATCATCGACCTGAGCTCCACCGGAACCGGGGCCAACACTCCGCGGTCCACGGTGCAGTTCAAGGAAACCGGCATCTCGCTCACCGTGACGCCGCACGTCACGAACAACCGCGAGATTCTGATGAACCTGGTGACCGAACGCTCCGCCATTCAGCCGCTCGCGGCCGCGGACCTCGGCTTCACCATCACCAAGCAGTCCTCGGAAAACCAGCTTCTCGTCAAGGACGGCGAGACGGCGGTGATCGGTGGGCTCACGGTCACCACCGTGTCGCGCACCCGGAACGGGATCCCGATCCTTGGGAGCCTGCCGCTGATCGGCAGCCTGTTCAGCTTCACCAACGACACCGAGAACCGCCGGGACCTCATCATCCTGGTGACGCCGCGCATCATCGACGACGGCGCCACGAGCAACTGATTTCTTCCCCGTCCCAATGGTGCACGGGCCCGGCTTCGGTCGGGCCCGTTGTCGTTTTTCCCGGGCTGAAACCCGGGCTCGGCGCCTGCGGCGACGGGTCCTGAAGGACGGTACTCCAAGGATTCCGTGGGTGCGCTGCTTGCGGCGCACCATGGAGCGCCGATCCCGGCATGAATCCGCTGTCGTTGCGAGGGCCCATTGCTCCCCTCTCCCTCGGGGAGAGGGGCCGGGGGCGGGCCGGGGGTGAGGGCCCTCCGTGGCAATCCCGTGAACCGATGCCCGTGCCGATCGGTGGACGCGGCCGGCAGGAAGTGCACCGGTTACCTCCACAGATCCCTCGCCTGCGGCTCGGGATGACAGACTCGCGAACGTTCCTGTGCCCCCTATGTCCTATGTCCTATGTCCTATGTCCCATGTCCTCCGCCCTATGCTTCCCCCTCCCGTGTATTTTCCGGGTGACTCCACTCTGAGGACACAACGTGCGGCTCCGATTCGTGACGGCAGGGGAATCCCATGGGCGGGGACTCGTGGTGATCGTGGAGGGCATTCCGGCGGGACTCTCCCTCCCGGGTGCGGCCATCAACCACGAACTCGGTCGGCGCATGCAGGGCCACGGCCGGGGTGCCCGCATGAAAATCGAACAGGACCAGATCGAGTGGATGGCCGGGGTCCGGGCCGGAGAGACCCTCGGATCGCCCATCGCCATGCTCATTCCCAACCGGGACTGGGCCAACTGGGACGAGGTCATGGCGCACGAGGGAACCGGAGAACTCCGCCGCCGCCGCGTGGTGCGACCGCGACCCGGTCACGCCGACCTCGCCGGGATCCTCAAATACGACCGACTCGACGCGCGCGACATCCTGGAGCGGGCCAGCGCGCGGGAAACGGCGGCACGGGTAGCGGCAGGGGCCGTGGCCCGACGCCTCCTCCAGGAGCTCGGGATGGACATCGGGAGCCATGTGCTCTCCCTCGGTGGTCTCCAGGTGTCGGCTCCCGATCCGCTCCCCTCTCCCCTCAACCCCGTCTCCGACGCCTCTCCCGTGCGCATCCTCGACCGGAACCGGGAGCCGGAGATCCTGGCGCGCATCGACCAGGCCAAGCGGGACGGGGATACCCTGGGCGGTGAAATCGAAATCGTGGCCACCGGGCTCGTGGTCGGGTTGGGGAGCCATGTCAGTTGGGAACGCAAGCTCGATGGGCGCCTGGCCGCGGCCCTCATGTCGATCCCGGCGATCAAGGCGGTGGAGATCGGGCTCGGGGTCGAAGCGGCCCGCCGGCCCGGTTCCCAGGTGCACGATCCGATCACCCGGGATGCCGACTCCTCGCGGCACATCCGGAGCGGGGGGTTTTCCCGGCCGACCAACCACGCGGGCGGGCTCGAGGGAGGCATCACCACGGGGGAGCCCCTGGTGTGCCGGGTGGCGATGAAGCCGATCGCGACGCTCATGTCTCCCCTGCCCACGGTGAATCTGGAGACCGGGGAACCTGCCAACGCCCAGAGCGAACGGTCGGATGTGACGGCGGTTCCGGCCGCGGGGGTCATCGCCGAGGCGATGGTGGCCCTGGTGCTGGCGGATGCGGTGCTTGAGAAGTTCGGTGGGGATTCCCTCGGTGAGACCCGGCGCAACCTGGAGGGGTACGTGGCCCATCTGGGATCCCGCTGGGGTTTTCCGGAGCCCGGATCCCGGTGAGGTCGCGTCACCTTGTGTTGGTGGGCCTCCCCGGGGCGGGCAAGTCGGTGGTGGGCCGGGTGCTCGCGGGTCGTCTGGGAATTCCGCTCGTGGATGTGGACGCCACCATCACGGCGCAGGGCCGGCCGATCGCCTGGTGGTTCGCCGAGCGTGGGGAGGAGGCCTTCCGCGCCGAGGAACAAAGGATCGTGAGGGAAGCGGTGATGGGACCGGTGGCCGTCGTGGTGCCGGGTGGGGGATGGGCGGCGATTCCCGGGGCTCTCGAGACGGTCCGGGAGGCCGGCGCGCTCGTGGTGCATCTGGACGTGACCCCGGGCACGGCGGGAACCCGGATCGGCCCTCGTCATGGACGTCCCCTCCTGGGGGACGCCGCCTCCACGCCGGCTCGCCTGCGGGAACTGGCGGAGGTCCGGATGCCGGCCTACCGCACCGCGGATCTGACGGTCGACACGGAGGGTCGCACCGTGCCCCAGGTGGTGGAGACGATTCTGTCCTGTCTCCGGTCGGGAGCAGTGAAATGACGGAGACCGCCGTCGTGGTGGGGGGAGGCCTTGCCGGGTCGGAGGCGGCCTGGGTCCTGGCGGAACGGGGTGTGGAGGTGACGCTGTGCGAGATGCGTCCGGGAACCGGCACTCCGGCGCACCAGACCGGACGGCTCGCCGAGCTGGTCTGCAGCAACTCGTTCAAGTCCCTGGAGGAGACCAACGCCCACGGGCTCCTCAAGGCGGAGCTCCGGTTGCTGGACAGTCTGCTGATCCGCCTGGCGGACGCCGCGCGCATTCCGGGCGGCTCCGCGCTGGTGGTGGACCGGGACGTATTTTCCCGGGCCGTGGACGAGGCGCTGCGTGCCCATCCCCGCATCACCATCCGGGAAGAGGAGGTCACCTCCCTGCCCGATCCGGGCATCATCGCGACGGGCCCCCTCACCTCCCCCGCCCTGTCCGAGGCCCTGGTGGCGCGCCTCGGGGCCGACACCCTCGCCTTCCACGATGCCATCGCCCCGATCGTGGCGGATGACTCGCTCGACCATACCCGGCTCTTCGCGGCCTCGCGCTACGGCAAGGGGGAGGACGATGCCTATCTCAATATACCCCTTACCGCTGCGGAGTATGCGGAGTTTCTCGATGCGCTGGTGGCCGCCGATCCCTACACCGGGCATCCGGAGGTCGATGGCGTTCCCTACTTCGAGGGGTGTCTCCCCATCGAGGAGATGGCGCGCCGGGGCCGGGAAACCCTCCGGTTCGGTCCGATGAAGCCCGTGGGACTTCCCGACCCCGACACCGGACGGGAGGCCCATGCCGTGATCCAGCTCCGGCGGGAGGACCGCGCGGGCCAGATGTGGAACCTCGTCGGATTCCAGACCCGCCTGCGCATTCCGGATCAGCAGCGGATCCTGCGCGCCCTCCCCGGCCTCCGCGAGGCCGAGTTTCTCCGGTATGGCAGCATGCACCGGAACAGCTATGTCAACGCTCCCGCCACCCTGGAGGAGGGGCTGCGGGTTCCCGGCACCGGCACCTTCGTCGCGGGGCAGTTGACCGGGGTCGAGGGGTATACTGAGTCCATCGCCACCGGGTGGCTGGCCGGACTCAACCTGGCGCGTCACCTCCAGGGTCGTCCCCCGGTGGTCCCTCCTCCCACCACCATGCTCGGGGGGCTCTGCCGCCACCTCCGCGAGGCCGATCCCCGGCACTTCCAGCCGATGAATGCCAACGTGGGTCTTCTCGACCCCCTCCCGGGCCGTGCCCCGAAACCGGTCCGGCGGGCCCGTCTGGCCGCCCGGGCGCTCGAGGCCTGCGCGGCCTGGCGGACCACGGTCTGATGCGCCCCGCCGACCTGGTGGCGGAGTTCCTGGCCCATTGCGAGGGGGAGCGGGGGCATGCGCCCAACACGGTGGCGGCCTACCGCCGCGACCTCGAAGGGTTCCTGGCCTTCGCCGATCGCCACTATGGCGGGGTGTGGTCCTGGAGCACGGTCGATCGTCTCGGCTTGCGGGGGTTCCTCGGCGAGTTCGAACGACGGGGGCTCTCCCGGCGTTCCGCGGCCCGGGCCCTCTCCGCGCTGCGGAGCCTGTACCGGTATCTTCAGGTGCACCATGACATCGCCGGCGGGGTGCTGCGGTCGGTTCGAACCCCCCGCACCGCGAAGCGGCTTCCGACCTGGCTTCGGGGAGAGGAAACCGCGGACCTCTTCGAGGCGGCGGAGGCCCGGGCCGCGACGGGCGATTTCATGGCCATGCGCGATCTGGCGATGCTCGAACTCTTCTATTCCACCGGGATCCGCCTCGGGGAGCTGCAGAGTCTCGGGATGGGACAGCTCGACCTGCTCAGCGACCAGGTCAAGGTGAGGGGAAAGGGCCGCAAGGAGCGGATCGTGCCGGTCGGGAGCCGGGCAGTCGGGGCGCTGCGCCGTTATCTTGCGGTCCGGGAGGGGCTGGTGCGGGACACCGGGGGCGACCGGACGGCGGTGTTTGTCAGTCGGCGGGGGCGGAGACTCGCCGCGGTGAGCATCCAGCGACGGATGCACCGGCTGTTCGACGAGATCGGGGGGGACCGGCTTCGGGTGCACTCGCTGCGGCACTCGTTCGCCACCCACCTTCTCGATGCCGGGGCCGACCTGCGCGCCGTGCAGGAACTGCTCGGCCACGCCTCGCTGACCACGACACAGGTGTACACCCACACCAGTGTCGAACGACTCAAGGACGTCTACCGGCAGGCCCACCCGCGCGGCGGGTGAGGGTTCCCGGGACGAGGGAGATGCCGAATGACGGAGTTCCATGGCACCACCATTCTGGCCGTCCGCAAGGGGGGGCAGGTGGCCCTGGGTGGTGATGGGCAGATCACCATGGGGGATACCGTGGTGAAGGCCCATGCCAACAAGGTGCGCGGATTGAAGGGGGGAAAGGTCCTGGCCGGGTTCGCCGGCGCCGTGGCCGACGCCCTCAACCTCTACGAACGCTTCGAGGAAAAGCTCGACCGCTACCCCGGCAACCTGCCGCGGGCCGCGGTGGAACTGGCCAAGGACTGGCGCAGTGACCGGGTGCTTCGGCGCCTCGAAGCGCTCCTCGTCGTGGCCGACACCGACCATGCCTTCCTGCTCAGCGGATCGGGAGAGCTCATCGAGCCCGATGACGGCATCGTGGGCGCGGGTTCGGGCGGAAATTATGCCGTGGCGGCCGCCCGCGCCTTGCTGCCGGATCCGTCCCTGACCGCTCGCGCGATCGTCGAACGCTCCCTCGGCATTGCCGCGGAGATCTGCGTCTACACCAACCGCCACCACACCATCCTGGAACTCGGATGACGGAACCCGCCGCGGGAACGGTCCCCACACCCCATGAGCCGGGTGCCGCCGAGCCGCTCCCCTGGCTCGAGGAGATGCCCCCCCGCCAGATCGTGGCCGAACTCGACCGGTTCATCATCGGGCAGGAAGCCGCCAAGAAGGCGATCGCCATCGCGGTGCGGAACCGGTGGCGCCGCGCCCAGGCCCCGGAGGACCTCCGGGAGGAGATCACTCCGTCCAACATCATCCTGATCGGACCCACCGGAGTCGGCAAGACCGAGATCGCCCGTCGGCTGGCGCGGCTGGCCGGGGCGCCCTTCGTCAAGGTGGAGGCGTCCAAGTTCACCGAGGTGGGCTACGTCGGCCGGGACACCGAATCGATGGTGCGGGACCTGGTCGATGCGGCCATCAGTCTCGTCCGGGGAGAACGCGAGGATGACGTCCTGCCCCAGGCGGAATCCTTCGCGGAGGAACGGCTCCTCGATCTCCTTCTCCCCGCGGCACCTGCGGTTCCCCGCGCGCGGGAGAGCGAGTCGCCGGAACCTGGACCGGAGGCGGGGACCGTCTTTGCCGTGTCCCCGGGAGGGGAGGTCACTCCGCAGGATGCGGCCGGGAGCGCGGAACGCCGCCGGCAGGAGTCGCGCGAAAAACTGCGGGCTCTCCTCGCCAGTGGCGCGCTCGACGACCGTGAGGTCGAGGTGGAGGTGAGTCCCCAGAGCTATCCGATGCCGGAGATGCTCCAGCCGCCGCAGGGCATGGAGGGACCCGACATCAACATCTTCGAGATGATGCAGGAGATGATGCCGAAGCGGAAGAAGCGCCGCCGGGTGCGGATCCCCGAGGCGCGCCGCATCCTGACCGACGAGGAACTCCGGCGCCTGGTCGACATGGACGACGTGGTCAACGAGGCGCTCGACCGGGTCGAGAACCACGGCATCATCTTCGTGGACGAGATCGACAAGATCGCCGGCGAACGGGCCCAGTCCGGTCCCGACATCAGCCGCGAAGGGGTCCAGCGCGATCTGCTTCCCATCGTCGAAGGGTCGACGGTGCAGACGCGGTACGGGTACGTGCGCACCGATCACATCCTGTTCATCGCGGCGGGCGCGTTTCATGTGTCGAAACCGTCGGATCTGATTCCGGAGCTGCAGGGACGCTTTCCGATCCGGGTCGAGTTGACTCCCCTCACGGAGCAGGACTTTGTCCGGATCATGACCGAGCCGGAAAACGCCCTCACCAAGCAGTATCAGGCGCTGGTGGCCGCGGAAGGGGCGGAGCTCAGCTTCACTCCCGATGGCGTCGCGGAGATCGCGCGGGTGGCCGCGGTGGCCAACGACCGGCTGGAAAACATCGGAGCGCGCCGGCTCCACACGGTGATGGCCACCCTGATGGAAGATTTGCTGTTTTCGCTCCCCGGCGACGGACCCCGGGCCTATGTATACGACGGGCCCACGGTGCGGAGCCGGCTCGCCGCCGTCCTGGCCGATGACGACCTTCGGCGGTACATCCTCTGATGCGGAACCTCGTCGAGGAACGGCTCCGGGGCGCGAGGGACTTCCTCACCATCCCCGACCTGACGCGGGACGAGGTGGAGGCCCTGCTCGTCCTCGCGACCCGGATGAAAGGGGGCGAGTACCGGCACACGCCGCTGCGGGGGAAGACTCTCGCCCTGATCTTTGCCAAGAGTTCCACCCGCACCCGGGTTTCCTTCGAGGTGGGCACCCTGCAGCTCGGCGGGCATCCGCTCTTCCTCTCCAGCCGCGACCTGCAACTCGGCCGGGGCGAGCCGATCCGCGACATGGCCCGCGTCCTCTCGCGCTACGTGGACGGGATCATGATCCGGACCTTTGCCCACGCGGAGGTGGAGGAGCTTGCGCGGTGGGCCACCGTCCCCGTGATCAACGGCCTGACCGACCTGCTCCATCCCTGCCAGGTGCTGGCCGACCTGCTGACGATGCGGGAGGCATTCGGGACGCTGCGGGGCACCACGGTGGCGTGGATCGGTGATGGCAACAACATGGCCAACAGCTGGATCACCGCGGCGGGGCTCCTCGGGTTTGCTCTCCGCGTGGCGTGTCCCCCGGGGTTTGAGCCGCGAGCCGACCTGTTCCAGCCCGGCGAGGAGGGGGCGTCCCTCACCGTCACCCACGATCCGGCCGAGGCGGTGGCCGGCGCCCACGTGGTCACGACCGATGTCTGGGCCTCGATGGGGCAGGAGGAGGAGTCGGCGGCGCGCGCTGTGGCCTTCGCCGGCTTCCAGGTGACGGAGGCCGTCATGCGCCTGGCCCGCCCCGAGGCGATCTTTCTGCATTGTCTCCCCGCGCACCGGGGGGAGGAAGTGACCGAGGACGTGTTCGAAGGACCGCAATCCCGTGTCTTTGACGAGGCCGAGAACCGGCTTCATGTCCAGAAGGCTCTCTGTACCACACTCATGGGCTCCCCGGAGGCATCCATCGCATGACCGACTCTCTCTCTGCCGCCTCGCTTCGCGAAACACCCCTGGCCGAGGCGCACCGCGCCCTCGGGGCCAAGATGGTCCCCTTCGCCGGTTACACCATGCCGGTGCACTATCGGGACGGCATCGTCGCCGAGCACCACGCCGTGCGCACCGGGGTCGGCGTGTTCGACGTCTCCCACATGGGCGAGTTCGAGGTGACCGGGCCCGACCGGAACGCCTTCGTCAACCGGGTGACCTGCAACGATGTGAGCGTCCTGGAGACGGGGGGCGTGCAGTACTCCGCGATCCTCAACAACCAGGGGACCTTCGTCGACGACTGCACCGTCTACCGCTTCGACGACAAGCTGATGCTCGTGGTCAACGCGGCCAACCGGGAGGCGGCCTGGAATCACCTGGTGAAGCTGAAGGGAGGCGCCAACATCCGCCTCAAGGACATCTCCGACGAGGTCGGTCTCCTCGCCGTGCAGGGGCCCCGGGCCGAAGCCCTGATGCAGCCCCTCACCGAGATTACCCTGAGCGCACTCGGGTATTACCGGGTGCGCACCGCCACCGTGGCCGGGTGTGGCACCTTCATCAGCCGCACCGGCTACACCGGGGAGGATGGCTTCGAGATCTACTGCCGGGGCCGGGACCTCCCCACCCTCTGGGGGGCGATCGTGGGCGCGGGGGCGGCGCCGATCGGTCTCGGCGCGCGGGACTCCCTCCGCCTCGAGATGGGATATGCCCTCTACGGCCAGGAGATCGACGAGACGATCACACCCCTGGAGGCGGGGCTCGGCTGGATCGTCAAGATGGACAAGGGGGCGCCTTTCGTCGGGGAACCCGCGCTCAAGGCCCTGAAGGCGCGCGGAGTGAGCCGCCGGCTCGTCGGGTTCCAGTTGAAGGGCCGCGGGATTGCCCGCCCGGGGTATCCGGTCTGGTACGGCGGGCGTCAGGTGGACGTGGTCCGGAGCGGAGGACAGAGTCCCTCGCTCGGCGTGCCGATCGGCACCACCCTGCTTCCGCCCGAGGTCAAGGTCGGAATGACCTTCGAGGTCGAGTGCCGCGGGACCCGCATCCCCGCCGAGGTGGTCAAGCGCCCCTTCTGGACCCGGGGATCGGTGCGGAAGGCGGGATGACCCTTCGGGTGGCCGTGCTCACCGTGTCGGACACCGCGAGCCGGGGCGCTCGGAAGGACACCTCGGGTGAACGGATCATGGAGTGGGCGGCGATCCACGGGTGGCCGGTGGTCGTGCGGGAGACGGTTCCCGATGAGCCCGACGCCGTTGTGCGCTTCCTTGCCCAGTGGGCCGATGAGGGAGAGGTGGACTTGATCCTCACCACCGGTGGCACCGGGCTCTCCCCGCGGGACCGGACACCGGAGGCAACGCGGGCCGTCATCGACCGGGAGGTGCCGGGCCTTCCCGAGGCACTCCGCAGGGTGGCGCACGCCGCGACCCCTTGGGCGGCCCTGTCGCGCGGGGTGGCCGGACTCCGGGGGCGCACCCTGATCGTGAACCTTCCCGGAAGCGAGGGGGGAGTGAGCGACGGGCTGTCGGTTCTCGATCCGATCGTCGAACACGCCGTGGCCATTGCCCGCGGCGATCCGGTGGATCACACCTGATGTCCTCCCGCATTCTGATGACCCTCGATGACCTCGAGGTGGCGGTCCCCCTCAACGCCGCCCTCGAACAGGCGGGATTCACCACCGCCCTGGTCTCCTCGGTCGACGATGCGCGCGGAACCGCCCGGCGGGAATCGCCCGACGTGATCGTCCTCACCGGCGCCCTGCACGAGCCCCCGGCCACGACTCTGGTGGCCTACGCCCGGGATCACGAGATCCTCACCCTCGCGCTGCTCGAACCGACCGACCGTGACCGGGCCGATCGCGGCGCCCGGCTCGGGGCCACCGAGGTTCTCACCAAACCGGTCCCGGTCGAGGAACTTCTGGAGAGCGTCCGGATTCTCGCGGGGCGCCGCCGCCTGCAGCAACAGACCGGGATCGCCGGACAGAGCGCCGCCATCCACGAGCTGCTGGTCAAGATCGAACAGATGGCTCCGGTGTCGAGCACCGTCCTCGTCCAGGGCGAGTCGGGGACGGGCAAGGAACTGGTGGCCAAGGCGATCCACGACCTCTCGCCCCGGCGGGGAAAACCCTTCATCGCCGTGAACTGTGCCGCCCTGCCCGAAGGGTTGCTCGAGTCGGAGCTTTTCGGCCACGAGAAGGGGGCCTTCACCGGCGCGGCGGAGCGCCGCCTCGGCCGCTTCGAACTCGCGGACGGCGGCACGATCCTCCTCGACGAGATCGGGGAGGTGCCACTCAGCATCCAGGTGAAACTGCTCCGCGTCCTCGAGAGTCGCTCCTTCTTCCGGGTCGGAGGAGTCCAGCCCATCCGGGTCAACGTGCGGGTGGTGGCCGCCACCAACCGGGCCCTGCGGGAATCGGTCGGGCTCGGCGAGTTCCGGGAGGACCTCTACTACCGTCTCAACGTTCTCAACATCTACCTGCCGCCTCTTCGGGAACGGCGATCGGACATCCCCCTGCTGGTGCGCCGGTTTATCCGGGAGTTCAGCCGGCAGCACGACCGGGTGTTCCATGGAATCACGACCGAGGCGATGCAGCGCCTGGTCGACGCTCCCTGGCCGGGCAATGTGCGTCAGCTTCGCAATCTGGTGGAGTCGATGGTGGTGCTCGCCCCGGGGTCGGAGATCCGGGCCTCCGACATCCCGCCCGACATCGTGGGGGGGAGGGGGGGGGGGGGGGGGGTGGTGGGGGGGGGGGGGGGGGGGGGGGGGGGGGGGGGGGCGGAGCGGCATCAGTTAGAGTTCATCTTCAGAAGCATCATGGAACTGAGGCATCAAGTGGAAGACTTGAGGCGTCAACTCAACGATCAGGCTTTGCAGGGTGCATCAACAGTACAAATCATTGAGGTTCCGACCTCGCCGACGATCTCCCTCGATGAACCGGAAGAAGAGCCCCGGGAAGTGGTGTACCGGAAGGGGATGACGATGGCGGAAATGGAGCGGGCCGCGATCGAGGCTGCGCTTCGGGAAAATGCCGGCAACCGGCGATTGGTGGCTTTGGCTCTGGGGATCGGCGAGCGGACTCTGTACCGGAAGATCAAGGAGTATGGTTTGGCGTAAGTCGCGAGACTATTGCGTTTTCCGGCACATTTCTCGCTTGACTTGCATGAGGGACTGTTGGATATTGGAACATCACTCCTCAGTAATTGCAGAGGACCGGCCTGTGAAATTCATTATCGACGCGGAGAGCTGCGTCGGGTGCATGGCCTGTGTCCGGGTGTGCCCGACCGGGGCGATCGCGGTGCCGCCCGATGGCTCGGTGGTTCAGGTCGTCGATGAGTTGTGCATCCGGTGCGGCAACTGCGTTCCGGCCTGTCCGCACGAGGCGGTTCAGGTCAGCGGAGAGCTGGGTCGGGCCCTGGCGATAGCCGCACGCGGCACCGGTGTGCTGATCCTGGGGACGGAGGCGGCGGCGCACTTCTTTCCGGCCACGCCGGAGCAGGTGGTGAACGCCTGTTATGCAGCGGGGTTCCGGACCGTGACGCGGGGGGTGATCGGGGACGAGCTGGTGGCCCGGGAATATCTCCGGTTGTGGGAGGAGGAGAACTGGGGGACGCTGATCCGGTCGACCGATCAGGTGGTGGTGGACGCGATCCGGAGCGAGTATCCGGAGCTGGTTCCTTTCCTGGCTCCGGTGGTCACTCCGGTCATCGCGGAGGCACGGTATCTGCGGGAACGGATGGGGGGGGATCTGCTGGTGGTTTTCGCCGGGGTGACCCCGGTCTCTCCCTCGGGGGAACTGGATGCGATGGTGACCTTCGCGGATCTGGAGCAGGTCTTCGCCTTGCGGGGAGTGACCCCGCTGGCGCAGCCGCTCGAGTTCGCGCGGGTCCCGCAGGAGCGCCGCCGGCATCTGAGCGCCGCGGGCGGGCTCCCCCTGGCGATGCTGGAGGAGATGAGGCATTCGAGCCGCCGGTTCCTCAAGATCCGGGGGTTGGCGGGATTGCGAGGCTTGGCGAGGGCGGTGGCGGTGGACCGGATGGACCTCGGCTTTGTCGATGTGCTCTCGTCGGATGGAGCCCTGGCCCATCCGGTGTCGGGTCCGCCGGAGGAGCTCTACTGGCGTCGGGCGGTGGTGCAGAGTACCGAGCCTCCGCGCAGCATGGTGCCGGTGCTGGAGAATGGGGTGAAGGCTCAGGTGGGCGCCACCTTCGCGTTCCGGACTCGGCGGCCGGCGGCGGACCCGGTGCAGGTGCAGGCGGTGCTGGAGGCGATCGGGCCCGGCCCCAACGGGAAGCCGTGGGACTGCCGGGCCTGTGGCTACGGGTCGTGCGCGGAGTTTGCGGACGCGGCGGCGCAGGGACGGGCGGCGCTCCGGCTCTGTCTTCCGTACCTGGAGAGGACGGCGCGGGAATCTCAGCGGGCGGCGGCGACGGATCTGCTGACCGGGCTGGCGACGTATCGGGTCCTGAGGGACCGGTTGTCGCACGAGATCGAGCGGAGCAAGCGCAGCGGCGAGGTGTTCACCGTGCTGTTCCTCGATCTCGACCGGCTGAAGGAGATCAACGACACCCACGGGCACGAGGCGGGGAACGAGGTGCTGCGGGCGGTGGCGGAGGAGGTTCGGCGGGCGGTGCGCGCGTCGGACCTGGCGGCGCGGTACGGAGGGGATGAGTTCGTCGCCGTGCTGACCCGCACCGACACTCCGGGGGCCCGCCGCGTGGCGGAGGCCCTGCGCAGCGGGATCGAGGGGGTGGGGAGGCGGCTCGGGTTCGGGTCCGAGACGGTGACGGTGAGCATCGGGATCGCCACGTTCGATCCGGCCGATCCTCCGGTGGGGGACATTGTCGTCAACGCGGACCGCGCGCTCTATCAGGCCAAGGCGCTGGGCCGCAACATGGTGGTGTGAGGGGGGACCGTGGTTCGACTCGTCACGAAGGGGCTTGCCAAGTGAACAGCTTTTCGTCGGTGCGCCAGCCGGAGGCATCCAGTGCCGGAGGTTCCGGAGGGAGCGATGCGGGGACCCCCGACCCGTGGGGCGTTCGGCGCGCGGAGAATCTCCTCACGAGCCTGGAGGGGGTGCTGTCCGCCCGGCTGGTCACCACGCCCCTGGGAGAGGTGAGCGAGGTGCACATCCTGGCCCAGTCGGGGCAGGCGCCGAAGCAGATCGTCCGCAACATCGAATCGGCGCTTCTGGCCCATCTGGGGCTGCGGGTGGACCACCGCAAGATCAGCATCGCCCAGACCGCGGAAACCCGGCCGATCGAGGCCCTGGAGCAGGGGGCGATCCGGGACCGGGCGCGTCAGCGGGCGGTCCTCTTCGAGCGCATGACCGTGGTGCCTTCCTCGCGCGAGCACCGGGCGGTGGTGACGGTGACGTTGAGCTATCAGGGACGCACCGAATCGGCCCAGGAGGAGACGGGGGATACCCCCAGGGCGCGGGTGGAATCGGCGGCGCGGGCGGCCGTGGCGGTGCTGGAGCGGCTGTTGGAAAAGGATGCGATGGTGTTGGAGGGCGCCAAGGTGGTGGAGGCCTTCGACCGCGAAGTGGCCTTTGCCGTGGTCCAGGGCGTGGGGGGGAGGGAGTCCCGGTTTCTGACCGGGACGGCGGAGGTGCGGGGCAACCCGGAACGGGCCGCCGTGCTGGCGGTGCTGGACGCCACCAACCGGTGGATCGAACTTCGACGCCAGGCGTGACAGTCGGTCACCCCGACTCTCACCTCGACCACGAAAGGAAGACAATCGGAGGAACCCCGGTCTTCGGCGGGACACCAGCGGAGACCTGAGCGGACAACTGAGCGGAGCGTCGGGAGGCCATAGCGAGGCCTGCCACTACCTTGGGACGGCACGATAGACCCGAAGGGAGGTGACGCTCACATGATCAGCTGGCTCGCAGCCGCGTTTAGCTTTGCGGCAAGTGCATTGGCAACCATCGACCAGGAATGGTAGGCGTTTCCTGAGATGGAAGGCCGGGGGTCCATCCTCCTACGTGTTTTATGAGATCCAAGGATCTGGTCCGCTTCTACGTTGCCACTGTTGGCCTCCTTGCCATCGTTATGATGGTAACTGCTTGGCCAACTCGTCCACCGTTCCCGGGATACTGGGGCTTCTCTCTCTTTTTAGGTGTTTCCTTCATCTTGGACGTGACAAAGATTCGCCTTCGAAGTGGGGATGGAAGCGGGTCGGTTGCTTTTATCGCAGCAAACGCAGCAGGGATTCTCTTCGGTGGGTTCTGGAGTGGGCTGATCGTTTTGTTCTCAACAGCGGCGGCTCAGCTTGTAAGGCGACCTCCTCTGGTAAGAATAGTGTTCAACGTGTCGCAGAAGGTACTTAGCATATCGGTTGCCATCATGGTATACCGGTCTTTGGGTGGTCCAAGCCCCCCGGGGTTCCTTATTGGCCAACCCTCGGTCGATCCTGCCGTCGTGTTAGTGTACCTTTTGGCGTTTTTTGCTGGGGCGATCACCTACATGATGGTGAACACGATTGCCGTGAGCGGTGTCGTCGCTCTCAGCACCGGCAAGCGGGTCTGGGATGTGTGGAAGACCAATACCCTCTGGTTCCTGGGATACGACGTGCTCCTCACGTCCACCTCCCTTCTGGTCGCCTTCCTCTACCTCTCGGCGGCGGCCCAGAGCGGGATGGCCCGATTCTGGTTCGTCCTGATTCTCGCGATGGCGGTGGCCATCCGGCACGTGTACGGGAAGCTCGCCACCCTGCAGAACCTGTATGCGGAGCTGGACGCCACCCATGAGCGGCTCGAACTCAATCTCCGGGAGCAGCTCGCGGTCATGGTCCGGGCCATCGAGGCCCGCGATCCCTATACCTCGGGCCACTCCCGGCGGGTGGCGATCCTGTCGCGCACCATCGCCGTCGATCTGGGGCTCCCCTCCGACGTGGTGGAGGAGGTGGCCAACGCCGCCCTGCTGCACGATGTGGGGAAGATCCACGCCGAGTTCGCGCCGCTGCTCCAGAAGGAGGGACGGCTCACCGAGGATGAGTGGGAGCTGATGAAGACCCACTCCCTGCGGGGCTTCGAGCTGGTGTCGATGTTCAGCCGCTTCCACGGGACGGTCGACCAGGCGGTGCTCCACCACCACGAACGATGGGACGGGAAGGGGTACCCGGCCGGCATCGCGGGGGATGCCATCCCCCTGGGGTCCCGGATCATCATGATCTCGGACACCATCGATGCCATGACCTCGGATCGCCCCTACCGCAAGGCGCTCCCGTTCGAGGCGGTGGTGGCGGAGCTGCTCAAGTATCGCGGCACTCAGTTCGCCCCCGACCTGGTGGATGTCGCGGTGAGGTCGGTTTCGGTCAGACGCTTGGTAGCCGACCCGAATTTAATGGCAGGCAGTCAGAAGGAAGAAAGAGCCCCGCGTTCCACACCGATTCCACTCCGATCACAGCGTAGCTTCTGGGACGGACTGTTGACGGGATCTAGGGA
>JBDIWC010000022.1:0-63828 GCA_039794085.1 Gemmatimonadales bacterium
CCACCGCTGCCAGAGATCCTGTTTCTGTGCCGGGGTCAGCCCCGGCCGGTCGGTTCGTATCATCGGGCAACCTCTTCCGTGGAGGACTTCGAAGGAAGATGTTGCATCGACCCATTGAATGCACCGTGTGAAGTTTGAAGGGGGGGGAATCCATTTCTTCAGATGTCCGCGAGCAAGAGCTCCACCGTCGCGCCCATGGCGGAAGAGCGCGACGTGACGACGATAAGTTCCCTCTTGACAGACGAACGGCCGGGTTGTATCGTGTCTCTCACAATTGATGTCCCGTGGTGATTTGCCGCATATTGCAGCCACGTTAAACAAATCGCTAAAAAGCGCGGAGCCGTATCCGCGTTGGGCTCCGTTTCGCAGCTCCCTCCCCCGATTTGTTTGACTCTGGCCGGCGTCTCCGATTCCTTCCGGAGAGGCCCCCCCCTGTTTCACCGGCTGATCACCTCGGGCGATGCCTGAGGAGCAAACGACCATGCCGGATTCACAACCGACCTGCCACCCCCCCCACATCCGGGCCGACCGGATGGTTCCCGAGAGCGCCTTCGCCGTGCTGGCGGAGGCGCGTGCCCTGGAGGCGGCGGGGCGAGAGATCATCCACCTGGAGATTGGACAACCCGACGTACCGCCTCCCGCGCACGTGCTCCGCGCCCTGGAGGAGTCGCTGTGGCGTGGGGAAGTGGGTTACACCGAACCGGGAGGGCTTCCACGGCTCCGGCGCACGATTGCTGCCACGATCGCGGACGCGGGAGGTCACCAGACACCGGACGACATCGTGGTCACGCCGGGGGGAAAGGCGGCCCTGCACCTCGCGATCGCGAGTCTCGTGGGGGAGGGAGAACCGGTGGCGGTGCCCGATCCGGGGTTCTCTCCCTATTCCGCGCTGGTCCACAACGCGGGTGCGGAGCCGGTACCGTACCGTGTGGGCCGGGATGAGGGGGAGACGCTCGCCTCCCTCGAGTCGGTCATCACACCGGCAACGCGGGTCGCGATCCTCAACTTTCCGCACAATCCGACGGGACAGGTGCTCTCGGCGGCGGGACGTGAGCGCCTGGCGGCACTCGCCCTTCGCCATGACCTCACCCTGGTGTCGGATGAGGTCTACGGCGCACTGCAGTACGACGGGGAGTTCCGCTCCCTGGTTGCGGTCCCGGGCCTGGCGGAGCGGACCGTGGTCGTCAACAGCCTCTCCAAGTCCCACGCCGTGCCGGGTTTCCGGCTGGGGTGGCTGGCCGTGCCCCCGGGGGCGTCGGAGGTCGCGGATCGGGCCGAACGGATCGCGGTGAACACCTTCGGCTGCGTCGCTCCCTTCATCCAATCCGCCGGCGTGGCAGCCCTGGACGGACCCCAGACCGTCACCGAGGCGCTACGGGAACTCCTCGCCGCCCGGGCGGCGTGTGCCGGGGATCGCCTGACCGAGTGCCCCGGCGTGAGCTGGGTGGCTCCGGCCGGCGGACTCTATCTCTTCGTGAACATCACGGACGCCCTCCCGGACGACCGGATGCCTGTGTCCCACGTGGCCGCCTGGCTGCTGCGGAATGAAGGTGTGGCCGTGTTGCCCGGCACGGCGTTTGGCCCGGGCGGCGCGGGCCATCTGCGGATCTCGCTTGCCGCCTCCGCGCAACACCTCGCCGAGGGAATCGCCCGGATCGGGCGCGGTCTGGGCCATCTCGCGGCCGGTGAGGCGCCCGAGGCGGTGACGGCATGAGCACGAACCGGGTGACGCTCCACACGCTGCGGGGGCTCCGCGATCGCGGCGAACGCGCGGTCTGGGTGACCGCCTATGACTATCCCACGGCCACTTTCGCGGATCGGGCGGGGGTGGACGTGATTCTGGTGGGAGACAGCGCCGCCATGACGATGCTCGGCCTCCCGTCCACGCTCGGGATCGGCATGAGGGAGATGCTGGTGTTCATCGGGGCGGTGGTGCGTGGTGTGAATCGGGCGTGGGTGATCGGGGACCTTCCGTTTCTGTCCTATCAGGTGTCCGACGCCGCGGCAGTGCGGAATGCGGGGCGGATGCTCGCCGCGGGGTGTGACGCGGTGAAGTGCGAGGGGGGGGAGGAAGTGGCGGGCCGGGTGCGGGCGATGACCCATGCCGGCATCGCCGTGGTGGGGCATCTCGGCCTCACGCCGCAGCGCGCGGGGCTCCTTGGCGGCTACCGGGTGCAGGGGAAGAGCCTCGCGGCCGCGCATCGGCTCCGTCGCGATGCTCAGACCCTGGAAGATGCCGGCGCCGTCGCCCTCCTGCTCGAGGCGCTCCCTCCCGAGGTGGCGGCTCACGTCCGGGAGGGGGTCGGCGTCCCGGTCTACGGGATCGGAGCCGGGCCGGCGCTCGATGGCCAGCTTCTCATCGTGCACGATCTCCTCGGCTGCTTCGTGGGAGACATCGCCCCGCGGTTTGCCCGGGCGTATGCCGACCTGGCGACGGAGATGACCGGGGCCCTCCGCCGGTATGCCGATGACGTGCGCTCCGGAACCTTTCCCGCCCCCAGCGAGTGCTACCGGGGCGATCCCGACGTGACCCGCGCGCTTGCCGGGCACGCGACAACCGAGGGGGTGATCGAATGACGACCGATGGCACCGCCGCCACCCCCACCATCCCCCTCGCTCCCTGGGCCCTGCGGTGCCGAGCCTGTGAGGCGGACCACCCCCCGGCCCCGGTGGCGATCTGCCCCGCCTGTCTCGGTCCCCTCGACCCGGTGCCCCCGGTCGGCCGGCGACTCCCCAGCCGGGAGGAGATCGCAGCACGACCGACATCCCTCTGGCGCTATCGGGAGTGGCTCCCCTTCACGGGTGACCCGGTCGTCTCCACCGAGGTGGGGTACACGCCGCTCCTCGATGCCCCCGAGCTGGCGAGGTGTCTCGGAGTCCGCCGGGTGTGGATCAAGGGGGACCTGTTCTCGGTGCCGAGTCTGTCCTTCAAAGATCGGGTCGTGGCCACCGCCCTCAACGCGGCACGGGCCTTCGGCCTGTCGGCGGTGGGATGCGCCTCGACGGGGAACCTGGGAAACGCGGTGGCGGCCCAGGCGGCAGGAGCAGGGATTCCTGCTTGGATCTTCATTCCAGAGGACCTGGAGATGGGGAAGATCGTCGGGAGCGCCGTGTGCGGTGCGCGGGTGGTGCGCATCCGGGGGCACTACGATGACGTGAACCGACTCTGCACCCAGGTGGCCGATCGCTGTGGGTGGGGAATCGTGAACGTGAACCTGCGCGGGTATTACGGCGAGGGCTCGAAAACGATGGCGTTCGAGATCGCGGAGCAACTCGGCTGGCGGCTGCCGACCGCGGTCGTGGCTCCGATGGCCGGGGGATCCCTGGTTACCAAACTGGCCCGGGGGTTTCAGGAATTCCGCGAGGCGGGGCTCGTCTCGGGTCCGGCACCCCGGGTCCATGGGGTCCAGGCCGCGGGGTGCGCCCCGATCATCCACCTGTTCGACCGGGGGGAGGGGAGCACGGCGATCGAACCGGTCATTCCCGCCACGATTGCCCGGTCGATCGCGATCGGAAACCCGCCCGATGGACTGTATGCCGTCCGTACCATCAGGGAGAGTGGAGGTTGGGCGGTGGCGGTGCCGGAGCGGGATCTGGTGGAGGGCATGACCCGGCTGGCGCGCACCACGGGGCTCTTTGCGGAAACAGCCGGTGGGGTGACGGTCGGTGGGGCGATCCACCTTGCCCGCCGGGGACACCTGACCGCCGCCGACGAGGTGGTGCTCTGCATCACCGGCCATGGGTTCAAGACTCCGGAGCCCGTGGCGGCCGTGCTACCCCCCGGTCCGGTGATCGCACCGCGATTCCGGGATGTTCAGAACCTGATCGACAAGGAGACGAAGTGATGACTGTGACTGTGCATCTTCCCACCGTCCTGGCGGCGCTGGCGGACGGCCGGTCGGAACTGGCCGGGTCGGGGGATACCGTGGGAGCCGTGGTCGAGCATCTCGCCGATACGTGGCCCCGGCTCGCGCCGCGGCTGCGGGACGGCGACGGTGCGCCGTACCCCTTTGTGACCTACTATCTCAACGACGAGGACGTCCGCTTCGCCGACGGCTTCGCCACACCGGTCCGGGATGGTGACGAGCTCGTCCTCGTTCCGGCCATCGCGGGGGGGTGAGATGACCAGCGCCCCGTTCGCGTCGGCCCCCCCGGGATCCGGGTTCACGACCCCGGAGCTCCAGCGCTACAGCCGTCACCTGATCCTCCCCGAGGTGGGCCTGGAGGGGCAGGGGCGCCTGAAGGCGTCGCGTGTCCTCCTGATTGGAGTGGGCGGGCTGGGATCGCCCGCCGCGCTTTACCTGGCCGCCGCCGGGGTCGGAACCCTCGGACTCGTGGACTTCGATGTCGTGGACCTCACCAACCTCCAACGCCAGGTACTGCACGGTACCGCGGATGTCGGCCGACCCAAGCTGGACTCCGCCACCGACCGGATCCGGGACGTCAACCCGCATGTGCATCTCGAACGCTTCGACACCCCTCTCACCACCGGCAACGCCCGGGAGATCGCCCGGGATTTCGACCTTATCGTGGATGGAACCGACAACTTTCCGACCCGCTACCTGGTGAACCAGGTGAGTGTGCTGCTGGGGAAGCCAAACGTGTATGGGAGCATCTTCCGCTTTGAGGGACAGGCCTCCGTGTTCGCTCACCCCGCGGGCCCGTGCTACCAGTGTCTCTTTCCGGAGCCGCCGCCTCCCGGTCTGGTGCCGAGTTGCGCGGAAGGGGGTGTGCTGGGGGTCCTGCCGGGGATCGTGGGAACCGTGCAGGCCACCGAGGCGATCAAGCTCCTGCTGGGAGTGGGGCAACCCCTCATCGGAACCCTGCTCCTGATCGACACCCTTCGCATGCGGTTCCGGTCCCTGCGGGTGCGGAAAGACCCGTCCTGTCCGCTCTGCGGCACGCGGGAGATCCGTGAGTTGACCGCGGTGGGCGCCGCCTGTGGAACCACGGATCCGGCGTCGGAGGGTGAGTCGCCGGGGAGAGTCCGGGAGGTGGACGCGCGGGAACTGCAGAAGTTGCTGGGACGCGGACAGGAGATCCAGGTGCTGGATGTGCGGGAGAGGTTCGAATGGGAGATCGGGGCGATCTCCGGGGCGCGCCACTGTCCCCTGGGTCAGTGGCCCGCGGCCGTGGAGGGGCTGGATCCCGCGGTGGAAACGATTCTGTACTGCAAGGGGGGAACCCGGAGTCGCCAGGCGGCCGCGATGCTGGCCGACAGAGGGTTCCAGCGGGTCGGAAACCTGACGGGGGGGATCCTGGCCTGGTGGCGGGATATCGACGGAGAGGCGCCCCGGTATTGACGACATGTCGGATCGGGGAGGAAGAATGGGAAGAGGGTGTTGACAGGAGCGGATAAGCCCCTAGATTGGAGCGACGATGAGACTCACGACGATTGCACAGACGGTTCGGTTGCTGGCAACCGCCCCCGCCCTGCCCATGGCCGGGTGTATGTGCTGTTGTATGCGCCTGCTCCGGGGCTCTCGCCGCCTGTCTCACGATCCGCCACTCTGATGTTCTGAGTTCACGATGTGTGCCACGCCCGCGGGAGTTCCCCCCGCGGGCGTTTTTGCGTTGGCCCCCATTCACCGCACAGAGGAGCATGACAGGCGATGCAGATCACAGAAGGTGTTCCGGGAAAGGACCGACCCGCCGAAGATGTCGTGGCGTGGGTGGCAGGCCGGTTTTCCCGGCGGGCCGTGGTCGTGACGACCGGATTCGGCATGGAGGGGAGCGTGCTGATTCATCTGTTGTCCCGGCACTGGGCGCGTTTCGACGTTCACTACCTCGACACGCATTTTCTCTTTCCCGAGACCCACCAGGTGCGGGAGGACCTCGCCACACGATTTCCCGGGGTGCGGTTCGTGAATGCGGGCACGAGCCTCACCGCCGAGGACCAGGCGCGCCGATATGGCCCTGAACTGTGGCGGTCGTCGCCGGATCTCTGCTGCCACCTCCGGAAGGTGGAGCCGCTCGGTGCGTTGCTCCAAGGACGGGACGTCTGGGTCACTGCTCTGCGGAGGCGATCCGCTCCCACCCGGGCTGGGCTCCTCCAGGTGGCCCGGGATCCGGTCCACCACCTGCTCAAGGTGAGCCCCCTCGCAGCGTGGAGCCGGCGTGAGGTCCGCGCCTACGTCACCCAACACCAGCTTCCGTACAACGCGCTGTACGATCGAGGCTATCCGAGCATTGGGTGCATCCACTGCACTCACCCCGTGCCCGGTCACGATCCCGATGACGACACCCGCTCCGGTCGCTGGGCCGGAACCGACAAGACGGAGTGCGGGCTGCACGTCGTCCCGGGCACCACGACCGGGGTGGGAAGGAGGAGTCTGGCATGACCGAACCACAATCAGGAGTTCCGGGAGAGAGCGCGGTGGAAGCCATCAAGCGGGCCAGTCGTGGGCTGCGGGGAGATCTCGCCCGGCAGGTCACCGATCCGGCTCTCGAGGTCTTCCCGGCCGCGGAGACGCAACTCCTCAAGTTCCACGGGGTCTATCAGCAGGAGGACCGGGACGCACGGATACCCGGGCGGCACAAGGAGCATCGCCTGATGGTCCGGGTGCGGGTTCCCGGCGGGCGCCTGACGGCCGAACAGTGGCTGGCCCTGGATCGGGTGGCGGATCGGTGCGGGAGTCCCTCGCTCCGGATCACGAGCCGACAGGGGATTCAGTACCACGGTGTGGTGAAGCACCGGCTCAAGGCCACGGTGGCGGGCGTGCACAACGCTCTTCTCACCACACTGGCGGCGTGTGGCGACGTGTGCCGGAATGTGATGGCCCCGGCCGCTCCCTATGCCCGGGGACCCTTCCGGGAGGCGCAGGATCTCGCCGGAGCAATCGCCCGAGACCTCACTCCCACCACGGGTGCCTACCACGAGATCTGGCTCGATGGAGAGCCGGTGTCGGAACCCGAGAAGGATCCCCTGTACGGTCCGGCCTATCTGCCCAGGAAGTTCAAGACCGGAGTCGCTCTCGACGTGGACAACAGCATCGACGTCCACACGCTCGACTGCGGGCTGATCGGAGTGACCCGGGAAGGGCGGATCACGGCCTATCTGCTCCTGGCGGGAGGAGGGCTCGGGATGACCCATCGCAAGGCGGACACCTTCGCGCGGCTGGCGAGCGTCATCGGCACGGTGACACCGGACCAGGCCGTGGAGGCCGTGCGCACGGTGGCGACGATCTTCCGCGACCACGGGAACCGGGCCGACCGCCGCCACGCCCGGCTCAAATATCTCCTCGAGGCCTGGGGAGTGGAGCGATTCCGTGCGGAATTCGCCCGGCGGGTGGCCTGGACGCTGGGGCCACCGGTTGCCCTGCCGCCCTCTCGACAGTTTGACCATCTCGGCTGGCACGACCAGGGGGACGGACGGGGGTTCCTGGGGGTCTTCGTGCCCCAGGGACGGGTGGTGGATGTCGCCAACGGTCCCGCCTACCGGACGGCCTTACGGGAGGTGGCCGCCACCTGTGCGCCCGGGGTGCGGCTCACGCCGATGCAGAATATCCTCTTCACCGATCTGCCACCGGAGCGGCGAATTGCGGTGGAGGAGATCCTGCGTCGTCACGGGGTCGAAGGACCAGCGGATCTCTCACCCGTCCGCCGATGGTCGATCGCCTGCCCGGCCCTCCCGACCTGCGGCCTGGCCCTCGCCGAATCCGAGCGGGTCTTCCCCTCGGTGCTGGCTCTGCTGGAAGAGGCGTTCCCGGTGCTTCGGGAGCGCGATGTGTCCCTCACCGTCCGCATGACCGGATGCCCGAACGGATGCGCCCGACCGTACAACGCCGATCTGGCCCTGGTGGGACGCCGCCCGGGGGTCTATCACGTCTATGTCGGCGGTGGTCTCCGGGGGGATCGGCTGGCCGACCTCTGGGATGAGGACGTCACCCTCGAGAAACTCTCCGAGTCACTCCAGCCACTGATGGATCGGTACGCACGGGAACGTCGGGCCGGGGAGTCCCTGGGAGACTTCTACCAGCGGTGGCGGGCGCATGACCGACCGCGAATCCTCCTCACCGGACGGGAAGCTCCGAGTCGGCCGGTTCTGACCGGGTCGGGGGAGAGGGGTGCGCCATGAGCCGTCCTCCAGTGACCTGCCATGCGGCCGAGCGAGATACGCTGGGGGAGCGGCACCGGGCCTGGCGCGCGGGAAACGGGGAAGGTCTCGAGTGGTCGCTCACGGGTCCCCGGTCGGGCCGTGTCGTGCTCGCGACGTGCGAACGGTTCGAAGTGTGGACCGAGGGTTCATCGGTCTCGGCGCCTCCCGGTTGGGTGCGGCGGGGGCGGGATCACACCGCCACCGCCCATCTCTTTCGCGTGGCCTCGGGTCTCGATTCGCGGATCCCCGGGGAACCCCACATCCTGGGTCAAGTCCGCGACGCGCTGACCGACCCTCGTAACCGGGTGACGCCACCGTTGGGGCGGCTCTTCCAGGCAGCGTTGAGAGTGGGGCGGCGCGTACGCCGACTCGCGGGCTTCGATCGTCTGCAGGCATCCTACGTTACACTAACGGTGGGTTACCTTTCTGACGTCCGTGACTCCGCGGGGCCGCCCGTGGGGATCGTGGGCGGAGGGGCGATGGCGAGGGACCTGGTCACGGAGTTGACACGCCGCGGAGGGGGTCCCGTCACCGTGCTGACCCGTCATCCGGAGCGAACGGTGGAGCGTTTCGGCGCGGTGCCCGCCGAGTGTGACATCCGCCCCCTGACGGACCTGGAGAAACTCGTTCCCGCCCTGGAAACGCTGGTGCTTGCGACCTCGGCCTCTCACCCGGTCCTCGACTTGGCCACCGTGCGACCTCGGCCAACCCGTCTCACGGTGATCGACTTGGGCATGCCCCCCAATCTGGCCTGGGCCACACCGTCCCCTCCCTGGGTCGTGGTGTGGCGACTCGAGGATCTCGGACGGGGTGCGGACCTGGCTCCGCGGATCCTCCGGCATGCGGAATTATCGGTGACCGCGGAAGTCCGCCGGTTCGTCGAACGGTACCGGGTGGCGGCACGGTACACACAGCAGACGGGGGAGACGTGGACATGAGTGATGGACTGATAGTGATCCTGGCCGCGCACGGAGCGGGGGAAGCCTCCGCAGCCAACAGTGCAGTACAGGAGCTGGCCTCGCGGATCGAGAAGCGCCGGGATGATCTGACGGTATGGACGGCCTTCCAGTTGGGTCATCCGTCGTTCTCGGATCTCGCTGAACGACTTGCCGGGAGGGCGGCCGTGGTCGTCCCCCTGCTGTCGGACATGGGGCATCACCGGGACCAGCTCGCGTCCGCATGCCGCGTTTCGGACAGGGACGGTTCCGTGCGTATCGCACCGCCACTCGGCACCCTGTCGCGAGTCCGCGCCGGGGTCATCGCCCGGGTGGCCCGCGTCCTGGAGGGGCGACCGGGTCCCGTGGCCATCGTGGTTGTGGGACATGGCACGGACCGGAACCCGGACAGCAGTCGGGGCACCCACGCCCTGACCGCGGCCCTGCGGACGGCGTTTCCCACGGCGGATGTGCGCCTGGCGTTCCTCGATCAGGAACCCCGCCTCGCGAGTCTGCGGATGCCGGCCGTGTCACGACTGGTCGTGGTGCCGTGGTTCCTGGGCGGTGGTCCCCACACGAGTCACGACATCCCCACCGGGGTGAAGGCGGCGGTGGCAGCTTCCGGGGTGTTCCCCTTCCCCGGGGTTCACTTCCTCCCGCCGATCGGGGAGGATCCCGATCTGGTGGAGACAATTCTGCGTGAGGTGGATGCGCACGCCCCGACTCGGGTGCTGCGCCTCGGGTCGCGCGGGAGCCGCCTGGCACTGCGCCAGGCGGAGATGGTGGCCGACGCGTTGACCGCGCGCGGCACGCGGACGGAGATTGTTCCCTTCACCACCACCGCCGACCGCGACCTCGCACGGGCGCTGGACGCCTTCCCCACGGGAGACCCCTTCGCCGCGGAATTGGAGGAGGCCGTGCTGGCCGGATCCATCGACCTGGCGGTGCACAGCCTGAAGGACATGGACTGGCGCCCTCCGGTGGGAACCGAGTTCGCGGCGCTGCTGCCCCGGGGGCCGGCGGGCGACGTGCTGGTGTCGCGCGACGGGCGCCCCCTGGCCCGGTTGGCCCCTGGCTCCCGGGTCGGCACCAGCAGCGTCCGACGACGTATCCAGGTGGCGGCGCTGCGTCCCGACCTGGAGTTCGTCCCGGTCCGTGGGACCGTGGAAGCACGCCTGCGCGACGTGACACGGGGATTCCTCGATGCGGTTGTCCTGGCGGAGGCGGGACTCGTCCGGCTCGGGATGGAGGCGGTGATCACCGAACGGTTTGGCGTGGATTGTCTGGTTCCCGCTCCGGGCCAGGGCGTCATCGCGGTGACCGCACGCATCGAGGACCACGCCGCGCGCGAGCTGCTGCGACCGGTCAACGACCCGGATACCGCGCGGGTGGTCTCGGTGGAGCGGGTGGTGACCGGACGGGTGATGGAACGGTATCCGGAGCGGGTGGTCGCGGTGCATGCCACGACCGGTCGTGATCTGGAGGTACGAGTGCGACTGATCTCACGACTCAGCGGTACGTGGCACGATGTGGTGGTCGCCGCCGCCGAGAACGGGAACCTGGTGGACGAGGTTGTGCGGCGGCTGGAAGCGGCGGTGCGGGCCGCCGAGGGGGGATGGCGATGATGCCGATGGCGGGAACGGTGTATCTCGTCGGAGCGGGGCCGGGCGATCCGGGTCTGCTGACGCGACGCGGCGCCCGGCTGCTCCGGACGGCGGACGTGATCTTGTACGACCGTCTCGTCTCACGGGCCCTCCTCGCCCTGGCTCGTCCGGAGGCGGATCGGATCCCGGTGGGGAAACGCCCGGGTGGAATGGGGATCACCCAGGCTGATATTCACGAACGGTTGATTTCTGCGGCACGCCGCGGACAGGTGGTGGTCCGTCTGAAGGGTGGAGATCCCTTCGTGTTCGGGCGTGGAAGCGAGGAGCGGGAGGCCTGCCTGCGGGCCGGTGTGCCGTGCGTGGTCGTGCCGGGGGTGACCAGCGCGATTGCGGGGCCGGGTGCGATGGGCATTCCCGTGACGGCCCGAGGCGTGGCCCGATCCTTTGTGGTGCTCACCGGGCACAACGCGGACGATGGAGGGGGCAGAGCGGATGGGGAGGAGGAGTGTGACGGGGACTGGGGGCGTCCGGACACGGTCGTGGTGCTGATGGGCCGGCAATCACTCCCCGCCGTCACGGCGCGCCTGAAGAAACTCGGGTATGGGCCGGACACCGGGGCGGCGCTGGTGGACCGCGCCACGATGCGTTCACAGCGCGGAGTCCGGGCCTCGCTCGGCACGATCGCTGCCGCAGCCGACCGCGCGGGGATCGAGACCCCCGCCGTTCTTGTCGTGGGCGACGTGGTGGAGCAATCCGTGACCGGCCCCCTGTTGCCACTGGCCGGGGCCCGGGTGATGGTGACCCGCCCGCACCACGCATCGACGGTGCTGGCGGAGCACCTGCGGGCCCGGGGTGCCGAGGTGATCGTGGGGCCCGCCATCGGGATCACCTACATGGAGCCGGATGTCGGCGCGCTGCCACCGGTGTCGTGGGACTGGGTGGTCTTCACGTCGCGGCACGCGGTCCGAGGATGGTGGCGGTGGCTGGCGCGCCACAACCTTGACGCCCGGGTGGTGGCGGGGAGCCGGGTGGCCGCGGTGGGACCATCGACGGCGGGGGAACTGCGTCGCATCGGCCTTCGCGCGGATCTCATCCCGACGGAGTTCCGGGCGGCTGCCCTGGTGAAGACCCTCGCTCCCCATCTCGACCGAGGGAGCCAGGTTCTCCACCCCTGCGGGACGCGAGCCCGCGCCGAGGTCCGCGAGGGACTCCAGCATGCCGCGGAAGTGCACGATCTGGTGGTGTATGCCACCTGCGACCGGGCTCCCGGCCCATCCCTCCGTCGCCGGGTGGCGCAGGGAGTAGACTATCTGTTGTTACACAGTCCCTCGGCCGCGCAGGTGATGGTGACCCACCGATTGGTGCCCCCGGAGGCCGTGATCGCGTGCATCGGACCCACCACCGCGGCGGCCGCGCAATCCCTGGGTCTTTCGCCGCTGATCGTGGCCGAGGAACACACGGATCGCGGGCTTGTCGCGGCCCTCGAGCGGCATGCGGGCGGGGACCGGTCATGACCACCGTCCCCCGGCGTCCCCATCGGCTCCGCACCCGGCCGGCACTTCGGGCTCTGCGGCGTGAATCCCATCTGGGGTCTGATCATCTGATCCAACCCTTGTTCGTGGTCGAGCACCCACGGGATGCCCGGAGCGAGGAGGGCCCGCCCTGGGAGATCCGGCTCACTCTGGATGATCTAATCCCGACCGCACGGCGCCTCCGCGATGCGGGGATACCCGGCATTCTCCTGTTCGGGATCCCGGCCCGAAAGGATCCGGAAGGCGCCGGAGCCGCGGACCTCGACGGGATCGTTCCCCGGGCGGTGGCCGCGGTTCGAAATGCGGTTCCCGAGCTGGCGGTGATCACGGACCTCTGCCTCTGTGCCTGGACTGAGCATGGGCACTGCGGCGTCATCCGCCGGGGGCATCTGGATCACGAGGCCACCCTGCCGTTTCTGGGGCGTGTGGCGGTGGCGCATGCTCGAGCCGGCGCCGATCTGGTGGCACCGAGCGGGATGATCGACGGGGCGGTCCGTGCCATTCGGATGGCCCTCGACGTCGACGGGCTGGGCGACACGGGGATCATGTCCTATACGGCGAAGTACGCCTCCTCCCTTTATGCGCCATTCCGAGCCTCGGCCAACTCGGCGCCCGAGTTCGGGGATCGCCATGCCCATCAGCTCGACCCCGCGAACGCCCGGGAGGCCCTCATGGAGGCCGCTCTGGACGTGGAGGAAGGGGCAGATGTCCTCATGGTGAAGCCGGCCATTCTCGGGTTGGACATCGTGGCGGCCCTCCGTCGGATTCACCCGGAGTACCCGGTGGCCGCGTTCCACGTGAGCGGCGAGTGCGCGGCCGTGGAGGCGGCCAGTCGTCTGGGTTGGCTCGATCGGCGGGCCGTGGTGCTGGAAGCACTCCTGGCCATCCGACGAGCGGGCGCGGACATGACCATCACATGGTACGCGGAAGCCGCGGCGCAGTGGCTCGCCGAGGACTCGGGATGGAGGGGGGCATGACAGAGCAGTCCAGGAAAGCGTTCTACCGCGCGTGCCGCGTCCTGCCCGGGGGAGTCTCGTCACCGGTGCGCGCCTTCGGCGCCGTGGGCGGCGACCCACGCTTCCTCCGCCGGGGTACGGGATGCCACGTCGTGGATCTCGATGATCGGGTGCTGATCGACTATATCGGAAGCTGGGGGGCTTCGATTCTGGGGCATGCCCATCCCGCCGTGGTCCAGGCGGCGAGCGCGGCCCTCCGTGATGGCTCGACCTTCGGCCTGTGCGTGCCGGGGGAGGCGGCCCTGGCAGAGAGGATCCTGGAGCGGGTCCCCGGGCTGGACCGTGTTCGCTTCACCAACTCCGGGACGGAGGCCGTGATGACAGCGGTTCGACTGGCCCGTGCGGTCACGCGCCGTGAGGTCATTCTGATGTTCGAGGGAGGGTGGCATGGCCACGCCGACCCCGTCCTGGTCCGTTCGTCCCTCCCCGGGGGCGTGAGCCATGGCCTCCCGGGGGTTCCGGGGGGGACCGCGGCCGCCACCAGGGTGGTGCCCTACAACCGTCTCGATTTCGTCGAGGAGCTGGTCGCCCGCGAGGGGAATCGGATCGCGGCCATACTGGTGGAACCGGTGGCCGGCAACATGGGAGTCGTTCCCCCTGAACCGGACTTCCTCCCGGGGCTGCGACAGGTGGCGGATCGGTGGGGAGCTCTGCTCGTGTTCGACGAGGTCATCACGGGATTCCGCGTGGCACGAGGCGGAGCCATCGAGCGCTACGGGGTCCTCCCTGATCTGGTTACCTACGGGAAGATCCTGGGCGGCGGGATGCCGGTCGGAGCGGTGGCGGGTGGGAGCGCGATCATGGACCAGTTGGCCCCCTCGGGACCCGTGGTTCACGGAGGAACCTTCGCGGGGAACCCGGTCACCATGGCAGCGGGTCTCGCCACGCTCTCCCATCTGACGGCGGCGGTCTATGACACACTGGACGCCACGGCGGACCGCCTGGCTGGCGGCCTCGCTGCGGTGTGGCCCGACGCCCGGGTTCAGCGTGTGGGTTCCATGTTGTCGCTGTGCTTTCACCCCGCTCCGGTCCGGTCAGCCCGGGACCTTCGTGCCGCGGATCAGGAGCGATTCACCCACCTGTTCCACGCCCTGCTCGAGCGCGGTGTGCTGCTCCCACCCAGCGCGGAGGAGAGCTGGTTCGTGTCGGCGGCCCACGATCTCCGGATCATTGACGTCACCCTGGCCGCGGCCCGCGATGCCGCGGCCGCCCTCGAAAGGAATCCCGCATGATTCACGACTCGATTCTCAGCACGATCGGCAACACCCCCGTGATCCGGATCAATCGTCTCGCACCGAAGGGGATCCACCTCTACGTCAAGGTGGAGGCCTTCAACCCGATGTCGTCGGTCAAGGACCGTCTCGCCTGGGCCATCATCCAGGATGCCGAGCGCCGGGGTGTTCTGCAACCGGGGCAGACGGTGGTCGAAGCAACGTCGGGCAACACTGGCGTCGCCCTCGCCATGGTCTGCGCCGTGCGGGGATATCCGTTCGTGGCTGTGATGACGGAGACGTTCTCGGTCGAACGCCGGAAGCTCATGCGGGCGCTCGGTGCCCGGGTGCTGCTGACTCCGGCGGCGGAACGGGGGACGGGAATGGTGCGGGTGGCCCGGGAACTCGCCGAGCGCCACGGATGGTTCCTGGCCCGACAGTTCGAGAACCCGGCCAACCCGGCCTATCATCGCCAGACCACCGCGCCAGAGATTCTCCGGGACTTCGCCGATCTCCGGCTCGACTGGTTCGTGACCGGCTATGGCACCGGCGGTACTCTCACCGGTGTGGGCCAGGTGCTGAAAGTGGCCCGGCCTGGCCTCGCCGTGGCGGTGGCGGAACCGGCGGGGGCGGCCCTGCTGTCGGGCCGGGAGTGGGCGCCCCACAAGATCCAGGGTTGGACGCCCGATTTCATCCCCGACGTGCTCGACCGGGAGGTGGTGGACCGGATCATTCCGGTGACCGACGACAAGGCGGTGACCTGCGCTCGCGACCTGGCGCAGCGGGAAGGGATCTTCTGCGGGATCTCGGCCGGGGGCACCTTCGCCGCCGCCCTCGAGGTGGCGTCCGAGGCGGAGCCGGGAACCCATATCCTGGCGATGCTTCCGGACACCGGAGAGCGGTATCTCTCGACGGTTCTTTTCGAGGGCGTATCCGAGGGGTCCGATGACGAGCTCCAGGCCGGGCTGCCATGAGGACGGGGGAGGCAGGGACACCGACCGGGGAAGCGCGGAACCGGGAGCGGCTCCGCCTTGTGATCGGGGGACACGTGGACCACGGCAAGAGCACGGTGATCGGACGCCTGCTGGCCGACACGGGGTCACTGCCGGCGGGCCGCCTGGATCAGGTGCGGGCTCGGTGCGAACGCACCGGGATCCCGTTCGAATACGCCTTCCTGCTCGATGCCCTGCGCGATGAACAGCGGCAGGGTATCACGATCGAAGCGGCTCGCATCTTCTTCGAGACCGCCACACGGTCCTATCTCCTGTTCGACGCCCCGGGGCACGTCGAGTTCCTGCGCAACATGGTGACCGGAACAGCCCAGGCGGATGCGGCCTTCCTGGTGCTGGATGCCCATGAGGGGCTTCGCGAGAATTCCTTCCGGCACGGGGTGCTGATGAGCCTGCTCGGTGTTCGCCACCTCGCGGTGCTGGTGAACAAGATGGATCTGGTGGAGTTCGAACGCACCGTTTTCGAGACCCTGTCCGGGGAGATCCAGCGGTTCCTCGGCACGCTCGGCGTCGAGGTGGTGCGGGTAATTCCGGTGAGTGGTCGGGAGGGGAGCAACGTGGTGCACCGGGATCCGCGGATGGCATGGTACGACGGCCCCACCGTGGTGGAGCAGTTGGATCGCTTCCCCGCGGAGGCCGGTGCCGAGGCGAAACCGTTCCGGATGCCGGTGCAGGACGTCTATCGGTTTCCCCGCGGTGGCGACCGGCGTCGCATCGTGGCCGGGACAATCGAGAGCGGCACCCTGCGTCCGGGCGACGAGGTAGTGTTCCATCCCTCGGGCAAGAGGAGCCGTGTGCTCACCCTCGAGGCTTTCCCCCCGGAGGATCGCCACGTCGCGAGGGCCGGAGAGGCGGCCGGATTCACCCTCGCGGAGCAGGTGTATGTCCCCCGCGGGGAGGTCGTGGCGCGGGCCGCGGAACTTTCCCCCTTGGTGACAACGCGGTTCGGGGCCCGGATCTTCTGGTTGGGTCAGGCACCCCTGGAGTTCGGCAAGGAGTACGTCCTGAGGGTGGGAACCAGCCGTGGAACGGCGCGGATGGAAAGGGTGGTGCGGGTCGTCAACGCGTCCACCCTGGTGGTGGACGATGGCAAATCGCTGGTGGAGCGCCACGAGGTGGCGGACGTCATTCTCGTCTCCGACCGACCCCTGGCCTGGGATCCCCCCGAAGTGTGCCTCGCCATGAGTCGGTTCGTGATCGTGGAGGATCACCGGATCGTGGGGGGAGGAGTGATCCGGGCGGTGGCGCAAGAGGAGCGTCAGAACGCGCCGGAAGGGAACTCTCTGGTGGGGAGGAACGCATGAGCGCGGCGATGGTCCGGGAAACCCATGGACGGTCTGTCGCCAAGGCGGTGAGCTACCGGCTCCTCGGGACGATGGCCACAATCGGCCTCGTGTTTCTCTTCACGGGACGCGAGGGTCTCTCCCTCGCCATCGGGGGGCTCGAGTTCGCCTCGAAGATAGCCCTGTTCTGGATGCACGAGCGCGTCTGGGACCGGGTGTCCTTCGGTAAGCGACCCGTCAGACCGTCCGTCATCTGGCTCACGGGCCTGTCGGGGTCCGGCAAGACCACTCTCGGCCAATGGGTGACCAACGAGCTCCGGCGTCGCGGGTACCCCGTCGAGCACCTCGACGGCGATGGGTTGCGCGCCCTCCTGCCCGCCACCGGGTTCACCCGGGAAGCCCGGGACGAACACGCGCGCCGGGTGGCCGTGCTGGCGGCGGCGCTGGAGCGCAACGGTGTCTTTGTCGTGGTGTCACTCATCAGCCCCTATGCGGCATCCCGCGAATTCGCGCGAGCGCAGACACAACGGTTCGTCGAGGTGTATGTGAGCACGCCGCTCACTGTCTGCGAGTCCCGGGATGTGAAAGGGCTGTATGCCAAGGCGCGGCGAGGGGAGATCCCCCGGTTCACCGGGCTCGATGATCCCTTCGAACCGCCACCGCATCCCGAGATCGCGGTCGACACGACGGACCTGACCGTCGCCCAGGCCGGGCGCCGGATCCTGGACCACCTGGACCAACAGCAGCTGTCGGGAGGGCGGACATGAATCACCTGGATCGACTCGAACACCGCAGTATTCACATCCTTCGGGAGGCTCACGCCTGCTTCGCGGATCTGTGCATGTTGTGGTCCATCGGCAAGGACAGCACCGTGATGCTGTGGCTCGCGCGCAAGGCCTTCTTCGGACACGTGCCATTCCCCCTCGTGCACGTGGACACCTCCTACAAGATTCCCGCGATGATCGCCTACCGAGACGCGCTGGCCCGGGAATGGGGACTCACCATGATCGTGGGACAGAACCGTGAGGCGCTGGCGGTGGGCCGCACCTTTCCCGCCGGTGCGGTGGACCGTCTCACCTGCTGCCGACTGCTCAAGACGGATGCGCTCCGGAACACACTGGACGGATCCTGGCCCCGACGGCGGCTCAACCATGCCACCGGAGAGTACGAGGAGGACCGAAGCGGCGACGTGTTCACCGGCGTGATCGTCGGGGCCCGCGCCGATGAGGAGGGCAGCCGGTCGAAGGAGCGCTACTTTTCCCCCCGGGATACCCGAAGCACCTGGCATGTCGGGGAACAGCCTCCCGAGCTCTGGAACCTGTACAACACCGAGGTGCCCGCGGGTACGCACGTGCGCATCCATCCCCTGCTCGACTGGACCGAGTCCGAGATCTGGGAGTACATCGCCCGTGAGCACATTCCCACGGTCGACCTCTACTATGACAGGGGAGAGGGCTCGCGCTACCGGTCCCTGGGCTGCGAGGCATGCACCCGTCCCGTGCCCAGCACCGCCCGTACGCCAGAGGAGATCGTGACCGAACTCCGGGAGGGGGCGCTCGCCCATGTGGCCGAGCGGGCGGGCCGGGCCCAGGATCTGGATGACGGAGGGGGCCTCGAAACGCTCCGTCGAGAGGGGTACATGTAGCCCTTGACGAGGTCTCCACCCGGGGGTTATGGTTGTGCCATGCAGCGACTCATTCTCACCGGTCTCTTTACCACCCCCGGCGGCGCGTTCCGGCCGTCCGGAGATGGTCCCTGCTGACGCACACCTGACACCGGATGTCCCCGACGCCCCGCCCTCACGGCGGGGCGTTTTTTGTTGTGTCCTCATTATCGGAGTTGCCCCATGCGCGTTGCCATTCAAGGAGCCCGAGGATCCTTCAGCGAGGCCGCCGTCCAGCGGGCCTGGCCCACCGCCGTCCTGATCCCCTGCCGGAATGTGACCGAGGTGATCCGTGTCGTGCGGAAGGGCCGGGCCGACGCGGGATGCCTCCCGATGGACAACACCCTCGCAGGCGTGATCCGCCCCGCCTACGACCTGATGCACGAGGCCTTCTCCGATCGAGACCTCCGCCTCACCCGGGAGGTGATTCTCCCGATCCATCACACCGTGGCGGCTCCGCCCGGAGTCGGCCTGAGCGAGATCACTCACGTTCACTCCCACCCCGTCGCGCTGGAACAGTGTGGCCTCTGGCTCGGTCAACACCTGTCCGGCGCCACTCTGGTTCCGGAGTGGGACACGGCGGGTAGCGCCGAGGAGGTGGTACGCTCCGGCGACCGGTTCCGGGCCGCCATCTGCGCCCGCTCCGCAGCGGAACACTGGGGCCTGGCGGTTCTGGAGGAACGGATCGAGGACGATCCGACGAATCAGACGAGGTTCCTGCTCTTTCAGCGGTCCTCGCCGACCATCGAGACGGAGGAGCGGGAGACGGGGGAACCATGGAAGACGTCGATTGTTGTCTGGACCGAGCACCGGGCGGGGCTCCTCTCAGCGGTTCTTCAGGCGTTTGCCGGGCGCGGTGTGAACCTCACCAACCTGCAATCCCGTCCGGAACCTTCCGCCCCGTGGAGCTATCGCTTCTACATGGACGTGGAGGGTCACGAAGCCGACCCCGGAGTGGCGGATGCCTTGGAGGCGATCGAGTCCCTCGTGTCGCGCCGCGTCGTGCTCGGGAGCTACCGCAGCGGCGAGCCGGGGAGCGAAACCGGCGACGGTCCTGCCCCGGTGGTGCCCGCAGAACGGCACGGACCACGCCTTCCCCTCTTCGACCGACGGCACCATCCCGAGGGAACGGTGGTGATGGTCGGGTCGGTGACCATTGGCGGCCCCGAACCGGTGGTGATTGCCGGGCCCTGCAGCGTGGAGGATCGGGAGATGATCCTCCGTGTGGCGGAGGCCGTTCGGCAGGCGGGAGGTCACCTGCTTCGGGGTGGGGCCTTCAAGCCGAGAACCTCGCCCTATGCCTTCCAGGGCCTGGGAGTGCCCGCACTCAGGTATCTGGCCGAGGCCCGGGAGCGGACCGGCCTGCCGGTGGTGACCGAGGTGTTGAGCTGGGAGGATGTGCCACTCATGGCCCGGTACGCGGACATGCTGCAGGTCGGGGCGAGAAACATGCAGAACTTCTCCCTTCTGCGGGCCGCGGGTCGGAGCGGAAAGCCGATCCTGCTCAAGCGCGGCGCCGGTGCGACGATCGAGGAGTGGCTCCATGCGGCGGAATACATCCTGGCGCAGGGGAATCCGAACGTCGTGCTCTGCGAGCGTGGAATCCGAACCTTCGAACGAGCCACCCGGCATACCCTCGACCTGAACGCGGTGGCCCTGGTGAGGGAACGGAGCCATCTGCCGGTCATCGCGGACCCGAGCCACGCGTCGGGGTTGCGGTCAATCGTCCCCGCCCTGGTCCGTGCGTCCATCGCCGCGGGGGCACACGGTGTGATGGTGGAGGTGCACCCCGATCCCGACCGCGCGGTGAGCGACGGGGAGCAGAGCCTTGACGTGGAGACGTTCCGCGCCGTGATGACGGGATGGCAGGGTGGGCTCAGCGGGGTGGGATGTCCCTGCAGTTAATAAAGGTCGATCAGATGTCCGCGAAGAGTTCCGCGAGCGAGATCTCCACCGTCGTCCCCATGTCGGGAGAGCGCCACGTGACAACCTCGGTGCAGGGCTCGTCGGTTCGCTTCGGCTGCGTGGAGGAGACGAAGACCCGCCGAGCCTCCAGGTCCACCAGCCAGACCTCCGCAACACCAAGCTGGAGATAGGCGTCCCGTTTGTAGGTGCGGTCGTAGAGGCGGGAGGCGGGACTCAGAACCTCCACCGCGAGCCAGTGCTCCGTCACGTCGTCCCACGTGGATCCCGGGCCGGGCTTCCGTGACACCAGGATATCGGGCGGCAGCTCTGTCTTCGGGGGGAGACGGACAACCCCGGGAGCGGTCACCAGAGCACCAGGCTCAGCCTTGAGCGCCTGAAGAAACGCCCCCGCGATCCGGGTGGCCACGATCTGGTGCGGCAGCGCGGGCACGATCTCCCGACCTTCACTTTGGCAAGTACTCCCCCGGCCGTCAACTCATCGAGATACCTGGTGGCGGTAATGCGAGATACGCTGAGTTCCTGCGCAAGAAACTTCACCCTGGTGTAGGGGTAGGAGAAGATGTTGTTGATCAGATCCTGGCTGTAGAACCTGTACCTCCGGCGCACCTCGTGCTTGCCGCCAGCAGCGCCTCTCGAATCGCCACCACCGTCGCGATCCCCTCGCGGGCGGTCTCCTCGACCGCCGTGAGCATGTACAGAACCCACTCCTCCCAGGCATCGTTCGTGCGGACCTCGTGCAGAAGCCGATAGTATTCCCCCTTGGTCCGCGCGATGTGCCTGCTCATGTAGAGGACCGGGATATCCAGGAGTCCCTCCTTCACGAGATAGAGCACGTTCACAATCCGCCCGGTCCGCCCATTGGCATCATAGAACGGATGGATACTCTCGAACTGATGATGAACCAGTGCCATCCGAATCAGCGAATCGATGAAGGAATCCTCCGGATCATTGATGAACTGTTCGAGCTCCTCCATGAGAGCGACGATCGTCCGGGCGTCCTGTGGAGGTGTATAGATCACCCTTCCGGCCCCATCCTTGATATCTCCGAGGAGGCCTTGGCCTCCTGGATTCCAAGTGTGCTCACGAGGATCTGCTGGTTGGGAATCGATGCCACCACCCCCTTGAACTCAGCAAGTTGCCGCGACGCGGTCGCCAGATGCTTCAGTACTGACGGCACCTCAAACCGAGACGGATGAATTGAGGTCAAGGGGGGTATAGACATAGCCAGCTTTGTTTACATGTCGCCAACAATGTGTATAGAAAGCAGCCACATATATACACAACGAGGGTCACATGTATAGCCCAAGGCTCATTCTGATCCTCGTGACCGGGGTGCTGGCCCCATGGGGTGGCGGAAAAAGACCAGACAGGTCAGGGGATTGGAGGCCGGAATCGGGCCAGACCAAATGGAGGGGGGGGCGGCCAGCGGGCACGGAAGAAGGGGGGGTGAAGGGGGCGCCGGGGAAAACCAGCCTTCCCCAGCCCCAAAATTCCTCCCCCCCCCCCCCCCCGCAGTACGGGGCAGCGTGTCGGATTCCGGATTCATGCGGAGGGCGGAATCGGGGATAGGGCGGGCGGTAGCACCGGAGAGGAGCCCGTTCTGGAAGGCAATGGCCACCGCGTGGGAAAGGGTGTGGGCGCCGAGGCGGTGGCGTATCTGCCTGAAGTAATCCTGGACCGTCCAGGTGGTCAGGCGCAAGTCTCCGGCAATTTGTTTGGCGAGCCACCCCTGCGCAACCAGCGCCAGCACGTCGGTCAATCGCGGCGACAGCGACACCACCCGTCCCTCGGAGGCCCTGCCATCGAGGACTCCGTTGTGGAAGGCGATAGCCACTGCGTGAGGGAGCGTGCGAGCGCCAAGGCAGCGGCGGATGTCCCCGAAGGCATCCTGTACGACTTTCTTGTCCAACGCCAGATCGCCTGCGATCTGCTTCGCACCATTCCCCTGTGCGAGGAGATCGAGAACGCGCAGTAGCCGTTCGCGGGCTTGAGGTGGCAATCCCTCCATTGACCGTCCTCCTCTCACGGCACCCGTACGATTCCGATGAGGTGTTCTGTCGCGCGGTGTTCGAAGGGTGGATGGTACACAGGCGTCAGACAGGCAGTCAAGAGATCCAGCCACAGACGGGATGGCGCCGCCCCGCAACAGTCATGCCAACGCGAGGCTTACTGGAACACCGACAAGTTGAGGGTGTCGGGATCTCGTGTCGTTCACCAAGTTGAGGGAGTCGCCGCTCCACTCTGAACGGCACGGGAATACCAGGTGAACGAGGAGGTTGACCCGCGGTACGGAGAAGTGCGCCCGCAAACGAGGGTGCACGATCTGGTTTCGCTGCTTGTACCGGGCAATCGCAGACGGGTGTCTGCTTTCCTACTGATGGTTCGGAGATTTCATGATCCACCGATTAGAATGGAGAATCGTGCGAGCAGTTGCCCATACGGGTGTTCTCGTTTCTCTGTATCTAGGACTCGGTTGTGTACAGGAACCTCGTGGTGCTCCCTCGGAAGAGGCCTGGCCCGAGTCGGTGGTGAACGCTCCTGTGGGGCACTTCACGGATGTGTTCACGTTGGCCGATTCGCTCACACTGGAGCAGCCACCGGATCAGCCATTGGTTCGGATATCCGGGTTGGATGTCAACAGCGAGGGGACCATCGCCATCGCGGACGCATCCGAGGGCAACGTCAAGCTCTACGCACGTGACGGGCACCTCGTTTCCGTCATTGGCCGAAAGGGCGAAGGTCCCGGTGAGTTTTCCCAGCCTCGCTTTCCTCGCTTCACGAAAGAAGATCAGTTGATTGTTGGCGACGCTCAGCTTGGCCGGGTCACATGGTTTGATAAGGAGGGCGGTTATGTGCGTTCCATCAACTTGGGTCTCGTGCCGATCATGGGGTTTCAGCTGACACATGATGGCTTCCTCGTTTCCGGGGTATCCGGTGATTCGACTGGCGATTCCTTCGCAGTGGCCAGAATCGATACTACCGGGGCCGTCCTGAGTCGACATATTCCCGTCCGTTTGATTGGACCGTCTGCTTCCCCGGAATATCCGGGCTGGCGCTCGCTGACCCAGTACTGGGTGGCGGCGAGCGGTGACACCGCTCGAATTGTATCCACCCTCACCAACCGACTGGTGTCGCTGCACCTCCCTTCAGGTTCCGTCCAAGTCTCGCAAGTAAACGTTCCTGAATATGTTCCTCCCTCCCCACCGGATGGTGGTCCATCGATGACCGTGAAGGATCTGGTGTCCTGGCAGCGGGGGTTCCACATAGCAGCCACAGTCCTGGCCAGCCCTGAGTTGCTCCTGGTGCCCTTCGTGAAAGGGGTCCTGAACTATGGTGATCCGATGTTGCTTGCCGCCAGGACCAGTGACGGTAGATGGCGCACCTTGACAGGAGCACCTCCGCCGGTCCTAGTAACTGGGGACTCCGTGTTCACGATCCTGCACCCCGAAGATCACTCCAACGTTACGCTTGGTGTCTACCGTGTTCAGCGGTAGGGCACGCGGGGGTCCGTTCGTGACGTTGTGGGCGATTGTTCTTCTCGCCTTGGGAGGATTGGGTTGTGATCGTGACTCAAGAGGGCCCTTCACGTCGCGGCCAGGGCATGGAGGAATCCAAGCCGGTGCCGCATGGGGTGAAGTGGGAGAGTCTCTGCACCGGGTACGTCTTCTCGGAAAGGCGGTTTCCTGCGGGACGGAGATGCGATCTCCCGCGACCGGTGTTTTGCTGATCACAGCCCAACAGTGTCTCAGTTGTCGGAGCGCGGGTGCCCTCATGCGGACAGCGGCGGCGGTGACGGAGGGACGGATGCTGATTGTTGTACCCGCATCTGATGCCTCTCTCGTCTGTGATTTTGTCCGGCAAGAAAAAGTGTCCCTTCCTGTAATCGAGCAACCTGACCATGCCTTCGGACCGCTCTTCAAGACACATATGGTCCTCGCACTGTTGGGTGATTCGTCGTCCGGACACGAAGCCACAAGGATCGTGCTGCGTGATGGTCTTGACGGTATTCGTTGGTTGACAACCACTCCTGATGTAGCTGAGGGTGTGGGGAGGCCGCAGGCAACAACAAACTCTAGCGTGGAGGAACGGTAATGAAAGTCAATCTGCGAAAGAAGGGGGTCTTCGTGTTGGCCGTGTTGGGGACCCTCGGGGCCGGAAGTGGCGTCACGGAAAGCGAAGGGCAGGCACTCGAGGAAGGGCACATGCTCGTGATCGGCTGCAATGCCGATGGGACTTATACCTGCGCCCAAATCGCCTGCGCTGAACCTCCCTACAACGGGCGCTGGTGCTGCTCGCAAGGAAAGTAGGTGCAGCCATGCGCATCGTCCTTCCGTTGTTTCTCCTCGCTGTCGCCGTGCTCGTCACTGGTGTCGTGACAGCTCCCACGATGGTCGACGCTCAAGAACTTGAGCCAGACATGCGAGATCTCTACATCAAGTCGGGGAATCCAGATGGCTCATTCCTCTGTGCCCGGTGGTGTGGACTAACGGAACCCTGCTGTTAGCGTAGCGGGCCGTACGGTGTGCCCACTCCGGTAGTGGGCGCACCGGACGGTGATTTCACGCGGCATGAATGGCGAATCGTCTTTGGCCGGTACTGTCATGCTGCAAAAAAACACGCGGGTGCTCCGCCTGCGCCATAGGAGTATATTGCAGGCCGGAGGGGCCTGTCATTCTGGTTTCGGCAGAGCGCTGATGGTCGATCTTCCCTCCGGCGTCGCCCCTTACTCTGACCCCTCCCGTTTGCGGCGGGACAGCTCCCGCAGGAACTGCTGCTCCGCCTCGGTCAGGCTCGTCATCCCCTCCGCGCTGATCTTGTCGAGCACCCGGTTGATCTCCTCGCCAGGCGTCGGACCCGCGATCTCCTCCTCCGGCCCCTCCCGCTCCATCCCACCCCGCGGGGCCGCACTCGACCGTTCGGCCGACGCAGCCTCGACCCGGAGCCGGATCGGTGCCGCCGCCACCGGAGGCGCGGGACGCTCCTCCGCATCGTCGGCCGCGGGGACGATCCCGCGGAGCCGGAGAAAGGTCATCGCCGCGATCACGGCCCCCATGTCCGCCAGGTGGAAGAGCCCCCCCGACCGGAACCAGAGCGCGCCGAAGCCGACCACGCCCACCATCGCCCACACCAGAGTCCGCAACTGAACCGTGAGCGGAAGGGCAAAGACCGGCACCGCCCGATTGCCGTATATGGAGCCGTACGCCACCGCCATCCCCACCACCACGCCCCAGGGACCCACCACGGGGGGAAGCTCACCGACCCGGGCAAGCACCAGCGCAAACAACGACGTCCCAAGACCGAGGATGAGGTAGTAGCCAAAGAAAATACCAGGCCCGAGCCGACGCTCCACCGCCGGTCCAAACACCAGGAGACCGAGCGAGGTCAGGGCCAGATGGCCCAGAGAGGAGTGGACCAGCATCGCCGTGAAGAGGGTCCACGGTCGGGTGGCGACCTGGTCGGGGATCAGTTGGAGCGACTCGGAAAAAACTGCCGAGGTGAGGATGGTGGACAACACCAGATGCACCACCGCATTGACGATGAGTATCCGCCCGATCACGGGGGAGATGGTGGTGTCCTGCGCCTCGGAATCCATTGTCGGCCCTGCTTCCCGCTGCCGGCCGGGTTCGAGCCCGGCCGGGTCTGTTGAGTTCCTTGTACCTTGTCTGACGAGCCAGGCCCTCACTTGGTTCCAAGCAAGGAACGGGCCGGTCACCCCCGACCCGGTCGAACCGCCGCCGCACAGATCCGCTCGCAGAGGTCGGGGAAGGCGATTCCGACGGCCGCCGCGGACTGGGGGAGGAGGCTGGTGGCCGTGAGACCGGGCAGCGTGTTCACCTCCAAACAGAGCAATTCTCCCTCCGGTGTCAAGCGGAAATCCACCCGGGAGTACCCGCCCAGCTTGAGGGCATGGTGGGCCAGGAGGGCGAGGCGGCGGCATTCGGCTGCCACGGCGGGAGGGATGGGAGCGGGGAAAATCTCCTCGCTCATCCCCGGGGTGTACTTGCATTCGTAGTCGAAGATCTCGTGCCGGGGAATGATCTCTCCGACAGCGAGGGCCTGCCCGTCGAGAATCCCCACGGTCAGTTCCCGCCCCGGGATGAACTGTTCGATCATGATTTCGTCGTCGTGACGGCCGGCCAGGGAGAGGGCGGCGGGGAGGTCCGCCGGGGCCCGCACGATGCTGAGCCCCACGGTGCTTCCCTGCTTGGATGGCTTGACCACCACCGGCCACCCGAGCCGGTCCTCGATCTCCCGGGCGTCGACTGGCGGAGGGGCCATGAGCCAGGGCGCGGTGGGCACGCCGGCCAGTTGGAAGAGCCGCTTGGAGATGTCCTTGTCCATCGCCACGGCGCTGGCGAGCTGGCCGCTTCCGGTGTACGGCACTCCCACGACGTCGAGCACGGCCTGGATGGTGCCATCCTCACCGCGTCCGCCATGGAGTGCCAGGAAGAGAACGTCGGCCTGACGGATGACGGGGAGCGACCCCAGGCTCGACAGCAGCACACCTCGCTCCAGTGTCACCAGGGACTCGTTCGTGGGCGGAGTGACGCCCACCTTTCCCGAAAGGAGCGGCTCCTCGTCCGGCGGCGCGATGGTGCCCCGGGCGGTGTCCACGACGGACACGTCGTGACCGAGGCTCCGGAGGGCGGCCACGGTCTGCACGGCGGAGGCGATGGCCACGTCCCGTTCCGTGGAGGTGCCGCCGGTGAGAACAGCGATGCGCATGCGGGTCTCCCTGGTCCTAGCGACCGATCATCCGGTGCAGCAGGTCGTACCTGCTGATGATTCCGGTGAGGGTGTCTCCCTCTCTCACGAGCACCGCGGGAGTCTCGCGGCTCAGCATCGAGGCCAGGCGGTCAGCGGGGAAGGTGGCCTCGACCACGGGGAAAGCGGGATCCATCACCTCCCGGACCGGTCGATCGAGAACCTGGGGTTGGCCGAGGGCGTGTGCCATGAGGGACGATTCGATGAGGCCCCCGACGCAGGTGCCATCCTCGACCACCGGGATCTGGCTCACACCCCAGGTGCTCATGAGGTTGAGCGCCTGGCGCACCGCGGCTGCGGGAGCCACGCTCACCAGCGTCGGCGCGCCGGTGGTCCGGGGGTGGGCCAGGAGATCCTGGGCCGTGAGGCGCGGCATCTCGAGCATCTGGTTCTCGGCCATCCACTCGTCGTTGAAGAGCTTGGAGAGGTAGCGCTCACCGGTGTCGCAGAGGATGGTGACGATACAGGCATCGGGGTCGTCCACCTCGCGCGCCACCTGGAAGGCCAGGGCCACGTTGAGGCCCGCCGAACCGCCGACCAGGATCCCTTCCTCCCGGGCAAGGCGCCGGGCCATGGCGAAGGCGTCGCGGTCGGGAAGCTGGCGGAACTCGTCGATCAGATCCCACCAGACGGTGGTGGGTGCCTTGTCCCCTCCGATCCCCTCCACCTTGTAGGGCGCACCCGCGATGCCCTCCATTGACCGGTGGTGGTAATAGTGGGTGTACATCGAACCCGCGGGATCCCCGGCGATGACCCTTATTCCGGGGTTCCTTTCTTTGAGATACTTGCCGGTGCCGCTCACGGTGCCGCCGGTGCCGGCGCCCGCCACCAGGTGGGTGACCTTGCCGCCGGTCTGCTCCCAGATCTCCGGGCCGGTGGTCCGGTAGTGGGCCTCGGGGTTCACGTCGTTGTAGAACTGGTTCGCGAGGATCGCGCCCGGGGTGTCCTTCACGATCTGCTTCGCCTTCATGACGTAGTTGTCGGGATGATCGGGGGGAACCGCGGTGGGCGTGATCACCACTTCGGCGCCGTAGGCCTTGAGGAGGCGGACCTTCTCCTGGCTCATCTTGTCGGGCATCGTGAAGATGCAGCGGTAGCCCTTGAGGGCGGCGGCGATCGCGAGCCCGACGCCGGTGTTGCCCGAGGTTCCCTCGACGATGATCCCACCGGGCTTCAGCTCGCCTCGCTGCTCCGCATCCTCGATGATGGCAAGCCCGATCCGGTCCTTCACCGACGCGCCGGGGTTGGCGTATTCCGCCTTGCCGTACACCGGTGTGCGGATCCCGGCCCCCACGCGCTGCAGGCGAATGAGAGGGGTCCACCCGATGGTGTCGAGCACCGAGTCGTAGGGGGTGAGGTGTTGCGGCGTGGCGGGACTGGACGTCATGGGATGGAGCCTCCTGCGGGAGGGGGGGGCGGAACGAAAAGGACCGGTTGACGGAAGGCGGTGGCCACCGGCATGCCGCTCCGCAAGGCGGGAGAATAACGGAGTTGGGGCGCCGCGAGAACGGCGGCCGAATCGAGGGCCGGGTAGCCGCTCGACTCGTCGATGCGGGTGCTGTCGGGGACCACCACCCCCTGGGCCGTGATGTAGAGGCGAAGCAGGACGGTACCGCCGATCCGCTCGGCGAGGAGCGCCGGAGGATAGACCACCGGAGAATTGGCATTCACCGGAGTCGGGGGTTCGTCGCCGGGGCGCACGCTGCTGGAGACGGGGGGGAGGGCCACCGTCGCGTCATCCGGGGCCCGACAGGCCGCAACCAGAAGGACCAGGGCCAGACCCCGACGGGTCATGAGGGGCGACCCGCCCGGCGCTGGAGATCGGCGAGCCGGTTGAGCGCCTGAAGCGGAGTGAGCGACTCGACGTCAATTCCCCGCAGCTCGGTCACCAGGGGGTCGGGCCCGGAGGCAAAGAGAGCGAGCTGGCCCGGATCCACGGTCGGCGGAGTTCCCGGCACCATCCGGTGCTTCCCCTCGAGCTGCCCAAGGATCTCGGTGGCGCGGGAGACGACGGGCCGGGGAAGCCCGGCAAGCTGGGCCACGTGGATGCCGTAGGACCGGTCGGTGCCGCCCGGCTCCAGCCGGTGGAGGAAGACCACGGTGCTGGACGTTTCCCGGACCGCCACGTTGAAGTTCCGGGCATGGGCCAGGCGCTCGGGAAGCTGCATCAGCTCGTGATAGTGCGTGGCAAACATCGTCTTGCAGCCGGCGTGGTCGTGCAGGTGCTCCGTCACGGCCCAGGCGATGGCGACACCGTCGTAGGTCGAGGTGCCGCGGCCGATCTCGTCGAGCAGGACCAGGCTCCGGGGAGTGGCGTTGTGGAGAATGGCGCTCGTCTCCGCCATCTCCACCATGAAGGTGGACTGGCCGCGGGCGAGGTTGTCGCTCGCGCCGACCCGGGTGAAGAGCCGGTCCACCACCCCGATCCGGCCCGCGCCGGCGGGGATGAAACTCCCCATCTGGGCCAGGATCACGGCGAGGCCGATCTGGCGCAGGATGGTGGACTTGCCCGCCATGTTGGGGCCGGTGACGAGAAGGACCCGGGCGCCGGCATCGAAGTGGACGTCGTTGGGGATGAAGGACTCCCGCGCCATCATCCGCTCCACGACCGCGTGGCGACAGGCGGTGAGGGTGAGGTCGAACTCGGCGGTGATCTCGGGCCGCACATACTGATGGCGCACCGCGATCTCCGCCAGGCCGGCGAGGACGTCGAGCCGGGCCAGGACACGGGCCGTGTTCCGGATCCGGCCGACGGCCTCGCCGGCGCGGGTGCGGAGCGCCCCGAACAGCTCCGCCTCCCGGGTGGTCATCCGCTCCTCGGCGCCGAGCACCTTCGCCTCGTACTCCTTGAGCTCGGGCGTGACATACCGCTCGGCGGTGGTGAGCGTCTGGCGCCGCTCGTAGTCGGCGGGGATCCGCGCGGTGTGGGTGTGGGTTACTTCGAGGTAGTAGCCGAAGACCTTGTTGTACCCGACCTTGAGGGAGGGGATTCCGGTCCGCTCCCGCTCCCGCTGCTGCAACCCCGCGATATACTGCTTCCCGCCGTCCCGCAGGGCGCGGCTCTCGTCCAGTTCGGCGTCGTGTCCCTGCCGGATCACGCCCCCGTCTCCCAACGACACCGGCAAACGGTCTTCGAGGCCCGCCGCGAGCAGCGTGGCCAGATCGTCGAGCGGGTCGAACGCCGCGGCCTGTTCGATCAAGAGGCCGTCGGCATCGGCGCCGCGGAGAGACTGGAGGGCGTCTCGGATTCCGGGAAGCCGAAGCAGCGAGTCCCGCAGGGCTCCGAGTTCGCGCGGGGTGGCGCGTCCCGCGGCGGCCCGGCCCCCCAGACGCTCCAGGTCCCGGACGCCGTCGAGTGCCGCCCGGAGGGAGTCCCGTCCCCGTTCATCCTTCACGAAAAGTTCCACCGCGTCGTGCCGCCGACGAATCGTGTCGGGATCGGAAAGGGGGGACAGCAGCCAGCGGCGGAGACACCGGGCCCCCATCGGCGTGACGGTGGCGTCGATGTTCTCCAGAAGGGTGACTCCCCGGGCATCGCCGCGGAGCGGCTCCACCAGCTCCAGGTTGCGGCGCGTCATCTCGTCCACCCACATATACGCCTCGGGGCGCCGAACCACCGGACGGGCCAGGTGCGGGATTCCCCCGGGCTGCAGGTCGCCGAGATAGCGGAGGAGGGCACCGGCGGCGGCCACCGCGGCCCGGTCGGCCGGAGTGATGCCGAGCCCGTCGAGGGAGGCAATGCCGAAACGGCGGGAGAGTTCCGGGTAGCCGAGTTCGGAATCGAACTCCCACGCCTCCCGCCGGGTCTGCATGACGTTGGGGAGGTCGGCCCAGGTGGAACCGGCGGGGAGGAGGAGCTCTGCGGGGTTGAGCCGGCCGAGCACCTCGGCCAACCCGGCGGCCGATGCCGTCTCCAGAACGAAATCCCCGGTGCTCAGGTCGATCGCCGCGATCCCGACGTCGGGCGCCTCGCCACCGGCGGAATCGGAGGCCAGCGCCACGAGAAAGTTGTTCCGGCCTCCCGGGAGCCAGCCGTCTTCGAGCATGGCCCCGGGGGTGAGCGTCTCCACCACCTCCCGCCGGACGATGCCGCGGGCGGCCTTGGGGTCCTCGACCTGTTCACAGATGGCGACGCGGTGCCCCGCCTGTAGTAGTTGCTTGAGATACTCCGTTGCTGCTTTGACCGGGACCCCCGCCAGGGGGACTCCGTCGCCCCGGGAGGTGAGGGTGATGTTCAGGGCGCGGGCCCCGATCTCGGCGTCCTCGAAGAACATCTCGTAGAAGTCGCCCATTCGGAAGAAGAGGATGGCGTCCCGATGGTTCGCCTTGATCTCCCGGTACTGCTTGAGGAGCGGTGTGGTGGTGCCGCCGTTCCCACCGGTCATCGGACGACGACGATGAACGGCCCGGTCCCGAAGCGCTCCCGGATGCGAGGCAGGGCCGCTCGGGCCTCGTCGCGGGTGCGGAAGGGGCCGGCCTGGACCTTGTAGAAACGGCCCTCATGCACCACGACCGACTCGAACCCGAGGGCCTTGAGCCGGGCCGCGAGCTGGTCGGCGTCGCTCCGGGTCTGCAGTGCGGCGGCCTGGATGCGGTAGACCGGTCCGGTCTGCGCCGGGGGTGGTGCCGGAGCCGGGGGAGGAGGCGTTGGTGCCGGGGTCACGGCGGACGGGGCGTCGCACCGCTGCTGCTGGAAGTTGAGCTGGTTCCGGAGTTCCACGTCGTCCGTGCCCGCCGCAATTCCAAGCGCGGCAAAGCGACAGGCTTTAGCGGTATTGCGCTGTTCCCACGCGGCCCGGGAGCCCCAGAGCGCCGCGGCGGCCCGGATCGGGCTCTCGGGGTAGTCGGAGAGGAGGCGCTCGAAGTAGCGGAGCGCGCCGGCGGGGTCATCGATGGCGTAGTCGAGCTGGCCGAGGAGGAGGAGAGCGTCGTCGGCCCAGGGAGAGAGGGAGAATTCGACGGTGACGCGCTGGAGGGCGAGGCGCCGGTCCTGGAGGCTCCCGGCGACGAGGCCCTGGGTGTAGAGAATCTCGGGATAGAGGGCACTCGTGGTCGGTGTGGCGTCGAGCAGGGTGCGGGTAACGGCGCGGGCGGAATCGCCGAGTCCTTCGCGGGCCAGGCGGACGGCGTCCTGCAGACGGGGGTCCTCCTGGGCGGTGGCCCGGGCCGGCGGAATCAATCCCGCCAGGAGAGCCAGGACGGGGAGGAGGTGTAGTCGGGTGGTCATGCGGCTGCCTTCCGGGAACCCTGGAGGCGGAGAAGGAGGTCGATGACGATGGCGCCCTCGTCCGAGAGGGTGGTGCTCTTCAGTGCCTCGTCGGCCCAGCGGGCGTGGCGGATTCCGGCGCGGACCCGGTCCATGGGCCAGCGGCCGGCCCAGCGGCTCCAGGCGGCGGCCGTCTCCTTATAGTCTATTCCCCAGAGGCGGGCCTTGCGGAGGGTGTTGAAGACCGCCGACTCGAGGGTTCGGCCCCGCTTCCCCTGGTCGTAGAGGGTGCGGGCGAGTCCGAGCCCGACCAGGGTGGTGCCGAGCAGGGTGACGAGGCGGACGCCGGAGACCCCCGATTGCTGGAGAACCGGACCGGTGAGGGAGATGGCGCGGGCGGTGTTTCCATCCATGGCGGCATCGCGCCAGTCGAACTGGGTTTCGCCGTGGCGCACGCCGAGGAGGGCGCCGACCCGGTCGATCCCGATGGGGTCGTCTCCGGAGAGTCCCGAGAGCTTGGCGAGTTCGGAGGCGAGGGAACCGAGGGAGGCGTTGGTGACGCGTACCAGGTGCTCCACCGCTTCGGGGGTCAGGGTGACTTGCATTCCCTCGGCGCGGCGCTGGACCCAGCGGGCGGCACGTTCCGGCGGGAGGGGAGCGAGTTCCACGGTCCAGGCGTGCTTGGCGAGGTCGGCATCCGGCGCGGCGTCGCTGGTCTGGACCAGAACGAGGACAGTTTCGGGGGCGGGGCGCTCGAGATAGGCCAGGACGGCGGCCTTTCCCTTGCTCTTCCGGGCCCAGGCCTCGGTGTCGCGGATCACGACGACGCGGCGGTCGGCCATCATGGGGAGGGAGCTGCAGATGCCGGGGATCTGGTCCGGGGTGAGGTCGGAGGCGCTCCGGAGGTCGAGGTTGAAGTCGCGGAGGCCGGGGTCGAGGGCCTGGTCGAGGATGGCGTGGACCGCTTCGTCCTTGAGCTGGTGCTCGGCACCGTACAAATAGTAGACGGCGTGGAGTTCGCCGGTCTTGAGGGTGCGGAAGAGGGCGTCGAAGTCGTGGGTGGCCATGGGAGGAAGATAAGGAATCGCGGGGGAAGTCGTAGGGGCGGCTGTAGGGGCGGCTCTGTAGGGGTGGCTGTAGGGGCGGCTCGTGAGCCGCCCTCCGACGCAGTAGATGTCGTCATTGCGAGGAGGCGAAGCCGACGTGGCAATCCCGTGAGCCGAAGCCGGCGTGGAAAGACGAATGGCGGGCCTTCCTGCCGGAACAGTCATTGCGAGGAGGCGAAGCCGACGTGGCAATCTCGTGAACAGACGCAGGTTCGAGGAGACCGGCGGTTGGCCTTCGTGCTGTTCCCCGGCTGCACGGTTTTGGGTCGGCGGCGGTCAGGTGACCGTCTGGCCCTCCCCCCCTACTCCCCACTCCCCACTCCCTACTCTCTACTCCCCGCTCGTATGAATGGCCGCCCTGCTTCGGGTTGATCCCTGTGGAACCACGAAAAGCACGAAAAGGCACGAAAGGTGGGACGGGCTCAGTTACATCTCTTGAGGCTGACTGGTGGCTTGGTGGCGTGAGCCACCTCCTCTGGCCGAGCAAGGGGCGTGAGCCCCGGGACGTCCAAACTCAAAGGCTACGCGAGGGGGTTCCGCCTGATGCGTCATCGGCAGGGCGGAGCTGGTTGGTCGCTCTCCGCGCGTTCACGTTGGCTGAAGCCAACGCGATGCACGCTGCGCGTGAGTGCCCTGAAGGGCAGATGCCGGGTTGGCGCAGGAATGGCGCACGTTGGAGGGACGGTGTGGAACCACGAAAAGCACGAAAAGGCATGAAAGAGATGAGGGGTGGGCTTCGTACCGCTCTTCGTTTCGAGGAGCAGACTGGTGGCGTGCGCCTTTTCTGAACCACGGGGCTCACGCCCCGGGCTCGGCGGCGAGAGGCCGTTGACACGGCCGGGTGCATCTTCCTGGTTTCGGATCTCCAGCCGTCGTTGCGAGGGGGCGAAGGCGATGCCGTCATCGGGATGGCGGTGGTCGGCACCTTCACGTTGGCTGAAGCCAACGCGATGCACGCTGCGCGTGAGTGCCCTGAAGGGCAGATGCCGGGTTGGCGCAGGAATGGCGCACGTTGGAGGGACGGTGTGGAACCACGAAAAGCACGAAAAGGCACGAAAGAGATGAGGGGTGGGCTTCGTACCGCTCTTCGTTTCGAGGAGCAGACTGGTGGCGTGCGCCACCTCCTCTGGCCGAGCAAGGGGCGTCAGCCCCGGGACATCCACATCCACACTCAAAGGCTGAGCGAGGGGGTTCCGCCTCATTGGTCCTCGGCAGGGGAGGTTGTTGATGGCTCGTGGCGCGCTCACGTTGGCTTCCGGCGTGGTACCTTCATGGCCCACTCCCCACTCCCCACTCCCCACTACCCACTCCCCACTCCCACCTGTCCGTCCGAATCCGCAGCGGCAGGCGGCCTCGAGGGGCCACTCCCAGCCGGGGCGGGCGTTGTAGGTGGCCAGGGTGAGGCCGAGGGCCCGGCGGACCCGCTGGGCGAGGCGGGTGGTGGTGGTCCCGGCGGTGTCGGCGAGCTGTCCGGTGTTATCCGCGAGGCGCGGAAGGATGGCGAGGTCGTGGAGGCGTACCAGATCGGAGGGTCGGCAGGAGAGGATCTCGTCGACCCGGCGGTGGAGAGTGCGGCGGGACGCACCGTTGGTGCAGCCGTCCTTGTCGAGGCAGGCCATGAGGAGGGCTTCGATGACCTCGGCGGGCTGTTGAAGCCGGCGGGCGAGCCAGTGGGCCATGGTCGATGGTGCAACGGGGGGCCGCTGGTTCACCGATTGGCGGAGGGTGGCGGCGTCGGGGAGTTGGGCGAGGGGGTGCGGGAGGACGACGGACTGAGCGGCGCGGGCCTGGTCCAGAGGGGTGAGCAGGGAAGTCAGAGAGGCGGCCAGAGGCTCGGGGGTGACGGCGACCAAAGGAACCTAAGGGGGCAGGTCCTCCAGGGCGGTGACCAAGAGGGGGAAGCAGTCTGGTTCGGTAATGAGAGCGGCGGTGAGGGAGCCGAGGGCGAAGCGGGTGGCCGGGGTGATCGGAGTGGAGGTCTTGTCGTTCGGGCCCAGAACTGTCCAAGATCGCATCTCTCTCTTCCTCTTCCGGTGTCTGCCGATAAGAGAAGCCTCTCAGAAGACGTGTTGTCAAGGAGGGAGAGGTTCTGAGGAGGGTGGTTACCACCAGTTTTGGCCAGAAATGGCCGAAAGTGGTGTTGGCGGACCAGGTGGCAACCTCAATATTGATGCGCACATCGGAGGTCGGAGAATGCGACTTCGGGCTTCTGCTGCAACGTGACATCGAGAACCCTTTCCCAACGGAGGCGAACATGAGGTATCTGAAGTCCCCTCGGTTCTGGCTGGTCGCCGCACTGATCGCAGTCAACGCCGTGCTGTTTGAAGCACGCCCCGCCGAGGCCGATGAACCCGGTTACTTCTTGGACTGCTACTGGGTTGGGACTCCTGCGGCGTTCTGCGACTACTTCCCGTTCACACACTGTACTCCAGCGACGTGCGCCCCAACGGGTCTGGAGCCATAGAGAGCCGCAGAAGCATCATCACGGTTCAATCTGGCGGGTCGGCAAGACACAGCCACGAAGGGTGGCTGTGTCTGACCACCTATTCCTCGAATAGTCCTGTGCACAACAGGGATGGATCCGTCTACCTGTGCGACATCTAACTGCGGCCTTAATCCTTGTTCTCCTCGCGACCGCCACGGCTCAGTTGGTGGAGCGCTCTCAGTTCAGGCGATCCACAAGCGGGTTTGTTGCGCGCATGGTCGGGGAGACGCTCCCAGACGTCTCGCTGCGCCGGAGCGATCTTGGTGGGCCTCCGGAGAAGACCGTGAGTACAAGACTGAGCGACGCTGTAGGATCGAAATGTGCCATCGCCTTGTTCTTCAGCCCTACCTGTTTCGCGTGTGAGGCGATTGCTCCACTCTGGTCGGGTCGCAGTACCGTTCTTCTCGATGGGCAGAGGGCCACGGTTCTATGGATAGCGGTAACCAATGACGTGCAGGAGAGTGGAGCTTTCATGAGCAGGCATGGACTGAACGGGCCTCTCTACACTCTTCCCAGAATCTCTGATGTGTTTGACTTGGGTGTTCACGGTACTCCTACTCTCTATTTCATTGACCCAGACCCACGCTTGGAGGGTGTCTCGGATGGAAATCCGGAGACCCTTCCAACGCCACGCAATCCAGGTGCGTGCATCGAGGAATAGTGTTGGTCGACTTCACGCGGGCAGCGAGCGGCAAGTCCCAACCGAGTGATCCTGAAACGTATTGATCGCGTGTGAAGACGTTCTAGGTTTATGATCAGGCGCATGCCGAAGCGTCGGGGGATGGGGCTGTAGGCGCGGGATTTTACCGCCGACGGACCGGTGTACTCGTCACCAGCACCCCGGCCACATGGCCAACGGCAGGCTCGGCAATAAGTAGTTCACCCCGGTCAGCACCGATCCTTGGATCGCTCCGGAGGAACAAGAATGGTGGGAACGGACATGGTCAGGTGGCTCCGGGCAGTGTCGTTTGCTCCGGCAGCTCGCATGCGTAGGTTGCTGAAGATGCTAAGCGTCGGGCTGTTGACAGCGCTATGGGCATGTGGCGGCAGGCAAGACGAGCCACCTGCACTCGCAGTGACCCTTAGCGACAGCAGCGGGATCAGGGTTGTCTCGCTCTCAACGTCCCTGAACAGCGTGGCATCACAAATGGAAGGGATCAAGACCCTGGCTCGTGATCGTGTGCTGGGAAGGGAGAGTCCAGGATTCACCGACGTGGCAGATGTGACCACGGTCGGCGACACGGTGGCGGTACTCGATCGAAACGATGGCGCGATCCACCTCTTCGGGCTTGGTGCGCAGACAGTCGAGCGCACCATCGGGAAGAAGGGAAGGGGCCCGGGAGAACTCATGATACCGTGGGGAGTGGAACGGGTAGGACCGTGGTTGGTGGTGGCGCAGGGAGTGGAGAGTGGGAACACTCTGACGATGTTCTCCACCGATGACGGGTCGGCGGTGGCGACGAGTCCACCGGTGGCGGGGGACTGGGGACAGTTTCTGTTCCGTGGTCCAAACCTCAATCTCGACACACCCACCAAGGCGGGGATCGAGGATTGGGCCCGCCGCCTTGGCGCCTTCGACGATTCTACCCTGGCCGTGATGGTTCGGGAAAAAGAAGGGGTCGCTGAAGGAGGCGAGGCCATCGTGCCGCAGGTGGTGCATATCCTCCGGGTCCGGCTGCCCCTCCCCGGTGTGGTCGACACCCTGGCCACGCTCTCCGCTCCGCCCGTGGAATTGTGGAGGCCACCGGCGGGGCGCCGACCCGCAGTGTTCCGTGAACCGCTGTACGGGCCCCGCCCGCTTTGGAGCGTAGGGGACGACTGGTATGCCCTCGCCGAAGGTGACGTGCCCGAGGTAAAGGTGTTCCGGAAGGATGGTGAGCCCTTGACTGTGATTCGGTGGCCCCGCGTGGACACTCCGATCTCCGAGGAGGACCAACTGACGGCGGCCGCCTTCACCGCCACCTACAGCATCAGGAGTTCGGAGGAGGTGCGCAGGCAGCTTGAGGGCATGTCCGGCAGCGAGCGTGCGGAGGCACATCGCCTGTTCCTGCCGCTCATGAGCTTCGCGGGCAGTGCTCCGCAGATCACCGCGCTTTATGGGGCTGGGGAGTGCCTCTGGATGAGCGGGTTCAACCCCCGGGATTTTCCGGACGGGACGTCGCTCACCTGGGTCGGTATCAACGTTCACACCGGGGCCCTTATCCCGCCGGTCAGGATCCCCGGCACCGACGTGCGGGTCCGCCACTTCGATCGGCGTGCCGTGTACACGAAGGAGTTCACCGAGGAGGACGTGCAGACGGTCGTGCGTTACCCGATCCCCGGGGCGGCATGCTGAACGAGCCGTCGGGCGAAGGACAGAGCATCCTCAACGGACTGGCCTCGATCATGTGCACGGCGATTGAGCCGTAGAGGTTCAAGCAGTAGAACACGCGTGTCGGGTGTGCCACTACATCTCCGTGTCCTCTGGTTGCGGCTCGTGTCTAGGTAAGTATACAATGCCACAATGCGGCAAGTTGTTCCGCTGCGTTCACAGGATGGAAAGCATGCAAGGCTTGTGCTCCGGCAGAATGCTCATGGTTGCAGGGGTTACCGGATTGGTACTGGTGACTCCGGGTCTGCTTCTCGCCAGACAGCACACCGCCCCCGATCTCGTCGCCGTGCCGATCGTGCTCGACACGATCGGCCCGACCCAGGGAACCATCGCGGTCTCCACTCGCGGCATCCTCGCCTTCACGCCCCCAGCCTGGGAGGGTGAGACGACGGCGATGCTACGCGTTCTGGATCCGGAGGGAGGAACCCGTTTTCTTGGTGTGTCCACCGGCAAGGGCCCCGGTGAACTCAGTGTGGTTCTCCGGTGGTTCTTCGAAGGAGACTCCCTCCTCCACGCGTTCGATCCCACCACGTTGCGCATCTCAACCTTCACGGCGGCCGGGGAGTTCCGTCGTTCTCATCAACTTTCCCAGGTTGGGCTCCCGGTCCGTATAGCCGACGACTCGGTGGACCTCGCTCGCGGTGCCGGCCTGCCCTGGAGCCTGGTTCGGCTCTCCCTGACCACCGGCGGGAACCGGACACTTCTGGACGCATCGGCCCCCGGTTTCGAGCGTCTCTTCCCGCTCGAACCGGGCACGAATGCAATCGGAAGCCGCCGCCAGCCGGCGGTGCTTCCTCCAGACCGGAGTTCCACCGAAACGGTGCTTGCCAACGACCTGACCTATTCCATGATTGCGTTCGACGCCGGAGGTACCACACGGCGCGAGGGCGGCCGATCCGTGCGACCCCGGAAGCGCTCCCCGCAGGAGCTGGAGCGGGCGATCGAACCCGGAAGCAGGCTGAGCGGATGGGTCGTGGTAAGGTCTGGGTGGACCAGCGTGCTCGGACCCTGCGGACGGAGGATCTCGCCTTCTTTCATTTCACTCACGGTCTCGCGCGGGACAGGGCAGGACGCATCTGGGTGGTCGGAATCGCGGAAGGGGGGGAGGAGGTGTTCGCGGATGTGTTCTCGCCGGATCTGACGTTCCTGAAGCGCTACGTGATCCCCTGCCGCGCTTTCGGCAATGGATGGGACTTGAACGGGGACTGGCTGGTGCTGCTCTGCGGCCGCGATCCAGAAACATCCCGGAGCACGATCCGGTTGTTCAAAGTGGTGGAGGGGAAAGGGGCCGGGGGACGATAGAGCCGGATCCATTCCCCAGGATTGGAAGCTATATGTCAGCGCTTCGCGACGGGCCATGAATGGCCGGATACCGTCACCGCAATTGTTGTGGAACCACGAAAAGCACGAAAAGGCACGAAAGGTGGGACGGGCTCAGTAACGGCACTTTGAGGTGCATGCCGGTGGCGTGAGCCACCTCACCTGGCCGAGCAAGGGGCGTCAGCCCCGGGATATCCTAAACTCAAAGGCTGAGCGAGGGATTCCGCCTGGTTCGTCATCGGCCGGGCGGAGGTAATTGATGGCTCTTGGCGCGTTCACGTTGGCTGAAGCCAAACGCGATGCACGCTGCGCGTGCGTGCCCTGAAGGGCAGGGTCACCGGAGGTGTACCGGGCGGGTTCATCCCGCGTGATCACGGACGGATAGCCGCTCGGCGACATCCATGGATGGCCGGATGCCGTCATCGCGACTGTTGTGGAACCACGAAAAGCACGAAAAGGCACGAAAGCGAAGAGGGGCAGGCTCCGTAACATGCATCGAAGTGCACCCGGTGGCGTGACCCATCTCACCTGGCGGAGCAAGGGGTGTCCGCTGCCTGATGCCTAAACTCGGCGCTTCGCGACGGGCTATGAAGGAGGGATGTGGCCACCGCGACTATGCGCCACCATGAAAGGAATGAATGCGTCATCGACTGATGTACTTGAGCCTCGCACTGGCGCTTCTGGGCGGCCTCGGAGGATGCGACGGGGAGGATCGCGAAAATGGAGCCGCGACCGATCCGGTGGCGCGTGATCCGATCATGGTGGTGGATGGGCAGCAGTTCGATGACGTGTTCTCGGTGTACGATACGCTGGAACTGGAAGAGCCCCGAGGGGTGCTGTCCGTAGCCCCGATGGTGTCCCTCGATTCCGGGGGAGGGTTCCTTGTGGCTGATGCCGCGGAGCACCAGGTGCGAGTGTACTCTCCCCAGGGGAAGCTCCGCGAGGTGTTCGGTGAAGGGACCGCCCGGGTGGACTCCATCAAGTCACCGGGACGCGCTCTCCGCCTGCCCGGTGGAGACATTCTCGTGGTCAACCTGGCCGGCCCTCTGACCATCCTCCCGGCTCGTCAGGAGGAACCATCCCGGTTCATTCCCCGATCGCTCCGTACGGCGCGCCACGCCGAGATCCTGAACGACCACGAAGTCCTCTTGGTCGGCTCCGACACAAATCCGGTAGCGGCCACGCTGTTTCGCCTCGATTTGGCGAATGGCCAATACTCAGAGAAGTACTTGGCACCGCCAGCGCATCTCGACAAGTGGGTGACGACCTTCATGTCCGCGGTCCGGACCTCTCGGTGGGGAAACCGCATCGCCGCAGTCCACATGCTGTCGGATACGCTCGTGATCTTCGACCTTGCCGGACGAGAGCAGAAGCGGGTTCCCATTCCCATCGATCCGTTCATGGCTCCAGAGGGCCCCCTCCCGGACGTGACGACGGCAGCCGAACAGCATGCCTGGATGGCGCAGTTCACGATGGTGATGAACCTGTTCTGGATCGAGGACAACAAGCTCATCGTCCAATGGGCCAAGGGCCTGGAGAACGGGCTGGATGCCGATATGGGAATCCTGCAGATGGACACGACAGGCGTCAGGGCGTGGGCCATCGCGCCCTCCCCGACGCTCGTTGCCGTGCGGGGAGAGGAGTTCTTCTTCCGGAATCCGCGCAACCATGAACCGAACCGATGGTGGGTGGCGAAGCGGCGAGCAGGTCCGGAGGAACCTCCATCATGAACCTCCGGTGGTTGGCCGGAGCAGTAGGGGCCGCTGCTCTCTCAGCGTGTGAGATGCCTCCATCCGGGGACCGAGACTGGACCATTCGTGACAGTGCCGGTGTCACCATTGTCTCCAATCACCCCTCGGATCTGCCCCAGGGCTGCATCGAGATCGCAACCCCCGCCGAGGTTGTCATTCGGTCAGGAGACGGGAGCGACCCGGGCACCCTGCCCGCACTGATCCAAGTTCGTGGAGGGACGGTGCTTTCGGACGGGCGCATTGCCGTCCTGGCCGCCGGTACGTGGCAGGTTCTCTTTTACGATGCGGGAGGCCAGTTCCAGAATGCCACCGGCCGCAATGGCCGTGGCCCGGGGGAGTTCCTCACTCCTTCTTGGCTCGGCCACGGTGGCGCCGATACCCTGTTCGTCTGGGACGCTGCCCAGCGCCGGCTCACCGTGCTGGATGGCACGGGGACGCTCCTGACGACACAGAAGGTGGATGGGGCGGCGGAGCATCCCGACATCGGCGGCAGATTCGGGGACGGCTCCTTCCTGATGCGTCCCGGTGGGGTGGGGTTCTTTCCCCGGACATCTGGCGTGGTGCGACTGGATGAGACCTACGGGCGGCACGACCTGGCCACCGGGACGACAACCCTTCTGGCCGAAGGCCAGTCATGGGAGACAGGTCTCAGTGAGACAAGCGGGCGCTACGGCCTGTCATTCGGCAAGACGACCGTGGTGACGGTGGGCAGGGACCACCTGGTTCTCGCAGACACCGGCGAGCCCGAGCTGCGGTTCCACGACCTCAAGGGACAGGTTCGCCGGGTCGTCCGGTGGACTTCACCGCCGATCCCGGTCACGGCGCAGGACCGGGCGGATTATGTGGCGTACTATGCCGCGGAGGCTCCACGATTCGCTCCTCCACCCGATGCGCAGTTTGCGGGCGAGCGGCCGCACCTGACCTCGATCGCCACAGACCGCGTGGGGTGGATCTGGGTGAAGAGGTATTCAGGAGGTTGGGAGGAACCCTCCCCCTGGCTTGTGTTCGATGAACGTGGCGTGCTGCAATGCGAAGTCGAGGCCCCGCCTCGGCTCACGGCGTTGGAGATCGGCAGCGACTATCTGCTCAGCCTGCTGCGCGACTCGACCGGGGAGGAGACCGTTATGCGCTGGGGGCTCCGTCGCACGCCGAAGACGGCGGAGCAATAGGTGAGGTGGTAAGCCCAAGCTTGGCGTTTTGCGACGGGACATGGCTGGCGCGAGGTTGTCATCGCGAGGCGGCGCATGGAGTTTGCCACGGGCCCTTCGGGCCCTCGCAACAAGGCCGACGTGGCAATCTCGTGAGCCGAAGTTGGCCTGGAGAGACGAATTCCGGGCCTACCTGCCGGGACAGACGCCGCCATCGGGAAGGCGGTGGTTGGCGCGTTCACGTTGGCTGAAGCCAACGCGATGCACGCTGCGCGTGAGTGCCCTGAAGGGCAGATGCCGGATTGGCGCAGGCGTACGGCGGGAGGGTCCGGCACTTCAGTGCCGGTCACCGGAGGTGTACCGCGCGGGATTCATCCCGCGTGATCACGGGCGGATAGCCGCTCGGCGACATCCATGGGCCCAAGTAACAGCTTCTTGAGTTGCACTCGGTGGCGTGAGCCACCTCCTCTGGCCGAGCAAGGGGCGTGAGCCCCGGGATATCCAAACTCAAAGGCCGAGCGAGGGGTTCCGCCCGATGCGTCATCGGCAGGGCGGAGGTGGTTGAGGGCTCCTGGCGCGTTCACGTTGGCTTCCGATGCGGTACCTTCATGGCCCACTCCTCACTCCTCACTCCTCACTCCTCACTCCTCACTCCTCACTCCTCACTCCCCACTCCCCACTCCCCACTCCCCACTCCCCACTCCCCACTGTCTGCCCGGCCGAATCCGTGGCGGCAGGCGGCCTCGAGGGGCCACTCCCAGCCGGGCCGGTCGTTGTAGCCGGCCAGGGTGAGGCCGAGGGCCCGGCGGATCCGCTGGGTGAGGCGGGTGATGGTGGTCCCGGCACTGGCGGCGAGCTGTCCGGTGTTGTCGGCGAGGCGCGGAAGGAAGGCGAGGTCGTGGAGGCGCACCAGATCGGAGGGTCGGCAGGAGAGGATCTCGTTGACCCGGCGGTGGAGAGTGCGACGGGACGCGCCGTTGGGGCTGCCGTCCTTGTCGAGGCAGGCCATGAGGAGGGCTTCGATGACCTCGGCGGGCTGCTGGAGTCGGCGGGCGAGCCAGGGCTGCTGGAGTCGGCGGGCGAGCCAGCGGGCCATGGTCGAGGGTGCAACGGGGGGTCGCTGGTTCACCGATTGGCGGAGTGTGGCGGCGTCGGGGAGTTGGGCGAGGGGGTGCGGGACGACGACGGACTGGGCGGCGCGGGCCTGCTCCAGGGGAGTGCGCAGGGCCGTCAGGGAGGTGGCCAGAGGCGCGGGGACCACGGCGAGCAGGGGGACCCAGGGGGGCAGGTCCTCCAGGGCGGCGACGAGGAGGGGGAAGCAGTCCGGTTCGGTGACGAGAGCGGCGGCGAGGGAGCCGAGGGCGAAGCGGGTGGCCGGGGTGATCGGAGTGGAGGTCTTGTCGTTCGGGCCCAGCATCATCCAGGATCGCATCTCCATCTTCCTTCCCTGAAAAACGGCCTGACGATGGGAGGAAACCTCTCAGAAGACACGTTGTCAACGAAGAAGGGGATCTGAAGAGGGTGGTTACCACCAGTTTTGGCCAGAAATGGCCGAAACTGGTGTTGGCCTTCGCACCAGGTGGCTCTATCGTTTAGTCGCGTGTTGGAGAGCAACTTGAAGGAATGACTGCAATGGCCAACCCCGGCCGCAGTTCACCAACCCACGTTGAATGGAGGTCCGATGAGAGTGTCCAGATTCTTCCTGGCAGTTACTGTCCTGGCGGTTCTCGGTTTTGGAGCTACTCCCACGCAGGAGGCCAACGCAGAGGGTGACTGGCGCATCCGCGATGACGGGCTCCTTGGAACTGCAAGTTCAGCTGCGGTTCGAATGGTCCCTCGGTGTTTCCGTGGTGCGCGTGTACGGTCCTCCCGACTATCATCGTCGAAGGCTGATCCGGAAAGGCGACTCGCGACACATGACGAAGAAGGACAAGAGATGACTTGTTGCGGGGATGGGCCGCTCGGATTTCCCAAGGGACTCTTGGCGGCCCTGTGCCTTCTCAGTTCGGCGGTGGCATCATGCAACTCTGTTGACGTCACGGAATTCGACCTACCCGCATGGGTTGAAGGCTCGCCGGAACTTGCGAGGCTTGTCAAGGCACACGATACCGTTGTGGTTCTGTTGTACTCTCCGGAAGCCTGCTTTTCGTGCGGGGGCGGCATGGCGCGATGGGGGAAACTGAAGAAGGAAGGTCGGCAGATTCATCTAGGCCTGACGCGGCAACCGACAAGTGTGGAGGATCGGAGGTTGAAGCTGGCCAAAGTGCAGTTTGATTTCGTCCTTTCCAACAGGTCGCTACCCGAGGCCATGGATCTCTTGTTCATTGCGGGTTCTCTCGTCAGGGCTGACACGCTCGCCGGTGCCAGACCCAGGAGCATATTGGAACTCCTCGACACCACTGAGGAGTATGGCGAATCTCGCTAGACTCTGCTGTTCGTGGTTCTGTCTCTGCGCGTTGGGGGTCGGAACAATGGCGTGTGGGGATACCACGGGCAACGAGGTCGTGCTTCTGGAGCCGACGCGCGAGATCTTCCTCGACGAGCCGGACTCGCTTCCCGTTGGCATGCCGGGATACCTGGCGGTGGCAGGAAACGGTGCCTTCTATCTGTCCGACGCGATGAATCATCGGGTCGTCAGCTATGATCCCAGGGGAACTCCCCGCGGCACCTTCGGTCGCGCCGGCCGGGGGCCCGGGGAGTTTACCGGAGCGGGATTTGTTGCGCTCTTTGGTGATACACTGGCCGCGATGGATCACGCCAGTCGCCAGATGTTCCTCTTCGATCGCCGAACAGGCGATCTTGTCCGGAGCGTCGGGATGCCGGGCCATCAGCTCTATTCGGCCGCAACCGATGGCGGCACTGCATGGCTCGGCCTCATCGGTGCACTGGATCAAGGAGACTTTCGTGCCGTGGTCAAGTGGAATCTCGCCACGGACTCCCTGGAGACTCTCCTGCAAGCACCGGCAGAGTACTATGCCGTCAGCCCCTCCCCCCTGTGGATTTTTGCCTCTGCCTACCTGACGGAGTGGAACGATACCCTCGCCGTCCTCTTTGGAGCGCGCAACACACTGGAGCTCTTCACGAGTGACGGGACACTGCTTTCGATTGTCGAACTCCCTGTCCTGCATCGCCGGGGAGTGCCCGAGGATCGGAAGCGTGTCCTCACGCGACCGACGGCGAAGGAGATTCCAACTCTCACATACGAAGCAGTACAAGGGAGCCTGTCGTCTCCTCGTGCGATAGGTCGTCTTCCGGATGGAACCATCGCGGTGGTTCATGCGGACCAGACGGCGGAACGAGGGAAGGTCACGGCACAGCTCTGGCTTACGCTGCTCTCGCTGGATGGTCGCTGGTCATGCGCAGACCGGCAGGTTCCCGCGTCAAGCGAGGGAAGGCCGGCTGTTGCGATGCTGAGGGATTCACTGTATGTCGTGGATCAAGTGCTCCTGGACAACGATGCGCGAACCCGGCTTCGGGTCTTCCCCATCGACGACCGTGGGTGTGCAGGGTCATGGAACACCCCGGAGGGTGGCTCCTAGTTACGCCCGAGCGCCATGATCGGTTCTCTCTTTGGTGGCCGGGTGAGGGGTCTCCGTTCCCATGGACGCCCTCGGAGCGGGTGCGCGCTCTTTTTGTACCACGGGGCTCACGCCCCGGGCTCGGCGGCGAGAGGCCGTTGACACGGCCGGGTGCATCTTCCTGGTCTCGGATCTCCAGCCGTCGTTGGGAGGAGGGAGTCAGTGGCAAACGTCGAACGGGGCCTGGTGCCGTCATTGCGAGGAGGCGGACCGGTGGTGCGAGCCACCTCACCTGGCCCGGGATATCCCATTCCAGAAGCCGATAGCATAGTAGCTGTATCAACAACTACTTTTCTCGGGTCCTTGTTGATCTGGATCCGGGCCGACCTGCGGGAGGCCGGACGCTCGAACCGGAGAGCGCATCGAGAATCGCGTCACCAGACCGCTCCCGCTCGGTACGGACAAGGTCCACGAGTTCCCCGGGTCGCAACCGGTTCCGAACCGGCGGAAGAACGTCGAGCGGAGACTCCTCGGAGCGGAGAGGCTGCACGATGAACGTGGAGCCATCCTGCCGCCGGATCCGGACCTGGCCCTCCTGGCGGGCCTGATCCAGGAGGGTGGCCAGACGCTGACGGGCCTCTGAATAGGTGTAGGTCCTCATCCATGCATCATAGGCACACGGTCCACCGGAATCCACTCACGCGGGATGAATCCCGCGCGATGCACCTTCGGTGACCGGCGCTGAAGCGCCGACCCCATCCTCCGGCATCTTGCAGGGGAACCGTCCGCCAAGGGCGACGCATGCGTCGCCCCTACCGCCTACCGCCCACAGCCAACCGCCCATCACCTACCGCCTACCGCCTACCACCCACCGCCTACCGCCTACCGCCTACCGCATCATTGTCTGAACGTACATCAGGGCCACCAGGGACTTCCCGTCCACCACCTCTCCGCGCCGGATCATCCGGCCCACCTCCGACCAGCGCACCGTTTCCACCTGAATGAACTCGTCCGCATCGCGCTGGGTGGGAACGGTGCTGAGCCCCGCCGCGAGGTAGAGATGAATCCGCTCGTCGGTGAAGCCGGGAGTTGTGAAAACCGTGGTAAGTCGTTCCAGGCTCCTGGCACTCACTCCCGCCTCCTCGGCGAGTTCCCGCGTGGCACAGGCCTCGGGAGATTCGCCCGGCTGGAGAGTGCCGGCCGGGATCTCCCAGATCACGCCGTCCGCCGCGTGACGGAACTGCCGGATCAGCAGCACCCGCGGATCGGCGTTTCCGGGATCATCGAGGAAGGGAACGACCGCCGAGGCGCCGGGATGGCGGACCATCTCGAGAGTGCCGGTGGAGCCGTCGGGGAATTGGACCGTGTCGTGGTCCACGTGGATGATGCGGCCGGAGTAGGCGCGGCGGGAGGAGAGGAGCACGATTCTAGGCGGTAGACGGTAGGCTGTGGGCGGTAGGCATGGACATGTCCAGGGAGTAGAGGGTGTAGTGTGTAGGGAGCAGGCGTAGGGTAATGCCTTTCCTGGGAGCTGTCATCCCGAACAAAGTGAGGGATCTGAGACGGTTCCCTTGTACTTCACGCCGTTGGGAAGGCGGAGGTTGCCGTGCGGCCATCGGGGACGCAGCCAACGGGAAGTGCACCGTTCACGGTCTCAGATCCCTCGCCTGCGGCTCGGGATGACGGCCCTTTTTGCCCTCGGGATGACGGTCCCTTTGGGCTCGGCGTGGACGGGCTCTGCGTCATCCGAACCAATCGGTCGCCAGGTCAAGCCACAACGGATTCTGGCGTTCGATGAGCGCCAACCTTTTGGCCCGGCTCCATTTCTTGATCTGTCGCTCCCGGGTGGCCGCAGTCAGGGGGTGAGTGTGACTCTCGAAGTAGACCAACTTTGTCACCCGATATCGCCGTGTGAATCCACCGAGTATGCCCTCGCGATGTTCATGGACGCGCTGCAGGGGCCGGCCGGTCATGCCGGTATAGATCGTCCGGTTGTGGCTTGCCATGATGTACACGTACCAGATACGGGACATGGACGAAGCATACGTGCTCACCCGGGCGGGTCGCGGACCGAAAAGATGCAGGTGTGGCCGGTTTCAACGCGGACCTTGGCGTCTGCGCCTGTATCATCGCGAAGAAGGAGGGTGCCTTGCGGCCATCGGGGACGCAGCCAACGGGAAGTGCACCGTTCACCGTCTCAGATCCCTCGCCTGCGGCTCGGGATGACGGCCCTCTTGCCCTCGGGATGACAACTCCATCGGGCTCCCCTCATTCCCGCGGCTCGCGCACTTCGCTCGCGCCGAGCCCCAAACGCTCGATTCCGGGACGCACCTTCTCCAGATCCCCCACCACCACGACTACCATCCGGTCGGGGTTGATCCAGGTCCGGGCCACGCGCCGCACGTCCTCCGCCGTCACCCCCATCACCCTCTGCACATACGACTCGAAGAACGCCGGCTCCTGCCCATAGGTGAGCAACTCGGCGAGCTGGCCCGCCATCTGCCCCGTGGTCTCGAAGTCTCCAGGGAGACCCAGCGCCAGATAGGCCTTGGCGCGATCGAGTTCGGCGGGCTCCACCGGCGCGGTGCGGATCGCCTCGAGTTCCCGCATGAACTCGACCAGGGAGCTGTCGGTGACGTTGGTGCGCACCTGCGACGAGGCGAGGAAGGGACCGGGGATCGGCCGGTTCTGGAACCGGGAGCCCGCACCGTAGGTGTACCCCTTCGTCTCCCGCAGATTGGTCATGAGCCGGGACGAGAACGACCCGCCCAGGATGGTGTTCATGACCTCGACGGCAAACCAATCGGGATGGTCGCGCGGGATGCCGCGATGGCCGAGAAAGAGCACCGACTGGGCGGCCCCGGGCTTGTCCACCAGGTAGAGCGTGGTGGGCCGGTCCACGGGTGGCGGAGACTGTGCCGAACGTTCGAGGGCCGCGCCCGCCTTCCACCCGCCGAACCGGGTGGCGATCTCCCGCCGTGCCTCGGCGAGGGTGATGTCGCCGGTGACGAGAAGGGTGGCGCGTTTGGCCACCATGGTCCGCTCGTAGAAGTCGCGGACGGTGGCGGAATCGAGTGCCGCGGTGGAGAGCGAATCGCCGCCGGGGCTTCGGTGATAGGGGTGATCCGAGGGGAAGAGTTCGGCGTTGAAGACGAGATTGGCCACGGCATTGGGCTGGTCCCGCTGCTGCAGAATCGCGGCCAGCCGAAGATCCCGCTGGCGGGTCACCTCAGCGGACGCGAAGGTGGGTCGGAGAACCACGTCCGCCATGAGGTCGAGTGCCGCGGTCATGGTTCGGCGCGGAACCCGGAGCGTCACCACGGTCTGATCCCAGGTGGCCGAGGTCGAGAGCGAGGCGCCCAGAAACTCCGCCTCCGCGGCGATCCCGAGCGCGTCCCGGCTCCCGGCGCCCTCGTCGAGCATGCCGGCGGTGAAGGTGGCGAGGCCCGCCACCGCCCCGTCCTCCCGGGATCCTCCCGCCACCAGAAGCTGGAACTGGACCAGGGGGACCTCGGTCATCCGCACGAGACGGATCTGGAGACCGTTCGGAAGCGTCGCCGTTTCGATGGCGGGAAGCCGGAGCTCGGGAGGGGGGGCGAGCTCGGGAGGACGGGTCCGGTCCACGGCCTGCTGCGCGGGCAGGGCGGCCGGGATGATGCAAAGCAGGGCGAGGCCTGCGACAGTGGTGATCTTCATGGGGTGGCTCCGATCGGGGTGGCCGCGAGGTCGGTACGACCCTGCGGCACGATGCTGAGCATGACTTTGGGCGCGGTCAACCAGGTCCGTACTGCCGTCTGGACGTCGGTGGCGGTGACGGCGCGGTAGCGGTCGAGGTCGGCCTGGAAGCCATCGGGGTTGCCGGTGGCGTAATAGTAGCTGTTGAGGAGGTCGGCCTTGCGCCCGATCCGCTCGAGGCCGTTCAGGAATCCTGCCTCGAAGGAGTTGAGTGCCTGTTCGAGTTCCCGCGCGGTCGGCCCCTCGCGGGCGAGGCGCTGGATCTCGTCGTCCAGGACACGCTGGATCTGGGGCAGGGACACCCCGGGCCGGGCGGTGGCGTAGAGAGTGAAGTCTCCATCCAGGCGCTTCCCATCCTGGAATGCGACCACGTTCGTGGCGAGCTGCCGGTCGTACACCAGCGCCTGGGTGAGTCGGCTGTTCTTGGCGCCGGCCAGGACATAGGCGGCGAGGTCGAGTGCCGCGTCTCCCACTGCGTGCTCCTTGATGGTGTGCCACTGGTAGTAGAGCCGGGGGAGCTGGACCCTGTCCTCCAGCACGCTGGCGGTGTCGCGCGCGAGCTGGAAGGCGGGGGCCTCGCGCCGTTTGATTCCGGGGCCCCGGGGAATGTCGCCGAACCAGGTCCGAACCATGGCGAGCACGGAATCGGCGTTCACGTCGCCCGCGATGGAGAGGACCGCGTTGTTGGGCGCGTAGTAGGTGCGGAAGAACTCCCGGGTGTCGTCGAGGGTGGCGGCGGAGAGGTCGGCCATGGATCCGATCACCGACCAGGAATAGGGGTGCCCGGCGGGATACATCATGTGGGTCATCGTTTCCCACGCGAGGCCATAGGGCTGGTTCTCGTAGCTCTGCCGCCGCTCGTTCTTCACCACGTCGCGCTGGAGATCGACCTTGGGGGCGTCCATGGTGGGGAGCATCCACCCCATGCGATCGGCTTCGAGCCAGAGCATGAGGGGGAGAGCCGTGGCCGGTCCCTCCTCGAAGTAATTGGTCCGGTCCTCGGTGGTGGAGCCGTTGTTGTTGGCGCCCGCCCCCTCCAGGAGTCGATCAAATTCCGGATAGGGAGCATGCTGGGACCCCATGAACATGAGATGCTCGAACAGGTGCGCGAACCCGGTCCGGCCGGGCTTTTCGTCTCCCGATCCCACATGATACCAGACATTGGTGACGACGGTCGGGACCGAGTGATCCTCGTGGACGATGACGCGGAGCCCGTTCGGCAGCGTGTCCATGACAAAGGGAACCCGGAGGGGCGGAGCCTGGGCCCCCACCCCGGAGATGGCACCGAGAAGGAGGGGAAGGACCAGGAGGGGGAGACGTCGGGACATGGGCACCTCGGCATCAGGGAAAACGGTGGATCAGAAGCTGCGCACCCAGACTACGGGAATCTTCAGCGCCTCGGCGGCGAAATACTCCAGCTCGCGCCGCGAGTTCCGGATGATGGGGCTTTCGGTCGCGGGCGAGGTCCAGGCGGTGAGTCCCGTGCGACGCGCCTCGAGGCGGAGCCGCAGCATGTGGAAGGGGTCGCTCACCAGGAGCACCGATTCCACGTTGCGATCCCCCGCCCACTCCGCCACCGAGGACATCGACTCCATCGTGGTGCGCCCCTCGGGACGCACGACCACGGCGGTGGGCGGGAGGTCCCGGGCCACGAGATAGCGCTGCCCCACCGTGGCCTCGCTCTGGGTGTCGCCGGTCCCGATTCCGCCGGTCACGACGATGATGCCGGCCAGGCCCGCGCGATAGAGCTCCAGCGCGTGATCGAGCCGGGCCTTCAGGACCGCGGACGGCCGCCCATTGTACTGGGCCGCTCCCAGCACGACGATGGCGTCGGCGGGGCGACGCTGGTCGTCGCGGGCCACCACGACGACAGACACGTACAGCAGGGCGTACACCGTGACCCCGAGCCCGATCATGACCAGCACCGCACGAACCAGCCGGCGCATCACAGGTCGAACGACTCCCCATGCCGAGGGATGGTCACGTTCTCGACGCCCTCCTCGCGCAGGAGATCCGCCGTGGCGGTGAGAGCCTCCGGCTCGCCGTGTACCAGGAAGGCGCGCCGCACCGGTCCCCCGAGCTTCTTGATCCAGGATCGCAGTTCCTCCCGGTCGGCGTGAGCGGAGTAGCCCCCCAGCGTTTCGATCTGGGCCCGGCTCTCCACCATCTCCCCGAAGATCCGTACGGATCTCTCCCCCTCCTGGATTCGTCTCCCGAGGGTGTGTTCCGCCTGGTATCCGACGAAGAGGACGAGGTTCCGGTGGTCGCCGATGTGATGGGTGAGGTGATGGAGAATCCGACCCGCCTCGCACATGCCGCTCGCCGCGATGATGACGGCGGGCCCGGGCTGCGCATTGAGCGCGATCGACTCGGCGACGTCCCGGACGTAGGTGACGAGCCTGAAGTCGAAGATGGCGTCGGTACGGGAGAGGAGGAGCTCGCGGCGGTCGAACACCTCGGGGTGCATCCGGAAGACGTCGGTGGCGTTCACCGCCAGGGGACTGTCGATGAAGATGGGGATGTGAGGGATTTTCTGATTGCGGAAGAGGTGATGCAGGCTGTAGACCAGTTCCTGAGTCCGGCCCACGGCGAAAGCGGGGATCAGGATCTTTCCCCCCCGTGCCGCGACGTCGCGCACGAGTTCGCCGAGCCGCTCCTCGCTGTCGGTGACGCTGGGGTGGGTCCGGTTGCCGTAGGTCGATTCCATGATCAAGGTGTCGACCGGTCCGGAGGGGGGATCGGGGTCGCGGATGATCGGGAGACCGGGTCGCCCGATGTCTCCGCTGAACACGAGGCGGTGGCCCGCGCCACCTGCCTCGGTGAGGTGGAGATCCAGCGAGGCGGAGCCCAGGATGTGGCCCGCCTCGGTGAACTCGAGAGCGAGATGCTTGCGGAGATGGTGGACCCGCCGGTAGGGGAGTCCGATCATCAGATCCTGCACCGCCACGGTGTCCGCCATGGTGTAGAGCGGCTCGCTCTCCGGCCCCGCCTTGCCGCGGCGGACCAGATGCTCGAAATCCTTTTCCTGGATGTGGGCGGAGTCGGGGAGCATGACGGCCGAGAGATCGCGGGTGGCCGGGGTACAGTAGATGGGACCGTGAAACCCGTGGCGCACCAGGAGGGGGAGACGCCCGGAGTGGTCGATGTGGGCGTGACTCAGGATCACGGCATCGAGCCGGCGGGGATCGAAGGGGAGGTTGGCGTTGAGGGCCGCCGTCTCGGCGCGGCGTCCCTGAAAGAGCCCGGCGTCGAGCGCGATCCGGGCCCCGGCCGCCTCGAGGAGGTGCATCGATCCGGTGACCTGGCCGGCCCCGCCCCAGAAGGTGAGTCGCGCGAGTGCCATGGTGCGATTCTCCGTCAGCGGGTCCCGAAGAGACGATCCCCGGCATCGCCGAGGCCGGGGAGGATGTAGCCCTGGTCGTTGAGCTGCCGGTCGAGCGCCGCGGTGTAGATGGGAACGTCGGGGTGGGCGGTGGACAGGACGCGGACCCCATCCGGCGCGGCGACGATGCAGAGGAATTTGATCCGGGTGGCCCCCGCCTCCTTGATCATGGAGATGGCGGCGGCCGCCGACCCGCCGGTGGCGAGCATCGGGTCGAGCACGAGGAAGTCGCGGTCGGATTCGGCCGCGGGGATCTTGAAGTAGTAACTCACCGGCTGCAGGGTCTCGTGGTCGCGATAGAGTCCGATGTGCCCCACCCGGGCCGACGGGATCAACTGCGCGATCCCCTCAACCATGCCGAGTCCGGCGCGGAGGATGGGGACAAGGGTGAGCTTCTTCCCCGCCACCATCTGACCGGTGGTCCGCTCGAGGGGGGTCACCACCTCCACCGGCTTGGTCGCCAGGTCGCGGGTCACCTCGTAGGTCATGAGCATCGCGATCTCGTTCACCAGCTGCTTGAAGTCCCTGGTGGGCGTGAGCCGGTTCCGCAGCAGGGAGAGCTTGTGCTGGATCAGGGGATGCGAGAGGACGGTAAGACTGGGAAAGGTGGAAGGCATGGGGGGAATATGGACCGTCGCGGACGGTCCGGGAAGCACCCGCCGGGCGGGGGCGTTGCGGCCCCCATCCGGCGAGCCCCTCGCGACTCAGAATCGGTATCCGAAACCGACGCCGATGACCACGGGGTCGATGTCGAGGTCGAAGAGCTGGGCCCCGTTCGATTTCACGTCGGTGCCGATCTTGACGTACTTGGCGTCGATGTTGAACACGGCCCGACGGTTGAGGGCAAAGTCCACGCCGGCCTGGGCGGCCCACCCGACGCTGGTGTCGAGGTCCAGGTCCTGGAGGGTGCCGGACTTGTTGTAGAAGTAGGTCACGTTGCCCCCGCCGCCCAGATAGGGGCGCACGACACCGGTGGAAATCGGGTGGAACTGGAGGAGGAGGGTGGGGGGGAGGTGGTTGACGGCCCCGAGGGAGCCGTTGGGGTCGGTGACCTCCTGAGCGGCGGAGGCGAGCACCAGTTCGAGCGAGAAGAGCCGGTGGAAGGCGTAGCTGATATCGAGCTCGACAGTACCGTCGGATTCGACATCGAGCCCGGCCGGGGAGCTGGAGGCGTCGGGGACGATGGCGATGCCGCGGGCCCGGATGAGCCAGGGGTGTTCCGGTCGGGACTGGGCGAGGACGGAGGAGGAGGCGAGGAGGAGGAGGGCAACTCCGCCGAGAATCGAGATACGCATGAAGAGCTCCGAGGGTGAGGTTGACGGGACTCGGAGCGAAGGTGGCAGGTTCATCATGAAAGGATGATGAATCAGGGGTGATCTGTTCTGGTGGGACTGTTTTGGTGGGAATTGGGGTGGTGGCTTGGCCTTGGGGTGGTGGCGTCCTTATATTTTGCGGTCGCGTGAGGGCCAGGTAGCTCAGTTGGTAGAGCAGCGGACTGAAAATCCGCGTGTCGGGGGTTCAATTCCCTCTCTGGCCACTGGTGCCCGTTCCGGGATCTTCTCGGGGCGGGCGTCGTCGTTCGGGGATGCACCTGCGGGCGCTGCGCGTCCTCGGTGACCTCGCCCCTTCCGGGCATCGGTGCAATTCCCTCTCTGGCCACTGGAGTCCGTTCCGGGATCGTCTCGGGGCGGGCGTCGTCGTCGCTGCCGACCGGTGGATTCGTATCCGGTGCTCGGGCGACGCTGGCGCGTCGCCCCTGGGTTCGCCCTTGGGGTTCGTCGTCGTGACCGACCGGTGGATGCGCGTCCGGGGCCCGGGCGACGCTGGCGCGTCGCCCCTGGGTTCGCCCCTGGGGTTCGTCGTCGTGACCGACCGGTGGATGCGCGTCCGGGGCCCGGGCGACGCTGGCGCGTCGCCCCTGGGTTTGCCCTTGGAGTTCGCGCCAATCGGATCCGGCCCGCGTTGATACGGTGACGTGACGATGCGGTGAACGCTGCAGATTGGGTGCATGAGGGCTCCCTACGATCGTCTCCACCCAGGGCACAGCCGCATCGCGTACCGGTATCCCGGGGTCTATTTCATCACCATCATCACCCATCTTCGAAAGCCCCTGCTCTGCAGGCGCGTCGGTACCTCTGTTTCGCTTTCGGTGTTGGGAGAGGTGGTGGCCCGGTGTTGGGAAGAGATCCCGATGCGCTTCCCGCATGTGCGGGTGGACAGTTTCGTGATCATGCCCGACCACATCCACGGGATCCTCATCCTCCACAGCCCGGTCTCCAGCCCCATCCGTATTCACGAGTCAGGTCCGGGCCTGCCGAAAGGTCCCCCCGGCCTGGAGCCGGGATCCCTCGCTGCGATTGTCGGCTCGTTCAAGTCCACCGTGTCGCGCGGGATCAACCGGATGCGCGGTACACCCGGGGCCCGGGTGTGGCAGCGGAACTTTCATGAGCATGTGCTGCCTGATCGGGGGTCGGTGCGCCGGGTTCGCCGGTATATCAGGATGAACCCGTTTGGAATCGGCGCGGTGCCACCGACGGTCGGCAGCTGAGGCGTGGAAGCTCCCCTGAGGAGAGTACAGGACCTCTTGGGCCACAAAAATGCCACGACCACGCTGTTGTCTACCTATGCCCTGGACCGGGTGGGGCGCGTCAAGCAGGTGTGGGGGCGGTACGGAAGCTTCGAACACCACGCGTTGAGGCGTGGGCCACGATCGCAGGCGTTTTTGGACACCGGCGCGGGTTCAAAGGGTACGCATCCCGGCCTCGCGCGCGTGAGATTCCGGGGCCCTCACCAGGGAGCCGGATCCGATGTCCACTGCGCAGCCGAAGATGAAACTGTTGCAGGCCATGCGGTCGAACATGCTTCTGCGCCATTTCAGCCCCCGCACCATCGCGAGCTATCTCTCCTGGGTGAGGCGGTTCGTTCGTTTCCACGGGATGCGTCATCCCTCCGACCTTGCGGGGGCGGACGTTCGCGCGTTTCTGGGGTGGTTGGCGGAGCAGCGCCACTCGAGGGGTTGGGAGAGGTTCCCCGCGCCCGAATGCCGATGCGACTCCCGGTGGTCCTGACCCGCGAGGAGATCGGGAGGATCCTGCCGCATCTCCCCGGCTGCTACCGGCTCATCGCGTTGCTGCTCTACGGGAGTGGCCTCCGGCTTTTGGAATGTCTACCGCTCCGGATCAAGGATGTTGACCTGGTGCGGCAGGAGATCGTCGTGCGCCGGGGGAAAGGCGGCAAGGACCGGGTCACCGTCCTGCCCGCGGCTCTGTGCCAGCCCCTGTCGGCTCACCTGGAGCAACTCCGCGCTCACCATCTCGCGGACATCGCGGAGGGTTCCGGATGGGTGGAGCTTCCGGGGGCGCTCCGAACCAAGTGTCCGGCGGCGGGGCGGTCGTGGCCCTGGCAGTGGCTCTTTCCGGCCACGCGACGATACACGGACCGGGAGACGGGGGAGCATCGCCGCCACCATCTGCATCCGTCGGCCGTTCAGCGGATGATGACCGGTGCCGTTCGGGCGAGCGGGCTCGGGAAGCGGGCCACCTCCCACACGTTGCGCCATTCCTTCGCCACCCACCTCCTGGAACGGGGCTACGATATCCGGACGATCCAGGAACTCCTGGGTCATCGGGATCTGTCCACCACGATGGTCTACGCTCATGTCCTGAACCGGGGGAGGCCGAGGGGTCCGGAGTCCGGTTGACGACCTGGCGGAGGGGTCCGGCTCGGCCGTCTTGCAGAATTAGGCTGCCGACCGTGCAATCTCTCCCGAAGGGGCTGTCGGAAGGGCATCTCCTCTGCAGCTCCAATACTTGTTATGCCGCATCACCGAGAGCCGTTCATCTGGGAGGGCTTGAAGGAGACCCCGAGTTGCCCCCGGTACCCCCCGTCACTATACTCTTCCTACTGGTTCTGGTTCCAACCGGGGGACACAGTGACACCGATAACGCGCGAGCGGGTGCTGGACGTCATCAAGAGCCTCCCGGCGGAGACCTCGGTCGAGGAAGCGATGGAACGCCTCTATTTTCTCGCTGACATCGAAGAGGGACTGCGCCAGGTCGAGCAGGGTCAGGTGGTCTCGCATGAGGAAGCCAAGGGGCGGTTGCTGGGGAGGCGATGACCCGGGTTGTCTGGACGCTGCGCGCCGTCCAGAACGTCGAGGCGATCCGAGACCACATCGCCAGCAACTCGCCGCGCTACGCCGCCCTCCACGCCGAGCGCCTCTTCCAAGCGGCGGACCGTCTGCGGCAGTTTCCAGAATCTGGCCGCATGGTACCCGAACTACAGCGACCGGATGTCCGCGAGGTGATCACTGGGTCGTACCGGGTCGTCTATCTAGTCGAGTCGGGCGTCGTCCACGTGCTGACTGTCTTTCACGGTGCGCGCCTTTTTCCGTTGCCGCCGGATGCGGTATAACTAGCAAATGCAGCAGCCGAGCGCGCCCACGTTGCACCTGCGGTGCAAGCGTCGCTCGCAGCTGATTTGCGATGCGTTATACGGCGAGCGACAGGCGATGCACGAGACGGCAACGCGGGCGATCTCCTTGCTGCGGGCACTCGATCCCGATCTGGACGTCCGACTCGAGCAGCAGGAGACCTTTTGCGCAATCCACTTGCCGGCCGCGCCCCATGGCGAGTATCGCTTCAGCCTCTACGTGCACGACGATGGGGAGCCCCAGGTCTGCGCCACCCTTGTCGATGGCGACCCCGAGGCCTACTTCTGGTCTTGGCCGTTCGAGGAGCCCGACTACGACAATCAATCCGACCGCGAGAAGGCCTTTCTCTCGGCCATCCAGGAACTCGTCACGTCGCCCACGCGAATTCGTCAGAAGCGCGGCCTACTGAACACTCATTTCCGCTGCGAGGTTCAGCGGGCCTCGGCTTGGTCGCGAGCCGGCCCATTCATGGCCGGTCTGCGATGGGGCACCAAGCCGCCGCCCATCATGGGCAAGGTCGTCTACTACAAGTCGCCTACCCTCATTGAACCATGGGGCTTGGCCAGGTGTACGGCGAGGCCCGCCAATCGCCGTGTAACAAGTCGCTGCAGCTGACGGCAAGGGCGTTGGTCCAAACGGTCGTGGTACAGTCTGGCGTCGGGCTCGGCTGCCTCAGCGCTGGCGGTCAGCGCCCTTGGCGCAGCTAAGCTCCTATCCGTTAGGCAGCCAATGCGACTCACGGAAGCAGCGCTGCTCCATAGCCGTGTGATAGCGACGCACGCTGCGCGGGGAAGGTTATTCGGGATCGGTCGGGCCATCCCAAATGAGATCTCGCCTGCCGAAGCCAGCAGTTTGCGCCCCGGCAGCTAAGTCATTGCCGCCGAGGGGTTTCGCATCCATCTTTGTGGTCATGAAGGTCCGGGACGTTCTCCGACTGCTTGCCGATGATGGCTGGTACCTTGCCAGAACCCGGGGTAGCCATCAACAATTCAAGCATCCGACCAAGGCCGGCTTGGTCACGGTGGCGGGCCACCCGGGAGACGATCTCGCGCCGGGAACCCTCGGCAGCATCCTCAAGCAGGCGGGACTACAATCATGAAACTGCTCGTCGTCGTCGAACAGACCAGCACCGGCTACTCAGCCTACTCCCCAGACCTCCCGGGTTGCGTAGCGGCCGGGCCCTCACGTGCCGACGTCGAGCAGCGGATGCGCGAGGCTCTTGAGCTCCACCTTGACGGCCTGCGTGCCGACGGGGAGCATCCGCCCGAGCCGCACACGTACGCGACAGTCGTCGAGGTGGCAGCCTAACATGCCTATGAAGCTGCCGGTCGCCTTCGGCGCCCGCAGCTTATCGGCGTTGCGTTAGACGGCAAACGTACATGGGCAATATCGCTCGGCGGCAACCTGCAAAGGAGTGAACATGAACATGCCGATGCCTATACGAATCACTCTGACCGTTATGTGCGCGATGCAGCTCTCATGCGGCCAGCGGGACGAGTCAGCGGTCTCGCCGAGCGTGGTAGAGATCACGGCGACTTACAATGCAGAAACGAACGAGCACCTGTTCGTTACAGATGTGGAGGAGATTTCGTCGGGATGGGCAACCTTCCGGCTGATCAACGCGTCGCCTGCCGTTCACTTTCTCGTCTTGGAGTTGCTACCCGGGGGCAGGTCGCTCAAGAACACCGTGAGCGAAGTCGTGCCTGTCTTCCAGCAAGCCATGGACCTGATTAACGGGGGTCAGGTCGAGGATGGATTTGCCAAGCTGACCGACCTGCCGGAATGGTTCGGTGAAGTTCGGTTCATGGGAGGCCCCGGGCTTGCTTCTCCTGGGCGAACTTCAGAGGCAACGGTCTACCTCGAGCCCGGCAACTACGTCATGGAGTGCTACATCAAGACGGCTGAGGGGAAGTTTCATTCGTCGCTGGGTATGATTCGCGGCCTGACGGTCACGGAAGGTCGCTCGAAGGCGACACCACCGAGCCGGGTGAGCCTGGAGATGAACATGACGAACGAGGGCTTTGGGGTGCACGGAGAGACGAATTCTGGGCCCCACACCATCGCGGTACACTTCGTCGAAGAGGATCCGCCGCTCCTGGGCAACGACGTCCACTTGGTGCGACTGAGGGCAGACGCCGAGCTCGGAGAGGTGGCGGCGTGGATGGATTGGAGCCAGCCCGGAGGCATGGTCTCAGATCACGGGGCCCCATTGCCTTTTCAGTTCATGGGTGGCACGCACGAGATGCCCATGGGCTCGACGGCATACTTCACTGTTGAGTTGACTCCGGGACGGTATGCGTGGGTCAGTGAGCGGCCTGCGCAGAATCCGTTGTTCAAGGAGTTCACGGTGGTGGCGCGGTAGCCATCTAACGACGGCATGCAGCGACCTGCCCGGGGCGCCGCGCTGATCCCGGAGACGTTAGACCGCGCGATGCGCCACCGCGCGATAGAAACGCCGCCCGCCGTATCCGATCAATGCCAGCGGCCTCGTCACGAATTACCACCGGACACCGCGTCCGGGCGAATGGTGGCGTGGGGTGTCTCGGGGGCTCGCCGACCTCTTCCTGCGCGAGCTTGACGAGCCGGGCCGGATGGCCCCACGAGCGACGCCGGTGCTTCGAGGCACCGACCCCACCCGCCCGCCCCCTCATCGGAGTGAGTCGAGAGACCGAGCGGGCGTCAACACCTTCAGGCCAAGGACCTCCCGCCCCATGAACGGTCCGAAGTCCCTCAGGTCTCCCGTGATCAAATGGGTGGCTTTCGCGGAGAGCGCCCCTGCCAGGATCGGCCAGTCCTTTTCCCGGAGCTCGATGCCCTTTCGAAGCGCCGAGTCCAGGGTCAGGGACCGCGTCACCGTCATGGCCTCGAGGAGACCGTCGAGTCGCTCCACCTGGTCCGCTGCGGCGAGGTTGCGTCGAGCCTCCGCCACCACGTTGTCCGACGTGAGGAGGGCGACACCGGGAAGATCCCATAGCCGCCGGACGCCGGCGTCCGGACGCCTGGCAGCCGAAAACAGGACGTTGGCGTCCAGGAAGAGCCGGTCCAAGGGTCAGGGGCTCTCGGGGCGTTCGTGCGTAATCGCGTCGGGGTCTAGCCCTAAGGCCCGAACCTCGGCCACAGCGCGAGCATGGTCGTCGGCATCAACGGCGTTGGAGAGAAGAAATCCCACCTTCCGCTCGGGACCGTTGATCTCCAGGGCGACCGTCATCGCCGACCGCAGGAGAATTCCCTCCGGCGCCTCCTCGGCGATGTTCTCGGATCCCTCTTCAATCCCAAACCCGTCGAAGCCGGCAGGAATGACAAGGTGCCCCTCTTTTCGACGCGTGGAGGTTCTCTGACTGGCATACCGACTTCCTGATATTCTGAATGTAGGAATATCGGTCAGAAGGTCAATGGACGGTTTGCCCGGGCAAGCGGGATCCTGTCGCTGCGCCCTTCGGGATCGCGGCCAGTTCCCCAACTTGATGGGAGTCGATCCACCGGCGGCCCCTTACGGATCAGCCTGAGTGCAGTACAATTGCTGGGAATGGGCGGGGGTGGGGGAGGCGCATGCACAAGGTGGATGCGTGCAGGAGAAAGGGAAATACAGATGCACAGATGGATGGGGCTCAGTTTCGCGATCGGGGTCTTCGGTCTCGGTTCGACAGCGAGGGCGCAGGAACAGGGTGTCATCCGGCCCGCCTTGCTGCTGAGTGAGATCGTCCAGGGGATGCCGAAAGGCGAGGGGCAGGAGGTACGCGTCCTCAGGGCGAGCTTCCAGCCGGGCGACAAGACTCTGTCCCACACCCACCGGTTCCCGGTGACGGTCTATGTTCTGGAGGGCACCTTCACCTTGGAAATGGAGGGGCGCGAGCCAGTCACCGTCCAGACGGGTCAGGCAATGGTGATGCCGCCCCGGGTGAAAATGACCGGTTGCAATCGCAGCAGCGTCGCGCCGTTGGAGCTGGTGATCTTTTCCGTGAGTGATCCGGATACTCCGTTCCTTGACCCCATACCTCAGGCAACTGGCAAACAAGACCCGGCTTCCTCAAGTTCACGTCAGCCATCGCGGGCTGCGGACTCGAGCTTCCGTCCCGGCCGCCCGATCCTGGCGCAAAACCCTATCCGGTGGAATCCGGTGGCGGATGAGCTGCTCGACGATCCGGAGCGGCTGAAACAGGTTCTTCTTGAGACGGCGGCGTCGCTGCCGGCACCGAAGCCCAGAACGCCAAAGGGGCGGAAGACGCGAAAACGGTGACCCCGACTCGGGGTGACCCCTGGTGACAAGACCATATGGACCCCGGCGTTCGCCGGGGTGACGTTCCGATGTCTGCCTGGGGGTCCCTATTCCAAACGTCTCCTCCCTTCACACTTCAAACTTCCTCCTTCAAACTTCACTTCCTACCAGTCGGCCGGCCGGTAATCCTTGAGAAACACGCCCCAGGTGTGCTCGCCGGTGTTGATCCCGCTGATGATCGGATCCACGATCCGCGCCGCACCATCCACGATGTCCAGCGGAGGATGGAACCTGTGTTCGGCGGTTTTCCGCGCGGCGATCTCCACCGGATCCTCGTCGGTGACCCATCCGGTGTCCACACTGTTCATGTGGATCCCGTCGTGGAAGTAGTCGGTGGCCGAGGTGCGCGTCATCATGTTGAGCGCCGCCTTGGCCATGTTGGTATGCGGGTGACGGGTGGTCTTGAACCTCCGGTAGAACTGCCCCTCCACCGCCGACACGTTGACGATGTGCTTCTCCCGCCCCGGCGTCTGGAGCATCAGCGGCTTGAGCCGAGCGTTGAGGATGAACGGCGCGATGGCGTTGACGAGTTGCACCTCGAGCAACTCCACCGACGGCACGTCGGCCATGAGCATCCGCCAGGAGTTGCGGTCCCGCAGGTCCACCTGCTGCAGGTCCTGGTCGAGGATCCCCTCGGGAAAGAGATCGTTCTGAGCCTGCTCCTCCTCCGGGAGCAACCGCACCTGGGACAGTTCCGCGGCGTGAGTGAGCCCGGCCAGTGCGGTGAGCCGGCCGACCGGCGCCACGGGCTCCTCCGGACGGCGAGTCGCCTCTGGGAGCATGTGGTATCCCCGCAGGCCCTCGTAGCGGCCGAGTAGGCGGCGCGCGGCATCCGGCATGTCGGCCAGAGCCGCCGTCTCCCTCTCCATCATGTGGGCATAGAACTCGGGCGGACGCCGCACGGTCTGGCAGGCGTTGTTGATGATGAAGTCGAGCCGGTCGTGGGTCTGCAGCATCTCATGGCAGAACCCCTCGACGCTCGGCGTGTGCCGCAGGTCGAGCCCTATGATCTCCAGGCGGTCGCCCCAGGCGTTGAAGTCCGGCTCGGCGGCGTACCGCAGGGCGGAGTCCCGCGGGAAACGGGTGGTGACGATGAGATGTGCCCCGGCGCGGAGCAGCTTGAGCCCGGCCTGATAGCCGATCTTCACCCGTCCCCCGGTGAGGAGTGCCACGCGGCCGCGCAGGTCGGCGGTCTCGGTGCGCTTGGCAAAGTTGAACTCGGCGCAGGCGGGACAGAGCTGATCGTAAAAATGGTGCAGCGTGGTGTAGTGCTGCTTGCAGATGTAGCAGTGCTGGGGGTCGATTGCCTTTGCTTCCTCGGCGCCGGCTTCGTCGTTTTCCGGACCGAAACCCGCGGGAGGGAACACGTTCGGGCTGGTGAAAACGGTCTGGCGGCGGAGCGTGCGGATGCCGGTGCCCGAGAGGGCCCGCTCCTCCCGGTCGATTCGTGCCGCCTTCCGGTTCCGCACCGTCGCCTTGACCAACTGGCGCCGGGCCCTGGTATCGGGGTGGTAGACGGTGGCTGCGGCCTGAATCAAGCGGTGGCGATCCTCGGCGGGAACCCGGGCCAGGAGCCCGCGGTCCGCGATGATCTCCTCCAGGAAGGCCGTTGTGGCGTGGAGACGGGCGAGGAGCTCGGCATTGGACGGCGTGTGGTCAGGACTGGACATGGCGGAAAGGCTAATACGGTGATGGGTGGGGACCAAGGAGAGGACATAGGACATAGGACCCAGGACATAGGAAAGGGCCAAATTTCTATGCCCTCCGCGCGACGTCTGCGGCATGTGTGATCCCTCCGTCCACACCCGGGATTGAACCGCGAAGAGCGCGAAGGGGTGGCGGTTCCCATGACCGGATCCCGATCTTGTACCTGCGGTAGCCGGATGAACGGGTGCCCTTCCACCCTCACCAAACTGAGATCCTTGGGATTCCCTTACCGGTTTGCAGAATCGGGGTTTGTGGGCCATACTTGGGGTTTGTGGACCATACTTGTCGGATACCTGACACGGTTCGAGGCGACTGATGGACGATCTGCGCACCCGGTTGGAGCAGGCG
>JBDIWC010000023.1:0-62610 GCA_039794085.1 Gemmatimonadales bacterium
TCGGGCGTGAGAAGGAGGCTGACAACCGCCGGTGGGAGCCGGAAACGCTCTGTTTTTCGTGGGTTTCGCCCGGTCACGCGATTCCAATCACGACGGCGCTCACGAAACGGCTTTATTCAGAGCTTCCTTAGTAGATTGGCGAAGGGGACCAACCAATGAGAAAGCCTTGGGGACTTATCGTTGGTGTTCTTGCTCTTGGCACATCAGCATGTGGAGGTTCGCGCAAGGCTCAGTGGGAAGGCTGGCTGTATCCGGACCGTTTTGACCTTACGCAGAGTGTCTCGCTCGGTCAGTTTTCGACCCTCGAGGAATGCCGAGGTGCTGCCAAATCTCGCCTTCAGGCTGTCGGAGCTTCGGCAACTGGTGACTACGAGTGCGGAAGAAACTGTCGAACCAAGTCCGACCTTCCTGGCGTGAAGATCTGCGAAGAAACAACGCGCTGATCGGAGCAGCGATCTAGCACGCCGCCCAACTAGCCGACTGGACCCCTCCCTACACCCAATGCTATCGACTCAGGAAGGGCGAATGTAATTCGCCCCCTACGAACTTCACATGTTCCGGCGGTACTGCCCTCCCACCTCGTACAACGCCCGGGACAGATCCCCCAAGGTACAGACCTTGGCCGCCTCCATCAGGGCACCAAAGGTGTTCCCCCCGGTGATGGCGGTGTGCCGCAGGGTGTCGAGCACGGCCTGCCGCCCGGCGGGATCCCGCTGGTGCACGGCATCGCGGGAGGCGATGGCATAGTCCCGCTCCGCCTCGGTGGAGCGGATCACCTCGGTGGGGAGGACGGTGGGGGATCCCTGGGGCCCCAGAAAGGTGTTGACGCCGATGATCGGCATCGCCCCGCTGTGCTTCAATCTCTCGTAATAGAGTGATTCCTCCTGGATCCGGTTGCGCTGGTACATGCGTTCCATCGCACCGAGCACGCCGCCCCGGTCGGAGATGTTTCGGAACTCGCGCAGCACGGCAGCTTCGACCAGGTCGGTGAGTTCCTCGATGATGAAGGAGCCCTGCAGGGGGTTCTCGTTCTTTGCGATCCCCAACTCCTTGGTGATGATGAGCTGAATGGCGAGGGCCCGGCGCACGCTCTCCTCGGTGGGCGTGGTGATCGCCTCGTCGTAGGCGTTGGTGTGAAGCGAGTTGCAGTTGTCGGAGAGCGCCGTGAGGGCCTGCAGCGTGGTCCGGATGTCGTTGAACGCGATCTCCTGGGCGTGGAGGCTGCGTCCGGAGGTCTGGATGTGGTACTTGAGCTTCTGGGAGCGCTCATTGCCATGGTACTTCTCGCGCATCGCGCGAGCCCAGATGCGTCGCGCCACCCGGCCGATGACGCTGTATTCGGGGTCGAGCCCATTGCTGAAGAAGAACGACAGGTTCGGCGCGAAGTCATCGATGGACATGCCCCGCGACAGATAGTACTCGACGTAGGTGAAGCCGTTGGCGAGCGTGAAGGCCAGCTGGGTCAGGGGATTGGCCCCCGCCTCCGCGATGTGGTAGCCCGAGATCGAGACCGAGTAGAAGTTGCGCACCTGCTCGTCGATGAAGAACTGCTGGATGTCCCCCATCATACGCAGGGCAAACTCGGTCGAGAAGATGCAGGTGTTCTGGGCCTGGTCCTCCTTGAGGATGTCGGCCTGCACCGTCCCCCGGACCACGTGCAGGGCCTCGGAGCGAAGCCGGGCATAGACGTCGGGGGGGAGGACCTGGTCCCCCGTGGTGCCGAGGAGGAGGAGGCCGAGCCCGTCGTGGCCCTGGGGAAGATCTCCCTGGTAGCGGGGGCGGGGGAGTCCCCGGGCGTCGAACCGCTCCGCCAGATGGCGTTCCACGAGGTCGGCCTTCCCCTCGGCCAGGAGATGGCGCTCGCACTGCTGGTCGATGGCGGCGTTCAGGAAGAAGGCCAGCAGCATCGGCGCCGGGCCGTTGATCGTCATGGAGACGGAGGTGGCCGGGTCGGTCAGGTCGAACCCCGAGTAGAGCTTCTTCGCGTCGTCGAGCGAGGCCACGCTCACGCCGGAATTGCCGATCTTGCCGTAGATGTCGGGGCGGCGGTCGGGATCCTCCCCGTAGAGGGTCACGGAGTCGAACGCGGTGGACAGCCGCTTGGCGGGGGTGCCCCGGGAGACGAAGTGGAAGCGTTTGTTAGTGCGCTCCGGCCCCCCTTCACCGGCGAACATCCGGGCGGGGTCCTCGTGCTCGCGCCGCAGCGGAAAGACGCCCGCGGTGTAGGGGAAGTGCCCCGGGGCGTTCTCCCGCAGGAGCCAGCGGAGAAGATCGCCCCAATCCTCATAGCGGGGGAGGGTGACCTTCGGGATGCGCACCTGGGAGAGACTCACGGTGTACAGATCCTGCTCCAGGATCCGGTCCCGGACCGTGAACTGATACTTGGCGGCCCGGTACCGTTTGCGCATACCCGGCCACTCGGCGAGCAGGCGGCGGGATTCAGGATGCAGGGTGGCTTCCAGCGCGCGATATCGCGACTCGAGGTCAGCGAGAGCGGGCGATGCCGGAACGGTGGTCACTTCGGCCCGGACCATGTCACCCTCCTCCTCGACCCGGGTGGTCTCCCGGCCGGCATCGCGCCGGAGCAGGTCGATCGTGCCGTGCAGCTGCCAGAGCTGACGCGCGATTGCGCACTGCCGGTCGACGAACCTCTCGAAATCCTCGACCGACTCGGCGATTTCGGACAGGTAGCGGACCCGGCCGGGAGGGATGATGGCCTGTTCCCGCGTGGCCTCGCCCGGATCCGGAGGAGGGGGAAGCGTCAGCGCGGTGCGCTCCTCCAGCAACCGCATCACCAGAGTGCAGAGCTCGGAGGTTCCGGGGTCATTGAACTGCGAGGCGACCGTGCCGATGACCGGCATCTCCTCCAGCGGGGTCTCGAAGCGAGTCCGGTTCCGTTGCACCTGCTTGCGGACATCCCGCAGCGCGTCGAGCGCGCCGGGCTTGTCGAACTTGTTCACCGCCACGGCATCGGCGAAATCGAGCATGTCGATCTTTTCCAACTGCGTGGCCGCGCCATAGTCGGGAGTCATGACGTAGAGGGTGACGTCCGCATGCTCCACGATCTCGGTGTCGGACTGACCGATCCCGGAGGTCTCCACGATTACGAGATCGAATCCCGCGGCGCGGCAGATGTCCGTGGCCTCCCGCACGTGGCGGCTGAGGGCCAGGTTGGACTGCCGCGTGGCCAGGGACCGCATGTACACCCGGGAGTCGTGGATGGCGTTCATCCGGATCCGGTCGCCGAGGAGGGCCCCCCCGGAGCGCCGTCGGGAGGGATCGACCGAGATGATGGCGAGCGTGTGGTCCGGGGCCCGGACGAGATAGCGCCGGACGAACTCATCCACGAGGCTCGACTTGCCGGCCCCGCCGGTCCCGGTGACGCCGAGCACGGGGACGGCGGTCTCGGCGAGGCGGGGAGCGAGCTCCTCCCGGAGACGGTCGGCCGCCTCGGGATCATTCTCGGCCACGGAGATGAGCTTGGCGATGCCATCCGGCCGGTCGGGGGAGAGAGAGGCGACCGCCCCGTTCCACGCGCCCGACCAGGTGGGAAAATCGCACTGGGAGAGGAGGTCGTTGATCATCCCCTGGAGACCGAGGCGCCGGCCGTCGTCCGGGGTATAGATACGGGAGACCCCCGCGGCATGGAGGGCGTCCACCTCCTCGGGGAGTATGGTCCCTCCCCCTCCTCCGAAAACCTTGATGTTCGCCCCGCGGTCCCGGAGGAGCTGAACCAGATAGCTGAAGTACTCGACGTGCCCGCCCTGGTAGCTCGTGATGGCGATTCCCTGGACATCCTCCTGAATGGCGCAGTCCACGATTTCCGCGACCGAGCGATTGTGTCCGAGGTGGATCACCTCCGCGCCCGACGCCTGGAGGATACGTCGCATGACGTTGATGGCGGCGTCGTGCCCGTCGAACAGGGATGCCGCCGTGACGAGGCGGATGGGATACGCGGGCTGATAGACGGGCTCTTTTTCCATGACCGCAATATACTCCCGGCCCGACGTGCGGGCGACCGGAGGCACCGCGGAATCCTTGAAGAATCAAGGCGATCGCGTTAGCATGCACGTCCCCAGAGGAGGGAGGCGCATGGCCCGTACCACGGTTCGAAGACAGCTCGATCGGCTCGCCCGGCTCGACTCTGGCGCTCACCCGATCGTCACCTGCTACCTGAAGCTGGAACCCCGCGACCGGGAACGGGGGAAGTACTTCATCAAGCTGAAAAACCGGGTTCGCGCCGCCCGGGCCCGCCTGGCGAGCCTGGAACTGAGCCGCGAGGAGATCACCGCCGCCGAATCCGACCTGGAGCGTGTTCTGGAGGCCCTTCAGGATCCCATCGGTCTCCCGCCGGGACAGGGAGTCGCGGTGTTCGCCAGCCGGGGTCACCGTCTCTTCGAGGTCGTTCCGCTCCCCCGGGTGTACCGCAGCCGGCTTGTGGTGGACCGATCCCCGCTGGTGCGTGAACTGGTGGCGATCGAGGATGAAGTGGGGCGGATCCTCACCACCGTGGTGGATCGGGGCGACGCGACGATCTTTGAGGTGACGGCCTGGGACGCCACGGTGCTGGAAACGATCCGGAGCACCACCGGGCGGACGGGACGGAGCCGGAGCCGGGGCGGAATGGCCACGGCCGGCCGGGACACCGCCCGTCGCGGGACGGGGGATGCCGGGTATCGCAACCGGATTGCTCAGGATCGGCAGCGACACTTCGAGATCGTGGCGCAGCGCCTGTTCGATCTCGACCGCCGGAACCCCGCCCATGGATTCGTCCTGGCGGGATCCGGCACGGAACCGCAGGCGGTGGAGCCGTTTCTCCATCCCTACCTGGTGGATCGCTACATCGGCCATGTGACCCTCAACGCGAAGGACAAACCCGCCTCCGCGGTGCACGAGGCGACGCTGGGCATTCGCGAGGCGTGGGAACGGGACTCCGAGCGGGACATCGTGAGCGAATTGGAGGAGGGCCTCGGGAACCGGTGGGCGGTGAACGGGGTCAAGCCCACCCTCCGCGCCCTGAGCCGGGGGCAGGTGCGGAGCCTTCTGGTCAACGCGGAGGCCAGCATGGAAGGCGTGAGGGACGCGGAGGGTCGGCTGGGGCTCCTCAAGGCGGACTTGCGCGGGGGAGGGACTGTCCAACCGGTCCACGACGTGATTGACGATGCGATCGAGGAGGCGCTGCGGCAGAGGGTCAGCGTCAACGTGATCCACGATGCCTCGGCCCGGACGCATGTGGACGGACTGGCGGGAATGTTGCGGTTCCGCTGAGATGGGCACCGACCACCGCACCCGCACCCGGCCGATCCGGGTCCTGGTGGCCAAGCCGGGCCTCGATGGTCACGATCGCGGAGCGCGCATCGTCGCGGCGGCGCTGCGGGACGCGGGGATGGAAGTGATCTACACCGGCCTGCACCAGACCCCGGAAATGATCGCGCGGGCCGCGGTCCAGGAGGATGTGGACGTGGTCGGACTCTCGGTCCTCTCCGGGGCGCACATGGCCCTCTTCCCTCGGGTGCGCCAGCTGCTGGTGGAGGCGGGACGGGAGGATGTCCTGGTGACCGGGGGAGGGATCATTCCAGCGGAAGATGCCCGCCTGCTCCAGGAGGCCGGAGTGGGCAAGCTCTTTGGCCCCGGAACCCCGACCCGCGATCTCGTGGACTACATTTCCACCTGGGCCACCACCCACCTCGATTCGTGATCTCGTGACCGCTTCCGCCGACAAGCCGCCCCGCCTGCGTGAACTCACCGACGAATTCCTCCACCTTGCCGCCCGGTTGCGACAGGGTGGAGGGGAATCCCGGATCGCCCGAATGCATGGCCAGGGGAAACTGGCGCCCCGGGAACGGGTGGAGGCTCTCCTCGATCCGGAGGGGCCGTGGTTCGAGCTGGGCCTGCTCGTGGCCTGGGATCGCTACGAGGGCGACGCGCCCGCGGCGGGAGTGATCACGGGAATCGGCACCGTCGCCGGGCGGGAAGTGGTGGTCGTGGCCAACGACGCCACGGTCAAGGCCGGATCGTGGTGGCCGGAAACGATCACCAAGATCCTGCGGGCCCAGGAGGTCGCGATGCGGCAGCGCATTCCGATCATCTACCTGGTCGACAGCGCGGGAGTGAACCTCCCCTATCAGGGCGGGGTCTTTCCGGGACAGTACGGGGCCGCCCGCATCTTCTACTACAACTCGATCATGCGCCGGTATCTCCACGTCCCCCAGATCAGCGCCGTCATGGGGAGCTGCATCGCGGGAGGCGCCTACCTGCCCGCCCTCTCCGACGTGATCTTCATGGTCGAGGGGACGAGCTTCATGGGACTGGGGGGCCCGAACCTGGTGCAGGGTGCCACGGGGCAACGGGTGGAGTCGGAGGAACTGGGCGGTGCGGCGATGCATACCCGGGTGAGTGCGGTGGCCCACTACCGGGCCGCGACGGACGCGGAGTGCCTTCGTCAGGTCCGGGAATACGTGGCCCGCCTTCCCCGGCTCCATGGCGTGCAGGTGTCCCGGAAGGATCCGGAACCGCCCCGCCGCGATCCCGGGGACCTCTACGACCTGCTCCCTCGCGATCATCGCCTCTCGTACGACATGCGCGGAGTGCTCGACTGCCTGCTCGATTCCGGCCGCCTGAACGAGTTCCAGCCCGATGTGGCCCGGGAGATGATCTGCGGGCATGGAAGCATCGCGGGATACCCGGTGGCGGTGATCGCCAATCATCGGGGTCTTCTCAAGGGAGCCGCGGGTACCGCCCCCCGGTTCGGGGGAATCATCTACGCCGAGAGCGCCGAGAAGGTGGCCTACTTCATCGAAAACGCGGGACGGGAACGGATCCCGCTGCTCTTTCTGCAGGACGTGAGCGGGTTCATGGTGGGCCCGGAGGCGGAGCAGTCGGGGATCATCCGCGCGGGGGCCCGGTTTGTCGAGGCGATGGCGACGGCGCCCGTCCCCAAGCTGGTGCTGACCATCAACCACGCCTCGGGAGCGGGGTACTACGCCATGGCGGGACAGGGATTCGACCCCGACTTCATTCTCTCCTGGCCTACCGGCCGAATGGGGGTGATGGAGGGGGAAGCGGCCGTGGCCGCGGTCCATGGAACGGCGGTGGCCAAGGCGCGGGCGTCGGGAGAAGACCTGTCCGCCGAGGTGGAATCGTCGATGGCGAGCATGCGGGAAGATTATGAGGCTCAGCTCGATGCACGTCACGCCGCCGCCCGGGGGCATGTGGACGCGATTGTGACCCCCGAGGAGACCCGCGACCAGCTGGCGTTTCTCCTGCGGGTGGTGACGAACTATGCGGGGCCGCATCTCGGTCCCTTTGTGCTTCCTCCCCTCGACGCGGTGCGGGATTGAGGCCGAGACCTCCCCGATGGGGCTCGGCGGGGCGCGTGCTCGTCGTGTTCCTGGCCATCCTGGGGACGGCGTGTCGTCATGGCCCGCCTCCCGACGGGACGCCCGTGCCGTCCCGGTCAGGTGTGGAGGCGGGCACCGCTCCCGACGGGGAGGGGTGGCCCACGGGTGGCCGAACGGGGCCCCGCGCCGAGAACAGTGAGCCGTCGCCGGACCCGGGGAGTTCTCCCGGTCTCCCCCCCCGGGAGGCGGCCGCACGCGGGTTGATGCCTCTCGGCTCGACCGGAGTTCCGGCCTTTGCACGAACCTGGCCCACGCGCGATGGCCGCGGCGTGTTGATCGGGATCCTCGACAGCGGGATCGATCCCACGGTGCCCGGTCTCGCCGGGGATCGCCTGATCGATGTCCGGGACTTCAGCGGAGAGGGTGACGTGACCTTGGTCCCCGTCCGTCTGTCCGGGGACACCATTGTCACCTCCAAGGCACTGCTCCTCGGCGCGGGCCGGTTGCGCGCGCTCAACGCGACCGGGGAGTACTTCGAGGGGGTTCTGCAGGAGCGCACCCTGGGAACCGCACCCGCCGCCGATGTGAATGGGAATGGGCATGCGGGGGACGCCCTGGTTGTCCTGGTGACGAAGTCTCCGGACGGGTGGGTTCTCTTCGCGGATACCAACGGGGATGGCACTCTCGCGGATGAACGCCCCATCCGGGACTATGCGGTGACCCGGGACACGTTCGGGTGGCGCTCCGGCGGGGCGTCCTCGCCCCTGGGCATTGCCGTCACCTTTCGGCCGCCGCCGGGGCGGGGTGCTCCGCCCGGGCTCACGCTCGTCTTCGACACCAGCGGGCATGGGACCCATGTGGCGGGCATCGCGGCGGGTCGGTCGATGTACGGGGTGCCGGGATTCGACGGTGTCGCTCCTGGAGCGGATCTTCTGGGCCTCAAGATCGCCAACAATGCGCACGGGGGGATTTCGACCACCGGGAGCATGCGGAGGGCCATGGCATGGGCCATCGAGGTGGCGGAGCGCCGGCAGCAGCCGCTGGTTCTGAACCTCAGCTTCGGAATCGGAAATGAGATCGAGGGGAGTGCCCTCATCGACCATCTGGTCGATTCGATCCTGGCGGCGCATCCGGGCGTGGTGATGACGGTGAGCGTCGGCAACGACGGACCGGGTCTCTCGACGGTTGGGTTCCCCGGTTCCGCGGCACGGATCATCTCGGTGGGGGCGACCTATCCGTCCGTTTTCCTGCCCCCCTCTCCTGACGGGGACACTCGGCCCGATGCGGTGGCCTTTTTCAGCGCACGGGGCGGGGAACTCGCCCGGCCGCACCTGGTCGCCCCGGGAATGGCCTACTCCACGGTCCCGCGGTGGGATAGCGGGGAGGAGGAGAAGAGCGGGACCAGCATGGCGGCCCCCCACGTGGCCGGTCTCGCCGCGCGACTCCTGTCGGGACTCCGGGAGGAGAAGCGCACGGTGCCGGCGACCACGGTGCGGCATGCCCTCATGGTCACCGCCCGCCCGGTTCCGGGAGAAGGGTGGCTGTCGCAGGGGACGGGAGTTCCCGACCTGATGGCGGCGGCCCACTGGCTGTCCCGGCGGGTCGCGCCCGGAATGGTCAGGGTCCGGGCCGTGAAGAACGGGGCGGATGCCGCGTTTCGGGTCGGTCCGCTGGCCGACTCCACGCAGTCCTTCGACGTGGTGGCCGAACCGGGGGCGCTCACCCGCTCTCGGACCGTGACGCTGGAGAGTTCCGCCCCGTGGCTGGAGGCTCCCGGAATCCTCACCCTGGGTGACAGCACCCGGGTGACCGTGACCTATCGCCCGGCACTGCTGGAGGCACCCGGTGTCCACATCGGGACGGTCACCGGATGGCCTGCGCGTCGCGACGATGGCCCGCTTTTCCGGCTTCTCAATACTGTGGTGCTGCCGGCGCCCGCCGGAGTCCCCGCCCGGGTGACCACCCCCATCGCCCCGGGGAGCCTGACCCGCCTGGTGTTCGAGGTGGACTCCGGCCGGCCATTCACGGTGCGCGTCGGCACCGCCCGGCGGGATCACAATGTGCTGGCCTTCCTGCATGAACCGGGAGGGATGCCGTGGCGGGTGGAACCCGCGATGCAGGGGGGATTCGACGGCCGGGCGGCCCGCTTTGACGTGGACGGGCGGGACGCCGTCGCCGGACGGTGGGAGGTGATCGCCGTGGCCGCTCCGGGCTCGGCGTCGTCCGCCGTCCTGTCCGTGGATCACTCCCCGGTGGGAGTGTCCGCCCGGAGGACAGGGACGGGAGTGACGGGCCGCTGGACCAACCTGACGGGGGATTCCCTCGATGTTCTGATGCGCATGGGCCTGGTTGGGGCGGAGCGTCGGGTCGGCGTCGAGGGACGGGGGAGCGACGAGATCTCCCTTCCCCTGGTGGTGCCCGCCTGGGCCGAGCAGATGGAAGTGGACCTCCAGTTGACACCGGATCTGTGGCCTCGGCTCACCGACTTCGGATTCACGCTGCGGGGTGAGGACGGCACCATTCTGGAGACCGAACCGCTGAACTACTCCTTCGGGCAGCTGCGCTTCGCTCCCGGGGGAGGAGGCACGAAGCAGAATCTGAACCTGGTCCTGCGACCGGGCTTCGCGTCCTCCTCCCCGGATCGGGAGGCGCCGTGGCGCGGGGAAGTCTCCATCCGTCTGTACGCTCGTCAGCCCATCCTCCTGGAATCCACCAGGGCAGGACCCGAGACGCTCGCGCCGGGTGCGGGGAAGGATCTCGAGTTTGCCCTGCCCGCGTTGCCGTGGCCCCTGGGGGAGGGGTACGTTCCGCTGGGACATCTGATCGCGGACACCCGCACCGGGTTCTGGTCCCGGGAGATTCCCCTGTCGCCCACTCTTGCACCGGCACAACCATGAGCTCACTGATTCGCATCGCCTCCGGACAGGGATTCTGGGGAGACTGGCTGGAAGCGCCGGTTCGCCAGGTCACCGGTGGTCCGATCGACTTCCTGATGATGGATTACCTGGCCGAAGTGACGATGTCCATCATGCAGAAGCAAAAGTCGCGGAACCCCGAGGCGGGATACGCGCGGGATTTCGTTCCCCTGATGGAGCGCATCCTTCCCGACCTGGTGTCCAAGGGGATCCGGGTCACCTCCAATGCCGGTGGAGTGAACCCGCGGGGCTGCGCCGAGGCGGTGCTGACGGCCGCCCGGGCACAGGGACTGGTCGGAGCCCTGCGGGTGGGACTCGTGACCGGCGACGACATCCTGGACCGGCTCGACGACCTGATCGCCCGCGGGCACCTGCTGAACGACATGGAGACGGGGCGCCCCGTGACCGACATTCGGGACCGGATCCTGTCGGCCAATGCCTATCTGGGAATGGCCCCGATGGTGGAGGCCCTCGATCGCGGCGGCCAGATCATCATCACGGGACGGGTCACCGACACCGGTCTCACCCTGGCCCCGATGTTCCACACCTTCAAGTGGGACCCGGATGACTGGGACAAGGTGGCGGCCGGAACCGTGGCGGGCCACATCATCGAGTGCGGGGCCCAGGCCAGCGGCGGAAACCTGCTCAAGGACTGGGACAAGGTCCGGGGCATGCAGAATCCGGGATTTCCGATCGTCGAGGCGCGGGAGGACGGCGCCTTCTTCATTACCAAGCATCCGGGAACAGGTGGCGTGGTCTCGATCGCGTCGGTGTCCGAGCAGCTGGTCTACGAGATGGGTGACCCGGCACACTACATCACGCCGGACGGAGTCGCCGACTTCACCACGATCCGGCTCGCCCAGGCGGGACGGAACCGGGTGCTCGTCTCCGGGATCCGCGGCGGCCCCCGCACCGACATGCTGAAGGTCTCCATCGCTTACTTTTATGGGTACAAGGCGGTCGGAACCCTGGTCTATTCCTGGCCGGATGCCTATGCCAAGGCCAAGGCCGCCGACAAGGTGATCCGGGGACGCCTGGCCGACCTGGGGCTGAAATACGAGCAGATCCTGACCGAGTATGTGGGCGTGAATGCGACTCACGGGGCACTGGCGGGGGAGCCCTCCCCCGATATCGCCGAAGTCCAGTTGCGGATCGGCGTCCGCGCCCGGGAGCGCGCCCCGGTGGATCGTTTCACGCGGGAAATAGCGCCCCTGGTGCTGACCGGACCACCCAGCGTCACCGGTTTCGCCGGCGGCCGCCCCCAGGTGGAGGAGATCGTGGCCTACTGGCCGGCGCTGATCGACCGGAGGGAAATCGAACCGCATGTGCGGGTGGAGATTCTGGAGGCGTGAAGGGCGTAGGACATAGGACGTAGGACGTAGGACGTAGGACGTAGGACTTAGGACATAGGACTTTGGGCATCTCTGATGATCGTCATCCCCGCTTGCGCCGGAATGGCGGGCACTGGTTGCCTTGTCGATTGAGCAGGATTTCCTGAGGACCGGAATTACGGGGACCCGCGATGACAAGGAAGGCTGACACCATGACTGCCACACGACGAACAACTGCCGCCCGCAAGGCCAAACCGAAGACCTCGGTGAAACCAGCGGCCAAGCCGGCGCCGGCCACCCGGCTGGTGTCCCTGCGTCTGCTGGCGCATGCCCGGTCGGGGGACAAGGGGGACACGGCCAATGTCGGGCTGATTGCGCTGGAGCCGGAGTACTACCCCCTCCTGGTGAAACAGGTCACCCGGAGCCGGGTGGCCCGGCACTTCAAGGGCATGGTGTCCGGCGTGGAGCGATTTGAACTCCCGAATCTCAATGCCCTGAACTTCCTGCTGCACGGAGCACTGGACGGCGGAGGGACGATCTCCCTTAAGACCGACGCCCAGGGAAAGGTGTACTCCACGGCGTTGTTGCGGATGGAGATTCCCGTTCCCGTGGTCCTGGCCCGGCGGCTGGCGGCGGCTGCGCGGGGGTGACCGTGCCGTTGGTGCGGCGACTCATGGCGGCTCGCCACGTCATTGCGGTCGTCGGACTCATCACAGCCCTGGCCGGAGTGGGTCTGGACGATCGGCGGGTGACAGGCGTCGCCATCGTTCTGCTGGGAGTCGCGGCCGTGCTTCGGGTGATATGGGTGCGCCTTACACGGGGCACCGAAGAACACTCCTGATTCCCCTCCCCTTCACCCTTCAAACTTCGACCTTCGAACTTCGAACTTCGAACGAGTTTCATCCCTCCTTCAGGATGCCTTCACGCGCCGTGCCCCAGTATGGAAGCACTCCCGGCCCACCGGGATGAGTCGCCCCCGACGGCGCGGTGACGGCCATCGCGCCGCCGGTCCACCCCCGGACCGGAGCATGCCATGGTCGACCTCCACCCCCCTCCCGGGTTCCTCGATGATCCCCTGGGAGAATCCCTCGCCCGGCGGGGGATATCCCGACGCGACTTTCTCGACTACTGCCGGTCAATCTGCGTCGTTCTCGGCGTCAGTTCCCTCGCGGCACCGAGGGTTGCCGCCGCGCTCCAGGCAGCCCAACGCCCCCCCGTGCTCTGGCTCCAGCTGCAGGAATGCACGGGATGCGTCGAGAGCGTTCTGCGCACCGCCGAGCCCACCATCGGGGATCTGGTGCTCGATCTCGTCTCCCTCGACTACCAGCACACCCTGATGGCGGCCGCCGGGACCGCGGCGGAGTCGGCCCTCCGGGCGTCGATGGAGGCGAATCGGGGGAAGTACCTTCTGGTGGTGACGGGGTCTGTCCCGCTGGGTGAGGATGGCATCTATCTGACCATCGGCGGCCGCACCGCCCGGGACGTTCTGGTGGAAGCCGCCGAGGGGGCCGCCGCGGTGATTGCCGTGGGCGCCTGTGCCCACTGGGGGAGCGTGCAGGCGGCACGCCCCAATCCGACCGGTGCGGTCGGGGTGCGGGATGTCATCCGCAACAAGCCGGTGATCAACATCGCCGGGTGCCCGCCGATCGGGGACGTCATCACGGCGACCGTGGTTCACTTTCTGACATTCGGGCGGCTTCCGGCCGTGGACGCGGAAGGACGGCCGCTGTTCGCCTACGGAGCGCGGATCCATGATCAATGCCCCCGGCGCGCCAACTTCGATGCCGGCCAGTATGTCGAGACCTTCGACGATGAGAACGCGCGCAAGGGGTACTGTCTCTACAGGGTGGGGTGCAAGGGACCCGCCACCTTTTCCCCCTGTCCCATCTTCCAGTGGAACACCCGTACCAGCTGGCCGATCGGGGCCGGGCACCCCTGCATCGGCTGCACCGAGCCATTCTTCTGGGACACGATGACACCCTTCTATGGGCGCCTGCCCGATGTCGGGGGCTTCGGAATCGAATCGAAGGTGGACCTCATCGGGGCTGCCGCGGCCATCGGGGCCACGGCCGGGGTGGCGGCCCATGCCATCGCCACCGGTGTCACCAACCTTCGGAAGCGCCGCGAGCTTCCGGTGGTCGAGGCCGGGGCCAGGACGACGGAGGAGGATACCCATGGCACGGACTAAGGTCGTCATCGATCCGATCACGCGCATCGAGGGTCACCTCCGCATTGAAGTCCAGCAGGAGGATGGCCGCATCCGGGATGCCTGGGCCAGCGCCACGCAGTTCCGGGGCATCGAACAGATCATGATCGGACGGGATCCGCGGGATGCCTGGGCCTTCACCCAACGGATCTGCGGAGTCTGCACGGTGGTGCACGCGGTGGCCTCCTGCCGGGCCGTGGAGGACGCGCTGGACATCACCATTCCCCCCAACGCGAACCTGATCCGCAATCTGATCCATGGCATGCAGTTCGTGCAGGATCACGTCATCCACTTCTACCATCTCCACGCCCTGGACTGGGTGGACGTCACCAGTGCCCTCCGGGCCAGTCCGGACGCCACTGCGGCGGTGGCGCGGAAGATCTCCCCCTGGCCCCATAATTCGGCGACCTATTTCGAAGAGGTGCGGCAACGGCTCACCCGGTTCGTCTCCGGGGGTCAGCTCGGGATCTTCACCAACGGGTATTGGGGCCACCCCGCCTACCGGCTCCCGCCCGAGGTGAATCTCCTGGCGGTGGCCCACTACCTCGAGGCACTCGACTGGCAGCGGGACGTGATCCGGCTCCACGCCGTGTTCGGCGGGAAGAACCCCCATCCCAACTTCCTCGTGGGTGGCATGGCCTCGGCGATCAACCTGGATGACACCGCCACCATCAACACCGAACGCCTGACCGACCTGCGGGACATGATCACCCGCGCGCGGCGGTTTGTGGAAGAGGTGTACTGGCCCGATCTGCTCGCGATCGCCGGCTACTACAAGGAGTGGGCTGCGATTGGGGGTGGGCTCCGGAACTATCTCGCCTGCGGGGAGTTTCCCGAAGGGGACATCCGCGACCCCTCCACACTCTACCTTCCCCGGGGAATCATCCTCGACCGGGATCTCTCGACCGTGGCGCCGTACGACCCGGACAAGGTCAAGGAGTACATCTCCAGTTCCTGGTATGAGTACAGCGGGGGAGACGCGGTCGGCCTGCACCCGTTCGAGGGAGAGACGAAGGCCCGGTACACCGGTCCTCCCACCCCGTGGCAGTATCTCCAGGACGAGCCAAAGTACACCTGGATGAAGGCACCGCGGTATGACGGGAAGGCCATGGAGGTGGGGCCTCTCTCCCGCATGCTGGTGGCCTATGCGAGCGGGCACGCGGAGGCGCGGGACCTCGTCGGCGAAACGCTGGGTCGCCTCGAGGTGGGACCCGCCGCTCTCTTTTCCACGCTGGGACGCACCGCGGCACGGGGCATCGAGACCGTTCTCCTGGCCCGCCGCATGGAAACCTGGTTCGATCAACTGGTGGACCGGATCCGGAGTGGCGATACCACCACCTTCACGAAATCGCGCTGGGAGCCCGACACCTGGCCGCGCGAGGCCCAGGGGTACGGGTATCTCGACGCGCCTCGGGGGGCCCTCGGGCACTGGGTGCAGATCCGGGACGGGAAGATCTCCCGCTATCAGTGCGTCGTTCCCACGACATGGAACGCGTCTCCGCGGGATCCCGACGGAGGGGTGGGAGCGTACGAGGCGGCCCTGACGGACAATCACCCGCTGGCCATTCCGGACCAGCCGCTGGAGATTCTCCGAACCGTGCATTCGTTCGACCCGTGCATCGCCTGTGGTGTTCATGTGCTCGACGCCACCGGGCGTGAGCTCACGCGGGTGAAGGCGGTATGACGGCCACCGCTCCTCCGTCCCGCCGGGGACCCCCGGGGCCTCGTCCCGAGCGGGCACCCCGGGCGGGATATCGCCCCGTGTACCTCTGGCACTGGGCCATTCGCCTCATGCACTGGGTCTCCGCGCTGGCGATCGTGGTGCTCGTGATAACCGGGTTCTACATCGGGCGACCCTACTTCATGACCGGGGGGGAGGCGAGTTCGCACTTTCTGATGGGGTGGATGCGCTTCCTGCACTTCGCCGCGGCGGGAATCCTGATCGCCACGGGGATTGTGCGGGTCTACTGGCTCTTCGTCGGCAATCGGTACGAGCGGTGGACCGCGCTGCTGCCGGTGCGTTCCCAGGACTGGCGTCACATGGGGTTGGTGATCCGGAAGTACCTCTTCATCCGGCCGGAGGAGACTCCCCACTGGCTGGGGCACAATCCATTGCAACAATTGAGCTACACGGGCCTCTACGCCCTGGTGATCCTGCAGATCGTCACCGGGTTCGCGATGTACGGGCTGGCCGAACCGGGGGGCTTTTTCGCGCTCACCTTCGGGTGGGTGGGTCCCTTCTTCGGGGGAATCCAGGTCGTCCGCTTCGTCCACCACGTGGCCACGTGGGCCTTCCTCGTCTTCATCCCGATCCATGTCCACCTCAGTACCCGGGCCGACCTGACTCACAAGGAGGCCCGGGTGTCTTCCGTGATCGGTGGCTTCCGGTTCGTCCGGGACGACCTGGATTACATCGATGACTGACCGGGGCGGCGAGATCCTCGTGATCGGGCTCGGAAGCCCTCTCATGGGAGATGACGGACTCGGCCTCGTAGCTCTGGAGCAGCTTCGAGCCGCCGGGGTACCCGCTGGGGTGACCCTGGCGGACGGGGGAACCTGGGGCCTCAACCTTCTGCCCATGATTGAGGCCGCCGATCGCGTGCTCTTCCTCGACGCCGTGCACGGCGGACTGAAGCCGGGTCAGGTGTCGATTCTGGAGCGGAAAGTCATTCCGCAGCACCTGCAGACCAAGCTTTCTCCCCACCAGATCGATCTGCGGGAGGTGCTGGCGGTGGCCGAGTTCCGCGGGACGCTGCCGAAGGAGATGCTGGTTGTCGGAATGGAGCCCGAGTCGGTGGAGTTGCGGACCGGATTGAGTCCGGTCATCCAGGGCCACCTCACCGACCTGCTCCACGCAGTGCGGGCTCAACTGGAGGAGTGGGGCGGCCGTGACGAGATCTCCCCGTCGATCCACCCACCCGCGCCATGCATGAACTGAGCCTGGCCATGGAGGTGTGCCGGGTGACCGCGGAGCACATGGTCTCCCTTGAGGGACAGCTCGTGGGCGTGGGAGTCGAAGTGGGAGACGATGCCGGAATCGAGCCCGGGAACTTTGCCTTCTGCCTCGAGGCCCTGCTGGCAGGACCCCCCTTCGACGGGGCCCGGTTGGAGATCATTCCGGCTCGGGGCGACGTATTGCGACTTCACCATCTGGAGGTGGACGATGGCCGTCCGGACAATTGAGATCCGCGAACGCGTGATGGCGCGGAACGACGCCCTCGCGGCCGACCTGCGGGGTACCCTCGAGAGGGCGGGAATCACGGCCCTCAACCTGATTTCCTCCCCGGGGTCGGGGAAGACCGCGCTCCTCGAGCGAACCCTGGCGGCCCTCGGTGAGGAACTCGGCATCGCCGTCGTCACCGGAGACGTCCAGACCCAGAATGATGCCGATCGCCTGGCTCGGCACACCGACCGCCTGGTGCAGGCCGTGGTCACCAACGGTGCTTGCCACCTCGATTCCGCCCAGATTACCGATGCCCTCACGGCGGTGGACCTGGCCCGCACCCGGTTGCTCCTGATCGAAAACGTCGGCAACCTGGTCTGTCCCGCCTCCTGGGACCTGGGTGAGGCCGCCAAGGTCGTGGTGTTCTCCGTCACCGAGGGCGAAGACAAGCCGCTCAAGTATCCGAAGGTGTTTCGCATGGCCCGCTACGCCGTGCTGAACAAGGTGGATCTTCTCCCTCACCTCTCCTTCGATGCCGATCTGGCCGTGGCCAATGCCCTCGCGGTGAACCCTGACCTGGAGTTCTTCCGGACCTCGGCGGTGACCGGGGAGGGCTTGGAGGGGTGGTTCGGGCTTCTGCGACGACTGACTCCGGTCGGGGTGGCGTGATCGCAGCCGACGCCCCGGCCTCGGCCAGGCAGATCCGGGTCTACGGACTCGCGCAGGGGGTCGGATTCCGGCCCTTTGTGCACCGACTCGCCCGGGAGCATGGCGTGCGGGGATGGGTCCGGAACCGCAATGGGGATGTGGAGATCTTCGTCGAGGGAACAGACGGGACTCTGGAGGAATTCCTGCGCGCGGTGCGGAGCGAAGCCCCGCCCCTGGCCCGCATCGAGCGGCTCGATGTGCGGCGGGTCACCCCCGAAGGGAGCCCGTCCTTCACCATTCTGGCCAGTGATGAGGTCGAACAGGGGCCTCAACCGGTCCCTCCCGACGCCGGGATCTGTGAGCCGTGCGCCGCCGAACTCGCCGATCCCGGGAACCGCCGGTTCCGCCATCCGTTCATCACCTGCACCGATTGCGGGCCCCGCGCCACGGTCATCGCGGCGATGCCCTACGACCGGGAGCGGACCAGCATGGCGGTCTTCCCGCTCTGCCCGGCCTGTCGCGCCGAGTACGAGGCACCCGGAGATCGGCGGCATCACGCCGAGAGTGTCTGCTGTCCCGACTGCGGGCCCCGGCTCTGGTTCGAGGTGTTTCATCCGGAGGAGGAGCGGGGCTCGATCGAAGGTTCCGGGTTCAGCGATCCGATCCGAATGGCCGCATCACGGATCGCTGCCGGAGAGATCGTGGCCATCCGGGGGCTGGGTGGCTTCCAGCTCGCCGTCGATGCCACCTCCGAGTCGGCAGTCAGGAGACTGCGCGAGCGGAAGCATCGGGAGGACAAACCCTTCGCCGTGATGGTCCGGTCGCTGGAGGAAGCCCGGCGGTGGGCGATCGTGGACGACACGGCGGCGGCTCCACTCCAGTCGTCGGCCCGGCCGATCGTCCTCCTTCCCGCTCGGACCGGGGTCGGAATCGCCCGATCTGTGGCCCAGGGTCTCACCCACATTGGCCTCATGCTCCCCTCGACTCCGGTTCATGCCCTCCTCCTCGGGGCGGCATCCGTCCCCCTCGTCATGACGAGTGGCAACCGGAGCGGCTGCCCGATCGCCATCAGCAATGACGAAGCCCGGGATCAGCTCGGCACTATCGCGGATGGGTTTCTGCTTCATGATCGCGAGATCCTCGATCGCCACGATGACTCGGTGGTTCGCCCGTCACCTTCCGGTCCGATCCTGGTGCGGAGAGCGCGGGGATATGCGCCCACCGGACTCCCCCTGCCCATCGCCGTCGGCGAGCCCCTTCTGGCCGTTGGAGCTCATCTCAAGAACACGCTCACTCTCGCGTGCGGGGACCAGGCCTGGGTGAGCCAGCACCTGGGGGATCTGGAGACGCTGGAGGCGGCGGAGCATGTCGACCGGACCCGGCGGCGCATGCAGGAGGTGTTTCGGATCGAGCCGAGGGTCGTGGCACACGACCTCCACCCCGGTTACCTGTCGACTCGGTTTGCCGAACGGTTCCCGGCCGGCCTGCGCATGGGAGTGCAGCACCACCATGCCCACGTGGCCGCGGTGATGGCGGAGCATCACCTCGCCGGTCCCGTTCTGGGCCTGGCGCTGGATGGAACCGGATACGGAGACGATGGCCACATCTGGGGCGGGGAACTGCTTCTTGCCACGCTGACGGACTATCAGCGGCTCGGTCACCTTCGCTACCTCCCGCTTCCCGGCGGTGATCTCGCCGTGCGGTCCCCCTGGCGCTCGGCACTCGGCGCGCTTGCGGGTGCCCCCGATGCGGAGGATGCTTTCGCGCACGCCTTCGCGGGGATCGCCGCTGAGGAGGTCGATCTGGCACGGGAGCAGATTCGCCGCGGGATCAACACTCCTCTCGCCTCCTCGATGGGGCGCGTCTTCGACGCGGCCGCCGCGGTTCTCGGGGTGCGGCGGATCTCCCGGTATGAGGCGCAGGCGGCGATGGAGCTCGAGGCTCTCGCGGGGTCACGTCCCGCGTCGGAACGGGATCTGGCCCTGGTGGAGGTGGATGGCCGCGACGTGGTGGATTGCGTCCCGCTGCTGGTTCATCTCGGGTGGTTGAGGCAGCGTGGTGCCGATGTGGCGGACCTGGCGGCCGACTTTCACGCCACCGTGGCCTGGGGGATGAGCAATCTTGTGCTGAGAGCGGTGGAGCAGACCGGAGTGCGGACCGTCGTCCTGTGCGGGGGCGTGTTCCAGAACGCCCGGATTCTCACGTCAATTGCGCAGCGTCTCCAGGGTGCCAAACTGGAGGTCCTTATCCCGCACCGTCTCGGCCCCGGGGACGGCGCCATCAGTTATGGCCAAGCGGTGGTGGCGGCCGCGCGGCTCGCTGGGGGAACCCGCAGTTCCACGCGAGGAGGTCACTGATGTGTCTCGGCATTCCGGGCCGGGTGGTCGACCTGCGGGATGACCAGGGTCTTCTCATGGGGACCATTGATTTTGGCGGGGTGCAGCGGGACGTCTGCTTCGAATACCTCGCCGGTGACATCAAGGCCGGGGACTACGCCATCGTTCATGTGGGTTTCGCGATCTCCCGGGTCGATGAGGAGGAGGCGAGGCGAACCTACGAGGCCCTGCGCGAGATGAGCCAACTCGACGAGCTGGAGTGGCTCCGGGAAGTGGGCTTCCCATGAAATTCCTGGATGAATACCGTGATGGAGCGCTGGCCCGGGGCCTCGTGGACCGGATTCGTGCCACGGCGACCCGCTCGTGGACCTTGATGGAAGTCTGTGGAGGTCAGACCCATACGATCGTGCGGCAGGGAATCGATGAAGCACTGGAGGGCGCGGTCGAGATGATTCACGGCCCGGGATGTCCCGTGTGCGTGACTCCCCTGGAACAGATCGACAAGGCATTGCTCCTGGCCCAGAGACCCGAGGTCATCTTTACCTCCTTCGGGGACATGCTCCGGGTGCCGGGCAGCACCTGCGACCTGCTTCAGGTGCGGGCCCGCGGGGGGACGGTCCGCATCGTCTACTCGCCGCTCGATGCCCTGGAATTGGCGCGCCGCCATCCCGACCGGGAAGTCGTCTTCTTTGCCGTCGGATTCGAGACCACGGCACCTGCCAACGCCATGGCGGTGTGGCGGGCCCGGGAACTGGGCATCGGGAACTTCAGCGTTCTCGTCTCCCACGTCACTGTTCCGCCTGCCATCACCGCTGTCCTGGAGGTGCCCGATGTGCGGGTCCAGGGGTTCCTGGCGGCGGGGCATGTGTGCACCGTGATGGGGTGGGAGGAGTACGAGCCGATTGCGGAGCGCTATCGGGTGCCCATCGTGGTCACGGGGTTCGAGCCGGTGGACATTCTGGAGGGGATCCTGATGGCGGTGAAGCAGCTCGAAGCGGGTCGGCACGATGTGGAGAACCAGTATATCCGCGCGGTGCAGCGGCAGGGAACGGTACCGGCTCGAACGCTGGTGGAGAAGGTGTTCACGCTGGTCGACCGGACCTGGAGGGGGTTGGGTGTGATTCCCGCCTCTGGCCTGGGCCTCCGGGATGAGTTCGCCGAGTTCGACGCCGAACGCCGGTTCGGTCTGGGCTCGATGCATGTGTCGGAGCCCGAGGCCTGTCAGGCCGGCGCCGTGCTCTCGGGCAGGATCAAGCCTCCCGCCTGTGCCGCTTTCGGAACCGCGTGCACACCGGACCAACCGCTCGGGGCTCCAATGGTCTCCTCCGAGGGTGCGTGCGCGGCCTACTATCAGTACGGTCGGCTCCGGGTCGGGTCGCACCCTTCCGGGGGAGCCGGGGACAGGGGAGAGGGAATTCGGACGGACTCGGAACGTCACCCCGGCGCACGCCGGGGTCCATCCCTCCTGGATGTCCGGGAGCAGACCCTGTCAGGGGTTCAGGGGGAAGGGCAAGGATGGCCATGACCGCCACAAGTGAGTTCCGCGGCGTCCTGGCCTGCGCCCTCCCGCATCCCGAGGGCGAGCGGGTCCAACTGGGGCATGGGTCGGGGGGCAGACTCTCGGCGGCACTGTTCCGCGATCGTTTCCTCCCGCACTTCCGGAACCCCGAACTGGAGCGATTGGGAGACGGTGCCGTGCTGCACCTGTCGAACGGACGGGGGTCGGGAACCGAGGTGGTCTTTTCGACCGACACCTTCGTCGTGTCGCCGCTCGAGTTTCCCGGCGGCAACATCGGGTCGCTCGCGGTGCATGGCACGGTGAATGATCTCGCCATGATGGGGGGCACCCCGCAGTATCTCTCGGCCGGTTTCGTTCTGGAGGAGGGACTTTCCTTCGATCTGCTCGACCGGATCGTGGCCTCCATGGGGGAGGCCGCCCGGGAGGCGGGGGTGCTGTTGGTGACGGGAGACACCAAGGTGGTCGAGCGCGGCAAGGCCGACGGCCTCTACGTCAACACCACCGGGATCGGTGTCGTGTCGCCGGAGTTCCGGCCCGCACCGGACCGGGCCAGGGAAGGGGACGCCGTGCTCGTGAGCGGGCCGATCGGCAGGCACGGAATGGCCATCATGGCGGCCCGAGAGGACCTGGGGCTCCGCACCACCATCGAGAGCGACAGCGCCTCTCTCTTCCCCCTCGTCACCCGGCTCCGGGATGCCCTGGGCGATGACGTACGGGTGCTTCGCGATGCCACCAGGGGAGGTGTGGCCAGCGCACTGAACGAGATTGCTGCAGCATCAGGGGTGGGCATCTCTCTGGGAACAACCATTCCTGTACCGCCTGCGGTGCACGCGGCGTGTGAGATGCTCGGCCTCGATCCGCTCTACGTGGCCAACGAGGGCGTCCTGGTGGCCCTGGTGCCGAGCGACAGGGCGGAGGAGGCCCGGGACGCTTTGCGGGGCCACCCGCTGGGCCGCAAGGCGGCGGTCATCGGCCGGGCGGTCGGAGATCACCCCGGGATGGTCGTGATGCGCACCGGGCTCGGCGGGAGCCGGATCGTGGACCTGCTTCCGGGGGATCAGCTGCCGCGGATCTGCTGATTCTCTCTTCCGTCCTCGGAACGTCATCCCGAACAAAAGCGAGGGATCTGAGAAGGCCCGGGATGTGGTAGGGGCCGTTCGCGAACGGCCCCTGCAACCCGTCGTCGGGGTCTTGATGTTCATGGACCTCCCTCACACGAAGACACGAAGACACGAAGGAACTCACCATCGGCAGGAGGGGGGCGTTCGGAGTGTGAAGTTTGAAGGTGGAAGTGTGGAGGGGTACCGCACTCCCCCGGCCCTGGTCTCGGCGCTCAATCGGCCTCTGCTGTGACCCCGCCCCACCCCCGATTGAACCGCAGAGGGCACTGAGGACGCAGAGGGCTGACGGTTCCCACGACGCACTCCTCATCTCGCGTGGCAGGCATCGGCAGGATGGGGCCCATCCGCCCCACACAACAACTCTTGATCTCGGCGCGCCCTTCACGGCCTCTGTGGTGACCCCTCTCCACCCCCGATTGAACCGCAGAGGGCACTGAGGACGCAGAGGGCTGACGGTTCCTACGACGCACTCCTCGTCTCGCGTGGCAGGCATCGGCAGGATGGGGTGCCCTTCCGCCCACCCCTCCCCCGACCCATCCCGGGACAGGCTGGCTCCACCCTGCTACGTCCCAAAGTGAAACCTATCGCCCCGTCAGCCGTATGTGACGCAACCCTCCGGCTCGCTCAGGGGTCAAACAGCGCATTCACGCATGGGAGTGAGAAATGCTGACAGAATGGGCGGCGGATCTCCGTCATGCCTGGCGGGCCCTGCGGCGGACGCCCGGTTTCCTGATGACCTCGGTCGGTACCCTGGCGCTCGCGATCGGCGCCGTGGCCGGCATGTTCAGCGTCGTCAAAACTGTCCTCCTGAATCCACTGGCGTTCCCCAACGCCAGCCGGCTGGTTGCCATCTCGGGAACGGCCCCCGGGTCCGACCTGCCCGAGCGCTTCGGACTCGGCTTCGACTTCCTGTTCCATTACCAGGAGAACTCCCGGCTGTTGGACGGGATCTTCGGCTTTGGCGCGGGGACATCGACCCTGCGCACGGAGGAACGGGTCGAGCGGATCCCGATGGCGTGGCCCAGCAACGGGATCTACCGCACTCTCGGAGTACAACCCCGGATCGGTCGGGTTCCCGTGGCGGAGGACGACGACCGCGTCGCCCTGATCAGCCACCAGCTCTGGCAGAACTGGTTCGGTGGCGATTCCTCGGTGGTGGGCCGGACCTACTTCATCTCGGGCGCCATGCGGGAGATCATCGGCATCATGCCTCCCGAATTTCGCTTTCCCAGCGATGAGACTCTGCTCTGGGTGTCCGGCGAGCCTCGCCTCGATCAGGTGCAGCCCGGCAATCTCGGTCTTCCGATCATCGCTCGCATGAAGGAGGGTGTTACCCGGGAACAGCTGGCCGCGGAGTTGACCCAGCTCTCCAAGGGGTTGCCTGCCCGCTTCGGCGGTTCCCCGAACTATGCCCGCCTGATGGAGCAACATCGCGCCGTGGTCGACCCTCTGCTCGACAGCATCGTGGGGCCCACGACACGGACGTCGTTGTGGGTGCTGCTGGGCGGAGTGACCATCGTGCTGCTGATCGCGTGCGCCAACGTCGCCAATCTGTTCATGGTGCGAGCCGAGGGGCGGCATCGCGACCTGGCGGTCCGGCGCGCGATCGGGGCGAGCCGCTCCCAGCTGGTGCGATTCCAGATGACCGAGGCGTTTCTCGTGGCCCTCGTGGCCGGCGGGATCGCGGTGGTGTTGGCCGCCGTGACGCTGCCCCTGTTCCTGCGAGCTGCGCCGGAGGGCATTCCCCGGCTGGGCCTTGTGGGTCTCGACGCCGCGACGGTGGGCGCGGCATTCGTCCTGGTGCTGGTCGCCGCGCTGGCCTGCGGCGGTGTGCCGGCGCTCCGGGCGTCGTCGCCCGACCTCAATCGCTTGCGGGAAGGGGGCCGGAGCGGAACCGGGCGCCGCCATTGGGCTCGGGACGGGCTGGTCGTGGGCCAGACGGCGCTGGCTCTGGTGCTGCTGATCGGAGCGGCACTGCTGGTGCGGAGTTTCCAGAAGCTTCAGAACGTGGATCCGGGGTACGATACCGACGACCTCTACACCTTCCAGTTCGCTCCCGAGCAGGAGCGCCTGCGGACCGGCCCGGACTGGGGCCGGCTCCACCTCGATTTCATGGATCAGCTGCGCGCCCTCCCCGGAGTGACGTCGGTGGGCGTGGTGAACAACCTTCCGCTGGATGAGGGAACCGGCGGCGGGCGCTGGTTGACCGATGCCATGACGGAGGAAGCCGGCGGCACCCTGCTGGACCAGAACTTTACCGGTGGCGACTACTTCCGGACCATCGGCATCGATCTGCTCAAGGGCCGGGCCTTCACCCCCGACGAAGCGGTGACGCCCAACAACAGCATCATCGTCAGCCGCTCCGCTGCCGAGACGCTGTGGCCGGGGCGGGACCCCCTGGGCCAGAGGTTACGGCGCCGCCTGGGAGGCGAGGTGCTGGCCTTTACCGTGGTCGGTGTGGTGGAGGATGTGAAGCAGGACGACTGGCGCGACGCCGGGGAGGCGGGGGTGTACCTGCCCCTGACCGGGCCGACGGACAGCACCTGGGCGATGGGTTCGCCGGCCTACGTGGTGAAATCGCCCCGGGCGGATGGCCTCACCGGGGAGGTGCGCGAGCTGGTGCGGCAGATCGCCCCCGAGGCGCCGGTCTATCGCGAGTATACCATGGCCTTCCTGGCGCAACGATCGATGGTGCAGCTGTCCTTCACCATGCTGACGCTGGGGGTCGTGTCGGGGCTGGCGCTCGTCCTGGGGGCTGTGGGGCTGTACGGCGTGCTGTCGTACGTGGTGGCCGAGCGGACCCGGGAGATTGGGGTGCGGATGGCGCTGGGCGCCACGGCGGGGGCGGTCCGGCGGATGGTGGTGACCCAGGGGACGCGGGTCGTGCTGGTCGGGGTCGTGATCGGCATCGGGGCGGCGATCGGTGCCACGCGACTCCTGGGGAGCCTGCTCTACGACATCGGGGCCGTGGAGCCGGTTCTGTTCGGGGCCATGTCACTCATGATGATCGGGATCGGGATGGTGGCGAGCTACATGCCGGCCCGGCAGGCCAGCCGCGTGGATCCGCTCGAGTCCCTGCGGAACGAGTAGCCTGGCCCGGGGGGGGGAGTTTTCCCCGTAGGAGGGGTTTGTTCGGTCCGGAAGAGCGCAGGCGAATGGGATAAGGGTCGGTGGTCGTACCTCGAAAGCAATGCGCCCCGTCACTCGACGGGGCGCGGGGGTTGCCGGTCTTGGCCCTGATCCACTGTCAGCCGTCCAAAGACCCTTGCAGGCATGTCCCGACCTCGGGATTAACCCTGGCCGCTCCAAGTTCCCGTGGCGTGGGGGCCGGAGGACACTGGTACTCCGGGCAGGGAAGGGACTTCAGACCGGCTTTCTTGAGGTGCGCCTTCCATGCCTGCTCGGCCGACCCCGGAAGACCGGGAGAGAGGAGGTGGTAGATCCAGCGGAAGTCGTTGTCGACTACCGTCGGGTCCGTACATTGGACCTTTTTCACCGAGTTCTCGGGAGTCAGCTTGTCGGCATTGACGAGGTAGATCTCCGACCAGTCGGTCGCCTTGAGGGGGATCTCCGCAGGGATCGGGTTGGCGTCGGTCCAGATGCGGACCACGACCTCAGATGAAAACGATTCCCAGTGGGTTCTCCAAACTCCATTCACAGAAGTCGGGCTCTTGGGATTTGTCACCGATGCCGGGAACGTCAATGGGAGCTTCTCCCCCCCTTGAAGCTTGCCCTCGTACAGGTTGATCATCGTCAGGCAGGGACCCTTGACGGACGGGATGCTCGCGTCCTGGATCAGCTCCGGTTTCTGCATCACCTGACCCATGGGAATCAGACTTGAAAAGGAATCTGGATCGAGGGATACTCCATTACTGCCCTCGATGCTGACATGGGTTCCCGCGAGCGGAACGCGAAGAGGCTTTCCGTTCCCGGTGGGCGTCGCGTAGAGCCAGGGGTGGTGGTGCGTGACCTTGTATTCGTCGTAGTGATTCACTCGACCAGGATCCCCGGGAAATCGGATGACGAGTTTCTCGCCCTCCGGCTTGTCCAAGCGTTCATCGGCCTCCTTGCGGAACAGGGCCACACCAAGCAACATGATCTTGACGGTCATCGCGCCTCCGGGGGTGGTGGTTGGTAGCGCTATCGGTCCACGCGGAACCGGCTCCAGCTCAGATCATCCCGCGATTCGGTGAACTGGTCCATCTGGGCCCGCCTCAGGGCCTCCATCGGGTCGTGGCCGGAGCCCAGGTGATGATGAAGCCGGCCCATGAGACTCCCGGTCGTGGCGTCGTCCACTTCCCAGAGGCTGCTCACGACCTGCCGAGCTCCCGCCTCGATGAACGCACCCGCCAGGGGATTCCGCATCTGTCCCCCGTCCCCTGAGGCCAGCAGCCCGCCGCAGGCGGAGAGGACCACCAGGGAAACATGACCCAGATCCCAGCGTCGGACCTCCTCCGCGGGAAGAAGCCCCGCATCGCCGTTCGCCGACGGAGCCAGGACCAGCACACCTCCCCCACCCCCCCCGCCGAGAGATGAGACCCGGGCATGCCCCGCGAAGTGGATCGTGCCCGCATTTCTGCTCGCCACGCGGAGTGCGGATATCGTGGCACCCGGGCCGGTCAGTTGCTCGCTCCGCTGCCGGGCCCCCGTGATCTGAGCCACCTCCTCGCGGGCCCGGGGCAGCGGGGCCAGATCGGGCACCACCCGCCGGTCGAAGTCCGGGTTCACCGCAAGCACCGTCCCCGCTCCGGTTGCGGGCGGAGAGAGCTCCGCCATCGCCCCGGTCACCACATCCGTGGCATACCCGAGTGCCACGCGGGTCACAGCCGGTTGCCCCGAGGAGTCGAGGGCCGCCGCCAACGGGATCGCGTAGGTGGTCGGGGCCGCCGCGACGAGAACGCGGGTCAGTTCGGGTGTGGCTGCCAGCTCCGGCCCGAGAAGGGAGTCGTAGATCGCGCGGGCGACCGGCTCATGTACGGATCGATGGGCCCGTCCCGCCGCCAGCGATTGGAGCCTTCCTCCCCACGACCCCATCGATCTCTCTTCCATCTGGACGGCCCGCACCGAGAGTTTTCCCCGCCACCACATCCAGATGAGAAGACGATCCCGCTCCTGGGTATGCGTCATCAACCCCGTGTGGGACGGAATCCGGTGACGCAGTGTCTCGAATCGGAGGGAGTCCCCGGCGGTGACACCCCGGGAGCGGGCCTCGAGCCAGAAGGCGCCGACGGTGTCCCCCCGGGCCAGGCGGATGGCCGCAAGCTGCAGGAAAACCTGGGCGGCGGTTTCCGGGGGGATCCGCCGAACCGAGGTGGACCGGACCAGTCTCTCGGCCGCATCCGTGAGAGCCTCGAGCGCGCGGAGAGTGTCACCCAGCGTAAGGAGAAGGCGAGTGCGGGGGACCTGAAGTTGGAGTGTCGTCACGACGTTGCGGGGGCCGAAGAACGCCAGCGCCTGATCCAACTGGTGTACCGCCTCGCGGGGCCGGTCCGGAAGTACCGTGGCCCCGGCCATGGCCACCTCCGCCCGCACCCGTTCCCGCCGCTCGCCGGGAGGAATCGAATCCACGGCGCCTATCGCCTCCTGAAGAGCACGGGCAGCCCCCCCGGGGTCATCGGTCCGGTGGAGGGATCGGACCAGCCTCACCAGACCCTCGGCGCGTTCATCGGGCTGGAGCCCGGGGAGAGCAACGTCCTCCGCCGCAAAGACTGCCGCCGCCCAGGGCAGGCCGATCTCCAGGAGCCGGTGGGCGATGCTGGCCAAGGTGGCATGAGTTTCCGGTCCCCGGCGAGCCGCCCGGAGGATGAGACGCAGGGAGGACTCGTCCAGGCCCATGAGCCCGTAGAGTGCGGCGGTTTGGAATTCGAGACGGGCCGCGTGGTCCTCCTCGCCAACCTGGGAGAAGGCCTCGATGGCGTGGAGATACTGGGTCAGACCCTCCTGGTAGCGACCTTGACGGGAGAGCGAGAGGGCGATCCCCCATGCGGAACGGCCCGCCAGAGCGGGGTCGGTCGTATCCTCAGCGATCCGGGAGGCGGTGGTAAAGGCCTCAATCGCCTCGGGGTACTGTTCGCGCCCCGCATGAACCGCCCCGATGAAGAAGGTCATCCATCCGTTCAGAGGAGTTCCATCCAGGAGGACACGGGCGGCTCCCAGGCGATCGAGGGCGACTCCGTAAGCCCCGCGCTGATAGGAGGAGACCCCCTCACCGAGGGCGACCAGGCCATCGAGAAGGAGGGTGTCCGCGACACGGGACGTCGTCCAGTCCACCAGCCTGGCCAACGCCGAGCCACCGGACCGGGCGCGGTATCCCTCCGAAATCCATCGAAGCTGGAGGGCGGAGTGGGGCGCCTGGGGCGCGCCGCCTCGCGCCAGCCGAGCCCAGTCGGGGAGCAGAGTGCGAAGAAGAAGCTCCCGGCTTCCGTCCGGATGCTTCGCGGCAAGCCGCCGTACCCCGGAGGAATCCAGTTTGTGAAGTGAGTCGGCCAGCTGGAGTCCGGCCAGCGGGTTCGCATCAAGGAACTCCGCGCCGGAGGTGATGAGGGTGGACTCAGAAGCTGTGGAAAGCTGCCTGTGACGGGCCCGCGTCAGCCCAGCCTGCCCGCGAAGCCCGAGTCGATCCAGGAGCCAGGCGCGATTGGCCGCGATCTGGGAGGAGGCCGAGTCCGCAAGGTAGGCCTGCTCGAGGGAGTTCAACGCCTGAAACACCAGGGTGTGGTTCTGCTCCCTCTCGGCCAGATGCAGTTGTGCGATCGCCAGGTCGTTCCAGAGGTGCCCCGGGATTCCCGGCTGGTGGGTGAGTTCCTGGAGACGGTCCACCACTCGCCTCGCCACCACGGGGTCCTCCACCAGCGAAACGAGGTCCACGAGCGCCTCGGCCCACTGCTGTTCCGCATCGTTCTCGAGGCCCCCCGGGGCCGATGCCAGCAACCAGGCAAGGCGAGAGAGCCCCGCCGGATCCGTCGATGTTCTGCACCGGATGACAGGGATCAACGTCGTGTCGGGCTCCGGGAGGCACGGATTCTGGTCTCGCACTCCGGCAAACGACAATTGGAAGGAGGGATTCCGCGCCGCATAGTCCAACAGCGCGTGGCGGAGCGGAACGGGGTCGCCCGAGCATCCCGTCACAGCCACCCATGATGCCAGCAGGAGACGGGGGAGCGGGATGGCCATGGGGATGCCGGGTCAGTCGCCCGCGAGTTCCATGATGGACTGCATGGTTCGGCGGACCTGTTCGAGATCAACCTCGGGGGACCGCATGAGAGTCACGAGGTCGTCGACCCGGATTCGCAGCGTCTCCTGGTCGGCAGGGAGCGCGTCCGCTGCCGAGGCAAGTGCTTCGGGTACCTCCGCCGGGATCGAGGGGGAGGGGCCTGTCGCCATCGAGAGTCGGAGAAGCTCCATCGCGGCACCGAGGCGGAACGATGCCTGATGCCCCGCTACCCGGGTCAGGGCCTCCCCGCGTTCTGCGCGAGAGTCCTGGTCGTCCATCAACCCCGGGGCATAAAGAGCCGCGACCGGCGCTCCGCCGCGCAGGGATCTCAAGAGGCCCTGCAGCTCGGCGCTCACCACGGCGGCTGCCGAACTATCCGAAAGCCGGGCCGCCACCTCGTAGAGAACGCTGCGAGCGCCGAGCCGGAACGCGACGGCGGATTCGGGCAGGGAGACCTCATTCCCACGCGTCACCGACCATCCCGGTTGGTCCCACGTTGGTCCCAGGCTGGTCTCGAGTGTCCTCCCCGAGGCGTGGCCGAGAGGAACGGCCGATGCCAGGCGAGTGACCACGTCCGTCGGGGTCCCCCGGCCTGGGAGAAAGATCGCAAGCAGGATTCCCGCGGCCAGCGCCGGAATCACATACCTCCAGCGCCGGGCTTTCAGGACGGGGCGAACGGGCTGTGTCTCCATTTCGTCCGCCAGCGCTGCTGTTTCGAGCAGCGCGTCATAGTCGTCCGGGGAATTCGCGAGAAGCGCCATCACCTTCTCGCGCTCGGACGGCTCCAGGGTTCCGTCGAGGAAAGCCGCCAGGATCTCGGGATTCAGCCGTGCCTCACTCATGAGTAACCTCCGCCATACTGTTCCAGCATCCCCACTTGGACGGCCACGCCACCGCACTATCCATTCTCATGTGGCCTCCTCGGCCATGAGGATCTGACGGACCTCCTCACGAGTGATACCGGCCTTCATCAGCATCGAGCGCAGCGACCCCTCCAGCCGTTCCAGCCGGCGATAGAGCGGCTTCTGCTCGAGATGCAGGGCCCTCGCGATGTCGGCGACCGACAGACCATCCCAGAACCGCATGCGGAGGACCAGTCGGTCCTCCGGTCCGAGGAGCGCGATCTGGTCCGTGAGCAACCGAAAGGCCCGCTCCCGTCCGGTGGCATGTTCGGTCTCCCAGAACCCGTCCAAACCTTGGGGAGCGGCCTCCCTGTGGGCGGCGGACACGTCCACCTCGCACGGGCGCGGTCTCGGGCGGATCTGCCGGGCCAGCTCGCGCACGCGGTCCGGGGAATGGCCGTCTGAGTTCTCCAGGGCGGAAACGGCCTCCCGCACCGACCACCCGTCCCGGCAGATCATCGCCTCAAGCCGGATGGCGAGGGTCCCGCGTCGGCGCGCCTCCGCCGAGGGACGCCAGCGGCCCCACTTCGCGTTACGGTAATCCTTGAAGGCGTTGACGAGGACCGCCGAGAGGTAGGTGGTGAGGGTCGACTTGCCTCCGAACTTGCGGAGCACCGCGTAGTCGGATTCGATCACACGGGACTTGAACCACGCCCCGAACTCCTCGGCGTCCGCCTCCGATAGTCCATGGCGACGGCCGATCAGCCGCACGCCCCGGTCGAGGGTGGGGAGGACGGAAAGGAAGAGGGCTTCGAGGTCCTGGCGGGCGGAGGTATCGCGGGTATCCATGCCCTCGCTCGGAATGGCTCATCCTGCGCTATATGTCGGGCGGCTGACAAAGTGCTGAAAGACCTTCAGCTTACATTGTATTATCCCGGAAACTCCGCCACAAGGTCCCTCGGCGACTTCCCACCCCAAGTGCCTCGAGTGCTCCCGCTGCGACACACCCACTCCCGGAGCCGCCTTGATTCGTGCCTACCCGGTGTTCTGCAGGCCCTGGGCGATCCCGTTCACGGTCTCGAACAGTGCCTCCAGGTGGGCGTCCGCCGGTCGGCCTGCAGCCCTCCAGCGACGCAACAGATCCACCTGGAGGAAGCTCATCGGGTCCACATAGGGGTTCCGGAGCCGTATCAGCCGTTGGAGGGTGGGATCCCCGTCCAGGAGGGTGGTGGTGCCCAGAATCGCCAGGACATGGGTCACCGTCCGGTCGAACTCCTCCCGGATGATGGGAAAGATGACCCTTCCCGTCTCCCCCGCGAGATCGGCGTACCGGGCACCGATGGCCAGATCCGCCTTGGCCAGGACCATCTCGACATCGGCAAGCAGGGTAGCGAGAAAGGGCCACGCCTCCGCAGCCTCCTGCAGAGATTCGATTCCATGACGGCGTGACACCGCGTCCAGGCCGGACCCGAGACCGAACCACCCGGGGATCACGTGCCGGTTCTGGGTCCAGGAGAAGGTCCAGGGGATCGCGCGCAGGTTCCCGATGCCACCCCCGGAGCGACGGGAGGGAGGCCGTGACCCGATCGCCATGCGCTCGATGACATCCATCGGTGTCGCGGTTCGGAAGTACTCGAGGAAGAGGGGGTGCTCATGGACCAGGGCCCGGTAGGTGCTCCGACTGGTCTCCGCCACCTCCTGCATGAGGGCATGCCAGCCTTGTTCCCGGGTGTCGCGCGGACGGGGAAGTGCCGTCGCGAGGGCCACGGCTCCGGTGACCCGCTCCAGGGTGCGTGCCGCGATGCCGGGAGAACCATACTTGGCATCGATCACTTCCCCCTGTTCGGTCACCCGGAGGCGTCCGTTCACTGATCCGGGGGGTGCGGCCAGGATGGCGCGGGATGGCTTGCCTCCTCCCCGGCCCACGGTCCCTCCCCGCCCATGAAAGATGGTCAGGTCCACCCGCGCCCGGTGAGCCACCTCGGTCAGGGCGGCCTGGGCCTGCTGCAAGGCCCAGCGGGCCGCCGTCACCCCGCCGTCCTTGCTGCTGTCGGAATATCCCACCATCACGATCTGCCGGCGATTCCGTGTCTTCAGATGACCGGCATACACGGAGTCGGCCAGGAGCGCCTCGAGCGTGGCCGGGCCGGCCGTCAGGTCATCCACGGTCTCGAAGAGGGGCGCCACATCGAGGGGGACCGGGCCGGCGTCCTCCACGCAGCCCCCCCACCGGGCCAGGAGCAGGACGGTCAGGACGTCGTCCACCCCTTCGGCCATGCTGATGATGAAGGGACCGATGGCGTCGGGACCATGTTCGCGCTGGCAGCCGGCAATGGCACGGAACACTGCGAGGGTCTTCTGCTCCTCCGCGCCGGGAGCTGCCGAGGGATTCTCTCCATCGAGGATCGCCGTCCGCAGGCGCGCAACTCGACTGGACCGGTCCCGGCCGAGCCATTCAGGGTCATCAAGAAGGGCTCCCACCACTGCGCGGTGGACCAGGGCATCCTGTCGGACGTCGAGCCGAGCGAGATGGAATTGGAATGTCTCGGCCCGGCGAAGCGCGCGCCGCACGAGAAAGAGTCCCGCGTGCTCGCCGGAATGCGCCTCGAGGCTGTCGGCGATGAGCTGGAGATCCCCGTGGAACTCTTCCGGATCCCGATAGCCATGTCCCGGCCCGGCGGTGGAGAGGCGTGCACTCATGAGATGGCAGAGCATGCGGTAGGGCATGTCCTGATGGCGCGCCGGGAGGAGAGCCGCCGCCTCGGGAAACCACGCCAGATATCGGTCCAGCTGGTCGAGAATGTCCCGGCTCACGGCGACCCGGGAGGTGGATTGCGACAGGGCCGCGGCCAGCTGGGCGAGTTCGTCCTGATAGCATCGCAGGATCGTCCTCCGATGACTCGCCAGAGAGTCCCTGATCGTCTCGGCGGAGACATTGGGATTGCCATCCATGTCCCCGCCGACCCACGATCCGAAACGCAGGGGAGACGGGATCTCACCCCGTGGGTTCGGCCCGTAGACGGCTCCCAAGGCCTCCTCGATCGACTCGCAATACGCGGGAAGGATGTGGTAGAGGGTGGTGGCCAGGTAGAAGAGAACCTGTTCCCGTTCATCGGCCACCGAGGGACGCACCGACGGATGGGTGTCGGTCTGCCAGGAGGTGGTGATCTCCATCCGGATGCGCGCCAGATTGACGGCCACCTGCCTCGGTGTGAGGGTCGGATTCTGTCGTTCCAGCAGGAGGGCGGCGAAGCGCTGTTCCTTCTCCAGGACTGTGCGCCGGGTGGCTTCGGTGGGATGCGCGGTGAATACGGGCTCGATGCGCATCCGCGTGAGCAGCTCGCACGCACTCTCGGCGTCGAGACCCGCGGCTGCCAGCGATGCGAGGGCCTGGTGCACACTCCCGGGGGCGGGCACGGCCGGGTCACGGTCATACTCCCGCCGCCGCCGAATCCGGTGAACCTGCTCCACCCGGTTGACCACGCGGAAGTAGGTGGAGAACGACCGGACGAGGAGCGCGGCCCTCCCCGGGTCGTGCCCACTCGTCAGGGCCGCGAGTTCCGCGTCGGCGGCCTCCACTCCCTCGCGCCGGCGAATCGCCGTCCGCCGGGCCGCCTCCACGCACTCGAAGAGCGCCTCACCTCCCTGCTCGCGGATGATGTCGCCCACGAGAGCGCCGAAGGTGTGGACGTCGGCCCGGAGCGGGGCATCCTTCTCGGCGAAGACGATGTCGGAGCGGTCCATGAAGGAGAAGATGGAGACGGCATGGGTGGGGCGCAACGATCCCTCCGCGGTTTCTGTGGCGCCCCTCCTCTCCCCTGAGTGAACCACAGAGAACACAGAGAACACAGAGGGTTGACGGTTCCCACGACATGCTCCTCGTCTCGCCCGGCAGGCATCGGCAGGATGGGGGGCCCTTCCACCCCGCAAAACAGATCGTGATCTCAGCGCGCGAGGCGTGGGGCCGCGGGAATCATGCGGAGACCCTCTGCGACCTCCGTGTTCTCCGTGGTGAATCGTTCGTGCCTTCCCGATCCCGGACCTCCCAGGTCTCGGCATGGGGCGCCATTCCACCACCAGCAACAACAGAATCTCAGCACGCAAGACGTGGAGCGACGGATATCACGATGAGTTGCCCGCATTGATTTGCGGCGGTCTCGCGAGGAAATGGTGACGGAGACCAACGGGATGGCCACCACATTGGGACCATGTTGGAGGTCGCTTCCCCCCTCGCCCGCGCTCGTGCCGCCCTCGAGACGCACTTCGGCTATCCGGATTTCCGGCCCCTGCAGCGCCGGGTCATTCACGCGGTGCTCTCCGGTCACGATACCCTTGCCATTCTCCCCACCGGAGGCGGGAAATCCATCTGCTTCCAGATTCCCGCCGTCTGTCGTGCCGGGCTCACCATCGTCATCAGCCCCCTCATCGCCCTCATGCAGGACCAGGTCGAGGCGGCCTGCGAGCGGGGAATGTCGGCCGTCACCCTTCACAGCGGGATGACGATCGCGGAACAACGCGCGGTGCGCTCCCGGCTCGAGGCGGGGGATCCCACCCTCCAGTTGCTCTATCTGAGCCCCGAGCGCCTGAACACGCTGATCAAGAAGACACCCGATCTCTTGAAACCCTCACTCCTGGCCATCGACGAGGCGCACTGCATCTCGGAATGGGGTCCCGACTTCCGGCCCACATACCGGGTGTTGCGGCGCCTCCGACGGGCCCTCGGCTGGCCCCAGACCGTGGCGTTGACCGGCAGTGCCACTCCGGCTGTCCGGGCGGACATCATCCAGACCCTGGGGCTCGGCAGCGGTTTTCCGAGGCGTCGACTCGTCACCCACCTCGGGTCCTTCGATCGGGCAAACCTCTGGTTCGGTGCTGTGGCCGTGAAGGATCCTCGGGAGCGGCTCGGGACCCTCCTCCAGATCCTCGGCAGGGCGGATCGCATCGCCCTCGTCTACGCCCCGACCCGCGGGATGACTGAGGGGATCGCCCGCCAGCTCCGCCACGCCGGGTTCCTCGCCGCTCCCTATCATGCCGGGCTCCCGTCCGATCTGCGGGCGCGTACCCTCGCCGCCTTTCTGGAGGATCGTCTGGGGGTGGTCGTGGCCACCAGCGCCTTCGGCATGGGGATCGACAAGCCCAACGTGCGGCTGGTGGTGCACTGGCAGATGCCCCCGACGCCCGAGGCCTACTACCAGGAGGCGGGGCGGGCCGGGCGGGATGGGCGCTTTGCCCGTTGTGTGCTGCTGCACCATGGTGACGATGGGGACCAGGCCCGGCGAATGCTGCAGGTGACGTTTCCCCCTCGGGATCTGGTGGAGGCGATCGCGCGTGACCCGGCGCGTCGGCAGGGAGTCCCCGCGAATGTCCTCGATTCCGCCGATCGGATCGCCCGGGAGCTCGGTCTCCCGCATCGACCCGGTGACTGGTCCCGCGTCCTTCGGCGGCGGAAGGAGGCGGAGGGACGCATTCGGGCGATGGAGGACTACGCCCGTCACCCCGGGTGCCGTCGCCGAAAACTGCTCGCCTGGTTCGGGGAGCGTGCCTCCTCGTGCAGTGGATGTGACCGATGCCGGTCGCCCGGTCGCGGCGACACCGGTCCCGTGGGGGACCAGGGGAGTACGGAGGGGGTGTACCAGCGTCTTCTCTCCTGGCGCCGAGCGATCTCCCGGGAGGGTGGCTTGCCAGTGGAATCCATCCTGAGCGATGTGGCGCTCGCCGGGATCGCGGCGGCGCGTCCCCGGACCCGTCAGGCACTGGGACAGGTGGACGGAGTGGGGCCTCGGATTCTCGCCAAATTCGGGGAGGAACTGCTGGGGATCTGCGGGGGGAGGGAGCAGGGAGTCGGGAGCAGGGAGTCGGGCTCGAATCATCCTTGATCCGTGGGTGCGCCGCACGCGGCGCACCAAGTGAGGTGCTGTACCCCGCTCGGGGGTGCAAATGGCCGTCCCACGCTACGCCCATGATCGGAGCGGGCTCGCCCACCTGGCGCAAGGTGGACCGGGGCCTTCACTCCTGGTCGGCGCACTTGTCTCGGGACGGCGGAGTGCCTATGTTTTGCATGGCTCGACATGTTTTTACATGTACTCAAGTGGAGGCGACCATGCGCGACCAGTCCCAGATATCGGCCACGGTGTCCGCAGCCACGAAGGAACGGCTCGACCGTTTCACGGAGAGCCAGGGGCTCAAGAAGAACTACGTGGTCGAGCAAGCCCTGCTCTACTTCATGGAGGCGCGTCAGGACCTGCCCGACGAAGCGCTGGTTCCGGTCCGCCTCGTCCTGGAGGCCACGGCGTTCGATCGCGTCCTCGACTTGCTCGAGTGCTCTCCGGCTCCGACCGCCGCCCTTCGCGAGCTCATGCGTGGCCCCCACCGTTGAGATCCGCCCGCTCGCGCGGGACGACGACCGCAGCAGGTTCTCCTGTGGTCACCCTGATCTTGATCGCTTTTTCGAGCACTACGCGGGGCAGAACCAATTCAAGCTGCACTTGGCGGTCACCTATGTCGCGCTGATCGAGGCGCACATCGTGGGCTTCGCGACAGTCGCGCCCTCCGTGCTGGAGCGCGCCACCGTCCCGAGTGCGCGCCTCCGCAAGCGCCTGCCGAACTATCCTCTGCCGGTCCTGCGGCTCGCCCGGCTCGGCGTCGATCGGCGAGCGCAGGGCCTGGGCCTCGGCAAGGCGCTCGTGCGTCAGGTGCTGGACTTGGCGATCGAACAACGCGACCGTCTCGGGTGCGTGGGCGTGGTGACCGACGCGAAGCCCGACGCCGTCACATTTTACGAGGGATTGGGGTTCACGATGATCGAGGGAGTGCGTGAAGGTCTCCTGGTTTCCAAGCCCGTGCCGATGTTCCTCGCCATCGAGACGATCGCGGCCGCGCTCGCACCCTGAGCACGGCCCGTCGGGAGTGTCAACAACGCTCAATGACTGGAGTCACCCCGGATCAGGCTCCATGTGCACGATCACCCACTGGACTTTGGGCATCGCCGCCTTGATCGCCCCCTTGACCGCCCCCGAGACCTGGTGCGCCTCGTCCAGCCGCATGGCGGGATCCGCCTGGACGTGGATCTCCACGTGGAGGGCGGGGCCCATCTTCCGCGCCACCAGCTTCTCCACCCCGCGAACGCGAGGCACCCCAAGGGTGGTGTTCCGGATTCTTTCGGCTATCTGTGGATCAGGGCGCCGGTCCATCAGGTCCCACACTGCGGGGCGCGCCAGCAGGAGCCCGTTGGTCAGGATGATCCCGGAGGCCAGCAAGGCGGCCCAGTCATCGGCGGCTTCCCAGCCTGGTCCGCCAATGACGGCAATGCTGATCCCGACCAGGGCCGCGAGGGAGGTGAGCCCGTCGCTCAGGTGATGCCAGGCATCGGCCGCAAGCGCCTGGCTCCCTATCCCTACATTGACCTTGGTCACTCGGCGGACCATGTACCCCTTGATGGCCATGACCACCACCAGCACCAGGAGGGTCCACGGGGCGGGGAGGTGATGCGGGGTGCGGATTTCCCGGACCGACTCGATGGCGATCCCGACCGCGGCGCCCATCAGCATGAGCGCCACCAGGGCGGCGGCGAGCGATTCCGCCCTGCCATACCCGTAGGGGAACTCCTCATCGGGATCCCGGCTTGCGATCCGGAGCCCCCCCCAGACTATCAGGGAGGCGAAGAGGTCGCCGGTCGATTCCACCGCATCGGCGATCAACGCATAGGAGTTACCCAGAACCCCGGCGAGGAACTTGACGACCGCCAGGATGGCATTGACCAGGAGTCCGGTCTGGGCCACGCGGATGCCCCGACCGAGCGGGTTGGCGTCGGTGCCCCGGTCAGCTACCGTCGGGACAGCCGGTTGGTCAGCCATGCCACGATCGTGTCGACGACCTCGGCGCGCATCCGGGCATCGGGGAGTCGGGAATATCCGTCCGTGTATCCAACGGAATCCGCCAGGAAAAGGTGATTGGTGGCGGGAAAGATGGTCAGGGTGACGTCCCGGTTCCCCCCGGACCGCATCGCGTCCGCCAGGAGCTCCGCCTGATCAGGGGTGACCTGACGATCCGTCGTCCCATGAAGAATCAGAGCCGGGACCCCGACCCGTCGGGCGATGGGCAGCGGATCGTGGTTCAGGAAGAACCGGAGCCAGGGTTGGATCCGGGCCAGAGAATCCACTCGCTGCATCGCCTGCTCCAGGGCGGAGTCCAGGGCCGAGGGGGGGACCTGGGGAGATCTTTCGAGAGCCGAACGATTCTGGTGCCGGATGACCTCCCGGCCCGGGAGACCGGTTCCCGCCAGGAGGACAACGGCGGCAACCCGCGGATCCTCGGCGGCCACCATGGGCGCGATGATTCCCCCTTCACTATGTCCGAGCACCCCGATCCGATCCGGATCCACGTCGGGCCGAGTCCGGAGCCAGGCAATGCCCGCTGCGATGTCCGACGCCAGGTCAGCCGTGGTGGCCGTGGCTCCATTTCCCCCACTTCCTCCGAATCCCCGGTCGTCCAGGCGGAGCACCACCAGCCCGGCGTCGGTCAGCGCTTCGGCCAGCTGACGGAAGGGTTGGTATCCGGGAAGGACCGCGGGGAGCGACCCGTCCCGGTCCTGCAACCCCGACCCGGTGCTGGTGATGACGGCGGGCCACGGCCCGGTGCCGGCGGGCGTCGTCACGGTCCCGGCCAGCGCATGTCCCTTCGGGTGCGGGATGATCACGTCCTGGGCCGTCCAGGCCACTCCGTTCGGAGCATGGTAGTCGGTCCGGCGAGCTCCGAACGAGGCAAGAGCGGCGGAATCCGCGCGGATGATACGGAGCCCTTGCGCAGGAATGACACCGCCGAGGATGTTTCCCTCTCCATCGATGGCCAGCCGAATGCGAACACCGCCCAACGCCATCTGCACGGAGTCGTGTCCCATGCGTTCGAGGGGAACCTGGATCGGGCGCGCCCCTGGAATGACGAGGAGGGCGAGCGTGTCGAGGCCGGTGACTCCGCGGCTCACGGCGTGACGAATCGCCAGTTCGGTCAGGGCAAACGACGGATTGACAAACGGGAAGAGCGGACCTCCTCCCGGGCGGGCCTGCCGGGTCGAGGGGGCATTCCCGAGGGCCGTCTCGATGACCACACTGTCGGATCCGAAGGTCGTCGTGATCCGGCTGGAGGGTGGGACCGCCGGATCACCGGCGATCGGACGGGTGTCGAGGGTGGCCTGCACAACCGACCCCCCCGCTGCGAGGGCGATGGAATAGACCAGGCGGACCCCCACCGCCGGTACGATCATCTCTCCATCGAGGGTGGCTCCCCGCGAATATCGCTCGACTGCGATGGTGTCCGTCCCTCGGATCAGGACGAACGGACTCTGTGACCGGACCGGGGCCGCAAAGAGGCCCAGGGGAAGCAGAGCCAGAAGCAGAAAAGGGGCGGGCCGGGGCATGGGGAACTCCTGGGGGAGGGGAACGGCCATTCGACGAGATGGATCCCGGACGTCAGCGCGGGGTCGCATCGGGCTGGAGCGTCAGCGAGGTGCTGTCCGGGCCGGACAGGACGATTTGAGTCACGTCGTCCGCACCAGACCGGATCATCACGCGAGACCCGGTGCCCGGGGCCGACAGCAGGAGTGTGAGTCCGCCCGCGCCTCGTTCCGTCAGAGAGTAGGTCGGGCGTCCGTCGGCGTCCAGCAGGATCATCGATGGCCTGCCATCCTGGGTGAGGCCCAGATCCCCCCGCAGCTGACCGGTGCTGTCATAAAAGGTCAGGGCAGGGGCCCCGCCCGTGACCGAGAACGTCCCCCGCGGGCGTCCCGCGTCATCCTCCAGGATGATGCGGGACACGAGGAGCTCCTTCCCGGGACCGGTGATCGCGGCCCAGGCGGCAGTTGCGGCGAGCACCAGCAGGAGCAGGGACAGGATCCGGAGGCGCCGGAGCCGACACTCGATGAGCGTCAGGCGCGTCTCCAGCGTTTTGGCGGCACCCGCGGAGGAATCAGGCATGGGGGATCCGGTTCGGGTCGGGGGAAAGGTAATGTCGCGGTGGAGGATCCGTGTATATTGCGCTCCTCATTGGGTGGTTCTCCTTCTCCACGTTCTCCCGGTGTCCCCCATGGACGACTCGCTCTACTTCGAAGAACATCACCACCAGGTTCGCGACATGGTCCGGGAGTTTGCCGAGACCCATATCGCGCCCGTGGCCCGCGAACTGGACCGGACCCAGGTCTTCCCCTGGGAGAACATCAAGAAAATGGGTGAACTCGGGCTTCTCGGCGTGCCCTGGTCCGAGGAACTCGGGGGAGCGGGGATGGACCAGATCTCCTATTACATCACCATCCATGAGCTGGCCAAGGTGGACGCCTCGCATGGCCTCACGGTCAGCGCCCACACCAACCTCGGCACCTCGCCCATCGTCGAATTCGGCACCCCGGCCCAGCGGGATCGCTACGTCCCGCTCCTCGCCTCGGGAACGGTCATGGGCGGGTTCGGGCTGACCGAACCGGGGGCGGGGAGCGACGCCGGCGGCACCGCCACCACCGCCGTGGACAAGGGGGACCACTACCTCCTCAACGGGTCCAAGATCTTCATCACCCACGCCGGAGTCGGAGAGATCTTCTCCGTCACCGCCCGCACCGAACCCGGGAGCGGGAGCCGGGGCATCACCAGCTTCATCGTCACCAAGGACACGGTCGATCTCGATCGGTGCCGGGCCCTGGGGGTGGGTCACGCGGAGCACATCGCGAAGACGCCCGGCGTCCGCGCGGGCAAGAAGGAGGACAAGATGGGGTGGCGGGCCAGTGACACCCGCGAACTCATCTTCGAGGACGCCATCGTTCCCAAGGAAAACCTCCTCGGCACTCCGGGTGAGGGCTTCATCAATTTCCTGAAGACCCTCGACGCCGGACGCATCGGCATTGCCGCGCTCTCGTTGGGGATCGCCGAGGGGGCGTACGAGCAGGCTCTCGCCTATGCCGGAGCTCGAAAGCAGTTCGGGAAGCCGATCGGATCATTTCAGGGCATTCATTTCGCCCTCGCCGACATGGCGACGGAGATCGAAGCCGGAACCCACCTCCTCTACACGGCCGCCCGGCTCAAGCAGGCGGGCAAGCCGTTCAAGAAGGAGGCCGCGATGGCCAAGCTCTACTGCTCGGAACTGGCCATGCGGGCCACGACCAAGGCCGTTCAGGTGTTCGGGGGCTATGGCTATACGACCGATTATCCCGTCGAACGGATGATGCGCGACGCCAAGGTCTGCGAGATCGGGGAGGGGACCAGCGAGATCCAGCGGATCGTGATTGCGAGAGAGATCCTCGGGAATATCGTCCGGTAAGGGAAGTCCCAGCCCGGCGGGCCTCAGGCCAGGTCAAGCCCCGTCACTCCCGCGCGCGTGTGTCCATTGTGACTCTTCCGAGTGGTTTGTGCCATGCGGCGATCGTCATCGAACCGGGATCAAGAAGGGGCTCACCTACTCCTTCGCGTCTTCGCGTGAGCAGCTGTTTTCGGGGTTCTCCATTTGTGAAATATTTCACAAGCTGTGTGGAAGCTTCCTGCGTCATCAAGACGGATCCCCGTTTCTGCGGCGATGACGGGTGCCCGGAGATTCCTGACGCCGCGAGATTTCGCGTCCGCGCTACTCCCCATTGCCGTAAAATGCTGGATGCCATAGCTTTAGATCATATGGCGATCCGGTCTGCACTTTTTGTCTCCCCCGCCCGCTGGCTCAGCGCCTTGGGGCGTCCCCTCGCCATGCTACTGGTACAGCTCTCCCTGCGAGAGCCAGACCACCGACGAATCCGGATTCCTCCCGTCCCTGGAAGGCTTCCTCCCCCGTCTGCACCCACATCCGATTCCGGGAACCTGTGCGATTCGCTCGCGATGGCCCGGCACTCTGGAGAGGGGGCCCGGAGCAGGAGGGAACGTTCGCGGGGCCGTTCGAACCGGAAGGCGCGCCCTCCCCTGCGCGGGCGGGCGAGCGTCGTCGATGGATCCGGCCTTCGCCTCTGGTCCGTTGTGGCCCCGCCTCGTCGCCGGAACCTGCCGGCGCCAGGACCCACGACATCACACTGTGTCGTACCCCAGTCCTCCCCGTCGTTGCGGGAAAACATGGGGTGTGGAGATTCCCCGCGTGAAACGCGAAATTCTGATCAGTGGCGGCCCGAAAGAAACCCGGGTTGCCATTCTGGAGGACGATCGCCTGGTCGAGCTGATGGTCGACCGATCCGACCATCGCCGTATTGTCGGTGACATCTACCTCGGCAGGGTCGAGGCGGTCCTTCCCGGTCTCCAGGCGGCCTTTGTAGACATCGGGCTCGAGAAGAGCGCCTTCCTCCACGCCTCCGACCTGCTCGAGCCCGAGGAGGATGAGGAACCGGCGGAGGGCGAGGAGGCCGAACCGGTTCCCGATACCGTCGCGATGGTGGAGGCGGAGGGTGCGGAGGTCCGGCCCAGCGGAAACCGTCGACGGGGGCGTCCCTCCGAGGGGGGCAAGTCTCCGGTGAGCGAACCACGGCAGCGCGAGGTCGGGCATCGCCGGGCGCTCCCCGACATCGGTGAACTCCTCAAGAAGGGGCAGATCCTTCCGGTTCAGGTGACCAAGGAGCCGATCAGCACCAAGGGGTGCCGGGTCACCGCTCAAATCTCCCTCCCCGGGCGTTTCCTCGTCTACATGCCGTACGCCTCCCGGGTGGGTGTGAGCCGGAAGATCGAGAGCAGGGAACAGCGGGCCAAGCTCCGGGAACTCGTCACCCGCCTCCTGCCCGACAAGGCCGGAGGTGTGATCGTGCGGACCGTGGCCGAGGGGGTCACCGAGGACCATTTCCGCCGGGAAATCGAGTCGCTCGTGGGGCTCTGGCAAAAGGTGAAGCGAAAGCAGATGTACGTGAGGCGGGCGCCGGCGCTGCTCCACCGCGAAACCAGCCTGACCCGGGGCCTCATCCGGGACGTCTTCAGCGACAAAGTGGACAGCCTGTGGGTCGATACCAAGGAACTGCACCATGAGGTGGAGCAGTACCTGGAACAGGTCGACCCCGATCTGATGACCCGGGTGCATCTCCACGCCGAGCCGGATCCCCTCTTTGACCGCTGGGACATCGAGGCGGAAATCAAGGCGCTCTTCCGCGCCCGGGTGGAGCTTCCGAACGGAGGCTCCCTGGTCATCCAACCGACCGAGGCCCTGGTGGCCATCGACGTGAACTCGGGTCGCTACACGGGTAAGAAGGATCCCGAAAAGACGATCCTGCGGACCAACCTCGAGGCGGCGCGGGAAATTGCCCGCCAACTCCGGCTCCGCGATCTCGGGGGGATCATCGTCTGCGATTTCATCGACATGGAGAATCGGGGCAACCGGGAGCGGGTGCTCCAGGAGCTTCGGGGGCATCTGGGCCGCGATCGGGCCCGGACCAAGGCGCTGGCCGTGTCCGACCTGGGCCTGGTGGAGATGACCCGGCAGCGTATCCGACCGTCGCTGTACGCCTCGATGACGGAAGATTGTCCCACCTGCGCCGGGTCGGGGAGGGTCTTCACCCCCGAAGTGGTGGCCCGGCGCCTCGAGCGGTCCCTCCGCAGGGTCAGCCGGGAGCAGAAGGAACGGTCGCTTTTCGTCAGGCTTCACCCCGAGGTGGCCCTGTACCTCCTGGAGTCGGAACCGAAGTTCTGGCAGCAGGTCGCCCGGCAAACCGGCCTCACCGTGGACCTCCGGGACGACCCCATGATGCACCTCGACGAGTTCCGGCTGATGAGCCGGCCCGCGGGGAGGGATGTGACCGACCTCTATGCGGTTGCGTAGTTTGGGGGGGGCTTGCTCCAAGCAGGAGTTCTGACTAGGTTTACGGGCTTGTTTCGCACCATACTCGGGACCGGGAAACACTGACCATGTACGCGATCTTCAAGGCCCTCGGCAAGCAGTTCCGGGCCGAAAAGGGAAAAACGATCAGGATTCCGCTGATGGACGCGGAGCCCGGCACGTCCGTGACCTTCGATGAGGTGCTCCTCTCCTCGGATGGGTCCGACATCAAGGCCGGTACCCCCACGGTTCCGGGTGCCTCGGTGGAGGCCGAAGTCATCGGAACCTGGAAAGACAAGAAGATCTACGTTTTCAAGTTCAAGCGGCGGAAGAACTACCGCCGCAAGACGGGACACCGGCAGAAGTACACCGAGGTCCGCATCACCGACGTCAAGGCAGGGTAACCATGGCTCACAAAAAGGGCGTCGGCTCCAGCCGGAACGGGCGCAACAGCAACCCCCAATATCTCGGTGTCAAGCGCTTTGGCGGGGAGCAGGTGACCGCCGGCAGCATCCTGGTGCGCCAGCGGGGAACCAAGTTCCACCCCGGCAAGAACGTCCGCCGCGCCAACGACGACTGCCTCTTCGCCCTGGTCGACGGGGTGGTCAAATTCGAGCCGAAGGACAAGAACCGGAAGAAGATCTCGGTCTATCCGGTCGAGGTCGCGACCACGGCCTGATCGAGCGTCTCAAACAGGTCCAAGGGGCTCCTCCTTCGCGAGGGGCCCCTTTTTTCGTCTCTCCGCCTTCCCCCTGGATCGCCACGCTCCAGCGTGGCGTACTCCGGACTTCGGGGGAGAACCGGACTCCCCCCACCCCTTGCCTCCCTGGGGTCTCTATTGTAGGTTTCGATATGAAACGTTTATCGAGGAGGGTTCTGTGAGCACGTTCATCGACCGAATCGACCGGGGTATCGAACGAATGGCCTACGGACTACGCGACGGGGTGGAGCGGGGCCGCCTGGGACTGGAGAAAACCAGGTTGCTGGGCGAACGAAAGCGAATCGCCGCGGAACTCGGCTTGCTCACGTGGCGCAAAGCCCGCGGGAAGGCAGACGCATCGGTCGAGGACCGCGAGGCACTCTGCCTCCAGTTGGACGACGTCAGTACCCGGCTCGACAAGGTGGAACGGGAACTCGCCACCCGCCGGGCCGAAGTCGTCGATGTCACAACGACCGAGGGGGACGCTCACTGAAGGAGAGGGGGGCGCCTCCGGCCGAGTCGGGCCCGCCTCACCCCAAAGCTGCGCTGGCGTGGCGCGTGAGATCGCGCCAGAATCGAGGAGTCGTCTGCGCGGCGAGGACGAATTTCCGTTCTTGGACCGACCCCTTGGCCCGGATCATCCGGACCAGCGAGCGGCGTTCCTCCGGCGTCCATCGCTCCAAGGGCAACAAGGCGCACACCGGGGCGAGGTCACCGGCTCCCCTCCGTTCTCCCTGAGACCATTCTGCCACATCGGAAACTCCGAGTCGCGCCAACGTTGCGGCTACCACCCGGCGGAGGGCCGCAGCGCGGGAACGGCCGTCCGCTTCCCGGCCGATCACACCAGCCGCCGCGAGGCTCCACCGGGCCAGGCATCGCTCATCCACACGCGGGTGGCGGCCGGAGCCGGGGAGTGCCAGCGTCAGATCTCCCTGCGCAAGTCTCCGCAGCGTGCTCCGATCGGTGCGGTGTCCCGGCTCCTGTTTCTGGCGGTCGCGTTCGCGAGTGGCCAGTAGGCGGAGATCGGGATCGGTCGCCTCGAAGCCGAGACGGTGATAGAACCAGTACGCCCCGCTCGCGATGGCTTCCGGGTTGCCGCGCCCGAACTGATAGGGGTTGACGATGAAGCGCCGGACCCCGAAGAGTGTCGCGAACGCCCGGAGCGCAGCCCCGAAGATGGCGCCCGCCTCGCTCCGGCGGAACGCGGGGAAGATGTTGACGCCGGTGTTGGCCTGATGGCCAAGGGGGGTCACTCCTCCATACCCGATCGGGACCCCGTTGGCCAGAAGCAGGTGTCCGTAGTTCGCTTCCAGTGCCATTCTGGCGTGAGGAAGAGCTCCGACGACGAGAAGGGACACCCCCTGGCCCAGGTCTGCAAGGTACACCTCGCCCGGGTTGGCCTCTGTGATCGCATGAACCTCCCGGCCCCGTGAGGCCAGGGCCACGCGGGCAACGTGAATTGCCTCCTCGGCCATCGTCGGATCGAGGAGGACGATGTCGCGGAGCGGCCTGGCCAGAGACCGGGGCGGGGGAGTGGCCCGAAGGCCGGACCGGAAGGCCAGGGGCGCAAAGGGCAACCGAAGCCGCGTCGCCGAGGCCGGTGCCGGGAGCGTCCAAGCAACGGCGGGTTCCGCCTCATCGAACACGGTGTCCCACTCCCGCGCCAGGGGGGCCCGGGAGGGACGCTGGGCCATCAGCCACGCGAGGATCCCGCCCGCCCGCCCGGCCATGGCCCTGCGGATCCAGGCCCGTGTCGTCAGTCCCGGGGCGTCGAAACCATCCTCTTCGGCGCGGAGAAGTGTGCGGGTCAGCAGCGGGGCGAGAGCGTCACCCGACCCGAGGGCGCCGGAGTCGAGGTCGAGGGAGCCAGGGTACCGGAGGGCGAGGATCCGGACCATGGTGGCAGACAAGACCCCCCGCGTGGTGCTTCCCGACATTCCCGAGTCGCCGAGGCGATCCCTCGCGGAAGCCTGGGGCATCCGGTCTTCCCACCGCGCGAGCGCTCTTTCCGCGGCCGACCGCACCTCGGCATTGTCGGGGAAGGCGGCAAGAAAGAGAAGGTCGTCGTGATATCGCGCAAGGGAACTGGGTGACCGGATGGGGCGGGATTCAAGCAGAGTGAGAAGTCGCAGCTTGTCCTTGGCAATGGTGGGGCCGTACTGATGCCGGAGGGAGTGGAGCGAGACGAGGGGAGTGGAACGCGCCATGTCACGGCATCCGGGGTGATCGGTGTCGGATCGCCGTCGTCATCCCCGGACATGCGGGGATGACGAGGCGGGTCCGTTCCTCAGTATTTGGGGGGGAGGGTGCGATACCGATCGAGAAGCTCGGTCTCCCGGGTGTGGAGTGACTGGTCCTGACCCCGGATGAAAACGTGCTCCGCCACGGTGGAGAACTCGAACGGGTCCCCGGACCAGATCACCAGATTGGCGACCTTTCCCGTCTCCAGGGTTCCATACTGGCTCGCCACACCAAGGACGGTGGCGGGCGCGAGTGTGATCGCCCGCAACGCATCGTTCCAGGAGAGGCCGTTGCGCACGGCATTGCCCGCTCCAAAACGGAGATTCCGTTCCCCGCCGGAATCCTGGTGGGCAAGGAGTACCTCCACCCCCGCCTCCCGCAGCACCGTGGCGTTGTCGAGCCGGGCGCCGAGGCCATCGAAGGAGGGGATGTCTTCCATCGGGTTGAGCGCCACCGGAATCCCCGCCCGGGCCAGGTCCGGAGCCACCTTCCACGCCTCGGCCCCGCCTCGCAGGATCACCCGGAGGCGAAACTCCTCGGCGAGCCGGATGACGCTGCGGATGTCGGAGGCGCGGTTGGCCACCATCATCACGGGGAGCTCTCCCCGGAGCACCGGGAGGAGCGCCTCGAGGTCCGCGGGCGATGCCGCCAGCTCGCGCATCTGGGCTCGGCCGTAGTCCTGTCGGCGGGATTCGTACTCGCGCGCATCGGCAAAGATCTGGCGGAGACGGGCCAGCACCCCGGCCCGGGAGTTTCCGCCGGCTCCGCGAGCACTGCTGGAGAGATTGATCACCATGACCGCGGGGGACCGGATCACCATGTCCTCCATCCGGCTTCCGCTGAAGTTGGCGAGGACCGCCTGCCCGGCGATGAAGTTTCCATTGGGCACCAGCAGGCCGGTGGTCACGCCCCCGGTCCGGGTGATCGGGATGTCGACCGCATCGGGGTCGAGACCCTCACGCACATTGAAAGCGGCGGTGACGTCCCCCGATTGGGAGGTTTCCCCGTAGGCGCCGAGCCCGCGCACGCCGAGCCCGGCGTTGGCGGCGGTGTGAATCAGGCCGGGGGTGATCCACTTCCCGCTGGCATCGATCCGGGTGGCCCCCGCCGGGATGGCCACGGTGGCGCCGACCGCGGCGATGGTCCCATCGCGGAGCAGGACGGTCCCGTTCTCGATCCGGCTCCCGGTTCCAGTGAAGACCGTCCCGCCGGTGATGGCCACGGTCTGGGCTGCGGTGGGCATGGCCAGGGTCGCGACGAGTGCGCTGGTGATGACAAGGTGGCGGATCATCGGCCCACTCCCGGTGCGGTCTGTCCCAGGTTGAAATCGGTGTGGTACTGCCGTGAGGGATCGAGACGGTCAAAGACGAGCCACCCGTCGTTGAACACCTTTTCGGCCTTGGCATAGACGGAGAAGGGGTCCGCGGACCAGATCACCACGTCCGCGGCCTTGCCCGGCTCCAGGGTGCCGGTCACGCCGTCGATGCCGAGAGCCCAGGCCGGGTTCGCGGTGATCCAGCGCAAGGCCTGGTCCCGGGTCACGGTGATTCCGGCCCGGCGACCCGCGTGCATCGCCTTGGCGGCATCCTGGTTGAGACGCTGGATGCCGTCGGGGCTGTCCGAGTGGATGATCACCCGGGCACCGGCCTGCTGAACGAGGGCGGCGTTCTCGGTGATGTTGTCGTAGGCCTCCATCTTGAATCCCCCCCAATCGGACCAGACCGAGGCCGCCGTTCCCGCGGCGGCGAGCAGGTCGGCCACCTTGTAGGCTTCGATGCCGTGATGGAAGGAGCGGATGGTGAAGTTGAACTCCCGGGCCAGATCGAGCATCTGCGCCATCTCGTCGCCGCGATAACAATGGTTGTGGACGAGGATCTCACCGCGCAGCACTCCGGCCAGGGTCTCGGATCGGAGGTTGCGGGTCGGCGGGTCCCCCTTCCGGTCGGCGAGCCACTTGTCCCACCGCATGCGGTAGGCCTCGGCGTCGATGAACGCGGCACGGTACCCCGCCATGCTTCCCATGCGCGTGGAGGGCCCGCGGTTCTGGTACACCCGCTTCGGATTTTCCCCGCACGCCATCTTCACTCCGTAGGGGGCATCGGGGAACTTGAGTTCCTGCACCGTGCGCGCGGGAACCAGGCGAACCGTCACCGATCGGCCACCAATCAGATTGGCGGATCCCGGGAGCACCTGAGCCACGGTGATGCCACCCGCGATGGCGAGGGGAATCTGGGGATCCTGGGGCCAGAACGAGTGCTCCGCCCACACCTCCGCCGTGTTGGGATTGGTGGCCTCGTTGCCGTCCTGCTCGGCGGCCGACCCCGGGGCCGCGTAGACACCGATGTGGCTGTGGGTGTCGATGAGGCCCGGCGTGACGAACTTGCCGGTCCCGTCGATCACGATCGCCCCCGTGGGGGCATCGACGGAGGGGCCGAGGGCAACCACCTTTCCCTCCTGAAGCAGGATCGATCCGTTGGAGATTTCCCGCCCTGTGGCGGTGAGGATGGTCGCGTTCCGGATCAGAACGGGGGGATTGGCCCGCCGGGTGTAGCTGCTCGGATACTGCGCCCTCTCGGCACTCAAGGTGTCGGTAAACGGGGTAGCGGCCGCCGCCCGCGCCGGTGTGGGCCCTGCAGGTGGCGCCTGGGCGCCCGCCGCGCAGGCACCGAGGAGAAACACTCCAGGAACAACGAGATGCAGTTTCACCAGAACATGCTCCAGGTTGAGGACGAATCCAGACAAGGCCTAGGGAACCAGAACAAACTCAAAGGGCTGGCCGGCCAGCGCCACCTTCAGGATGCGGTGGGGCTGCGCCACCGATATCCAGAAGGTGAAGGGGGAAGGCCCGCCGGTGAGGTCGGCTCGAAATGCGTCAAAGGTGCCCGCCGGAATGGTGACAGCCTCGGTGCCTGTGACGCTGAGGGTGAGGGTCATTTCCGATTCCTGCCCCGCGTTGAACACCGGGAAGGTCCACCGCGCTCCCGCGGCCCAGGGAAGCGAAGGAAAGAAGGCGAGCAAGGTGTTGTCGTCGATGGCCGCCTCACTGACGGTGGTGTCCACGGTGACCGTCTTGAGTCCGGAGGCGGGGTCCATGGTGGTGGCACTTCCACGGGCACGGCCATTGGCGTAGGTCACATCCACCGCTGTGGGCTGACCCTGAACCTCGCCGGTTTGTGTGACGGTGGTGGCGCGACCGGTCGCATCGAGCACGACCTCTGTTTGCTGGCTCAGGATGCCGGCTATGCTCATCCTGTCCCGGTACCGGAATCCGGTGTCGGATCGCTCCAGGGTGATCCGCTGCCCTCCCAGGGGCATCCCCTGAATCAGGATCGCGAAGCTGTCAGATCGCGCGACCATCAGGGACAGGTCCACGGGAAGGCGGGTGGGCGGACCAAGGAGATCCTCCCGGGCGAGCGATTCTCCGGCCGGGGTGAGCATCCGGACGGGGCCAAACTGTTCCATCCTTTCGAGCAGGCGAGTGCCGTCTCCCACAACCACCACCAGCGACGCGTCGGGGGTGATGAGTCTCGTCGCCGCGCGTTGGAGCGAGGCGGCGTCCACGGCGGCCAGCCGGGTCCGGTAGGTGGAGAGGTAGTTGGGGGGGAGGCCGAGCAGGCGCGCGTTGAGCACGGCGCCCGCCACCTGATTGGCGGTCTCGATGCTGAGGGGGAACCGACCGACCAGGGCACCCTTCGCGGCGTCCAGTTCTTCCTCGGTGACCCGTTCGGTGCGGAGACGGGCCAACTGGGCCAGCATCTCGCCAAGGGCCGAGTCGGTCACCTCGGTACGCACTTCGGCGCTGGCCAGGAAGGTTCCCATGTTCCGCTGGCGGACGATGGAGGAGTAGGACCCGTAGGTCCACCCCTTTTCTTCCCGCAGGATCATGAAAAGGCGGGAGCCCGCGCCGCCTCCGAGCACCTGGTTGGCGATGGTTGCTGCGTAGGAGGCGGTGTCGGTGGGAGGGAACGTCAGGTTTCCGATCAGAATGTTCGACTGCACGGACCCGGGACGGTGAACCAGGACGATCTCCCGCGCCGACCGTGTCGGGGGCGCCGGGAAGGCCGCCACGTCCGCCGGCGATCCAGTCCATGTCCCCAGCGCCTCTCCCGCCAACTGACGGGCCTCCTCCAGGGTCAGCGCCCCCGCGATGACCAGCAGGCTCCCTTCCGGACGCACGCGATCGCGGTGAAAGGAGACCAGGTCGTCCCGGGTGATGGCCTGTACCGTGCCGGCCGTCGGCGCGCGACCGAACGGGTGATCACCGTACAGGGCACGGTTGAACTGACGTTGGGCGATGGACGCCGGTTGCGACAACTCCAGTTGCAGACTGGACAGCGTCTGGGTGCGGAGCAGTTCCAGTTCCTCCGCCGGGAAGTCCGGAACGGTCAGGGCGGCACCGAGGAGCTCGAATGCCAGCCGAGCGTCCGGTGCGAGGACGTCGGCGCGGAGGGTGAGGGTTTCGTTGTCCGCGCCGGCCCCGATGCTCCCGCCCACTCGCTCGATGGCCTCCGCGACCTGTTCGGCGGAGCGGCCCCCCGCTCCCTTGGTCAGGAGACCGGCCACCAGGGCTGCGGTGCCCTCCTTCCCGGCGGGGTCGAACGCGGTGCCGGCCGGGATGGCCAGGGAGATGGACACCACCGGCTGTCTGTGGTTCTCCACCAGCAGAAGCGTGAGTCCGTTGGGGAGTCGCTCCTCCTGGAAGGGGGGGAAGACGGCTGGCCGGATCGGACCGGCCGGCGGAGGAGAGGTCGGGTATCCCTGGGCGGCCAGCGAGGCTTCCGGGGCGCCGAGCAGGATCGCCGCAAGGAGGGGAAGTGATCGACGGTTCATGAGATCGGCTCCGAGGTGATCAGGATTTGGACCACGTTCGCAGGCACCAGATAGGTGCCGACCACCCGGCGGATATCGTCGAGGGTCACGGCCATCATCCGGTCGTACTCCCGGTTGATGGCATCCGGCGTGCCGTGGTGCAGCATCGCCTGCTGGAGTGCTTCCGCCAGATTCAACGCCCGCTGGCGTCCATTCACCAGTTGCGACCGGAACTGTGCCTTGGCCTTCTCCAGCTCCTCCTCGGTCACGCCGTCTCCCGTTCCGAGACGCGTCACCTCGCTGGTCAGCAGGGCCGCCACCGAATCGGGCGGCACGCCCACGTTCGCAACGGCCAGGAGGGCGAAGTGGCCCGGGCCCAGCCGCGGAATGCTGAAAGCCTGGGTCAGGGCGGCGGTGCGGGTTTCCCGCACCAGCTTTCGGTTCAGGCGGCTGCTCTCACCCTGCCCGAGGAGCGTCCCGAGCAACTGGAGGGCGGGGGCATCGGCGTGTGCCAGCGGAGGAATCCGGTACACCTGGAGCACGGCGGGAAGGTTGGCCTTGGGATCGTGGAACTGGAGGGCCATCCGCCCGGGGGAAAACTCGTATCCGCACTCAACGGGGGGAGGATCGTTCCCCCGGGGGATGCCCCCGAAGTACCGGGAGATGAGCTCCTTCGCCTCGGCAGGGTCGAAGTCACCCACCACGGTCAGGGTGGCGTTGTTCGGCGCGTAATACTGGTCGAAGAAGGCCTGCACATCCTCGGTCGTGGCGGCATCGAGGTCGGTCATCGAGCCGATCGTCTCGTGCGCGTACGCAAAGCAGGTGGTGGAGTCGTAGGCCCGGGTCAGCCCCTGCTGGAAGGCCCCGACGTACGGCTGGTTGTCCACCCGGAGGCGCCGCTCCTCCTTCACCGCCTCGGTCTGGTTGGCCAGGGTCGAGTCGGTGATGGCGAGAGATCGCATCCGGTCCGCCTCGAGCCACAGCGCCAGGTTCATCCGGTTGGAAGGAACCACCTGGAAGTAATTGGTCCGGTCATCGCTGGTGGACCCGTTCACCGCTCCGCCCGCCTGCTCCACGAGGCGGAGATGTTCCGACTTCGGAACGTTCTCCGAACCCTGGAACATCATGTGCTCGAAGAGGTGGGCAAACCCCGTGCGGCCCGGGCGTTCATTCCGGGACCCGACCCGGTACCAGACGTCCACGGCCACGACCTGGGCGGCGTGGTCCTCGGCGAGGACCACCGTCAGCCCGTTGGGGAGAGTGTAGGTCTCGAAGGGGACCGGCTTCGGGGCCTGGGCCCAGGAAATATCAGGGGCCAGGGAGGGTCCGAGAAGGCCGATCGCGACGGGAAGATATCGCCAGAGTCTCATGGGCCTGCCGTGAGTCAGGTTAAGGGAGGGCGGGGTGGCACCCAGGGAGGGTGTATCAAGGGCCCCGACGGACAGCATCCTCAATCTACTGACACCGGAGCCAAGAGGCATCCCGGCGACGTATCCTGGATCAGGGAGTGGTCGCGGCGCACAAGCGGTCGGGGTGGTTCCCGCAGACGGCGGCCACGCCGAGCCGGGCCAGGCGCCGAGCCTCGGCATCGCTGTTCACCGTCCAGGCGATGACCGCGATGCCCCGGGACCGGGCCGCGTCCACGAGCCCCTGGTCGATCAGGTCAGTCTGTTGCCACAGAGTGCGGGCCGAAGGAACGTCATCGAAAATGGCCAGAGGACGAATCGGATGGCTCGCGGAGAGCAGCCCGCACCGGAGGGTGGGATCGGCCGCGCTGAGCCGGGCAATGATCCGGTGATCAAAGCTGTGCACGGCATAGGACGAGGGTTCTGGACCGCTACGGAGGGCGTCGAGCAGGAGGAGGTCCGACGTCGAGGCCAAGGACTTCACCTCCACCCAGACCTCCATGCCCTTGAGTGCCGCCAGTGCCTCCTGAAGGAGGGGAGGGGGAGTCCCATCCGCCAGACGAGCCGAGTGGGCCTCCGCTGTGGTCAGGCGAGCGATGGGGCCGAGTCCAGGCAGGTCAGGGTCGTGATGCACCAAGAGCCCACCGTCGGCCAGGGCATGAACGTCCAACTCCACTCCATCCGCACCCAGCTTCACCGCAAGCTCGAAAGCGTGGATGGAGTTTTCCACGGCAGCGCCAGAGGCACCGCGGTGGGCGATCACGCGTGGCCGTGATGTGGAAAAGTTGGAAGGTCGATTCGACACTCTGCACCAGGATGTGGGAGAAGTCCGATGCCGCAAGTGCGGCTTGGGGTTGCCTGTCACCAGCCCAATCAACGCGATGAGAATCGGATGTGGAAAACCGGTAAAACCTACGGTTACAAGCTACTTGATGTCGGTACGTCTAAAAATAAACGAAATAATGATTTCAAGGATATCAACAAGGCTGGAAGGTAGGACATAGGACATAGTCCCTTACGGACAAGATTGAACGCAAGACGGCGACAATATTGTGGGCGACTCCCGACCCCCCCCGCCGACCGTTCGGGTCACGGCGATCGCATCGGCAGCGCCGTGCAAGGGGAATGGCCACAAAAAGCACAGAAGTCACAAGAGGCACACCTCGGTGCGCATGGGGTCCCACTAGGGGCGAGAGAGGTTTCTGTGCCTTTTGTGCTTCTTGTGGTTGGCTCTGGGGGTGGGGAGAGGTACTCGGGCAGGACCGGAACCCATCCCGAAGAAAACCCATGCGCGACCCCGAGGCGCCTCTGTGGTTCCGGCTCTGCCGGCCTAGGACATAGGACATAGGGGAAAGAGAGCCGGTACCCCAGGAACTTTTCAGTTCTAATTCGTCAGTTCGAAGTCCCAGGTCCTCGCCGAAATGGATCCCGGCGTTCGCCGGGATGACGTCCCGTGAAGATTCCCGCGGTCCTGCGCCCTATGTCCTAAAGTCTCTATGTCCTATGTCGTCTATCTTACCTCCGGCCTACCACCTACCGCCTACCGCCTACGCCGTTAACATCCAACCCGGTCCGGCGTCCCCTTCACCGGGCACATTGGAGCGCCAGTGGAGAATGATACAACCACCTCAGACGAGGCGTTGGTCACGGCCTTCCGTCGGGGGGACCAATCGGCGGCAACGGCGCTCGTCCATCGGTACGGGAGGCCACTCGCCCGGTTCCTCCACGGCCGGGGCGTTCCCCCGAGCGATCTCGAGGATGTGGTTCAGGAGACCTTCTTCAAGGCCTTTCGGTCGTTGGACCAGTGGAGAGGGGACGCGGGATTCCGGCGTTGGCTCTACCGGATCGCGCTCAACGCCGGCCGGGACCACTGGCGCCGCAGCCGGGGCCGGGGGATGGACCACGTGACGATCGAGCACGACACGGTGGAGGGGACGAGCAACCCCGAACTTGACCTGGACCGGCACGACACCGCAGCTCGGATCCGGGTCCGGCTCGGCACTCTGACCCACATGCAGAGGGAGGTGTTCCTCCTTCGGGCTCAGGAGGGTCTGGAATACCCTGAGATTGCCGGGATGCTCGGAACCACGCCAGGTGCCGCGAGGGTGCATTATCATCACGCGGTCAGACGACTCAAGGAGTGCGTCGCATGATCTGTAACATCATGTCAGACCGGATGCCCGGGGTGGCACACGACGAGAGGCAGGAATGGTCTCCCGGGGAACGCGTCCATCTGGATTCCTGCCCACGATGCCTGGCGGAGTGGCGACTGGTCCAGGAAGTGTCCCTTGGCTGGGGTAACAGTGCGGAGATCGATCTGGACGCGGTGGCTCGCCGAGTCCAGCTTCGCCTGACCAACCAGCGCCCGGTGGATTCATCCACGGTCCGGCCGGTTCGGAAGTGGGTCGTCGGCCTGGCTGCGGCCGCTGCCCTGATTGTGGCGGTCGGATCCTCCGCCCTGGCTCCACGACAGGCACTGTCGACTCCCCAGGTGGTCTCGATCCTCCCCGAGCTCGGCGACCTGGAGACGGACGAGCTCGAGGCCCTGTTCGAGGTGATTCCGGTGGCCAATCGAACCGTCCTCCCGCCTCTCGGAGCGGGATTGAGTGACCTCAGCGACACTGAACTCGAGCGGCTCCTTGCCGCAATGGAGGGCTGATCATGGCACCCCGACTCTGTGTTGTCGGATTGATTCTGGTGGCGTCCGCTCTGGCCACCCCGGCGGTGGCCCAACAGCGCGATGCCCCGTTCCGGGCACGGATGCGCCAGAACATCGAGGAACGGTTCATCGATCGGCTGCGCACCGAGTTGCAGCTCACCGAAAGCCAGGAACGGCAGCTCCGGGAGATCTCGCGGGTTCACGCGGGGCGGCGCGTCGAACTGGAGCAGCGACAGATCGCCATTCGTGACGCGCTCCAGAGCCAGCTGCGTCCCGGGGTCGCGGCGGATCGAGACAGCGTGGAGCGCCTTCTTTCGGCCATGATGGAGGCGAGAATCGGGTATCTGGAGTCCTTCCGCGATGAACTGAACGCCCTGACTCCGGTTCTCGATCCGGTTCAACGGGCTCAGTTCTTCTTCCTGAGGGATCGTGTCTACCAGCGAGCCCAAGAGATCCGGGAGCAGCGGCCCGGAGCCCGGCGCCCCCTCTGATCGCCCAGGGGGTGTTCGTGGTTGAACCCTCCGTGCCGGATCGCGGCCCACTGGCAAGAACCACAGGAACCACGAAAAAGGCACGAAAGACACGAACGGTTCATTCGGGCGTTGTCGGCAGAGGGGAAACGTCAACTCTGGTCGAATCGCTGCGGGGTGGGGCTAGGCCTTGTGTCGACTACCCGCACGAAAACCCTGGGAGCCGAAAATGGATTCCCGCCTACGCGGGAATGACGGGCATCGGTTATCCCCGTCACCTGATCAGGGTCCTCCTCTGTCCTAAGTCCCACGTCCTACGTCCTCAATCCTCAACCCATCAGGGATCCTCCCTGGATGGCGCGCCCGACCCCGGCTCCCGGGGATACACCCGCACCTCGTCCCATCGCCGGAGAACCACCTGGCCTCGGGGTGCACCCCGGCGCTTGCTCACCTCGCCCGCTCGGCACCAGTGGACCGGCACCTTTCCCCTGGCGCGACGGGCCTCTGAGAACCAGACTGCGATCCGTGCCGCCTCCATCACCACTTCCTTCGGGATCGGTCCTCCCCCCGGGTTCCGGATGACGACATGGCTCCCCGCATGCCCGGCCACATGGAGCCACCCGTCGGCGGGATCGGCGTGCCGGAGGGTCAGTTCCTCATTGCCCACCGCATCCCGGCCGACGAGCACCTCATAGCCTCCAACGTCATAGGTCTTCCAGGGGTCGGCCATGATCGGGCACTCGCGCCGGTTGTGTGGGATCCGGAAAGATCGGCCGGATGACCCCGCGTGCCAAGGCCCGACCTGGGCGATCTGTGCCCCTGTGCCCTTTGTGGCCGTTCCTCCTCCCTCTGGACCTGGACCCACGGAGCGTTTCGTTCCGCCCAATAGTCAACCACAAAAAGCACAAAAGACACAAAACAGAGGAACGGGCGCCCGATGCGTTGGCACCCAGCGGGGACTCGTGCCTTTTGTGCCTTTTGTGGCCATTTCCCGACCCGCTTGATCGACGGAGGAGTGCCTCGCCTCACCCGATCGTCAGGCACAGGAATACCTGCGGAGTCGGCATTCCTTTCCTCATGCCACGTGGGAAGTTAGCTTGCAGCATGGCACGTCGTGGAGGATTCATGCGCATGCTGCTCGGGGCCGCGGCTGTCCTGTGGGGGATACCCTCCTCCGCAGGAGTCGTGGCGGCCCAGAACCCAGTGGTCTACCGGATTCCCGTCACGGGGGTCATCGAGAACGGTCTGGCCCCGTACATCGCCCGGGCTCTCTCGGAGGCGGTCGGCGCCGGGGCCAAGGCGGCGATCCTGGACATCGACACCCCCGGCGGCCGGGTGGATGCCGCCGAGCGCATCGCTGACGCCATCCGGGGCTCCGGGGTGCCGGTTTTCGCCTTCGTGAACCCCCGGGCCTACAGCGCCGGGGCCCTGATCGCTCTGGCCACCCAGGGCATCTTCATCCGGCCCGGTGGCGTGATCGGCGCGGCCACCCCGGTGGACGGCCAGGGAACCAAGGCGTCGGAAAAGATTGTCTCCGCGATGCGGGGCGAGTTCCGCGGTCTCGCCGAGGCGCATGGGCTCGATCCGGCCGTGGCCGAGGCGATGGTGGACGAATCGATCGAGATCCCCGGCATCACGGAAGCGGGAAAGCTCCTGACCCTGAGCGCCAATGAGGCCGTCTCCGTGGGCTATGCCCGTGGCCTGATGGAGGACATGGACGCTGTCCTCGACGCGATCGGACTCGCCGGAGCCACCGTCACCACCCCGAGCCTCAACTGGGCCGAGCATCTGGTGCGTTTCCTCACCAACCCGCTCGTGGCCCCGATGCTCCTCTCCCTTGGCATGCTCGGTCTCGTGTTCGAGGTGAAGAGCGGCGCCTTCGGTCTCGGGGGACTGGTGAGCCTGGCATCGCTCGGTCTCTTCTTCGGCTCCAACCTCCTGCTTGGCCTGGCCGGCTGGGAAGAGGTCCTGATGCTCGGTCTCGGCATGATCGCCGTGGGGATCGAGGTCTTCCTGCTGCCCGGGTTCGGGGTGGCGGGCATCCTCGGGGCCGTGCTGATCGGTGGAGCCACCGTCATGGCGATGCTGGGGTCAGCCCCTACCTTGGCAGACTTCAGCCAGGCGGCCGCGATTCTCGGCGCGAGCCTCATCATCACGGCGGCTGTGTTCATTGCCTGGCTCCGCCACATTCCGAACTCGACCCGGTTCACCGGTCTCTTCCTGAGCCGCACCACCCAGGCCAGTGAGGGGTTTGTTTCGGCCCCGACCCGTCCGGAGCTGGTGGGCCAGGTGGGAGTGGCGGTCACGTCGCTCCGGCCCAGTGGGACGGCGCGCTTTGGGGAGGAGCGGGTGGACGTGGTCACCGATGGAGAGTTTCTGGCCGCGGGCACCGCCATTCGTGCTTTGCGCAGTGAAGGATATCGGCTCGTGGTTGAATCGGTGCCCGAGATCGCGGCCCCGACGACGTCCACCCCTCGTGAACAGGAGTCAACGTGAATCCCGACCAGATCGCCCCGGGCCTGCTGATTGGGCTCATCGTCATTGCCTTCATCGCCATCACCGTCGTCTTCCGTTTCATTCCGATCGGGCTCTGGATCACGGCACTCTTTTCCGGGGTGCGCATCTCCTTCCTCACCCTCTTCGGCATGCGGTTCCGGCGGGTAAATCCCCAGGCGATCGTGCTCCCGATGATCGCAGCCCACAAGGCTGGCATCCAGCTCGCCACCAACGATCTGGAAAGCCACTACCTGGCCGGCGGAAACATCCAGCGGGTGGTGAGCGCCCTCATCTCGGCCGATAAGGCGGGTATTCCGCTCAACTACAAGCAGGCCACCGCGATCGATCTTGCCGGCCGCGATGTGTTCGAGGCGGTGCAGGTGTCGGTGAACCCGAAGGTCATCACCACCCCGAAGGTGGCGGCGATGGCCAAGGACGGCATCCAGTTGCTCGCCCTGGCGCGCGTTACCGTGCGTGCCAACATCAACCGGCTGGTCGGTGGCGCCGGCGAGGAGACGATTCTGGCGCGGGTCGGCGAGGGGATCGTGAGCACCATCGGGTCGGCCGAGTCCCACAAGAAGGTGCTCGAGAACCCCGACATGATCTCGAAGACGGTGTTGGCGAAGGGCCTCGACGCCGGTACCGCGTTCGAGATTCTTTCCATCGACATCGCCGATGTGGACGTGGGGAAGAACATCGGCGCCGAGCTGCAGACCGATCAGGCCGAGGCCGACAAGCGCATCGCCCAGGCCAAGGCCGAGGAACGCAGGGCGCTGGCGGTGGCCATGGAGCAGGAGTACAAGGCGGAAACCCAGAAGGAACGGGCCAAGGTCGTCGCCGCGGAAGCCCAGATTCCCCTGGCGATGGCCGAAGCCTTCCGGAACGGCACCCTGGGTGTGATGGACTACCAGCGCTACCGGAACGTGGAAGCGGACACCAAGATGCGCCGGTCCATCGCGGACGGCGACGCTCCCGACACCTCGGCGAGCTGATCCGCGATGGAAGGTCTCTTTGGACTCCTCCTGCTGTACGGGGTGCTGGCCCTGATTGGCGCGGCCCAGCGGGCCGGCAAGCGGAAGGGGAAGCGGCCCCCGCAACGCTCGTCGCCTGAACCCGAGCGGCTGGAGTTGCCGGAGTTGCCGGAACCGAGCGGGGGTACTCGTGGCGAGGGGTTCGATCTCGACCGGTGGCTTCGCCAGTTGGAGGGTGGCGTTCCCGTCGAGGGCGAAGGAGGCCCTCGGGGTCGTCGCGCCGATCGGGCGCTTCCCGCAGCAGAAGAGGTGGAGGAGCGGGAGACGCTGGAGACCGTCCCCGTGGTCGTCCCCCACGAGTACGTGGAGCGGCCCGAGCGGGTCGTGGTCGATTATGACGACGCGGCCCAACGCACCGTGGCTCGCCGGGTTGCCGCGGCGGAGAAGCGGGCCCATGCCCTTACCCTGACTGACCATCGCCGGTTCGATGCCCGGATCCGCCCGGCGCCGGCCGCTGTCACGCGAGACGCCACCCAGTCCCCGATCCGGAAATCGCTCTCCGGGACCTCGCTCCGCCAGGCCATCATCCTCCGCGAGGTGCTCGGGCCGCCCGTGAGCGAACGGGGCGAACCCCGCGATTTCGAGTGACTCGGCCGGACGACTCGGCCCCCCCTCCGCCGCCGGGACTCGACGCACTTCGGGCCCGGGTCGCCGCGGTGGACCGGGAGCTCATGGCTCTGGTCACCGAACGCCTGGCACTGGCCGAACAAATCGGTGCCACCAAGCGTGTGCGGGGTCTCCCGATCCGGAACTATGGCACCGAAACGGAGGTCCTGGCGCGGTATCGCGAGGCGGCGGCCGCCGCGGGGCTCGAGCCCGAATTCGGGGAGGGGCTCGCCGGCATGCTGATCGCCGAGGCGGTGCGGCGCCAGGAGGAAGGTCTGGGGCCGACGGGGAACGCGGCCGCAGCACTGGAGGTGCTGATCCTGGGCGGGGCCGGTAAGATGGGGCTCTGGTTCACGAACTTCTTCCGGGGGCAGGGTCATCGGGTTCTCCGGCTCGACCCGGCACTGCCGGCGGGGAGTCCCGACGCGGCGTCCGGCATCGAGGCGGTGGACACGGCGGACGTCATCCTCCTCGCCATGCCCCTCTCGCTGGGTCCGGAACTGCTGGAGACGGTACTCGCCCGGAACCCTCGGGGCCTCGTGGTCGACATCTCGAGCCTCAAGAGCCACCTGATCGGAGTGCTCCGCGAGGGTGCTGCGCATGGGTTGCGGGTGGCGAGTCTCCACCCCCTCTTCGGCCCGGGAGTGCGCACGCTCGCGGGCCGGATCATGGCGGTGTGCGATTGCGGGAACCCCGCCGCCGCCGACCAGGCCGCGGGGCTCTTCGCGGACACCGCGGTGACCCTCGTCCGGCATCCGATCGAGGAGCATGACCAGTTCATGCAGTATGTCCTCGGCCTGAGCCACGCGGTGTCCCTGCTGTTCGCCACCACGCTGGCCCACAGCGGGCGGTCCTATCAGGAGCTTGCCGCCTTGGCGAGCACGACGTTTCTGAAGCAGGTGCGGACCGCGGGGGAGGTGGTGCGGGAGAACCCCGCCATGTACCACGAGATTCAGCATCTGAACCATCATACACCGGCGCTGTTCCGTCTCTTGGCCGAGCGATTGGACACCCTCCAGGTGGCGGCCACCGCCGACGATCCGGCGCCCTTCGTGGCGTTGATGGAGGAGGCTCGGCGGTATTTCCCGGACACGGTGGAAACGGCGTTACCGTAGGGGCGAGTGGTAGAACATAGGACGTAGGACATAGGACATAGGCCCGTCCTTAGCTCCTGCGGGAGCTCCGGCGGAGTGCTCCCAGCATCTTCCCCACCTCATCCATCAGGCCCCGGACGTGGACGGTGTCATGTGGGGGGAAGAATCCGACCTGCTCGCACAGTTCCAGGAGTGTTTCCACCTCCGCCAAAGAGCCCGTGGGCAAGGGCCAGAGACTGAGCTCGCTCGCGTGGAAATTCGCGGACCCACCCCTCCGCGATGTTCGCCGGAACGGACGCCGCGGCACGGGTGATTTGTGACCGCAGTCCGTATGCCTCCTCCGACGAGAGACGTGGGGCCATGCGATAGATTTCCCTCGCCACGTCCATGGCTTTGCGCCAGACGGTCAACTTGTGGTAGTACAGGCCCACGAAGGCATCCTCTGTCTGGGGTGCATCCCAGACTACACATCGCCTGGAATTCTGCATGATCCATCCATGACATCCTGTCACGGCAGGTCGTGGATTTCCCACCAGATCGCGGATCCCGCGCGTTCTATGTCCTATGTCCTATAATGTCCTATGTCCTATAATGTCCTATGTCCTATCACTAGTGTCCGGTTAACTTGCGGAGACGGCCTTGTAAGTATGCTGTTTCCGGCAGTTTAGGCGATTTGTCGCCTGTCACCGACTTGAGCCCGGCTTCGACTCCGGGCATC
>JBDIWC010000024.1:0-60384 GCA_039794085.1 Gemmatimonadales bacterium
CTCACCCACGCGAAACCCTGAAGAGCCCCAAGTGGGATGCCGTCACAGACGCCGTCACACGCACGGCCGGAGCGGGTGTCCGGGGGGCGCCCAAAATATTGTTGCCGTTTTGTGTTCAATCTTGTCCATAAGGGACTACTGTCCTGTCCTCCGCCTCGCACCACTTCCGCCCGAATCACCCGGTCCAGCGCCGGCCACGCCCGGTCGAGCCAGGCGTTCCCCTGGAGAATGATCGAATCCTGGGCGCCGGCCCGCATCCCGCCGCCGGAGCGTTCTCCATACTCGCCGTAGAGCGATCTCACCACATCCATGCCCTCGACCACTCGGCCGAAGGGGGCAAATCCCTGGGCGTCGAGCCGAGTGTTGTCCACCAGGCTGATGAAGATCTGGGTCGAGCGTGTTCCCGGCTCGGTAAAGGCGTAGGCGACGGTACCGAGGTCGTTCTGAGCCACCACCGGGTCGTCGGGGATCGGGGTCCGGGTCCAGACCGCGTTCACCGCCGGGTCGCCGGAGAGGCCCCACTGGACGATGAATCCGGGCACCACGCGGTGGAAGCGGGTGTCGTCGTAGTAGCCGAGCCGGACCAGGTTGTAAAAGCGATCGGCGCCGAGGGGAGCCCAGGCCCGCACCACCTCCAGCACGAAGTCGCCGCGGGTGGTGGTGAAGCGGGTCCGGAAGGTGTCGGGGGCGGCGACGGTCCAGGCGGGGTGACCGGGGTCGAGAAGGGGAGGTGTGCCTCCACCGACGCCCCCGCCGCATGCAGCTGTCAGCAGGGCACAGAGCACAACGCCCCGGATGCCCTCACCCCCGGCCCCCTCTCCCTCGTACTCTCGAAGCGTGATCATGTCCTCGACTCAAAGTTTAGGGTCCATCCCTGAACGGGCGTCTGCGGCTCCGCCCTGCCGCCGTTGGCACCAGCTACTTTGTGAAATCTTTCACAAACGTCATTTCCGGTCCACGATGCCATGCCGCCGGGTTCCCTTCCAGAGACCACGGCCCTAGCGCCTGCCCCCGGTGGTGGCTAAGCTACCAGCATGCCCCCCGTTGCACGGAGAACGACCGTCAAGAACGACATTCGCGACCGGCCCGCGTATGCCCTGGCCGAAGCCGCCCGATACCTGAAGGTGCCCGTGGCGACTGTGCGGTCCTGGTTCTTCGGCCGGCCGTACCAGACCACCCGGGGGCCCCGGCAATTTCCCGCAATCGTTGCGCCGGCCTCCCGTCGGCCCCCGGTCCTGTCGTTCTACAATCTCATCGAGGCCCACGTTCTCCGGGCCCTGCGGACCGACCACGGCGTTCCGGTCCTGGCGGTTCGCCAGGCGATATCCCATGCCGAAAGGGAGTTTGGCATCCATCGGCTCCTGCTGAGCCCCGAACTTCGGACCGACGCCGGCCGCCTCTTCCTCGACCGTTACGGAGAACTGATCGAGCTCTCCCCGAGCACACAGCTCTACCTGAGGCAGGTCCTGGAAGCATACCTCAAGCGAGTGGAATGGGATGAGTTCCAGTTTCCGGTCCGGCTCTACCCCTTCATGACGGCGGAGGCGTCCGTCGCCGAGCGCCCGATCGCGATCGATCCCGCAGTCGCGTTTGGCCGGCCGATTGTGCTCCGCCGGGGGATTTCGACCGCCGTCATCGCCGAACGGATCGACGCGGGGGAATCGGTCGAGGACCTGGCACGGGACTACGACCTCACTCCAAGTGACATCGAACAGGCGGTGCTCTACGAGAGAGCAGCTTGAGCGTTGTCTTCTTCACTGACCGTGACTTGGGCAAGCAGTTCCCCCAGATTCTTCGCCATGCCGGCCTGACAGTCGAGCGCCACGACGACCACTTCTCACCCCGAACCCGGGATGAGGAGTGGCTTGCCGAAGTGGGAAGGCGCGGATGGGTTGCGATCTCCCACGACAGGCGCATCCGGTACAAGCCCAACGAGCAGAAGGCCGTCCGCGACCATGGAGCGGCCCTGCTGATCGTGATCGGGGACACGACCTTTGCGAACCTGGCGCACTCATTCGTGGCAACACGGCACCGGATCGAGCGGTTCATCACCCAGCACACTCCACCGTATATCGCCAAGGTTTATCGGGGACAGGAACCAACGGAGTCAGCGGATTCTCCTCCCCCGGGACGAATCGAGCTCTGGTACCCCTGAGTGAGCAGGGAGTCAGAGATTCCCTCGCGTTGATCCCTCAGGCGCCTCAAGGCGCTCGTCGAGCCATGCCTTGGCGAGCGCGGTGATCAGAGTACGTGCCTCTCGAAAAGTCATCGGGTCCGGTGGGGGATCGTTCCTTTCTACTCCGTGCCGCGCAGCAAGACCGAGGATCGAGAGGCTCGTTTCAGGAGACGGTCGAGACCGAGAGGCCGCAACACTTCGTACGCTCGATACAGATCATTCCAGGTCAGGTCCGGCTGCCCCAGGAACAGGAGGAGCCGCTGGGTCTCCTCGGACTGCAACGCGGCATCGATGCCCCCATTCATCAGTCCAGCTTGGGGATCACCTGCCGGAGCACCACTGTTGACCAATGTACCGAATGCCTTGCTCCTACCCTCGGCCACACCTGCAAGGAAGATGCTCACACCCCCGCCGTCGGAATCACGACGACGAACGTTGCCAAGGGAGGCGGGTCGGTAGTTCTCCATCACGACCCGTGCCATGCCGTTCACCAACGACAGCAGTTCTTCCGCGCGGAGCCTGACCTCGCCGGCATCCTGGAGTTCCTCCAGCATGGGCGAGACGAGAAACCACGACTCGTCTTTGGAGATGACCCGGACTTTCCCACCCGATGTCCACCGGGGCAGATCCTCGAGGTCAAATCTCTCTCCACGGAGCTCGACCGACCAGTGGTAGTTCCTCGGTCATCCATCCTCCCATTTGGCAATGCTCGCACTACGGACAGGTCGGAACGCCGATGGCCTTCGATCAGGGCGCTGCGTGATGTTCCTCCTCTCCCAGCAGTACGCCGCCGGCACAGTGGTCGGCGGGGCGCTGGCGGCAGGTCATGGTTCGAACACGACAGGGCTGGGGCCGGGACTCTTGAAGGGGGGCGGGCCGATGGCCCGCTCTTGTGGAACGATCGGGGGTCTTGCGGTCCCAGGGTAGCGCCTGCGGCGCAACCCTGGGCTGTTGAGGACGATGCCCCTTCGGGGCATGACCCCGGTGCACCCTGGGTGTGAATGGTGCAAGGCCCGGGATACTGCGCCCCTACCGCCTACCGCCTATCGCCCACCGCCTGATTTTCCCCTCACCCCCGGCCCCTCTCCGAAGTTCGAAGTTCGAAGTTCGAAGTGTGAAGTGAAAGTGTGAAGTGTGAAGGCGGGGGCCACCCTGGGGTGTCGCCCCCCCCTACTCCCTACTCCCTATTCCCTACTCCCTGCTTCTTACTTCCAGGTCGCCGAGCACATCCTCGATCTGGGCCAGCGCGGACCGCAGATCGTCGGCGATCTCCTGGGCCAGCAGATGCGGCTCGGGCAGCGTGTTCGAGTCCTCCAGGCTCTCGTCCCGGAGCCAGAAGAGGTCGAGGGAGACCTTGTCGCGCGCCAGGATCTCCTCGTACGAGTAGGACCGCCAGCGACCCTCCGGGGTCTCCGGACTCCATGTGGCGGTGCGGTTGTGGCGACTTCCGGGCCGGTAACATTCCACGAACTCGTCCAGGTCCGCGCGCACCATCCGTTTGGTCTTGAGCGTGAAGTGCTTGTTGGTCCGCAGGTCATACACCCAGACGGTCCGGGTCCACGGCTCCTTGGCTCCCGGCTTCCGGTCGAAAAAGAGCACGTTCGCCTTCACCCCCTGGGCGTAGAAGATCCCGGTCGGGAGCCGGAGCAGGGTGTGGACCTCGCACTCCTTGAGCAGGTTCCGCCGCACCGTCTCCCCCGCCCCTCCCTCGAACAGCACGTTGTCCGGCACCACGACGGCGGCTCGGCCCTGCACCGCGAGGAGCGACTTCACGTGCTGCACGAAGTTGAGCTGCTTGTTGGACGTCGTGGTCCAGAAATCGGGACGGTTGTAGGTGAGGGTCTGGCGGTCGGTGTCCCCCTCCTCGTTCACGATGGTGATGGAGGATTTCTTGCCGAAGGGGGGATTGGTGACCACCACGTCGGCGTGGGAGGAGGGCTCGTCCCGCAGGGCGTCGTCGGTGCGGATCGGGGGCTCCTGGTGGTCCGCGCCGTCGGGGCCAATGCCGTGCAGGTAGAGGTTCATCCCGCAGAGACGGGCGACGTTGGGCACCAGCTCGGTGCCGCGCAGGGCCTCGAAGCGGAGGTGGCGCTTCTGGTCGCGGTCCAGCTCGGCGTGGTTCTTGACGTACTCGTGCGCCGCGAGGAGAAAGCCGCCGGTGCCGCAGGCGGGGTCGGTGATGATCTCGCCGGGCTGGGGCCGGACGCACTCCACGATCGCGTCGATCACGGCGCGCGGGGTGAAGTACTGTCCCGCGCCTCCCTTCACGTCCTGCGCGTTCCGTTCGAGGAGCCCCTCGTAGGCGTCGCCCTTCACATCGGCCGACATCGCCGACCAGTTCTCCTTCCCGATAAGTTCCACCACGAGCTGGCGGAGCTTGGCGGGGTCCTGGATCTTGTTCTGCGCCTTCTCGAAGATGAGGCCGAGCATCCCGCCCTGGAGGCCGAGCTCGCGGAGGGTGTCGCGGTAGTGCTGCTCGAGCTCGACTCCCTCCATCTGGGGGGCGGCGAGATCGGCCCAGCGGTGGCCCTCGGGGATCGGCTGTGGCTCGCCGGTGAGCCGGGCCCGCTCGTCCGCCATCTTGAGGAAGAGGAGGAAGGTGAGCTGCTCCAGGTAGTCCTGGTAGGAGAGCCCGTCGTCGCGGAGGACGTGGCAGTAGGACCAGAGCTTCTGGACGATGCGGTTGGCGGCGTCGCTCATCCGGTAAGCGCCTCATCTGTCATCGTGATCTCCTCCGCTTCCCCTTCGGACTCTTCGCAGCCGTGGGACTGCGACGACGCTGCGCCGCCACGGGTTGTTCTTCCACTACGGAAGCGAGGGCCGCTTCGACCCAGGCGTTCAGGCTCAGCCCCGATGCTTCGGCTACCCGTGCCGCAGCACGATGGAGTTCCGGGGTTGTGCGGACCAGAAACTCGCCCCGGTACGGCCGTTCAGGATCTTTCCCGGCCTTGGCGCAGAGTTCCAGGTAGTCCTCAACCGACTCCGCCATCTCCCGGCGCAGCTCGTCCAGCGAACGACCCTGAAAGGTCACCACATCCTGCAGTCCCAGCACCCGGCCATGGAACGCATCGATGGAGGGGTCGAACTCGACCGCTCCGATATATCCCTTGTATTCCATCATGGTTTGACTCCCGCGTTTTCCAGGAACCGTCGTACGTCTTCGAGCGTCCCCTTGCCGGTGACCCGCTCGGGGTGGGGCCCGTGGAACGTCGCCACCCGCTCGCCAAGCCGGAACCGGACCCGAGATCCGCGACCCTGCGAGACCTCCCCACCCAGCGCCTTGATCAGGGCCTCGATTCGGGACCAGCGGACATCCGAGCGGGTCGGACGTTCGAGGATCTCGTGGAGCGTCCTCCGCTGAGCCGCGTTCATGTCAAATGATATCACGAAATGCTATCACGATGCAAGGATGTGCCACATCAGTCGGTGGGGTGGGACGAGAGGAGGGAGGATTCCCCTGCCGGTCGAGGTCGGTCCCATGGTACGTAACCCCAACATCCACAGCGGCTTATGGGAGTCAGTGTGTCAAGGTAACAGGTTTTACCTTATCGGCCCGCGTCACGCAGCATGCAGTCGGCCTTGGCAAGAACAGCGTCCAGGGACCCGCCCTTTCCCTCCCCGATCTCGCGGTTCCCCTGGGCCAGGAGCCGAAGGATCTGCCGCTCCCGTTCCCCCTGTTCGAAGGCCTCGACGCTGAGCATGACGTCTGCGGCTCATCCGGTGAGGGTCACCGAACGCGGCTCCTCAACTCGTGTGGACGCGTCGAGAACTTCGATCGCAATCAGGTTTCCCTGGTCATCGTAGTCGAGGATGACACCGGGCTTGTCCTCATCGCTCTCGGCGACCGGCGCGTCCCGCAGTACGACCGTCAGAATGTCGGTGGCCACGTCGTAATTCACCTTCATCAGATCCTCCACAGATCCACGATACATCGGCCCCCGAACACCGATCGCTTTCAGGCCGCGGCAACGGGGCGGGCGTGGGCGATCTCGTGCCGGTCGATGGGCCGCACCTACTCGGCCGTGAGGGTCGTGACGGCGTAGGTGTCCCCGGCGAGGGTCACGAATTCGACCTCGTACCCGCGCCCGCCATCGTGTACCAGGACGACCGTGCCAACGTCCCCGGCCTCAGGCCGATCGGTTCCAGATCTTTCGTCAGCACGATGCGATCGAGTTCTTGAATCATCGCGCTACCTCCGCGTACGGAAACGCAGTGACCAGTCGGGTGACCAGTCGGGGGGGATGGAGCCCTGCATCACGTCCTTCCCGGCGTGCGCTTGGCCCGCCGAGCAGGGCGCCCCCCCTTGATGCCGTTCTTCCGTGCTGCCCTGGCCTTGGCCGCGCTCCGAATCTGTCCCAGAATGCGTGGCGCCCACTCCCGCAGATTCAGCGCATCGGCGATGAGGCCCGTCAGCGAGGCATGAGCATCCACCTGATCCCAGTGGAGCCCATCACCACTGGGCGAGATCGCAATATCCTGAAGCTGAGCCCTGGTCGCCTTCTCGAGTCCCGGAACTCGTTCCGGAGGAAATCCAAAGACATAGCCATTCCGAAGCTGAACCAGAACCAACGCCTGCTCACAGTCATATCTGACCGACGTGGCACGCGGTTCGACGCGGTCCGCCTCACGCGCCACACGAAGCGCGAGCTCATTCTGTCGCTCAAACTCGTTGTCGTCCATCGCTGTGGGCTTAGCCATGAAGCCGTCTCCATTCTCCAAGCAAGCGCGACTGATGCTGCTCCACGATGCGGAGCGCCTGACGAGCATCCAGCGCACTCATGTGGTGGTTCTGCCAGAGGGAAGGTCCCTCCTCGTCGGTGCCTAGAAAAACGACCAACTCGCCGCCTCGCGTACACTCGACATGCACATGCGGAGGGCCGTGCTCTCGCGGCGGCGAGTAGACATACACGCTGAAGGCACCTTCCGCGCACGCCTTGACCATTGCCAACGATAAAACCCAGCGCTGGGTTTGTCAAGAATTGAGGCGCTCGGCGCGGATCCGCTCCAGGAGCGCCGAGGCCGGCTCATCCGTGGGGTCCTGATCCACGAGACGGCCTTCGAAGGCCCACTTGAGGATAGACTGACGAAGGCGATTGCACCGAGTGGTACATCGCAATGTCACCTCGCCTACGGCTTCCGCCCCGCTGAGCAACCGCTCGATTTCAGCTTGTACCCGGCCTTGCTCAGCCTTTGGAGGGAGTGGAATAAGGCAACTTTCGAGGTCACTCTGATTGACCTTGAAGATCCCAGCCGTAGTCTTTGCCTTCACTTCGATCTGGTCGCGAACTGCTCTGGAGTTCCATATCTGTGCAAAGAACCCGGGCGCGACTCCATCACAAAGTCGGAATCGAATCATCGTATCGGGATAGGCGACTTGGTCAGGGAGTGCCCGCACGAGTCCGCCAAGCCCAACGAGTCGAATCGAACCATTGCCGCGGGAGACGAGAAAGTCACCCTCCTGAATCAAGTACGGCTCGGCCTCCTGTGCAGTCCACGCTCCGGTTTTGCGTTCTTTGACGTCGATGAGTCCTTCCCGCAGCGATGTCAGCCGGAGCACTGGGAAGCCGGAGGAAGCCGTCTTGACCGACCTTCCGTTCGTAAGTGGCTCCGCGAGAAGCTGATCCGCCGTCACCCAGCACCAGCCCTCCGGCAACTCGGGCAAGTCCGCCGTGTCCGGCGCGGCGGGCTGCTGGTACTTCGCCTTCCACTTGTCGTCCTTTGGGACCTTCCCCTTCGCCGCCATCCTGGCCAGCTCGGCTTCCTCCCAGCGGCGGCGGCGCTCGGCGAGGATCCGCTCCAGGAGCACCGACGCGGGCTCGTAGGTAGACGCGGCGTCCCGCCGCGTCAGGGGTGGGACTTCGGGAATCTCGCTTGCGGAGGAAAGTTCAATGAAGCGGCGGGACGTCGCACGCGCCAGCTCCGCCTCGGTCGGCACCAGACGCCCCTCGACCGCGGCCTTGAGCACCGAGGCGCGATACCGCTTCAGGTTACGCTGCACCCGCTCCAGCGTGGCCACGGCGTCATCCAGCCGGGTGAAGTAGGACTCAATGGCCTCGACGATGCGGTGCTGCTCCCCCATGGGCGGGAGCGGCAGCTGATGGCGTCGAACATCGTGCGGGCGAATCGCAGGATATACGACTCCTTGGAGATCTTTGCATACGTCCGCGATGAATTCATTGGTACGGACGCGGTAGAAGACCCATTCTGGGACTACGCTCACGGGGCGAAGAACATCAAACCCGGTGGATGCGACCGCACCATCGAGGTCGTCGTGGACTTGAGCGACCGCGTTCAGGTTGGGGCGGGTCATGGACACAAGAACATCCTTCGCCCGGACCCACTGCCTTGCGCGTGTGGGGGCGTCCTGGATCGTCACGAGCTTGGTTTCGCCTATTCGCTTCGTAGTGCGGTCGATCGAGCTGATGTCGATGTACGAAACGTGATCCAGTGTGGGTGGTCCCTGCGGAACCTTCTTTACGCAAATATCGCGAAGGGAAGTAACCGTCCACGTGGGGGGGAGCGAGTCCGTCATGCCGCCAGCACCCCGTTCAACTCGTCAATGATCGCCGTCAGGTCCTCTCCGAACACCTGGACCGCCCTTCCGAGTCCGCCATCCTGGGCAAACGGCACGTTGTCGAGGTCTCCCACCGTCATCTCCACGCTCGCCGCCACATGGTCCCGCATCATCTCGAGCCAGCGGACCTGCTCCGGGGTGAACGCCCGGCCCCGGTTCCGCTGCTGCTGCATCCACTCCGCGAACCGCTCCCGCACCTGCTCGCCGAAGGGGACCAGTTCGTCGTCCCGGTGGGTGGCAAAGCGCACCAGGGAGACGATGTCGGTCAGCAGCCGCTGCGCCGAGGCGCCCCGGACCTTGTGCCCGTTCAGCGTTTCGTAGGCGCGCCAGAGCCGCTCCGGGGTCCACGCCCGCGGCGGCGCCTGGATCGCCGCGGCGAGCTGCTTGATGTCCTGGAAGGAAAGCCGCCGGGAATACGGCTGCGCGTAGAAGAACTGGAGCGCCTCGATCTCGTCCTTGTTCTCTTCGATGAAGCGTTCGAAGTCCGCCACGAGCGAGCGGGCCTTTTCCCGCGCCTCCACGCTCGCCCCCGCCTCCAGCACCTCGTCCACCGACACCTCGTCGATCACCTGCTCCATCTCCCGCTTCAGATCCTGCAGCAGGGTCCGCAGGGCAGGCCTCGTCGCCAGCGGCTCCGTGGCCCGTTTGAGCAATGACTCGGCGGCCTGATTCCTCTGCGCCTCGGTCGGCTCCTGTCCCGGGGGCACGTCGAATGCACTTCTTGCCTCGGTGACCTGCACGTCGGGGTCGAGCCCGTCCACGATCTTCCGGCAGATGCCGGGAAGCCCGACCCCGCCCGACGCTTCCACCACCCGCGCGTGTTCCTCCGGGCCGCACCGCTTCGAGAGGCGCGCCAGGCGGCTCGCCAGGGAGGAGAGGAACTCCCGGTCGGTGCCCCCCATCGCCACGTGCTCCAGCAGCGCCTTGAGGCTCACCGTGCGCTTCCGGTCGAGCGGCTGGGTGTCGGCCAGCGCGGTCTCGGTCATCCCGACACAGTCCACGATCACGAAGTGGGTCTTGGCCACGGCATCCGCCCCGCTCACGGCGCGCAGGTCGTTGGGGTCGATGATGCGGACCCCCCGCCCCTTCATCTGTTCAAAGAGGACCCGGCTCTTGACCGCGCGCATGAACATCACGATCTCGATCGGCTTGATGTCGGTGCCGGTGGCCACCATGTCCACGGTGACGGCGATGCGCGGCTCGTACTGGTTGCGGAAGGCCTGGATCAGGTCCCGCGGGTTCGCGGCGGTGACCTTGTAGGTGATCTTCTGGCAAAAGGTATTCCCCCGCCCGAACTCGTCCCGCACGACCTCCACGATGTCCTCGGCGTGGCTGTCGTCCTTGGCGAAGATGAGGGTCTTGGGGACCTCGGTGCGGCCGGGGAAGATGTCGACCGGGAGCCGGTCGCGGAAGGTGCGGATGATGGTGCGGATCTGGTCCTTCGCCACCACTCGGCGGTCGAGCTCGTTGGGGTCGTAGTTCAGCGGCTCGTCGGGCACTTCCCAGCGGAGGGCCCGGGTCTCCTTGTCGCGGTAGCCGAGCATGGTGTCGGGGTGGGCCTCGACGGTGGAACCCTGGGTTGTGATCTTGGTGCGGATGGTGTAGACCTCGAAGTCCACGTTCACGCCGTCGGCCACGGCGCGTTCGTGGTCGTACTCCATCACCAGGTTCTTGTTGAAAAAGCCGAGCGTCTGCTTGGAGGGGGTGGCGGTGAGACCGATGAGGAAGGCGTCGAAGTACTCCACCACCTGGCGCCAGAGGGTATAGATCGATCGGTGCACCTCGTCGATCACCACCACGTCGAAGTACTCAGGCGGGTAGGCGGCGTTGTACACCACCGGAAGGGGCTCCTTTATGGCGGCGCCGCTGGTCTCGAACTGGGAACCCTCCTCCTCCGCCGGGTCGTAATCCGGGTCCCCCTTGAGCATCGAGTAGACCCGCTGGATGGTGGAGATGACCACCCGGCTCGAGTCCATGATGGTATTGGAGGTGAGGCGCTGGACGTTGTAGAGTTCGGTGAACTTCCGGTTGACGTCGGGCGCCCGGTAGCCCTGGAACTCCTTTTCCGCCTGCTCGCCCAGGTTGCTTCGGTCCACCAGGAAGAGCACCCGCCGGGCGCCGCCGTACTTGATGAGACGGTAGATGGCGGTGATCGCCGCGATGGTCTTGCCCGACCCGGTGGCCATCTGGATCAGGGCGCGGGGGCGGTTCCGCCGGAGGGAATCCTCCAGGTTGGTGACCGCCTCGACCTGGTTGGGGTAGAGCCCGCCCGGTACCAGGGGCGGCAGGGTCCTGATCCGGGCACGGAAGGAGGAGGGGCGGGTGTCGTCCGCCGCGGTGTGGAGCCCTCCCTCGGCGTGCAGGCGCCTCACCCAGGCGTCGAGGGTCTCGGCCCCGATCCACTCGGCGAGGGTCTCGGGCTGGTGGATGTGGGGGAGGTTCCGGGAGATCTCGCGGGTCTTCGGGTCGGGGTCGAGGCCGTTGATGAAGCGGGTCTCGATGCCGGTGGAGAGGTAGAGGAAAGGGAGAGGGTTGACCGGCGGGTTGAGACCAGCGGGGAGCCCAGTGGCGTACTTGTCGGCCTGGAGTTCGACGTTGCCGAGCGCCACCCCGGCCGGTTTCGCCTCGAGAACGCCGACCGCCTTTCCGTCGACGAAGAGGAGGTAATCGGCAAAGCCGTGGCCGGGGGCCATTTTGAACTCCCGGACCGCGACGCCGAGTGCGGCGGAGAGGTTGATCCCGTCGCGGTTCTGGATGACCCAGCCCGCGGCGACGAGGGCGGCGTCGATATCGACGCGGGCCCGTTGCTCGGGGGTCAGGTTCATGCCGGGAGGCGGGCGAGGGTGATCAGGAGGGCTCCGGGAGTCGGTGTTTCGTAGGGGCGACACATGCGTCGCCCGGGTTTGCGGTACGGGGTCGGGAGACCACGAGGAGTGGTCATTCCGGCGAAGGACATTGCAGGGGCCGTCATTCCCGCGAAGGACATTGCAAGGGCCTTGATTCCGGTGGAAGACCTCCCAAGGGCCGTCATTCCGGCGAAAGCCGGAATCCATGTTCGGTTGTCAGTGACCCAACTCGGTGTCCGGCAAAGGTCACCGAGGTTTCGTTCCGACAAGTGGCCATCTATACGTCCCGCGAAGGTTAGCAATCGCCACCCGATTGGGGAAGGCCGTCAGAGCTCCACCAATACTCCTCGCGTCGAAATATCCAGGATGTAGTGAATCGGGAGCACTGTACAGTACTCTCTACCAGGCACGCGTTCCATCGTCTCTTCATATGCCGATTCGATGACAATGCCAATGACTCTCCCTCGGCTGTCAATAACGGGCCCTCCGCTCAGACCACCAGCGGAGGCAACCGAGATCTGAAGCAGTTGTAGGGTTTGCCGGTAATTGTTTCGAACGGATTCTACAGTTCCGCTGTAGATGCCGAGGTCAGGATGGCGATCAGGAATTGAAGCGTATCCGAGTACCGCGATGGGTTCTCCAGCTTCGGGGATCCTGCGATCGGTCTGGATGCTCGTGAGTCCATGATCGATCGGAACCAAGGCACCGTCGATTACATGACGGCCCATGCTGTGGAAACGGGCCGCCTTAATCTCTCTATTCCCAGTTCCGCGAACGAGGTGCACACAACCATCGAGGTTATGTGCCGCGGTGACTATTGTCCCACCGTCGATCGCGAATGCCGATCCGAGCCTCGTGCTCCTTGTTGTCGAGGTCACCTCCAGGAGAGCGATCGCGGTCCGTCTCTTTCCCAAAAGATTGCTCCACCGATCGGAGCTGACCCACGGAGTGCCGCCGGGGTACTGACCTGGGGTTGGTGCTGCACGGATGAGAGTGGGCTCGCATTCGTGCAAAGTGTTCCTGAGTGTGCAGTATACTGGATCGGTTCGTCCGCGAATGAAGCCAATGTACTCAATGCGCCCTCGCAGGACAGCACCAAAGTGCATTTCTGCATTCTCGGTACCCGAGAAAGGGTGTTGATCTCGTTCACAGAAGCTCATTGCGGCAAGGGTCTTACCGAAACGCCGCCACGCATGCAACAGGCCTCGTACTTCACGCACGTAAGCCCATGGTACATTCACAAACTTGTTCACCACCAACCCGGTGACTTCTTGGTGTTGTCCGCGGAACTGCAGCCGTGTCTTACCCGTATTGATCCGAAAACCATTTTGGGATATGACAGAGCCCAGCGTGTCACCAACTACTACATTCGAGCCAATCCATCCACCAGTTGCGCTTGCGATAGATGGCGGGAACTGGTCCCGATTGCATGACAGCGTTATGTCGTCGCAGTAACGGGTGTAGGTGAGACCCAGTTTTTTTGCAATCGCCATCAGTTGACCATCAAGGCGAGCGCAAATGATATTTGAGACGAATGGAGACGTAGGTGCACCTTGGGGCAACACGCCGTTTGCCATTGTGCACACTTGTGCGAGTGCGGTGGCAGCATATTGGGGGAGTTCGAAGGGTCGAGCCATGAACGCACCACGCACCCGTCCCAGGTGAATGCTCGGGAAGAAGTCTTCAAGATCCACGTTGAGGATCCACCGGCGCTGCACATGTCGGGCAGCGTTCGTTCGGATCGAGTGCTTCCAGCGGTACCCATGCACAGCGGGTTTCGGGGTGTAGACCAATTGAAGCACGTAATTGAGCTTTTCCTGCAGGATTCGAAGGGGCTTGGGAGGCACGGCGATCTGCCTTCCGCCACCCCTTTTCTTCGGGACTGTGAAGATGCTGTACTTGGCGCGTTCTTGTCGAGTCCCCAAGAGGCGCTTGAAATATGGGCGCGGGATCTCAAGAAGATCAGCAACATCAGCACCTGTCGTCATCCCCTGAAACAACGAGATAATGTCGCTGTCAGATCGGGAAAGCCGGGGAAGGAGATCTGTCACGTGGGAGTATGGAAGGGGTGGATAGGCTAGCCCGAGGTCATTCTGTGCTTCCGCCACGCCAGGTGAAACCACATGCCCCGGCGCAGGAGTGAGGTCAGACTTTCTCGTTGCCTGTCGCGTATTCGCGACATGAGTAAATGTGCTGGACTAGCCCATCCCCCATTGGAAACGTGCTGTGTTGTCCTTGCTGTCGCAAGCCTTGAGCGGCCGCCTTGGACTTCCGGCCCCACAACCACTCCCTCCAGCACCGGCCTCCCTAGTCACCCACCAGGCGGAACGGCACGGGCGCCGTCGCGTCCTGCAGCGCCATCAGGATGTCCATCTCCCCCTGGGAGCATCGGCCCTCGTTGGGGTTGATCGCCCTCGGGGCAGGAATAGCAAACCCATTGCAGCGCCGATTCGATACGCCGCCCGCCATTTACGGCGAACAGCATTCATCAAACCAATTATGTTCACCTGATGGCATAGTTCTTCTGTAAAAGGATCATCCCTGGTTCCAGTCCTCCGGAACCAATGCGGGAGGCTTTGTCCAGGGCAGTTCGACCAACGCCTCCTGAAACCACTGCTCCCGAAGATTCGCATGCTCGGTGACGATCAACTGGAAGCCGGGGACGTCCTCCTGGGTGAACTTCAGCAACAGCTCGAACAGTCGGCGAACCGCATTGAGGTCGGCGTCTGCCTCGGTCCTTTGCACCGAGCCATCAGCATCCTTGTAGACCTGCTCGGACGGGAAGTAGACCTGGGTCGGCTGGTCAATCAGGAGAAAGCGCGGTATCGGGCGGTTGTTCTGGGCCGCGAACAGATGCAGGGCGAGCAGTGCCGACAGGTGGTAGGCCAGATGGTTCTCGCCGCCCCCAGTCCGGCCCATCGGGACCGGACGTTCGGGTCGATCGAAAATGACCGTCAACTGCGGCAGGTTCAGTCGCGCAGGGTAGGCCCCGAACTCGGCGCCGAACATCTGGACGTACCGCGTCACCTGCGCGGAAATGTTGTTGAGGATCGAGACGAGACGGTCGTTGCTATCGTCGGCGCCGATCTGGCCCTCAAGCTGCTGCACCTTGTTCGTGAGACGGCGATTCTCCGCTTCCAGTCTGGCAAGATCCTCGTTCGGGAGAAGGGTCTCCAGGAACAGGCTGATGCGGCCGACAACGCGCGCGGCCGCGTTGTTGCGGGTGCCCATTTGGGCGAGGACCTCGTTGGCCGAGATCGCCGCGGATAGCTCAACCTCTTTCTGCTTGATGGTTGCTGCGATCCCGTCCGCCTTGTCGGCCAGTTCGATCAGGTAGGCTTCGAGTTTCGGGCGCTGACCGGTAGCGATGCGCAATTCCTTGTCGAGCGATTCCAGTTCGTTGAGCAGGACGGCGCCGACCGGGGATTCCAGCGCCAGGTTCCGCTCGCTGAACGGCCATTGCCACTCACCGCTTTCGGGGTTCTTCGGCAGAGCCTTGATCGAGGCCAGCCGGTCTATCTGTTCGGCTGCCTCACTTTCGTAGCCGCCCGCCCGCTTGGCGAACTGTCGCGCCGCGTCGATCCTGGTCTGGGCGTCGCGGCGATCCTGGCGCAACTGGCTCAGTTCCTCCTCCAGAAGCGAAACCCGGCTGCCGTCGTCGTTGGGCACCGTTTCGGGCTTCCACGACAGTGCGGACCTCAATGCGTTGATGATCTCCTCGGCGTTCGGGTTCCCGTCGATGTGGCTGATGACGCTGACTGTCCTACCTTCAGAGTAGAGACCGATGGCCTGCTCGTGTGACGTGTCGACAGCGTGGCGCGCCTGCTCCAGCTGCTTGCTGTTGATCCTCAGATCCCGCTGCGCCGTGCGAAGCCGGGATTCCAGTTCGTAGCGGTCGTTGGACGAGACGCCGAGGAGGATCGGCAGAGTATCGCGGATTGCCTGTGGCTGGAATTGCTCGTTCTGACGGTAGAACAGCTGATCCTTGTTGGCGACCAACCCCTGCTTCTGGAACAGATAGTAGAACGTGTGCTTGACGTTCGCGTCGTAGCTGTCGCGGCTGTGTGCAAACGCGACATCGGTGCGGTTCTCGGGAATGCCGAGCAGACGCGACAGCAGTTCGACGATAGCGGTGTCGTCCGTGTTGACCGCAAGCTCCTCGAACGAAGGCGCCTCCAGCTGACTTCCCCGCCGCAGCATCGCGGTACTGCAACTGGCGCCACCAGCGGTCGGGGTCGGCTTGGCGACCAGCACCTGCTCGTTCTCGAACTGGAAGATCACGGCGAACCAGGCCACCTTGTCGCGGATGACGCCTTCGGGAACGTTGAACGAGGAACGCCCCATGCAGTATTCGATGATCTCGGAGAGAGCGGACTTGCCGGTGGAAGACCGGCCGGTGATGACGTTGAGCCCGTCCACTTTGAACCGAAGATCCCGGCGCTGGCCGTGGTGGCTGTAGATGTTGATAGATCTGATCTTCATGGACGAATCCCGAAAGTCGTGTAAACGGTCGCCCGGTCGGCGATGCGTGCGAATTCCCTTCCGACGATGCGTGCCACTTTCTGACAGGAGACGGTCTCGTTGGTTCCGCTGAAGGTCTTGCGCACTTTGCCGGGCACCGTCTGAATGCGCCCGTCGTCCGCGACGGCGATGCAGCCCTTTTCCATCAGCAGGCCGAACCCCTCGAAGGCATAGGGGAGCATCTGCGTGACCCGGTCGGCGAAGCCCACCATGACCTGCTGGTTTTTCTCCGTGGTCTTGAGCAGGTAGCTACGCGGACTGCCGGCGATCACCTCGCGCGAATCTTTGTGCAGGCACAAGGGCAGCACGAGCAGCGACAGCGAGAAGGGCATGCCGCGGGCGTCTTCTTCCTCGTAGCCATGCAGGGCGCGGAACAGGACCAGACCGCAGAAGGCAGGGTTGAACAGGTTCCGAATCTCGAAGGGGCGCTGGTTCCATCGCTTCACGGAGCCACCCCCAGCACCTCGACGAGGCGGTCGAGGAACCTGGGATGCCAGTAGACCCTAGGTTCGGGCTTGGCATCGGCCAAGATGTGGAAACTCCCGCGAAGGACATAGGCCTCAGTCACCCGTGCGCGGATGCGCAGGGATTCTAACTTGCGGGTCTCGAACTCCATCCAGGTGAAGAGGGTCGCGCCGGCTTCGCGAAGCGCGTCTTCGGCGCTGTCATCCCTTAACTTCTCGAAGGCGAAATCCTTGTAGCGGTTCCACTCGTCGGCGAGACGATCTTCGTACTCCTCCACCTCTCCCGACACCAGCAGGCTCTCGCGCGCCCAGGCCGATCGCTGCTCGAACGCCCGGTAGTAGTCCAGGATCGCGCTCCTGATCCGGCTGGAGGAAATCCCGATCTCGCGGAGTTGCACCACGAACAGGCGCGGATCGGCCTCGGTGTCGATCTCGTCGGCGGGCACCTTTCCGAGGAAGGTGATGGGTAAGTTGTCCGTCTTGTATTCCTCGGCGATGTTGGAGAGTTTGTCCGAGACCTCGTAACCAAAGATTCCTTCCGCCCTCGTGCCGGTCAACTGCTTGATCACAGCATCAGTCCACCAGCCTTCCAGCCGCTCGAAGACGAACTCGCGGTGCTCGCGCCGGATGCTTCGCATATGCTTGTCCCTGATGATCGCCGGGATGTCGGTGATGCGCGGGCTGCCGTCGAGGATCAAGATGCGTTCGAGGAAATCCTGTTTTTCGAGATCGCTCAGTTCGTTGAACGCCGTTGCGATCGGCGCGATCTGTTTTGACGTTGACTTGGCGAGCGCGGCATTGGCTATCTCAGTCAGTGTTGCGACATCGCCGGAAGCGACGGGCTGGTCGGGCAGGAGACGGGCGAGGAACGAGTTGGTCGATACCGTGCCGGTGGTGAACAGAAAGAACCGCAGGTTCGATGTGGCCCGGCCATCGCGTTTGTATCGCGCCAGCCAGATGTTGGCGGACTTCCAGAAGTCAGTCGACAGGTCGGTCATCCTGTCGCCGACTGCCTTGTGCTTGAGCGAGGCCAGGGACTTGCCACCGTCCCCGTCGATAAAATCGAGATCGTCGTCCTTTTCCAGGAAGACGGTGCTGTCCTCCGGCAACTGCAACAGATGGAGCAGGGCGAGACGCGCCTGGTAGATGTATCCCAAGCCTTGGTCGCCGGCGGAGTATTTGTCGGTGATCTGGGCTGTCATCGATCCAATCGGCACCTAAGGTTACTTGCTGTTGCCAGTGGTCTCACAGTTGCTCAGATCGAATATCGGAAAACGTCGTCCATCACAGACTCGACCCATACGGAGTCGCCACATCTGCCTTCCTGCGGCATAACTTCTCTGTTCCATCGTTTCCGCACTTCGCTGCCGCTGCCCGCAGGATAACTCCAGAACGCTGCGAGCCCCCTCCCGTGACTATCACGCCGGCAGTGCCTGCCGGCACCGGACCGGAAGCCCGCTCCAGGAGCCGGATCGCCCGACCTTCTCCTTGCGTGCACCGGCCATGCTGCCGCCAACCGCCGCCTCGTCGCCGCCCACTATCGCGTCTGGATCCTCGATTCCCCCGTCGCGGCACATGCGCGCGCGGGTTGAATCCGCTTCGGTCATCTCAGCGCTGTCGCAAGGTACCGCCCGCAACCCAATCCCGGAAGGTCCTGTCAGCATCGAGGCCCAACTGGGTTCCTTGATCCCCGGGGCTTTCGCCCCGGGCTCGGCGGCGGGGCCGTTCACACAGCCGGGTGTTCACCCCTGCTCCCGGTGGCGTGAGCCACCGCAATCGGCCGAGCAAGGGGCGTGAGCCCCGGGAAAACTCTAGCAACGCGGCCAAGCAACGGGCGGACGATTTCGTGAACCACGGGGGTGACACCCCGGGCTCGGCGGCGAGAGGCCGTTCACACGACCGGGTGCTCACCCTTTCTCTCGGTGGCGTCCGCCACCTCAATCGGCCGAGCAAGGGGCGTGAGCCCCGGAAAACACCAATCAAACGCCGAGCACACCGAGCCCGGGGGGCGCGACTCCGCCCCTTTGCGTCACCCGTTCTGGAGCTCAGCGCTGGGACAATCGCCACATTGCACGGCCCGCAGGAAACCCCGAAGAGCCGGTAAAGAGAGCCCGCGGCCAATCGTTGAGGAGGCACTGCACGGCTGCGTACGACACGACTTCTGCTGGCGATACCCGCCCAACCGTCGAGTCCACCGGCCCGCGGAGGTAGGGCGGGTCCGGTATAGCAAGAGGTTAGACCTTATCGCCGCGCTCAGTGCGGACGAGCGAAAAGCCAACACCGCGATAGAACTCGCTACTCACAGTCTGCCACTCGCTCTCAGCGGAGACGAGATCGGCCGTTGAGTATGTGACGGACGATCTGTTCGAGAGAGCGCACTTGAGTTGGTCTTTCAATATCTGTCGTAAACCTCTTGCCTCATCCACCGGCACTCCGGACGGGTCACTGGCCATATCAGATTCGGCCTCCTCGACGTAGGAAACGGGAATCTCGTCCGCGATGCACATGGCCGCGGCCAGGCGCGCGGTTGGGTCTGGTGGTAGCAGGTCGGGACCGCCGCCAAAGCGCTTGAGCACCTCTTCGCCGACTTTAGGATCATGCTCGAATCGGAAGGCCTGAAGCATTGGGGCTTGGAGAAAGTCTTCTCCCAGGCGAAGCTCCACAGTCCACGCCCACTGCCGTGATGGTCTGGGGAATGGCTGATAGGCAATTGGAGAGGCTCGCTCATCGACAGCTTCACGGTGGAGGCGATACATCACTCCTTCACCCTCACGCATGGGTTCCCACTGGTCTGTGGCATGGATGTAGCGACAAGTTGCAAAAAAGGCAGAGACCTCGAACGATTCAGACGCATCCATGTAGCCGGTGGGTACGCCGTAGTGCTGCGCGATCGCGGTCGTGTCGACCGCGATTCGCTCCTTTGCGGCCCACTTCATCATTGGGTGCTTGGCCACCTCGTCCGTAAACCAGTTGTTGAGAGCGAGTGCGCGTAGCAATCGAGCTCGGTCCAAGGGGTCCAGGTCGCGGACAAGGTAAGTGTTCTCACGGAAGCGTCGGCAAAGCGACGGCCAGCATGGATCGTGGTGGCGGTTCTGGCCGCGATAGAGGAAGCGAGGTCGATGCGCGCGCTCCAGCTTTACCCTCCCGGTGGACCCGTCTCCCTCATGGACCATCAGCCAGCGCGATCTTCCCTCAGAACGGGCCTCGCGCTCTGCCCGGTCTTGATCGGACATCTGCAGGAGAGCGTATGCAGGTAGTTTCATGTGGCCTGACGCCATGCCGATCAGCGGCCGGCCGAAGGCCGGCCCGCGGTATCGGCTTGTTGGGCGGCGTTCTTGTCGTCCTCGGCAAGGCACTTTGCCAGGTCAGTCGAGGCGGCCTTCTCCGAGATGTACCTAACGCGCTCTTCGGGTGTCATGCGCTCCATCTCCTGGCTCAGCCTGTCGCGGAGCTCACGCATGAGTTTCACTGCGTCAAACGTCTTCGTTTTCATATGTCCACACCTCCAAGGGCGACCGGATCTCCAGAAGCGGATAGCCTCCACGAAGATTCACCGCGTTGAATCCGTGGATGCGATCCAGGTTGACAACATTGCCGGAAGTTCCAGCTCACCAGAACGTCCACCCTTGCGACTGTGGCCACCGCGATGTGCTGCGCGTCGGCGAGCATTCGGCGTGAAACAACCGCCTGTCTGATGTATTCCTCTGCGAGTGCTTCCGACTCGATGCTCTGCCGGATGAACTCCACGCACTTCCTCGGCAGATCTTCGATCACGTCACGAACCTTCGGCGGAGCCGACGCAAGTTCGGCCAAGGTCGTGTCGGAGATCACCAGAAGCGCATGTCCCGCGCGGCTGCGATCAAACAGCCGAAGTGATGCCGCCCGGAACTCGTCATCCAGGCAACCGCCGATCACGGAGGTGTCGACGTAGACGCGAATCATTCTACCGGGGCCAGCCATGCACGTATCCTACGACTCCTACCCCTCCCGGGGAAGCCCGAAGCTCGAACCTGCTTCAGCCCGGAGGATGGACCCCGGCTCTCCGCTTTCGCGGAGACAAGGTTCGCCGGGGTGACGATCCTGCTCTCTCCAGATGGTTGTCGTCTGGGGAACTGACTGGCGCCCCTCCGGGGCGCAGGCTCCCTGTTGCGCCCAACCTCCCACGGCTGAAGCCGTGGGCCATGTCCTTCGGCCGCTACGCGGCCCGTGGGGAGAGCAGCGAGGAGTGTGAGAGGGCTTCCGGCCCGCCACAGGGAGGAGTGAGGGGAGAGCAGTGAGGAGTGGGAGGAACCGAGGAACTGGCTCACGAAGCGTCCGTCGAAAAGTAGCGGCGTTTGGGGTCCTGCGGACCGGTGCCGATTTCGCGCACCAGCCCCAGGGCCACCAGGGCGGCGAGGCGTGTGCGTGTCGCGCGCGGCGTGAGTCCGATCCGGGCGGCGATCTGGCGGGTCGCGAGTCCTTCGGGCGCCTGCACCAGGTCCACGATGGACCGGTCGGTTTCGTCGAGGATGGCCGACTGCACCTGGCCTGTGCGCAGCGTCACGCGGAAGCGGATGCCGATCTCCTCCAGCACCGGTGCCGCGAGTCCGGCGTCACGGCACGCCGCGAACATGCGCTGAACGCCGCTGCCCCATTGCTCCACCAGGCCGAGCTCGTGGAACACCCGGCCCATCACCCGGTTGCGCAGCTTGGAGACTCCGAGGGGCAAATCGGCGACGGTCAGGCCGAAGGGCAGCAGGCCGGGATTCTCGACTTCCAGCCGGTCGTCGTACAGAGCGACGCGAATCGGCGCGCCACTCTGGGAATAATCGCTGTGCGCCACCGCGTTGATCACGGCCTCGCGCACTGCGACGGGGGGCAGGGACCAGCGCTCCTGGCGCCGCAGCCGCCCGACCTGCGCGCCATGGGTCGAGTGCTTTTCGACGAAACCGATGGCCGCTTCGATCCCCGCCAGGAGTGAGTCCTTCCACTCGGCCTGATCCGCGATCCTGGAGCGATCCGTGCCGCTGAACCGGCCTGCCTGGATCCAGGCATCGGGAAAGTGTCGCAGCCGGTCGCGACCGAACAGCAGAACGCCACCCACTGTCGGCACTTGGCGGCCCTGGTGCGTGGTGACCAGGCGGAGGGTGTCCAGGTCCTTCCTGGCCAGCGGCCGGACGCCGGCGAAAGACTGGGAAGCCGCTCGGAAGTCGATCGCTTCCGAGTCGAGATCGGGCATCGCGCGTTCGTCGAACACCTCGCCGCGCGCGAAGCGCTGCATTTCGGCGATGAGCGCCTCATCGGCCCGCCGGTTGGTCGAGCCCACCCGCACGTAGATCCCCGCCGACACGCCGGCCCTGAGGAGATGGTGCGGTCGTGCGGGGCTGGGATGGACCTGGACCGCCACCACGTGGGTCTTCCGCCAGGCCAGAATCTCGAGATCCGGCAACAGGCGCGGGGCGATGGAGTCGGTGATCAGGCTGGTGATCCGCTCTTCCAACCCGAACGGGTCGGCCACACCGCGGACGTGCCGGGTCCCATCCTCGACGCCGACGAGAATGACGCCGCCGGCGGTGTTGGCAAAGGCGACCACCGTGCGCAACACTCCCTCCGGCGACGACAGGTCGCGCTTGAACTCGAGGGTCTTCCCTTCCGGGCGGCGGAGGGCGTCGAGGAGATCCATGACTAGGAAGTGTACTCAGAAGCGATGACGGTCGCCAGCCTTCCGAGTCCGCAGGCTCGCGGGACGCGGCCGAGCCCTGTCATGCGACTGCCCGGCCAGAGCGTACGATACCACCCCTTCACCGGGGTGATGAATGTCCAGAGCCCCCTACGGCTCGGAAAGGAATCGGACGATCTCCCGCATCAGCCGCTCCCCCTGGTCGGTCGCGAAGAGATACTGGGCGTGGGCCGCGCCCTCGAGAATCACCAGCTCCTTGGGACCCGGCGCCCGCTCGTACTGATCGCGAATGACCGGGAGTCGAAGCGCGCCACTGCTCGTCGTGTCGCCGCCGGCGGTGATGAAGAGCGTGCGGCCCTTCATCCGCTCGGGCTCATCGATGGCCGACGCCGCCAGCAGCACGACCCGATCGATCTCACCCTCCCCCGCCTCGACGGCCGCCCTCGCTGCGGCTCCCCCACCGAAACTCGCCCCGACAACGGAGACAAGACTACACCGACCCGCCTTGAAGCCCGTGATCAGTCCGCGTCACTGACTTCGGCGGGATCCCATTGCCGCCGCCCATGGCGCACGGTCAACACCACCAGCCGCTTGGCCTCGATCCGATAGATCAGCCGGTAGTCGCCATGGACCACCTCGCGGACCTCATCCCGGTTGACCTCGGGCACCCGACGGCCCCGTCGGGGGTGCTCGCTCAGTGTGGCGGCCCGCTCGAACAATGCGATCGCCCAGGTACGGGCGGCCCCGGGACGGTCCGCTGCGATGTACCGACCGATCTCCACAACACGCATGAGCGCGCGTGGCGACCAGATGACTCTCATCCCCTCAGCTGCCGGAGTACCGCAGCCCTGGCCTTGCCATGGGGAACACCCTTGCCCTCCGCAACCTCCGTTTCAGCCACCCGAATGTCCTCGAGGAGAGCCGCCCGATCGAGGAGGGCTTCATACTCACCCGCATCCACAAGAACGGCCGCGCTCCGGCCGTGCTGCGTCAGGATCACCGGTCGTCTGGTTTCCTGCACCTGGCGGACCACAGCCGCGAGATTGGCCCGGAAGTCGGCAAGCGGGCGGATGTCCTGGGTCGGGCGCACTCGGGGCATAGACTATCTCCGAAAAGTGTACGTAATAACGTACACAATGGAGCCCCTCTACGCCAGAGGGTTCAAAGAGACCAGGGCGTGTTTCGGATCGCCGCGGGTTTCAGCAGGTGGCACCCCCATGGTCACGCCGACTCGCCGTGGTCCCGCCCCAACGGCCCTGCTCGATGAGTGAAATTACTCAAAAGGGTGAGTAGGTGGGTGTTCCGCGTACCAGACCAGATCTCCAGCCTGGCGACCGACGCGGAGCAGGCATGGATTCCGGCTTTCGCCGGAATGACGGCCTCGGAGCACTCCCGTCATCCTGGACCATCAACAAGGGCGGTTCACGTACCGTCCCGTCCCCGGCGTCCGCCGGGGTGACGATCAGGGACAAGCCGATCATCCTCAAGGGCGGCTCACGAGCCGCCCCTACAGCCGCCCCCTACCGCCTACCGCCTATCGCCTATCGCCTACTTCACAGCCTCCCGCCTTTAACTCCTCCTGGTACCGCCGCCGGAGATCCCGGCGCAACTTCGCCTCGCAATGCATCTTGTCCTCCTCGGGCGTCTCCACCCGGACCGGGGGGACGGCCTCCGGCTTTCCGTCGTCGTCCACGGCCACCATGGTGAAGAAGCAGCGGCAGGTGACCCGTTCGTCGCCCGGCTTCCGGGGATCCGCCGCGGTCACCTCGATGCCGATCTCCATCGAGGATCGCCCGGTCAGGGTCACGCGGGCGGCGAGAGTGAGCAGGTCACCCACCCGCACCGGCGCCACCAGCTCGATCGCGTCCGCCGCCACCGTGACACAGTACGCCCCGCTGTACCGGGTGGCACACGCGTACGCGACCTCATCCATCAGAGCCAGGAGGGTTCCTCCATGCACGTTGCCCCGGAAATTGGCCTGCTGGGGACGCATCAACTGCGTCATGGTGACGAGAGTCTCGGACACGGAACGGGAGGGAGCGGCGGTCATGCGCAATTCCTGGCTGAGGGAACGTCCCAAGTTACCCCCCCCTGAACGATCCCGGCCTGCGACCGGGTTCCCCACACTTGACTGGCAGGGAGGAGGCGTCTTAATTGAACACCAAGTCAAATACTGTCCGGTGCGCCTTCCGGTGCGTCGCAACTCGCAGGTGGCGTCAGGTTCATGTCTCCCGATTTCCATTCCCGATCCCGGCCATGAGATCCGACTCCCCGGCTCCCCCTCCCCCTCCCCCTCCCCGGTGGCGCCGCCGGCCGGCCGAGCGCCGCCGCGAGATTCTGGATGCCGCCCTCATCGTGTTCGGGAGCCGTGGTTACGACTGCGCCACCGTGGCCGATGTGGCCAAGCGAGCAGGGGTCTGCCCGGCGACGGTGCTCCACTACTTCGGATCGAAGGCCTCCCTCTTCGAGACCCTGCTGGAGGACCGTTTCCTGGGCGGCCTGGACGAGGAGGAGGCGCTGGTGACGGAGGTGCGGGACGAGCCGGTGCGTCTCACGATGCGCCGTCTGCTGACCCGGATGTGGGAGCGGCTGATGGCGCCCGGAATGGCGGACCTCCTCCTGGTGGGGATGGCCAAGTCGACCACCTTTCCCGAGGCGGGTCACGTGGTGTTCCGGTCGATCTCCGAGCGGTGGCGACGCCTTCTGGTCACCCTCCTTCAGGCCGCCGCCGACCGGGGGGAGTACCGCGCCGTGGATCCCGACCTCACCGCCCGGATTCTGGCCGGCGGCCTGGGCGGGATGATGATGGGGATGCACCGCTTTGCCTGTTACGACCCGAGCGCCCCCCCTCCCGACGCGCTTCTCGAACACTATCTGGACCTCGTGGACCACGCCCTCTCTCCCGCCTCTGAAGTCACCACGTCATCCCCGGTGTTCGATGCACCGGGCAAAGGAGAACGTTAGGTGTTCCCGCATTCCTCTTTCCGTACTTCCCGGCTCTCCCTCCTGGGGGCCGTGAGCCTCCTCGCGGCGTGCGCCGACGCTCCGCCGCCCGCGGCCAGCGCGACCCGGGTGGAGGTGATCACCGTCGCCCCGCGCCCCCTCGCCGAGACCTTCGATTTCACCGGCGAGGTGGTGGCCTGGCGACGGGTCGAGGTCCGCGCCGCCATCGAGGGAATCATCGAGGAACGCACCTTCCAGGAGGGCGCCGAGGTCCGTCCCGGCCAGGTCCTGTACCGGATCGATCGGACGGTGTGGGAGGCCGCCCTGCGCGACGCCGAGGCCCGGCGCCAGTTGGCCGAACGCACGGTGGAGCGGCTGCGCCCCCTGCTGGCCAACAACGCCGTGGCTCGGCAGGACGTGGACAACGCCGAGGCGGAGCTGCTCCGTGCCCGGGCCGAGGAGGACGAGGCGCGGAAGCACCTCGATGACACCATCGTGCGCGCCGAGATCGGAGGTCGTGTCGGGAAGACGCGTCTCGACCGCGGGGGCCGCATCACCGGCTCAGATGATCTGCTCACCACGATCGACCAGCTCGACCCGGTCTACGTCTCCTTTCACCCTTCCCGTCAGCAGGTGGCCGCCTGGTTGTCGCGTCCGGACGGCCCCTCCCTCATCCGGCCCGGGAGTGCCCTCCGGATCGACGCCATCCTCCCCGACGGCTCGGTGTACCCCGTCGCCGGAACCCTCGACTACATCGACCCGGTGGTCGGTGCGGGGACCGGGACGCAGGAGTTCCGGGCCCGCCTGGCCAATCCCGACCGGGTGCTGGTTCCGGGGCAGTTCGTCCGGGCCCGGGTGAGCGGCTTCGTGCGGGACAGTGCCCTCGCGGTTCCTCAACGGGCGGTGCAGCAGTCACTGGGCCGTCAGTTCGTCTACCTGGTCGGTCCGGGGGACACGGTGGCGGTTCGCACTGTCGTGCCAGGCACGTGGACCGGCGACCAGTGGGTGATCGAGGAGGGTCTCGCACCCGGGGACCGGGTGGTGGTGAGTGGCGTGCAGAAGATTCGCGCCGGGATGGTGGTGTCCCCCGTGGTGATTCCCGCGGACAGCACGGACGCCTCCGGTGAGTAACGCTCCCCTCCCGCCCGCCGACGCCCCGGAGGAGATCCGCTGGCTCTTCATCCGTCGCCCGATTGCGGCCGCGGTGGTGAGCATCGTGATCACCTTGCTCGGCGTCTTCACCCTGACCCGCCTCCCGGTGGCGCAGTACCCGTCGATCACGCCGCCATCGGTTCAGGTGACCGCACTCTTCCCCGGAGCCACCGCGGGCGACGTGGCCGAGGCGGTGGCGGCGCCGATCGAACAGCAGCTGGCGGGGCTCGACGGTCTCCTCTATTACAAGTCGATCAGCACCAGCAGCGGGGTGATGAGTCTCCAGCTCTTTTTCGACGTGGAACGCGACCCGGATCTCGCCGCCGTGGACGTGCAGAACGCGGTGAAGCTGGCCGAGCCGCAGTTGCCCGAGGAGGTGCGCCGCCAGGGGGTGGTGATCGCCAAGGCGCAGACCGACATCATGCTGGTGGCGTCGCTGGTGTCGGACGATCCCCAGTTCGATGCCACCTACCTGGCCAACTACGCCAAGCTCAACCTGATCGATGAAATCAAGCAGATCCCCGGGGTCGGAAGCGCGCGGGTGTTCGGCGACCTCGACTACACCATGACGATCCGGCTCGATCCCGACCGCATGGCCCAGCTCGGCCTCACCGTGGGTGACATCCAGGCCGCGGTGCGCGAACAGAACGCCACCAACCCCGCCGGTCAATTGGGCCGGGAGCCGGCGCCCCCGGGCACCGAGATCACTCTTCCTGTCACCGCACTCGGCCGGCTCCGCACCCCGGCCGAGTTCGAGAATGTCATCGTGCGCGCCGAGCCGAACGGCGCCATGCTTCGGGTCGGGGACGTGGGAACGGTGGAACTGGTGTCGCGGAATGCCGACCTCGCCGGCCGCCTGAACGGGAAGCCGACCACTCCGATGCTCGTCTTCCTCCGATCCGGCGCCAACCAGCTCGACGTGCGGAACGCCTTCGTGGCCCGGATGAACGAACTGGAGCGGAGCTTTCCCCCCGGAGTCGGGTGGGCCATCCCGTTCGACACGACCCCGTTCATCACGGCGTCGATCACCGAGGTGGTGAAGACGCTGGGGGAGGCGATGCTCCTCGTCACCCTGGTGGTGTTCCTCTTCCTGCAGAGCTGGCGCGCCACGCTGATCCCGATCCTCGCGGTGCCGGTGAGCGTGATCGGCACCTTCCTGGGCTTCACGCTGCTCGGCTACTCGATCAACGTGCTCACCCTCTTCGGGCTGGTCCTCGCCATCGGCATCGTGGTGGACGACGCCATCGTGGTCATCGAGAACGTCGAGCGGATCATGGCGGAGGAGGGGGTTTCCGCCCGGGTGGCGGCCGACCGGGCGATGGGGCAGGTGGGGGGAGCCCTGGTGGCGATCGTGCTGGTGCTGATGTCGGTGTTCATTCCGGTGGCGTTCCTGGGCGGGATCACGGGCACCATGCTGCAGCAGTTCGCCGTCACCCTGGTCATTTCCGTGGTGCTCTCCGGTGTCGTGGCACTGACCCTCACGCCGGCTCTCTGCGCCCTCCTCCTCAAGGAAGCCCAGGGACACAGCCCCAACCCCGTCTTTTCCCGCTTCAACCGGACCTTCGATCGAATCACGGGAGGATATCTGAGTGGGGTGCGACTCTCCATCCGGCGGCCCCGGTCGGTGCTCGCCGTCTTCGCCGTGCTCCTCGCGCTGACCGCGGTGCTGGTGCGTCGCACCCCGACCGGGTTCCTGCCCAGCGAGGACAAGGGAATCCTCCTCGTCGTGGCCCAGTTGCCCGACGGCGCCTCCACCCAGCGCACCACCCGGGTGGTGGAACAGATCGAGGCGTTTTTGCGGGAAGAGCCGGCCGTGGAGCGGTTCACGGCGCTGGTGGGGTTCAACTTCATCGCCGGGGCCAACCAGACCAACGGAGCCAGTATCTTCGCCACGCTGAAGCCGTGGGATGAACGCACCGCCCTGCACAGCGTCGACGCGATTCTCGGTCGACTCAACCGCAAGCTCGCAGGGATGCCCGATGCCATTGCCTTCGCCTTCAACCGGCCGGAAATCACCGGTCTCGGGGTCACCGCCGGTCTTGAGATCAACCTGCAGGCCCGTAGCGGGCAGGAGATTCCCGAGCTGGCCCGCCAGGTGGACGCCTTCGTGTCCGCGGCGGGGGAGTTGCCGGAGCTGGTTCAGGTGGGAACCACGTTCCGCTCGGAGGTTCCCCAACTCTATCTGCATGTGGACCGCGAGGCGGCCAAGGCGCGGGGCGTGGCCCTGCCCGATCTCTTCGGCACCCTCCAGGCGATGCTCTCCTCGGTCTACATCAACGACTTCAACATGGCGGGCCGGACCTTCCGGGTGCAGGCCGAGGCGGAGTCGCGGTTCCGGCAGACGCCCGAGGACATCGGCCGGATCCAGATCCGAAGCACCTACGGCGAGATGATCCCCCTCTCGGCCCTGACCCGTGCCGAATTCCAGGCGGCGCCGAGCATCCTCACCCGGTTCAACGGATTCACGTCTGCCATGATCACCGGGACGGCGCCGGAAGGAGTGAGCTCCGGCGCGGTGCTCGATGCGGTGGAGCAGCTGATGGCGGAGCGGTTCGAACCGGAGGGGATCGGGTACGCCTACAGCGGCCAGAGCTATCAGGAACGCGCCTCCAGCGGAGAGGCGGGACTGGTCTTTGTCCTGGGCCTCGTGCTTGTCTTTCTGGTGCTCGCCGCGCAGTATGAAAGCTGGGCGATTCCCTTCGCCGTCATCCTGGGGATTCCCTTCGGCGTGTTCGGCGCCTTTCTCGGCGCCACGGTACGGGGCTTCCCCAGCGACATCTATTTCCAGGTCGGGCTTCTGACCGTGGCGGGACTCGCCGCCAAGAACGCGATCCTCATCGTGGAGTTCGCTTCGGCAGCACACCGGCGAGGGGCCTCCCTGGCGGAGGCCACCCTGCAGGCGGCCCGGGACCGGTTCCGTCCCATTCTCATGACCTCCTTCGCCTTCATCCTCGGCGTCCTGCCGCTGGTGATCGCCAGCGGGGCCGGCGCCAAGAGCCGCCACTCCCTGGGCACCGCGGTGTTCAGCGGCATGCTCGTCGCCACCACGGTCGGCATCTTTTTCATCCCGCTCTTTTTCCATGTCATCCGGACCATTGCCGATCGGGCACGCACCCGGCCGGCCACCCTGGACCAAACCCCATGATGCGCATTCGATCGTTTTCTCTCGTCCTCCTCGCCCTGGTCCCGGCCTGCGCCGTGGGTCCGTCGCCCAATCGCCCCGCTCCGGAGACAGGTCAACTCGCCACGGGAGCCGGCGGGCGGGACAGCATCCGGACCTTCTTCGATTCGCTCGCGGCCAGCCGGACAGGGACCGACACCCCGGCGCCTGCTCCGGTCCAGCTCACGGCCGACACAAGTGGTACCATGGCCTGGCTCTCCCTCTTCAACGACCCCGCCCTCACGTCCCTGGTTCAGGCCGCGCTGGAGGAGAACCGCGACGTGGCCGTGGCCCGCGCCCGGATTCGCGAGTTCCGCGCCCAGGTGGGCGTGGCCCGGTCCGATCTCTTCCCCCAGCTCACCGGAAACGCGTCTGTCGCCAGTCAGCAGATCGTCTTCGGTGCGCTCGGCAATTCGCAGTTCGAGGCGTACCGCCTGACGGCCGATCTCGCCTGGGAGCTTGATTTCTGGGGGAAGATCCGCCGCGGCACCCAGGCGGCGCAGTTCGACCTCGGCGCGCGCGACGCCGACCTCCAAGCCACCATCCTGACCCTGGTGAGCGACGTGGCCCGGGTCTACCTCGAGCTTCGCGAGGCCGACGCCAACCGGGCCATCGCCGAGCGGACCCTGGCGTCGCGACGGGAAACGCTGCGGATCGCGCGGGAGCGCTTTGCCCAGGGTGTCACCTCGGAGCTCGACGTCCGGCAATTCGAGTCACAGCTCGCCGCCCCGGCCACGGCGCTCGCGGAACTCACCCGGCAGATCGCCCAGAAGGAGCACGAAATGAGTCTCCTGCTGGGCCGGCGTCCCGGGGAGATCCCTCGGGGCATGCCGCTGGAACAGGCAGTGAGGGGGATTACCCTCCCCGATTCGGTGCCGGCCCGTTTGATCGAGCGCCGCCCCGACGTGCTCCGGGCCATGGAGGAGCGGAACGCCGCCCGGGCCCGCATTGGCGTGGCGGTGGGCAACCGGCTTCCCCGGTTCTTTCTCACCGGGCAGTATGGCCGCCAGGGCGACAAGCTGAGCAACGTGTTCGAGGACAAGAAGGAGATCTTCACCGCACTTGCGGGCGTTTCCATCCCGTTGTTCACCGGAGGCAGGCTCGAGAATCAGCAGCGCGCCGCCCAGGCCCGGGCGGAGCAGGCCGACATCGCGCATGAACGGGTGGTGCTCACGGCATTGCGCGAGGTGAGCGACGCGCTGGTCGGGATCCGTACCCTGGCCGATCAGGTCACAGCGCAGCAGGTGCAGGTGGATGCGCTCCGGCGGGCGCTGGAGCTGTCCGACCAGCGGTACCTGGCGGGAGTGGCGAACTGGCTGGAGGTGCTGGAGTCGCAAAGGAGCCTGTTCGGCGCGGAGATCGCGCTCACGCAATCCCGGAGGGCGTGGCTCGCCTCGGCGGTGCAACTCTACAAGGCGCTGGGCGGGAGCTGGAACTAGGCGATAGGCGGTAGGCGATAGGCGGTAGGGGTGCTGGGTGTCGGGTGTTGGGTGTTGGGAACTGCGGGGGGCGGGCCCATTACCCAGTACCCAATACCCAGAACCCGGGGTGTTGGGGCTGTAGGCAGGAGGCAATCGGCCTGCACACGGAACGTCACCCCGGCGGACGCCGGGGTCCAGTGCGCAGGGCGGTCCACGGACCGCCCGTACATTGGCAGCCGACAGAATGACGGCGATGCTGCCGCGTAAAAACGGCCTATCCGTGTGGAGAAATGGTGACATGGTTTCTCTCCTGGCTGGTATCTTATTGCCATGGCACGCATTGACAATAGTGCTAGCAACGCCTACAATGCTGTCATGGCGACGATCACGGTGCGCAACCTCCCCGACGAAGTCCACGCGGCGCTGCGCGTGCGCGCGGCGCGGAACGGCCGGAGCATGGAGGCGGAGGTGCGGGAGATTCTGGCGGGGATGGCCACGCAAGGCACGGGAACGCTCACACCGGCTGAGCTGCAGGCCCGCGCCGCCAAACGATATCGCCACATCCCGCCCGGTGTTTCCGCTGTTGATGAGCTCATCGCCGAGCGGCGGCGGGAGTTCCTGAAAGAGGAGGAAGAGTATCTGCTCCGGAAGCGAAGCCCGCCATGATCGCTCTCGATGCGTCGGCTCTGTTGGCCTTCCTGCGTCGGGAACCCGGCCAGGCGCGCGTCGCGGCAGCGCTCTCTGACGGCCTCCTCTCAACAGTCAATCTGATCGAGGTCCTGAGCGTGGAAGCCCGCGAGGGAGTCAACCCGAAGCTGTTGCTCGCGGACCTCCTGGAAACGTCGCTGACTTTCACGTCGCTGTCCGTCCCGGAGGCCCTGCTGGCAGCCGAGCTTTTTGAACCGACCCGGCCCTTCGGCCTCTCCCTCGGCGACCGCGCCTGCCTGGCTACCGCCATCACCCGCGGTATTCCCGTCCTCACCGCCGATCAGGCGTGGAAAGAGTTGGATGTGGGGGTGGAGGTGGAGATGGTGAGGTAAGCAGTGTCAGGGCGCACCACGCTGCGCGCCAGGGGCGACGCATGCGTCGCCCTTGGCGGTAGGCGGGTAGGGGCTCGGCCAGCACGCCGAACGTCACCCCGGCGGACGCCGGGGTCCATTGCGCAGGGCGGTCCACGGACCGCCCCTGGGGCGGCCCGTGGGCCGCCCCGGATAATAGGCACGGAACGTCACCCCGGCGAACGCGCAAATGGTTCCCGCTCAGGAGGCGGATCACGGAACCACGACAAGGGGCATCCATCCCGTTGCGCCGGTGGGGGCCACTCGTGCCCGCAAGTCGACCGTCGCCGGCCGGACCCCTCGGACCCATGCGGTGGTGTCGGACGTCACCAGGATCGACACAGCACTGTCGGGCCGAGGTTCGTATGTGACGACAAAGGCGACCCCGGGGAAGCAGGAAGCGAACGACGAAATCGGGCGGGCCAGGACGTGGACGGAGTCCCCGACAGCGATGGTATCCGCCGACAAGGTCAGCCCGATGAAGCTTCCGAAGCATGAGTCGTTGGGGGGAGGGGGGAACGTGGGGTTGCCGCCGCACGCCGCGAGGAGACCAGCACTAACCAGGATCCCTCTCGCCCCGGCGATCGCACGGGCTGGGTGGAGCCAAGGACGCGGCACCCCACCGCCCGGATCCCGCATCAGGGGGAGTGACAACATCAGAGACCTCCCTGGTTGTAGAGATTGAAGAGCCAGAGCTGGGCGGAAGAATGCCTTGTTCCTGGCCGACCGACCAGTGGCGAATTACCTCTGCCCGTGACCGGTGTTCTGCCTGGCCCCCGGCTGGACGCCTGTCAGTTCGGCGGCCGAACCACGAGAGTCATCAACCCGGAGATTCCGCTGGTGACCCGGGCAAAGATCGCGACCGTGCCCACCGCGACGCCACGTACCCATACACTGGTGTCCGAATCGGCGGAGAGAACGACTGCACTGTCGGGTCGGGCTTCCCAGCCAACCACAAAGGGCACCCCCGAATGGCAGGACGTGAACGCCGGAGTAGGGAGTGCCACCACATGGACCGAGTCACCCACTGGAACTGTATCCGTCAGAGACCTTACGGCCACGGGGGTGCCGAGACATGTGTCGTTGGTGGGAAGCGGAAGCTCAGCAGGGTTTCCGCCGCACGCCGCGATGAGGCCCGCAATAACCAGGATCCCTCTCGCCCCGACGATCGCACGGGCTGGATGGAGCCGAGGACGCGGCACCCCACCGCCCGGATCCCGCATCAGGGGGAGGGACAACATCAGAGACCTCCCTGGTTGTAGAGATTGAAGAGCCAGAGCTGGCGGAAGTAGGCCTTGTTCCAGGTTGGCGGAAGCGTGGCCGACACCGTGATCTGGTTGTACAGCCTGCCGGTGGCGAAGTACCGTTGCCCCGTGGCCGGGTTGATCGCTGTCTGCGGATCGAAGGGCGGGGAGATGTCGGGAGTGTCAAGGCAATAAATGAACTGGTCGATGCCCCCCAGCTTCGTGTCCCAGAGCCCGGTGGACGCGTCCTTCAATGCACATGATTGGAGGACCTGGACGATGAGGTTACCTGGCCAGGTCACCTGATCATCATCCGGCCCAGTCTCGTTCTGAGGACCATTGGGATCAGAGGATCCGTCTACCAGGTCGTAGAGGAATCCCGAAACGGCTCCCTCCACAATCGAGCCATTTCCGATAATCCTCTCGTCGTTTTTCTCTGCCTGCCAATCCGAATACCTCAGGTTCTGGAAGATCTTGCTGCCACCGACCCATGCCGAGAAGAAATCAGCGAATCCCTCGGTAAGAGCGCAGGTCAAAGTGGTCAGGCTATCCACGTGATGCGGATTGGGGCAACCTGTGGGGAGCTGCCACTTTTCTATGCCCACATACTGGAAGCCATGGCCGTACTCGTGCAGTGCCACAAAAACCCCATCCTCCCCGAACGCCCCGGGGTCCTTCATCAGAACAACCTCGGTGGAGCATCCGAAGTCGGGATGGCAGTAGCTGATATCAACATCGGGATCATTGGGGATATCGGACGCCCAGATCAGCATGCTGGACCGGGAGTGTCCGAACTTGTTGAACGCTTGGGGAACAAACTCCTCCACGATCGAGAATGCACTGTGAACTGCACTCCCGTGGCTTGGACTCGGCCAGCCAGCCGGGCGGTAATCGCGACCGGCTCCCCCGGCCGGAGGGATCCGGTGGCGGTCAGCTCGATGTCGGCGAAGGGGACGGTGGGATGTTCGATGGGGCGCTCGCCCCGGCCAGTGGCTGCCACACCCACCAGCGGCTGGGTGCCGGTCCCGTCGGGTCCCGTCGATTCAGGAAAGCATCCAGCCACTACGACCGCAAGGAGCGCAAGCCCCGCCAGGGGCCTCAAAACCAGCGACGTCCAGCGTCCAGATCCGGTCCCGGCAGCCGGTCGGGGCGGCGGGGCGGCGGGGCGGCGGGGCGGCGGGGCGGCGGGGCGGCGGGGCGAATGAAATCACAGGCACCTCATCAAGGTTGGAGTTGTTCCAACAGTACAGAGAATCACTTGTACTGTCAAGAACATATCGCCGAGATATAAATTACTATTTTTCAATCTGGGCTATCACCACCGTGGTTCCCTTCAATCTGCTCGCCCGGCGGCCCCCGCGCCGTGCGCCAGGTCACAGCCCGCTCCTCATTCACCCGGGGATGTGTGGTAGGCGGTACGCGGTAGGTGGCAGGCGATAGGGGAATCCGGCGCTTCAGCGCGGTGCACCGAGAGGCGCTTCGCGCGGGGCGTGGGCCGCCCTGGAATCACGGGTGGGGTCCAGTGTAGGGGCGGCCCGTGGACCGCCCGGAAGTCAGGACAGGTCCGGCGTAGGGGCACCCCTTGTGGGTCCCCTTGTGGGTGCCCGCTCACAGGCGATAAGCGTTAGGCGATCGGGCCTGCACGCGGGACGTCACCCCGGCGAACGCCGGGGTCCACGGACCGCCCCTACGTTACATCCCGCTATCGTCCGCGGTGGGGGCCCCCTTCGCCTTCCCGGCATCGAGGTCGTTCCAGTTCAGGATCGTGTTGAAGCCCAGGAAGAACGTCCCCTGGGTCTGCCACCGCCAGAACGGCCGGATGGCGAACATCACCACGTGACCCTTCCCCATCGGGGCGTCCACCACCTGGGCCTTGTTGGCCAGCGCCTCCCCGCCGGCCAGGGTGCCGGACAGGAGCATCTGGTCGGCCCGTGCCGGGAACTGCATGATGACCCGGGGACGTGCCGCGTCGAGGTTCAACCCGAACTGGCGGGCCCGCCGCCGGAACTCGGCCGCGTCGGCGTCGCCACCGCCGCCTGCTCCCTGGCCGCGACGGGGCCGAGCGTTGCTGTCGGCCTCCCACGGGCTGAGCTGCAGGCGGGATGCCATCGGGGTGATGTTCTGGCTCCGGGATGACGTGGCGCCGCCGAACCCGCCGAACCCGCCGAACCCACCGACGTTGAGCACCGGTCCCTGGTTGAAGTACACCGGCAGTTGGCGCCCCGCGTACCCATAGGCGATGGGACTCGCGGCATCGGCGATCATGCCCCGGATGATCGAACCCCGCACGAAGAGATCCTCCGGCTCCTCCACCGTCACGCCGCTGGTGAGTCCGTAGGCCGGGAAGATGTTGGTGGTGGCGCCCTCGACGAGGAGGGTCCCCCCCTCCTCCACGAACCGGGCCAGCTCGGCCAGGCCTTCGAGCCCCATGCCACCCCGGATGTCGTCACTCTGGTCGAGGGCGCCGAGGTGCGGGGTCTTGTCCGTCTTCCGGTACGGCAGCGGCACGTCATCGGCCTTCGCGATGCCGTTCACCTGGGCGGTGGCGCTCCCCCCGACATGGGGATAGATGATCACGTCATACCTGGCCCGGAGGTTCCCCTCCCGGAGCTTCTGGTCGGCAAAGTAGGTGTAGGGCACTCCGTAGGTGTCGAGCGCCGCCCGCACCCATCCCTCGTCCTGGGTCCGCTGCCAGCTGTGGACGTACCCGATCCGCGGAAGATCGAGCTCATGGGTCCGCACCGACGGTGCTTCGGCCACGGCCCGGCCGGTAAGGCCAAGCTCGGTGAGGGTCGGCGCCAGGGCGGCACGATCGGCGTCGGGGATGATGAAGGTCCCGGCCCGATAGCTCTTCCCGTCGAGGGTGAAATCCTCCTCGGCGGCGAGCATCCTCACGCCCGCGTGGCGATACCGGAACGCCATCAGGTTGTTGTCGGTCGTGTGCTCCACCACCACCACGTTGCCGGTGCCGCTCAGGCCGCCCGTGGCACGCGCATCGGTGGTCAGGGCGGCGAGGCGCTGCGACAGGACCGCCTTGTCGGTCACCGGGGTGACGGTGACATTTCGCATCAGTTGGAAGGTCCACCCCGTGTCGTCATAGGGGCGCGGGTTGCTGGGCGAGAAGTTCTGGAGCGAGAAGTACATGTCGGCCATGGTGCGATAGGGCTGGTCGGCGCGGATCACCCAGTCCCCCGTCTTCACCTGCACCGTGCCGGCCCGGAAGTCGGCCTGGGCCACGTGGATCTCCAGCCCCTGCCTCCGCAGCTCGTTCACGGCATCGGCGGCGTCGGCCTGGCGCCGCTGGCCGGCGGGAATCACCCAGGCGTGGATCGGACCGTTCCGCCCCTTCTCCACCGAGCGCTTGTTCTTGATCCAGTAGTTCTCCAGATACGCCTCCCCGTTCTTCGCCACGTGATTGAGGGCGATCAACAGGGCCGACTGCTGGATGTTGGTGTTGTTCCGCGGGCCCCAGGCGATGGACGAGAGCGGCGGGTTGCCCCGGAACCACTCCCGGCTCGTGGTGGTGGCGCCGGCCCGCACGGTGGTGGTGTCGGGTCCGTAGCTCTGCACCTCGTAGAACCGCCCCACCGCATTGTGGGTATGGGCGATGAAGAACATGTAGTTGGGAGTCCAGCCGTCGTAGAACCCGTAGGTCCACACCCCGGGGACCCCGCGCTTGGTCATCTCCATCACTTCGGTCTTCGCGAGGAGCCACCACTCATCGATCGTGATCGGATCGATCGCCTCGTTATAGGGGCCGGTTCCGGTCGAGGCATAGAGATAGGTGGCCGCCTCGTGCAAGTCGTGCATGATGGTCGGCTTCCACTCGTTGTAGAAGCGGGTGACGTTCCGGGTCAGGGCCAGGAACTGCCCCATGCCGTCCCGGTTGTTATCATGGGCCACATACTTGCCCCAGTACATCAGGGGGAGCCGGGACGACCCCTCGGGCCGGCTCTTGTTGAAATAGTAGGTGTCGACCTGCTTTTCCCGGCCATCCACCTCGACCACGGGGGTGATGAAGGTGATGACGCCGTTCCGGATCGCCTGGATGAACGGAGTCTCCTCCACCGCCAGGCGGTAGGCCAGCTCCATGAGCATCTCGGGTCCGCCCGTTTCCGGCGAATGCATCCCGCTGGTGACCCAGTAGATCGGCTTCGCCTCGCCGATCAGTCGCCGCGCCTCGGCCTCGGTGGTTTTCCGCGGATCGGTCAGGGCCCCGATCATCCCCTTGTACCGGTCGAGCTGGCGGATCGTCTCCTCGTCGGCCACGGCGAGCACCACCATGTCCCGCCCCTCCTCCGTCTTCCCGATGGTCCAGACCTTCACCCGGTCGGACGCCGCATCCAGCGCCTCGTAATACCGCTGGATGTCCTTCGCGTAGGTCAGCTCTCCCGGGGTTCCCACGATCCGGCCCAGGAACTTGAGGGGTGTCGGCACCGTGGCCGACGCCGGGAGATGATCCACCAGTTCGGTCGTGATCCGGTCATCCCGGAGGTATTCCTTGATCTTCCGGGTGTATTCCTCGTCGTTCCGTTGGGTGGACTGGGCCGCCACCATCCCCGCGGAGGCCAGCAGGGTCAGGGTCAGCAGGGCGACGCGTGCCGGGCGAAGCGTCGACGCGATCGTGCGGAACATGGGTTCTCCTGAGTAAAGTGGCGGACAGGGGGCCGGGGATCTCGGAGAGTACCGGTCACCGTGAATACGCGCAACACCACGGCAGCGTTGCGCGAGTGGCGTCCGGTCGGGTCGGAGGTATCTTCCGGAGGACCCCCGCACGATCCATTCGTCCGAGAGCAGGCCGACCATGCCCCCCGATTCCATCTTCCGCAATCCCTCCGCCGGCGCGGCCGAGCGCCGGTCGGCCTACGTGACTGGCGTGCTCGCCCTGGTCGAGGGGCACGATCCGATGGCGGTCCTCCGTGAAACGCCCGGAGTGCTCGAGGAGGTCGTGGCCACCATGGAACCGGACGCCTTGGGCGTGCGGGAGGGGGAGAACAAGTGGTCGGTCGCGATCGTCCTGCAGCACCTCGCCGACTCCGAGCTGGTCTGGGGATGGCGCCTCCGCGTGGTGCTCGCCGAGGACCGCCCTCCGCTCACGGGATACGACCAGGACCGGTGGGTCGATCGACTGCTCTACGCCAAGTGCGATCCCGCGGACGCGCTGCAGATGTTCAGCGTCCTGCGCCGGTCGCACCTCTGTCTCCTCGATAACATCGGCCCCGAGGACCGGCAGCGGGTGGGAGTGCACGCCGAACGGGGCGAGGAGTCGGTGGAGCACATGATCCGACTCTACGCGGGACACGACCTGGTGCACCGTCGCCAGATCGACCGGATCCGCCGCGCGGTGTCCTGACCGGAACCGGGCGGTTCGCACTCCTACCCCGGGTCATCCCGAGGGCGAAGCCCGAGGGATCTGTGAAAATCGGTCGGTGAACTTCCCGACGGCCGCGTCATCCATTCGTTGCCACCGCGACGCATCGCAATCCAGACAACGGGAAGTACACCTGCTGATTCCACAGATCCCTCACTTCGTTCGGGATGACTCCGTTCCTTCGTGGCTGGCGACGAGACGCCTGTCGTCCCGGGGCGGGTACTCCCACCCAACCTCCGCGAACTCCTCAGTTCCCTACCGCTTGCATCCCCGCGCGCTCCCGCAGACCTTTCCCGGATCACCCTGCGGAGTTCACCCATGCGCAAACCCCTCCAGACCTACACCCACGGGGCCCTGACCGTCACCTTCGACCCCAACGTCTGCCTCCACTCCGGAGTCTGTCTCCACGCCCTGCCCCGCGTGTTCGACATCACGCAGAAGCGCTGGATCCAACTGGAACACGAGCCCGCCAACCTCATTGCCGACGTGGTGTCCCGCTGTCCCTCGGGAGCCCTGCAGTACGAGATGGCCGATGCGCCTGCTGCCCCGGAGCCGCCGCCGACCACCGCGTCACCGGTCCTGATGGAGCTCCTCGCCGATGGCCCGGTGCGGGTCGAGGGCCCCATCCGCATCACCCTGGAGAGCGGTGAGATCGTGGAGAAACCGGGCCGGGTCCATCTCTGCCGCTGCGGCGCCAGCCAGAAGAAGCCGTTCTGTGATGGAAGTCACAAGCAGACAGGATTCAAGTCCACCGTCACCCTTCCCGCGGGCTGACCGGTTTCCTCAATGCCGGCCGATGCGTCCCTTGAGTTTGCCGATCTCCAGGAGGCCCTGGCGGGACGCTATTCCCTCGATCGGGAGATCGGCCGCGGAGGGATGGGCATCGTCTATCTCGCCCGCGATGTGAGCCTCGACCGTCCGGTCGCGATCAAGCTCTTCCCCCCCGATCTGGCCCGGATCCCCGAGGCCCGCGCCCGGTTCCTGCAGGAGGCCCGGACCGCCGCCCGCCTCTCCCATCCCCACATCGTGCCGGTGCATGCGGTCGAGGAGGCGGGCTCGTTCGTCTTCATGGTGATGACCTTCGTGGATGGGGAGTCGCTGACCGAACGGATCGCGCGCACCGGACCGCTGTCGCCGAGGGATGCCACCCGGGTGATCCGGGAGGTGGCGTGGGCCCTGGCACATGCGCATGCGCAGGGTGTCATCCATCGCGACGTCAAGGCCGACAACATCCTGTTGGAGACGGGGGGGGGGAGCGGCCGGGCCCTCGTGTCCGATTTCGGCATCGCCACCTCGCTGGCCGATGGCGACGGGATCGAGGTCACCGGCACCCCCGCCTACATGAGCCCGGAACAGGCCACCGGGTCCCCCCTCGACGGCCGGAGTGACCTCTACAGCCTCGGCGTCGTCGGTTTTCTGGCCCTTGCCGGTTCCCTGCCGTTCGAGGGACCCACCGCGGCCGACACCCTGGCACTTCACCTGCGCGCCCCGGTCCCGCGTCTCCACCCGAAGGTCCCCGGCGCTCCGGCCCGGCTCTGCGCCCTGGTGGAACGGTGCCTGGCCAAGGATCCTGAGTCGCGTCCCCGATCGGCGCAATCGCTCGCCGATGCCCTGGAGACGGCGCTGGAGACCCGGCGGGAGCTCCCGGTGGCGGTACGACACTTCGTGGAGCAGAGCAGGGGAGCGATGCGAGGCGCCGTGGGGTTCCTGCTTTTTTTCTGGCTCATGGGTCCGCTGGTCGTCGTCGGGCTCAGCCTGGGGATCACTGCCGCCATCGGCGTAGGACTCGGGATTCTCCTCGTGCCCGTCAGCATCGCGATTGCCCGGTGTCGGCGGGTGCTCCACGCCGGGTTCGAGCACGCCGACATTGTCCGGGGATTCGAACGGGATCTCGAGGCCCGGCACGACGAGCTCACCTTCCTCTACGGTGCCGACCACCTCACACTGACGAAGCGGCTCCGTCCGCTCGGCTACGCCCTCCTCGCCGCCGCCCTCGGACTGGCCATTGCCCCGGCGACCGGCCTGATTGCCCTCGGAGCCGGAGTGACTGGCGGCGGTTCGATGCTGCTGGGGGCCGCCGGCATCATCGCGCTGGTGCAGGCGGACAAGCGCTCCGACATCCCGCACAAGCGGCGCCGGAAGTTCTGGAAGGGACGGATCGGATCCTGGCTCTTTCGGCTCGCGGGATTCCGGCTGGCACAGCCCTCGCCTGCGGTCGCCTTCACCCACCGTCCCACCGAGATGGCGATCGGCCTGAGCGTACTCGGACTCTATCAGGCCCTTCCCGCAGCATCCCGCGAGGCACTCGGCGATCTGCCCGGGGTCGTGAAGGGACTGGAGACGGAGGCACGCCGGATGCGGGAGCGCGTCGAGGAACTGTCCGCGATCCTCCAGGACGAACCTCCCGGCGCTCGAGAGGCCGATGACGACCTCACCCGGCAGAGGGAGGCCGCGATCCATCAGGTGCAGACCATTCACGACCAGGCCCAGGCCCGGCTCCGGGAGGCCGTCACGGCCCTGGAGACGCTCCGCGTCGACCTCCTCCGCTTGCAAGGTGGCTCCACCGACCTCGCGCGCGTTACCACGCGGCTCGGTGCTGCCCGGGAGATCGCCGCGGACCTGGAGCGCCTCCTGGAGGGGCAGGCCGAGCTCGAAGAGGTGACCCGGAACCCCTCATTGCGAGGAGGCGAAGAGATTGCTTCAGGCCCTTCCGGCCTTCGCAACAAGGCCGACGTGGCAATCCGGTGAACACGGTTCCAGAATCAGGTCGGCACGCCACTCCACACTCCCGAGCATTACCCGGGCTCGATGGGTCGGGCTTTCAGCCCTTCGGATCGTCTGCACCTTCGATTCCCGGGGCGTTGCCCCGGGCTGGTATGCGCCGGGCCTTCAGCCCGGAGAAAGCATGGCGGGCTCCTCCGGTCCACCCGTCCCCGCAGTGTATCCAGAGCTCGGACTGCCTGGTGGCGGACTGGAAGGTCGGGGAAGGATCCGGAGGGCAACGCATTCCCCAAGTCTCGCGTAATCTCTGGCGATCGGGTAACCGGATTCCGGCAGGGCGGATCCCGGAAACGCGAGACGTGCGCCGAGGGTCCCGGCACCCAGGGCCGACGGCCCGGAGAAAGCATGGCGGGGTCCTCCGGTCCGCCCGTCCCTGCAGTGTGACCAGACCGCAGACTGCCTGGTGGGGGACGGGGAAGGATCCGGTGGGTGACGCATGCCCCGAGTATCGCGGGATCTCTGGCGATCGGGTAACCGGATCCCGGCAGGGCGGAGCCCGGAAACGCGAGCACGAGACGTGCGCCGAGGGTTTCGGCACCCAGGGCCAACGGCCCGACCGACCCATATCAGCCCGGGGCAACGCCCCGGGGGGCCATCAGGTGACGAACCCATCGGGCTGCGAGAACCGGCCCGGCACCCAGGGCCAACGGCCCGTCCCATATCAGCCCGGGGCAACGCCCCGGGGGGAGCCATCAGGTGACGAACCCATCGGGCTGCGAGAACCGGCCCGGCACCCAGGGCCAACGGCCCGCCCCATATCAGCCCGGGGCAACGCCCCGGGGTGGGCCATCAGGTGACGAACCCATCGGGCTGCGAGAACCGGCCCGGGACCCAGGGCCAACGGCCCGCCCCATATCAGCCCGGGGCAACGCCCCGGGGGGCCATCGGGTGACGAACCCATCGGGCTGAAGGCCCGAGCCATTTTCTCATCCCCATACGAAACGTTCGTCGAAGGCCACCTCGTGTCTCGCCAGGAGCTCTCGATACTCCTCCTCGAAGGTCCGAATCCGGTGATGTTCGTCCTGTCGCTCGATGTACCGACAGAGTCGCTCTCGCTCCGAAGCCCGCACGGAAAAGGCACCATACCCCCTCTGCCAGGCGAAGTCCGCCAACCCCGCCTCCTGTTTCAGCCACTTCGACGAGGACACCTTCAAAGTCTCGACCAGGCCCGCGACCGTCCGTGTACGGGCCAGGTCGAGCGCCAGGTGGACGTGGTCCGCTGTCCCTCCCACTCGATAACACTCGCACCCGGCGGTACGGGACACGCCGGCCAGATACGCATGCAGCGCCGGCCGGAGTGACGGGTTCAGCACGGGGCGCCGATCCTTCGTGCTGAACACCACGTGGATGAGGACCAGGGAGAGGGATTGTGGCATTATCCGAGCTCGATGGGTCGGGCTTTCAGCCCTTCGGGATCGTCTACACTTTCCATTCCCGGGGCGTTGCCCCGGGCTGGTATGCTCCGGGCCTTCAGCCCGGAGAGCATTGCGGGTCCTCCGGTCCACCCGTCCCCGCGGTGCGACCAGATCTGAGACTGCCTGCTGGGGGAAGGACCCGGAGGGCGACGCATGCCTGGAGTTTCGCGTGATCTCTGGCGATCGGGTAACCGGATCCCGGCAGGGCGGAGCCCGGAAACGCGAGACGTGCGCCGAGGGTCCCGGCACCCAGGGCCAACGGCCCGACCGACCCATATCAGCCCGGGGCAACGCCCCGGGGGGCCATCAGGTGACGAACCCATCGGGCTGCGAGAACCAGCCCGGGACCCAGGGCCAACGGCCCGCCCCATATCAGCCCGGGGCAGCGCCCCGGGGGGGGCATCGGGTGACGAACCCATATCAGCCCGGGGCAACGCCCCGGGGGGGGGCATCGGGTGACGAACCCATCGGGCTGCGAGAACCGGCCCGGGACCCAGGGCCAACGGCCCGGGACCCAGGGCCAACGGCCCGCCCCATATCAGCCCGGGGCAACGCCCCGGGGGGCCATCGGGTGACGAACCCATCGGGCTGAAGGCCCGAGCCATTTTTCTCATCCTCATGCGAAGCGTTTGTCGAACGCTGTCAGGGCCCGACCGGATTGATCTCGCCACCGAGCCCGATCGGATCCTCTCTGAGGAACCGCCCTGTACCCGGCTCGTACCACCGGTTCCGCATATAGTAGGGATCGAGCTCCGGCCCCACCCAGAGAACAGTGAGCGGAGAGGGGTCAGGAGTGACCGCAGACGTGGTTCCCAGGTGCTCTGGAATTGTGCTCGCCACCCGGCTCAGGGCACCGGCACTTCTTCAACACCACCCTCCGAGGATACCTTGAAACCCGAAACGCCTCGTTGCGAGGATGTGGAGCTGACTCCCACGGGCCCTGCGGGCCCTCGCGATGACAGCCCCTCGCGAAGCGTCACCGCGAGGTGGCGAACCGATTGCCACAGGCCCTTCGGGCCCTACGCGATGACCACACCGAGGTGGTGATGATCCGACTCCTTCCGTTCACGATGCTCCTCGCCCTCGCCGCGTGCGCCGAGTTCGGGGCGCCACCCCTCCCGGACCCCGGCGTCTCCACGACCCTCGCCGCCGCGCGCCGCGCCGACCTCTCGGACATCGCCTACGACCTCCGGTTCACCATCCCCGACTCCGCCAGCACACCGGTCACCGGATCGGTCACGATCTCCTTCACCCGCGCGTCCGCCGAACAACCGCTGGTGCTCGACTTCCGGGCCCCCGCCGATCGGGTGCAGCGGGTGCGCGTCGATGGGGACAGTCTCCAGGCCACCATAGCCAACGGTCACATCATCGTTCCCGCGAGCCATGTCGGGACTGGGGCGCACACTGTCTCCATCGATTTCATCTCCACCAACGACGCGCTCAACCGGAACCCCGAGTTCCTCTACGCCCTCTTCGTGCCCGATCGCGCCTCCACCGCCTTCCCCGGTTTCGACCAACCCGACCTCAAGGCGCGGTACCGTCTCACACTCGACATCCCCGCCGCCTGGCAGGCGCTGGCCAACGGATCGGTCACGGCGGTCGATTCCACTTCTCCCGGCCGGCGCCTCCCCACCTTCCGAGAGACGGCCCCGATCAGCACCTATCTCTTCGCCTTTGCGGCCGGTCGGCTCACCAGCGACACCGCCACCCGGAACGGCCGCCTCTTCACCATGTACCACCGGGAGACCGACACCGCCAAGGTGGCCCGCAACCGCGACGCCATCTTCGATCTCCACGCCGGAGCGCTCGCCTGGCTTGAGGAGTACACCGGCATCGCCTATCCCTTCGAGAAGTTCGACTTCTTTGCCGTTCCGTCGTTCCAGTTTGGCGGCATGGAGCACCCGGGAGCCGTCTGGTACCGCGCGGGAGGACTCCTCCTCGATGAGTCCGCCACCCGCAACCAGGAGTTGGGACGGGCCAGTGTCATCGCGCATGAAACCGCCCACATGTGGTTCGGCGACCTCGTCACGATGGAGTGGTTCAATGACGTCTGGATGAAGGAGGTGTTCGCCAACTTCATGGCCGCCAAGATCGTGCGACCCGCCTTTCCCGACGTGGACCACGACCTCCGCTTCTTCCTGGCCCACCACCCGACCGCCTACGGGGTGGACCGGACCCGGGGCGCCAACCCGATCCGGCAGGAGCTCGACAACCTGCGAAACGCTGGTTCGCTCTACGGTGCCGTCATCTACCAGAAAGCGCCGGTGGTGATGCGCCAGTTGGAGCAACTCATCGGCGACACCGCAATGCAAGTCGGGCTCCGGGAATACCTGCAAGAGCACCGCTTCGGGAACGCCACCTGGCCCGATCTCGTGGCCGTTCTTGATCGCCACACCACCTCCGACCTCACCGACTGGAGCCGGATCTGGGTGGAATCGCCCGGCCGGCCCCGGATCCGGGCCTCCTGGAACGACGGAATCCTTCGCGTCACCCAGGACGACCCCGACCGTGGGCGCGGGCTCCGGTGGATCGAACCGGTGGGAGTGCTGGTGGGAGACGGGGACTCCACCCGCCTGGTGGAGCTTCTCCTCCGCGACTCGTCGGCAGAGACCTCACTCTCCCTTGCTGCGCCACCTCGCTTTCTCCTCCCCGGCGCCGACGGTGTGAGCTACGGGCGGATGCAGCTCGATTCCGCGAGCCGCGCGGCACTCCTCACCTCCGCCGCGACGTTACCCACCCCGCTCTGGCGCGCCACCGCCTGGTCCGCGCTCTTCGAGAGCATGCTCGGCAACGAACTGGCACCCCGGTTTCTCGCCGACGCCTTGATCCGGTCCCTCCCCGCCGAACCCGACGACCTCGTCCTCCAGCAACTGCTCGGCCTGCTGGAAACCACCTACTGGCGCTTCCTCCCCCCCGGCGAGCGCCTCACCCTGGCACCTCGCATCGAGAGGACACTCCAGGCCTCCCTCCACGGCGCCGGAAGTGCGGGACGGAAGGGCACTTTCTGGAACTCCCTGGTCGACGTCACCCTGAGTGATTCAGGTCTCGCGTACCTGGAACGGGTGTGGCGTCATCGATCGCCGCCTCCGGGACTTCCCCTGTCGGAGTCGCAGTACATCTCCCTCGCCGAGGCCCTGGCCCTCCGCACTCCCTCCCGCGGGGAAACCATCCTCACCACCCAGGAAGGGAGAATCACCAACCCCGACCGCCTGGCGCGCTTCCAGTTTGTGCGGCAGGCCCTGGTGCATGACGCCGCGGCGCAGGACGCCTTCATGGCCCGGCTGGCCCGGGTGGAGGAACGCCGGAGGGAACCGTGGGTGCTGAGCGCCGTCGGCTATCTCAACCATCCCCTGCGCGCCCCCGCCTCGGAACGGTTCCTTTACCCGAGCCTCGAACTGGTGGAGGAGATCCAGGCCACCGGCGACATCTTCTTCCCGCTCGGCTGGATGCAGGCCGTGATGGGAGGGCATCAGTCCGGCGAGGCCGCGGAGATCGTGGCCCGGTACCTGGCCGAGCATCCGCGCATGCCACCGCGCCTGCAGGGAAAGATGCTCCAGGCCGCCGACAATCTCTTCCGCGCCGCCCGGATCGTGGACCAATGGCGGGGCGGCCCTCCGCTCGAAGGGGACACCCCCTGATCGTGCTGGACCTTCGGCGCCCACGGGGATAGGATCCGAGGATACCCCGCGGCCGTCGCACCCGTCTCACCCCAACGATCGTTCCTTCGAGGAGCACATCATGTCCGTTCTTTGTCCCCCCGCCAGGTCCGTGATGGGCGCTGCCGTTGTTCTCCTCGCCCTGGCCGGAGCCCGGCCCGCGATGGCGCAGGGCGCCGAATATCGCTCTGTGGTGCCCGCAACGGCCCGCTCGGACGACGGCCTCTTCACGGTGCATCACGTGGGGACCACGCTGCTCTTCGAGATCCCCGACTCATTGCTCGGGCGTGAGATGATCATCATGAGCCGCTTTGCCAAGGCGCAGGACGGCCTCGCGGACGGCGGCGCCAACATGTCTCCCAACATCGTTGTCCGGTGGGAACGACGGGACGATCGGATCATCCTGCGCGGGGTGTCCCACGACGAGGGTGCCGATGAGGGGTCCAGCCTCGCCCTCGCCGTGGCCAACTCCAACTTTGCCCCGGTGCTCCACGCTCTCCCCATCAAGGCCCGGGGCACCGGCAGCTCCGTGGTGGACGTCACCGATCTCTACCTCGGCGACACCCCCACCTTCTCGCTCCCCCGGGCGCGACGCACCCAGCTCCAGATCCGTTCCCACGATCGAAACCGCACCTGGCTCGAATGGGCCCGGAGTTTCCCGATCAACCTCGAAGTCCGCGTGGTGCGGACCTATGCCTCGGATCAACCTCCGTCCACGGGCCGCGGGGGATCGGTCTCCTTCGAGGTGAATCACTCGATGATCCTCCTCCCCGCGACACCGATGATGCCGCGGCTCGCCGACGAGCGGGTCACCTATATCTCTTCCCAGCGCACCAACTACTCGAGTCCGTTCCAGGGCGTCCGGCCCGAGGAGTACATCCGGCGCTACCGGCTGGAACCCTCCGACACCGCCGCCTTCCTGCGGGGTGAGCTGGTGGAGCCGGTGAAGCCGTGGGTCTGGTACATCGATCCCGCCACCCCCCCCGAGTGGATTCCCTACTTCGAGGCCGGGGTGCTCGAGTGGAACGCCGCGTTTGAACTCGCAGGGTTCAAGAACGCCATGCAGGTCCGGGTGGCGCCCACCGAGGAGGAGGACCCCGAGTTCTCGCTGCTCGATGCCCGGTACTCCGTCATCCGGTACGTGGCGTCGACGGTGCGGTCCGCCAACTCGAGCGGAGATGTGATCGATCCGCGCTCCGGCGAGGCGCTCCGGGCCCACACCAACATGTACCACGGGCTGATGGAGCGGCTCCGCTGGTGGCTCGTGTCGCAGGTGGCGGCGCGGGCTCCCTGCCGTCCGGGATGCTGCACCCCGACGCGAATGCGCCCCGGATCGGATCGATGCAGCAGCCCGACCCAGACGCCCGCCGAGCTGATCTTCTTGTAGTTCCAGACGGTTTCGGGCAGGTCGGGGTTGGTGGCCCACACGTTGAAGAGGAACCGGATGCGCTGCCCCACCAGCGGCGCCCGGGCCGCATGCAGCGTCTGCATCGCCTCGTCGGCCCGGACGTCGTTCCCGGTGGCCTTGGCCTCGGCCAGTTGCCTGACCAGGCCTCCCCACCAGATCGCCGCTCGATCGCGGTTGTTCGGATCGAAATCGGACGGGGCCGCGTTTCCTCCTCCGCTGTCGCCGCCGCAGCCCGCCATCAGCAGCGAGGCCGATACGACGCATGCGATCAGTCGATGCACCCGCATTGTGTCTCTCCTGTCCAGGGTCGGCTTACGACTGGGGGCAGAACCGCATGTCCACCGAGGAATTTCCGCGGCCATCCCAGATGCAGCGCCCGTCGCTGTGGAAGGTGAAGAGGCGCCGTTCACCGCGGGTCTCCGGTCCGGCGCCCGTCAGGCGGATCTCCTTTCCCCGCACCTCCCAGGTCCAGCGCCGGGCGCCGCCCTGGCTGTACGTCGTGACCGTGCCGTCGTCGGAGAACTCCCAGCGCCGATCGGCGGCCGCGGCGGCCAGTCGCCTCTCGCTCGCCGGGACGTCGCCCAACTGGGGCACATAGGTTCCGGAGAGGGACGGCCCGCCTCCCTTGCTTTTTCCTGCCCCATCGGACGCCGTTCCTCCCGCGGAGACGAGGCGCTGACACAGGGGAGCGAGTCGTTCCGTCTCCTGCAGTGCCCCCAGGAGCACGGAGTCGCCGAATGCGCTCATCGCCACCATCCCCTTCGCCTGGTCGCCATCGGCGGCGGCGTAGGATTCCACGTAGGTGGCCATGGCCGCCAGGCCCTCCTCATCGAGGATGGTCGCGAGGGAATCGGCGAGGCAGGCACACTGCGCCCGGTTCTCTCCCTCGCTGGCGCACGCCTCGGTGATCCGGGCGACATGCTTCGAGCCGCCTCCCCCACAAGCACCGAGAAGAACAACGGCAGAACAGGTCAGGAGGGCGCCGAGACGCATGAGGTATCTCCGAGATAGGGGAACGCGCGAGGCACATCTCCGGACCTGAGCCAGCGAAACGTGCCGGGTTTCTCCTCCCTCTTGCGCAAAGAAGGGCGTTGACCTGTCATTCCCGGGAATCACAGGTTCGGAACAGTGATGCTTCGCCATTGCTTCCGACCACGCGAGATCTTCACGGGCACCGCCCGGGATCTCGCGGATTATCTGGAGAACGTGGACATCTCCACCCCCGACTCCCTGACCATCCACCGCGTGGGCGTGGTCCATCCGCTGGATGAGTCGCGGGTGATCTCCTGTTCCAAGGGAGCGTTTTTCCAGCGGGTCCGGGAGACCCAGGAGCAGAGGAAGGAGCCGGGAACCCCGATCGACCTTCGACCGACGGAGGACAGGGTATGACCCACTCCTCCCCGCCGGTCGGCCCGCTGTTACCGGCTCGGCAGCCGGGCCACCACAAGAACCACAAGAGGGATTTGTTGCTTGGGGGGTGGAAGGGCCCCATCCAACCGATGCCCACCGTCCGAGACTGGGAGCGTGTCGTGGATACCGTCAACCCTCTGTGCCCTCAGCGCTCTCTGTGGTTTACACGAGGTTGGCTCCACGCCTCGCGCACCGAGATCGGCCGAACCACAGGAACCACGAAAGACACGAAAGGCACGAAAGGGTCCGTCGGGCCTTGTGATGCGGGAGGGGGGTGGGGGGGGGAACCACAGATGACGCAGAGGACACCGAGCCGCTTCCCCCCTGCCGACTCGACTCGGGACGGGCTGGGCAGGATTCCATCTGCGTCATCGGTGTCATCTGCTGTTTCTCAAAGCCTGAAGAGCCTTCAATTCAATCGAATTGTATTGAATTGTATTGAATTGAATCGTGGGGGAGATCCATTCTCTGACGTATGGACGTATTATCAGAGCGACAATCTCAGGCTCACCGTTTTCGACCCCTTGGCCGGCTGGCGTCTCCCCCGGCTCCAGGACAGGACACCGCGCCATCATCCTCATTCTTCCGGGGAGGAAGTTCATCATGATCCGCAAGCGCTATCGAGTCCAGGTTGATTTTGATGTGATGATCCATGAACCCACGCCTGAACGGTGCGCCGCCGTTTTCGAGAGGTTCTGGGCCGGCCAGGCCAGGCTCGGTCTCGTCCCCTTCCCGGAAAGCAGGCCCGACGGCCCCAGCCAGGATGCCATCGACTCCACGCAGGCCCTGATGGCCGAAATCATGAAGGATCCCGCCCTGCTCGACTCCTGGATCTGCAAGGGCATCCTGTTGTACGCGGAGGATGCGGTTGCCGGGGCAAACCAAGCGTCCGAACGGGATCGGGAGATTCTGCATCCCGCCGTGGAGCGGTTGCCCCCCCGGGCCCGCCACTGGTGGCGCGAGGCGTTCAACGCGGGTGATGCGGATGATGACGCGATGGTGGAGAGGGTAGAATACCTCTTCGACACGGTGAGTTTCCACACTCGCCGTCCCACGGTGTTCGAGGTGGACTTGGGGGAGTAAGCCGATGAGGTCGGCGATAGCCCGCTGGTGCCTGTGGGCGACACTGGTTGGCTCGGCAGGGTCGCTGCGAGCTCAAGGCGGAGACACGGTCCGGATTCGAGTCGTGGACTCGGAAGGGGCACCCGTCCCCCAGGCCGTTGTCGCTCTCTGGCAGGGAAGCCGAGAGCGGGCAACGGGACTGACCAGCGGCAGCGGACGAGTTGGCCTGATGCTCACGGCGGCTCCGTCCGGACTGCGCACGATCGTGGTTCGGGCGGTCGGCTTCGACCCTGCCAGCCGACTGCTACCGAGGAGCGAGGCGGAGATCGTTTTCCGGCTGGAACGCCGAATCGCCTCGGATCGTATCACCATACTGCCAGGGATTACTGCTCACGGAACAGCCCCGGATGCGGCGATCTTCAGGGGAATAGAGTTTCGCGATCCATAGCTGTATGGGAAACTCTGATCAATTGACGGACAGCCAATGCCCGTCATTCCCGCGTCCGCGGGAATCCATTTTCGGCTCGGCAGCCCTCTGTGAGCGCCCGGGGCTCGCAAAGGACAGATGCTCACGCGGAGGCGCGGAGCAGGAAAAGAGTCAACCACGAAAGGCACGAAAGGATACGAACGGGGGTGAGGGGGGGAGGGGGGCCCTCTTTCGTGTCTTTTCGTGTATTTCGCGGTTTCTGTTACTCACCGAAGCAGCACGGGATCTCCCGAAGAGTTCTCCCAGTGGGTCCGGTGTTCGGCCGACGGAGCAGGATGAGGTGTGACCCCTCCCCGCTCCGCCGGCCGGACGGCCCTTACCGGGTGAGAACCGAGAAGCCGATCTGCACGAAGGCGGTCGAGGCCTTCTGCACGTCATCCGATTCGAACCCCTGCCGGAATCCTCCCTCGAGACGAACCGCGAACCGGTTCTTGACCGGCAGCTTGACGCCGAGTGCTCCCCCGACCGAAAACTGCGACGCCGTCTCGCCCCCTCCGGTGATGAGGTTCACCCCGGCGAGCGGCCGAAAGTACCCCTGCGGGCGCTCCCGGTCCCGGCTGAAGTGCACCAGCACGCCGAGTTCCGCCCCCACCGTGTTCAGGGCACTCGCACCCTCGAGCTTGAGCAGGTTCCACGAGAAGCGCGGCTCGACGGACACCAGATCGCTGGCGAAGAACCCGGCCCGAAAGCTCTGCACCGGGACCGTGGCGGCGAACAACGTGGGCGAGTTGGCCTTGTAGCTGAACCCGGCGTCCAGGCCAAGCTCGACCGGTTTCTGACCCACGACGACCGGCGTGCCGGCCAGGGTCAGGGCGAGGAGACAACACACGATGCGATGCATGACACCCTCCTTGGGTTTGAGTGACGGCAATCCCTCCTGTCTCCGCCAGGCACATCGCCGGGGAACGAGGGCGGAGCCAACCTCGACCGGGTACGTCAAGAAGTTGTCAAGAGGAGTCTGGCAGCGGACACCGGCGGAGCGTACCTTCTCCTCCTCGGGGGACGTCGAGCCCCGCCCCCGACGAGGGTGACCCCGCGGGACGAAACGGCGCGGCAACGATTGGAGGTGTTTCCATGCCACACGGTGCGGTGATCGACCTGCGGGTGCTCGGACCGGTCCATGTCCTGGTGGAGGGAGCCCCGGCGCCCTCCGAGCTCCTCTGGAAGAAGCACCTCGCCCTCCTGGTCTATCTGGCCATGGCCGAGCGTCCGGTGTCGCGGGAACATCTGGTGGGGCTGCTCTGGGCGGACAAGCCCGACGCCGCGGCACGGCACTCCCTCAACGAGGCCCTCCGGGTCCTCCGGCGCGTCACCGGCGCCGAGAGCATCGTCGGCACCGGGGGCCAACTCACCATGACCGCCGGGACCGTGACACTCGACACGACCCGGCTTGTCGAGGCGGAGACGGCAGGCCGCTGGGAGGAGGCGGCCGGTCTCGTCGTGGGGCCGTTTCTGGAGGGATTCGGAGTTCCCGATTCCTCTGGATTCGAGGATTGGCTGGCGGCCGAACGGGCCCGGTGGTCCCATCGAGCCGCGACCGCTCTGACGCACCATGCCCAGGACCTCTACCGGGCGGGGCGCCTGACGGAAGCGATCGAGGTCGGCACCCGCGCCCTGCACGTTTCCCCCCACGCTGATGCCGCGCTCGGGATCGTCATGCGATCCCTCGCCGTGTCGGGGAACCGCGCCGCGGCGATCGAGCTGCACGACCGCCACTCCTCCGCCATGCGCGAGTTCCTCGGCACATCCCCCGGTCGCGACATCGAGACCCTCGTCGCCCGCATCCAGGCGGATCATCTGGCCCACCCCGCACCCGTCTCCGTGACGGATTCACCTCTTGCGCTTCCGCTGGTGGGACGGACAGGGGTGCTGGAACGCCTGTCCACCGTTGGAGCCCGCATCGCTCGGGAAGCACAATGCGGAATCGGGATTGTTCTGGGAGACGAGGGCTGCGGAAAGACCAGGCTCCTCGCCGAGGTCACCAGCCGACTCCGGCTCGACGGCTGGACCGTTCTCGAAACCTCGGCGGTGCCCGGCGACCAGGCCGGGGCCTGGGGGACCTTTCTCGCCCTGGCCCGGCAGGCCGCGACCATCCCGGGGGTCGGCGGAGCCCACCCCGAGGCGATTCGGACCTTTGTCGAACGATTCGACGTCTGGTCCGAGCACTATCGCGGGATTGGCACCGGATCCAGCATGGCCATCGAGCCGGCCCTCCGCGATGTGCTCTCCGCCTCCCTGGAGGAGAGTCCGATGGTGGTGGTGCTGGACGACGCGCACTGGATGGACCACGAGTCGCTCCGGGCCATCTCCCTCTGGTTCCGGGAGTTCACCGGCCGACCCTTGTTGTGCCTCCTCTCCGCCACCACCTCTCTCGTCACCGAGGACATCGACTATCTCCGGTCACGGGTGGGGCGTGACATGGAGGGTGAGGTCGTCACGTTGGGCCCCTTGTCCTCGGCCGACCTCGGTGAACTGGTGCGGACCCAGCTGCCGGACTGGAGTCCCGTCGAGGTCGAACGGCTGGTGCGGCGCCTCGCCACCGACTCGGCCGGCATTCCCCTGTTGGCCACTCTCCTCCTGTCGGCTGTGACGGAGGGGCTGCAGCCGGAGGGGGGCGCCTGGCCCGCCCCGATGCAGACACTGGACCAGTCCCTTCCCGTGGACCTCCCCGATGGTGTCGTGGCCGCTCTCCGGGTCCGGTTTCACCGGCTCGAGGCCGACTCTCGGACCCTGCTCGGAATTCTCAGTGTCATCGAAGGCCGTCTGGAGGAATCCGAGGCGGCGGCCCTCACCGAATGGCCCCTCGATCGGGTCCACTCCACCTTTGACTCGCTGGAACGATCCCGCTGGATCACGGGCGACACCCGCGGATATGCCATCGCCGGGCGTATCGTCCGGGAGGTCATTGGCCGGGACATGGTGACGCCGGGTCAGCGCCGACGCATCCTGGCCCGTCGCTCACCGGAAGCCCCCTCCCCCCCTGCGGGGTGAGTGCCCCGACTCACGGGAGGGAGGGGGTCTCCAGAGAACGAGTCCGTCATGGACGGGCGGTCCCTGAGGGGCGCGGAGTCAACAGGGTGGCCACCACGCCGGCATGATCCGAGGACCACCGGGGGCCGGATGCCGGCAGCTGTTCCTGCGGTCCCAATCCGACCAGGTCGATCTGTCCCTGCACGCCGGCCTGCGGCTGGCCGAGGACTCCGCGGCTGAAGACGTAGTCGAGGCGCATGGTCATGTCGGCCTGGGGGTTGGAGAGATCGGCCGCGTGACAACAGGTGTTGCCGGTCACGCCGGGGCGCAACGACGTCCACACATCCTGAAACCCGATCTCCCGCAACGTCTGGTGCATCGGCGAGTCGGGGACATCGTTCAGGTCTCCCAGAAGAATCACCCGCGGGGCATTCTGGGTGGCCGCGATGATTTCCAGTGCCTGGACCGTCCGCAGGAACTCCAGTTCACCCCCGGGGCCGGATTCCAGGTGAGTGCTGACAACGGTGTACGTCGAGCCATCCACCACGGCCTCCAGTGAGACCCATCCGCGGAACAGGTCGACTCCCGGGACCACGGTGCCGAGATTCAGGTCGAACCTCTTGCCCTGCACCGATCCCGGGGTGACGGTCACTCGGCTCCGGTCCACCAGCATGACATCGTGATCGACGAGGCGAATGCCGGGAAGCGGCATCGCAGTGATGTTCTGCACCGTGGCGGCCGCGTCGTAGGTCAGGCCTCGACTCGCCAGTTCGTCCAGCAGCACCGGCAGGAAGGAGATCTGGACGTCGATCGGCAGCCCGAGCTCGGTCAGGTCGATGTCGATGTCGGAGACTTCCTGCAGGCCGACCAGGTGGGGACGGGTGCGTTGGATCTCGTCGGCGATGGCGGCGGCGCGGGCGGGGAAGTCGGTCTGCTCCAGAACGGCGATGGCGCCGGTGAGGGTCGGCAGGTCGTCGTCCGGGTCGGGTGACGCGAGTGCCGCGATGACGGCATCAACATCGGCGCCGATGTACATGTTCCGGGACATCACCGTGACGGACGATGCCTGGGGTTCGGTCACGGTGGGTCCCTCGGGCTGGGTGGGCTGGTCGGGCCGACTGGGGTCCGCGACATCGATGTCGCAGGCCGACAGGGTGGCCGCGAGGGTGAGCAGGGAGATGAGAGATCGCATGGTGTCCTCCTCCGGGTGGTTCGATGGGGTTCGTGCAGCGGACACCCGGAGGATGGCGAGGGACAGTCAAGCGGGGATCAAGCGGCTCTAGAACTCCACTCGCAGTCCCGCGGTCACCGGCGGAAGCCGGTGAGGGCGGCGGGTGAAGGTCTTCGGGTCGGCGTCCCGCCAGATGGGGCTCGGCGAGGAGATGGCGGCGGAGATCCCCCCGATCGAGGCTCCAATCAGGAAACCGCCGAATCCGCCAATGAGCGCGCCGCTCTCCGGGCCGCAGGCGACCTGTACGCTGAACACACCGGTATCTTCGCAGGATGAGGCCGCCACGGCCCCCAGGAGAGCGCCGAGCACGGCACCGACCGCGCCGCCGGCCAGCGCGGCACGGCCCATGTTCCGGCGTCGTCCCACGGCCATGGACACCTTCTTCACGCTGTCGACGGGGACGCAGCGTTCCACCTTTCGATCGGTCCGAATGCTGATGCACTGTTCCTGGGGATCCAGCAGAGCACCGGTCAGGATCCGCTGGTGTCGGCGCTGATACCTGTCGACGGTCTCGATCCTCAGGGTCACCTCCTCGGTCTGGGCGGCGAGCGGGAGGCCGGGAAGGAGGAGAAGAAGACAGTGTGCAGCCGTGATCATCCGGGACATGGCTCACGCTCCGTGAAAGAGACCGGAGCACAGTGGGCCCGGTGGGTCAAGCGAAGGTCAAGAGGCACCCGGTCTCGGGTCCGAAAGGAGCTGCTGTACGCCCGCATCGACGAATCAACAGGGGCCGTTCTCCGCCCCCCCTCCGACTCCAGGGCATCGGGAGTAGGGAGCGCGGCGCAGGGCCCTATTTCCTATTCCCTACTCCCTATTCCCTATTCCCTGCTATATCCTATGTTCCATCTTTCCCACCCCGGAGACCCATCCCATGAAGCCCATGCTCCTCGCGTCGGCGGCCCTCGTTGCCCTCGCCGCCTGTGCCCCCGCCACACCGGACCAGGAACTGCCATCGGTCGAACTCTACGCCATGGAGTGCGGACGCATCCAGCTCACCGACGCCGCGCCCTTCGCCGATGACGGTTCCTTCGACGGCGTGGCGCGGGAACTCGTCGATCCCTGCTACCTCATCCGTCATCCCTCCGGCGACCTGCTCTGGGACACCGGCTTCCCCGACACCGTGGCGAGCATGCCGGACGGGATGGAGATCCGGGGACTAGGCGCCCGGGTGATCCGCGCGGCCACTCTCGTCTCCCAGCTCGCGCAGCTCGGCCTCACCCCGGCGGACATCGAGTTCATATCCGTCTCCCACAGCCACGGCGACCACGTTGGGAACGCAGGGCTCTTCTCGTCGTCCACCTTCCTGGTGGATGTGGATGAGCACGCCGTGCTGTTCAGTGAGGAGGCCCGTGCCGGTGAGGCCTTCCCGAACTACGCCGCGCTGGAGAATGCCACCACCCGGCTCATCGAGGGTGAGGGGGACCATGATGTGTTTGGAGACGGTACCGTCACCATTGTCCAGGCTCCGGGTCACACGCCGGGCCACACGGTCCTGCGGGTCGATCTGTCCGATGCCGGCCCCGTCCTCCTCACCGGGGACATGTGGCACCTGGCCGAAAGCCGGGAGCGGCGCACCGTCCCGCGATTCAACGTGGATCGGGATCAGACCCTGGCCTCGATGGACAAGGTGGAGGCGCTGGCGCGGGAGACGGGTGCCCGGGTGATCCGCCAGCATGTGCTCGAGGACTTCGCCGGGCTGCCGCGGTTTCCGGAGGCTCTGCGGTAGGAAGTGGGACAGAGGGACAGAGGGACGGGGGAGTCGGGAGTGGGGTGTAGGGAGTCGGGCAGGCACAAGGCCTGCCCCTACACCCTACTCCCGACACCCTACTCCCTGCTTGCCGCCGCTTTCGGCGCCGCCCCATACTTCCCGTACCAGCTCTGCATGTAGAGCAGGGTCCGCATGAAGTTGGAGGGCTTGGAGCCCGTCCCGTGGTACTCCCCCTGGAATCGGAGAATCTCGGTCGGTATCCCCCGCAGCTTGAGCGCGGCAAAGTACTCCTCGGTTTGCGGCATCGGGGTGCGGAGATCGAGCTCGCCGGTCATGAGCAGCGTCGGGGTGGTGACATTTCCCACATACATGAGCGACGACTGCTTGAGCCACGGTGCGGGGTCCTCCCAGAACGGCTTGTCGAAGAAATTGGCCGTGAAGAGCGGCACGTCGGTGTGCCCCAGGAAGCTCAGCCAGTTCGTCACCGGACAGCGGACCGCCGCGGCGGCGAAGCGGGTGGTATGCCCGATCACCCAGCTCGACAGCACGCCCCCGCCACTGCATCCGCCCACGTACATCCGATCGGTGTCGATATATCCCTTCTCCACGACAGCATCGACGCCGGCCATCAGGTCGTCGTAGTCCACGCCCGGGTAGGCCCGTTCGATCGCGTTGCCGAACTCGGTGCCATACCCGGTGCTCCCGCGCGGGTTGGTGTAGAGCACCACGTTCCCGTTGGCGGCGAAATTCTGGAACATGTAGTTGAAGCCCACGTTGTACATGCCGTGCGGGCCGCCGTGGATCTCCAGGATCAATGGGTACCGCCGGGTCGGATCGAAGTCGGGGGGGGTGACGATCCATCCCTGGACCCGGGCCCCTCCCGACGAGGTGTACCAGATTTCTTCCACCGCGCCGAGCCGGATCCGGTCGAGCACATCGTCGTTGACCTGGGTGAGCTCGGTGATCGCGTCGGGCGACCGGACGTCGAAGGCCACCACGTCCCCCGGTTCATGCGGGGCCGACCGCACGCCCACCGCGATGCCGTTCCGGGAGATGGAACTCACGCCGAGCATGTGCTGCCCCCGGGTCACGGGACGGGGGGTGCCGCGCACCGGCTGGAAGTAGAGATTCGCCGTTCCTTCGGTGGCCGTTCCGAACCAGACCCCGCTGTTGTCCGGGGCCCAGAGGAAGCCGCCCGCGTCCCGGTCGAGGTTTCCGGAGACGAGCCGCGGGTTGCTCCCGTCGATGTCCATCAAATAGAGCTCGGACGTCTTGTAGCTCTTCCGGGTCGAGTCGTATCCCGCGTAGGCGATGGTCCGGCCGTCGGGCGACACCGAGGGGGAGGTCCAGGTCCCGACCCGGGTGGTGAGCTTCCGCATCGTTCCGGTGGCGATTTCCACGAGGTGGATGTCGGAGTTGCGGTAGATCATGTCGGCGTTGTTCTCCAGCCATCCGTCGAACACCAGCGCCTTGCTGTCCGGGGTCCAGTCGTACCCCACGCCGAAGCCGAGCCCGTCGAACTTGGCCCCGACGTCGAAGTCGCCGTGGGTCACTTGCCGTGGTGTGCCGCCCCCTGCCGACACGATGAAGAGATGGGTGTGCACCTGCGGCATGAAGCCGGCCCGGTCCATCCGGTAGTGCAGGTTGGTCACCCGGCGGGGGGCCGGGGTCCACGTGGCACCCTGGGGTGCCTTCGGCATGCTGATCGGCCATGGGTTCTCATACGGCACCGCCATGCTGAAGGAGATCCACTGTCCGTCGGGCGACCAGGCGATGCTCCCCGGCGATTCCGTCACCCGCGTCACCTGGCTCGTGGCCCCCTCGGCGTCCATCCAACGGACAAAGATCTGGGATTTGCCGTCCACCGCGTGCGTGTAGGCGATCCGGGTGCCGTCGGGCGACCAACGGGCGTTGGACCCGTCGGTCAGAAACCGCTGGCGGGATCCATCGGCGTTCATGATCCAGAGGGAGGACTCCCAGCGATCTTCGAGCTGGTTGATCCAGCGCCGGGTGTACACGATCCGGCTCCCGTCCGGGGCGATCTGCGGGTCACTCACCTGCTCCCAATTGAGGTAGTGCTGGACGGTGAGGAGGGTGTCGGACGCCGTCTCCTGGGCCGAGAGCGGCTGGGGAACCATGATGGCGAGGGTCACGAGGGCGGCGAGGGCAGTGCCGAGGAGGGAGCGGGGTCGCATCAACGGTCTCCGGGTGCGGGATGTTCCGTGGGGGATCCTTCCAATCTCCACTTTGCGGCCCGTTCGGCAAGCCCTTCCCCCCGGCGTGCCGAGGCCGTTGGTGCTCAGGACCCTCACTGCCAGGTTGAAGGCGGTCGGACTGTCTTCGTGCCCCAGGTGAAGGTGAGGCCCTCTCATGCGCAGGGCATCATTCTGGTGCTGACGGTGAGCACCATGGCGGACCGGACGTGCACCGTCCATGGCGATTCGGTCTTTCCCGATGAGATCCTTGTGAATCCGGCTGCTGTCGTGGATCGGGCCATCGAGTGGCTGGCGACCGGGCAGTGAACCCCGAGGCACCAGTCTTGCCCGCCTGCGTTGCTGCCGTGTCCCACGAGTTCCATGCCTGGACGGTGGCGCTCACGCTACATTAGGGGTGGATCCTGCCAGGAGTGTGACATGGAGACGCAGTTACCGCCGGCCGGTTCCCTCCGGGCGAGGGTGTACGAGATCATTTTCGGTCACGACACGCGAGCAGGAAAGACCTTCGACGTGATCTTGATCATGTTGATCGTCACCAGCGTGGTCGTCGTGATGCTGGACAGCGTGGGGAGCATACGCCAGAACCACGGATTCAGGTTGCGTGCGGCCGAATGGGTGCTCACGGTTGGCTTCACACTCGAGTATCTCCTCCGGCTCTGGTGTGCGCCGAGCGGGGTGCGCTATGCCCGCAGTTTTTTTGGGATGGTCGATTTGGTGGCCATCCTTCCCACGTATCTGAGCCTGGTGATCCCGGGAGGGGAGGCCCTCCTCACCGTCCGGGCCCTGCGACTGCTGAGAGTGTTCCGGGTTCTCAAGCTTGCCCACCATCTGTCCGAAGCCGCCGTGCTGATGCGGGCGATTCGCGCCAGCCGATACAAGATTACCGTGTTCTTCGCCGGGGTCATTATCCTGGCGGTGACCCTCGGCTCAATGATGTATCTGATCGAGGGAGCGGCCAACGGGTTCACAAGCATTCCCCGGAGCGTGTATTGGGCCATCGTGACGCTCACGACAGTGGGGTATGGGGACATCGCTCCCCGCACCGCCATGGGACAGGGGTTGGCCACCCTCATCATGGTTCTCGGATACGCGATCATCGCGGTTCCCACCGGGATCATGACCCTGGAGATCAGTGCGGCATCCCGGCAGGCGGATTCGCGATCGTGTCCCGGGTGCGCGCTCACCGATCACGATCGAGACGCTCGACATTGCAAGCGTTGTGGAATGGCCTTGGGGTGACGCGGCGAAGAGCCGGGAACCGGGTGGCAGGCGAGATATGCGAAGGGATGCAGACATCGTGACCGTCCATGACAACAGGGGGAAAAATGATGGGATTCACCGGTCGGTGCAGAATGATCCCCGCCATGGCGATGATTCTCGGCTGTTCCCTGCCGGCCATCCGGAGTGATCACACGATGTCGTCCGAGAGAACCCTGAACCAGGGGACCGTC
>JBDIWC010000025.1:0-57765 GCA_039794085.1 Gemmatimonadales bacterium
CCCCCCCAAGGGAACCCCCCGGGGGGGCCGCGAGGGCCCCCCCGCCACCTGGGGGCGAGGGGCGGGCCCCCCCCCCCCCGCCCCCCCCCCCCCCCCCCCCCCCCAGTTGGGTTGGTGAAAGTGGTTGTTCGGTGGGTGAGATCGACGGGGCCTAGCACACCCCCTGTACTGAGCATACGACTTCTACGTTCGGGGCGCAAGGGGAGGTGGAACAGGGTCGGGGGGAGTAGGGGAAAACCCGTAGGTACTTTCCCGGAGCGGGAAACTCCGTATTGCGGCGGCGGGGAAACTTCGGGATGTTGTCTTCCATCGGACACACCGGTTGTACAGTAGGTCAGAGAACACGTAGGTGAGATCCACCGTCTCCCGTGCCATGCGACTGTCCATCCCAACGACAAGGAGAAAGGCAGGGAACATGAGTAACCGGCCGCTGGTCATTTCACTCAGGATCATGTTCCTGTTCGGGCTATTGGCCGTGGCCGTCGGCTGCGGACCTGTCGGGGACGTCACCAGTCCGGAGAAAGGCACGACGCCCCCGACATTCGTGTTTGGCGAGGGAACGTCATGTGAGGCGGCAACCGCCGAGTCCTTTCGCTGGTGCTACATAACGTTCGCAGGGCGTGCCCTTGGCATCGAGCCGGGTCCCTCGTGTGTGGCAGTCTACTGTTGGGCCACATTCCCGGTCGGGCCTGTCACATCACAGCTCTGGGGTGCCAGAGACTTCTTGCTGGGTTCCTCGAACGCCACTTGCCGCCTCGCTGGTGCTCGATTTGCCCAACTTCTCAATGAGGATCGGGTGTCATACTGGATCCCGCAAGATGTGACACCCCAGGGTGGTACTGTCCTTGGGATAACGTGGACAGCAGGGGGCGTAGTTCAGTCCGTCGCGATGCAATTCTGGAGGACCATGCTTGATAATGCTCCTCAAGGCAGGGTTAATTGGGAGGTGGCACATGAGTTGGGCCATGATATAATGGGGCCTGATGAGATCGATGCGGACGCATTCGCCATTATGTGCGTCGGCTTCAGGCCACTATGGAACCCCTGAGTTCGGTGGGGAACGCGCAGATATTTGCCCACGACGAAACCCAGACTTGCGGGAGGATGGCATGCATAGTCGAGCCTTGATAGCGGCCCTCAGTTTGCTGCTGGTTGCAGTATCATCTGTGTCCGCTCAGGCGGCGCCCTTGGGGCAGTCGATCCAGGGAAGGACCTTTCAAGAAGTCCACGATCTGGATCGAGCGGTGATCGAGTGGTTCACCGGCAATGTGCGAGGAGTCAGGAAGGCGGTTGTCCCTCCCGACGTCACGGCGGGGCAGGGGAGTGCCTTGCCGTTTGATGATTCCACCAGGGCCATGAAAGCGCGGGCGTCCATTAGTCGGAATGGCGGCGCCAAGGCCGCCGCGGGGGCCGCTAAGGATTGTATAGGGAGGTCGGAGGATGCGTGCTTCATGGCGGCTGACGTGGTGCTGGTGATTCGTCCGTTCCGTCGGCGAGGAGAGGGAGGCCGATTCCGCGCAGGATATGTGATTTTTACAAAGTATGGTGACACGATCCATCTCACGACGTGGTATGTTGGCTTTGAGGTGTCGGCGGAAGGGATCACCGTGACCGATGTCATCGCGGCTATGAGTTGAAGCGAGTTTTGGTCTCGGATCGGGGAGGTGTAGCCGGGCACCTCGTATGGTGCTGCGGGAAGCACCGAAAGGGGTGTTGCGACCTGGAGAATCGTTTGTTGGGGTCTGTGACCGTGAGCCCGGAGGCGTGGTGAGGAGCACAAGTCGGATTCGCAGGCGCTTGGCGCCCGATTTTCTGGGGGATGCCTGTAACCCCTGACAGGGGAATGGCGGGAGGAAGTGGCACATCGCCCGCCCCCCACCATCGCGTCGAATACGACAGGGGGAGGCACAGGCTTGTGAACTCGAGACTTGCCGCCTCGATGCTGGTCGCGTAGGATCAGGGGGTCACAGAATCTCTGTCATGGAGGTCACCCTTGCGCGTCATGGCCATCCCCGTCACCCTCCTTTTCTCCCTCGCCGCCTCAGGTACTCTCGTAGCCCAGGACGACCATGTGGGCCACGGCTTCGGCGAGGTCCTCCGTATCAAGGCGATGGTGCAGCAGGACTCCCTCTACCGGGCGGCCCCCCGGGACACCACGCTCCTTCTTCTGATCGAGCGGGACGACACCGGCCGGCTTCGGGTGATCGGCACCGCGGCGGACCGGCCCTCCCTCCATCTCCGCGGCAAGGCCACGGGCCGGGGCGTCCTGAGCGGTGCCTTTCCTCCGGGAAGGGCGGTGCCGGCCCGGGTGTACTTCTACGTGGTGCAGGGGGTCTCGCGCTTCCCTCGCGCCCTCATTCCCGCCGAGGGAACAGGGAGCTGACCCCGTCGGCATCCGGCCTGACGGATCCTTTTCTCCTCCCCGCACCCGTACCCGTACACGAGCGGTTCCCTCGCGGTCACCTCTTGACTTGTCCCTGACTTCAGGCGTTCGTAAGGGTGACTCCATTCACATGAATGGGTCCCGCATCAGCGGAGGGAAGTCAGCATGTCCACCAGCACAACGATTCATGCCTTTGTCCTTGCCGTGTCTGGCGGTGGCCTGCTGTGGTCCGCCATCCAGTACACCCGAGGACGCGATCGATCCGTGATATTGCTCCTGGCGCCCCTCCAGCTTGCCCTGGTCATTCAGTCGGTGGGGGCCCTGTTCCTGTCGGGACGGAGTGCGATCGCCGCTGCCATTGTCTCCATGGTGCTCTTGATTCCTGCCGCCGTCCAAAGCTTTCGGTTGATTCGGCAACACAGAACCAAGTCGGTTGTAGGTCCCCGATGACTCGATCCGGCCCGCCCTTGATCACGCTGCTGTTCGCTTTCATCCTCGTCCTCACAACCCAGCCCACCGGGTTGACGGCGCAGACGGGTGCGGCACGACCGTCGGTCTGGCTTCAGGGCGGGGTCGCCCCCCGGTCAGACGCGATGGTCTCCGCCGGGTTGGAAATCCGAGGGGGATGGAGTGGTCGGGTGACCCCGGTCCTTGCGGTGGCCGGCGTCTGGCGGGCCTCGGGGTGTGACCAGGTGGTCGGCGTCCCCTGCGACGACAACGGATGGGCGCCGAGCCTCGGTGCCCTGATCTCCGTCACGCCAGCGACACGGGCGGCACGGCTGTACGTCTCTCCCCGGGTGGGGGCCATCTTCTACGACGGCTTCGAACGTGGGGTCTGGAACCCGAGTCTCGGGCTCGGCGTGGCGTGGGCCGGGCAGGGGGCGGTCGGTTTCATGGGCGAAGTGCGGTACAATGCGGTCACCGATTCCCGGTCGAGGAACAGCCTGAGACGTCCCGACACGGAGGATTTCGTTGCGTTCCTGGTTGGACTCACCCTACGGATGTGACATGAGCGCCAAGGGATTGAAGGTTTTTCTGCTGTCGCTTGCGAGCCTGGGGTGCGGTTTGGTCGACTCGGACACCGACACTTTCGTGATCCGGGTCGACAGCGTCTCGGCTCCTGCCGCCATCGCACCTGCCGACACCATCACCGTTCGCTTTTTCGGGTCCATCGGGCCGAACGGATGCTATTCCCTCGTCGACGCGCCCACCACGCGCACCCCAGCCTTGTTGGAGGTCCGATTCAATGGCAAGAGGGTGGACGCACTCTGTATCCAGACGCCCATCTTCCTCGATCACACGCAGCGACTGGTGCCGCCGTTTGTGGATCCGTTCACCATCCGGGTCCTGCAACCCGATGGAGCGACCCTCGAACACATCGTGCGGGTCCAATAGGGCCGACGGGAAAGAATGCAACCGCTGAGGGCGCGGAGGACGCAGAGGGTTGGCGGCTCTCGCGACGGGTTCCCGATCTCGCACCCTTGGGCATCGGCAGGATGGGGGCCCATCCACCCCCCAACAACAAATCCGGATCTCGGCGCGCGAGGCGTGGAGCAATGGAAAGCAATCGGAGACCCTCTGCGTCCTCCGCGCCCTCTGTGGTGCCCTCTTCCAAGGGTGGAAGCCACCGATGACACAGATGACGCAGATGGCAAAGGGTTGAAAGTTACCTCACGGCGTCATGCCAGCTGGCATCGCACCTTGGACGACGGGAAGTACACCTCCATGGTTCTCAGATCCCTCACTGCGTTCGGGATGACATCCCGCTCCCACTCTATGTCCCTGTCCCTGCCCCTCTCCCTCACGTTCCTCTCTCTTCTTCTCGGGTGCGGAGAACCGGCCGTCGATCCGCCGTCGGTGAGCACCGCCGACTCCGCGGGTGTCACGATCGTCAGCGTCCATCGGCTCGATGACCTCGACCTCCCGGTCTGGAAATCCGAGGTCGTCTTCTCCACCGGCTCTTCCGACTCGCTCCTCCTCAAGCAATTCGCTGTCGCCCTTTTCCTCCCCGACGGTTCCCTCCTCGTGGGGTCCGGCGTCGATCTCTTCCAACTCGACGCAAACGGTGCGTTGCGGCGCCGGATCGGCCGAGCCGGGGATGGCCCCGGGGAGTTCCGCGGAATTGGACGCCTCCTGATCACCGAGGACTCCCTGATCGCCGTGAGCGAAGCCTGGTTCGGGTCCGGGCGCATGACCGTGCTGCGGCCCGACGGGTCGGTGGCACAATACATCGCCCGGTTAGGCGGCGCGGTCTCCACCACCGGACGGGAGCCTATTGCGATCCTGGGCCGCGGAGTGATTCTGTCGACGTTCGGGCAATTCATGCCCAACCGGGGGGAACTGCCCGGCGTCGTCTCGGGAGAGTTGGAGCGGGATCCGATGCCTCTCTTCGTCCACGACTCCACCGGCACGATCCGCGACACGCTCGGCTCCTGGCTCGGTCTGGAACGTGCCCGCCTGCTCCAGGACGGCCACACGGTCCGGACCACGGTTCCCTTTGCCCGAAGCGTGGTCCACGATGGCCGAGGCGGGATCGCGGTCATCGGGCCCACCGACTCGCTCGATCTGTCGGTGTATGACGGGGGGCGTCTGGCCCTGCGGATCACCGGAACGGCACCCCATCGTCCCGTCACTCCGAAACACCTCGAAGGGTGGCGGGCCGTGATGAGGACCTGGAATGGGAGCGACGGCCAGATCTTCCTCGACCTGATGAAGAACGCTCCCCGGGTTCCCGAGCTCCCCGCGGTGGGTGCCGTCGTGGTGGACGACCAGGGGAATCTCTGGGTCGGCGGGTATGCTTTGGTGGGGGACACGGTGCGCACCTGGACCGTCTTTTCCCGGGAGGGCGTGCCGCTCGGGCGAATCGACCTGCCGGCCGTGACCGACCCGGTCTTTCACGGGCCGCATGAGCTGCTCGATGTCCAGGGGGATCGCCTGGCGGTGCTCCGACCGGGCGAGGACGGGGAAGCAATCATCGAAGTGTGGCAGGTGCGAAGGTGAACAACACAATCAACCACAGAGACACAGAGAGCACGGAGGGTTCATCGCACTGGCCAAGGCTTCGCGATCCGGCGCCGTCTCCGAAAAGAGTGAGGCTGCCCATTGCCCCGCCAGGCATACCTGAACCCCTCGGCTGCTCCGATGCTCTCTGTGCCCTCTGTGTCTCCGTGGTGAACCCACTTACGGCGCGGGGTGTGGGGCTTCGTGCCTTCGTGGCTTCGTGTGAAAGATGTTCCCCTACACGCTGGGCGAATGTGATTCGCCCCTACGGTGCGTCCACGCGCCGGAGAAAATCCCGGACCAAGCCGTAGATCGCCTCGGGGTTGTCATTCTCTGTTGCATGTCCTGCGCCCGGGATCACCGCGAACTCGGCACCAGGCACCAGCCGGGAGAACTCCTCCGTCGCGGCCGGGGTCGCCTCGTCGAATTCGCCGGTGACGAACAGGGCCGGCACCCGGATGTTCCGGAGCCAGTCGGTGCCGTCGAAGGTCTTGAGCGTGCCGGTCGAGGTGAACTCGCTCGGGCCCCACATGTAGTTGTAGACAAAACTCCCGCTCCTCTGGCGCGCGCTGTCGGCGTCGGCGGCGAACCGCGGCGGCGTCCGGCGCAGGAACTGCGCGTAGTAGGCGTCCATCGCCGCCTGGTATTCGGGGTGATCGGTGGTGCCCGCTTCCTCGTGCTCGGCGATGTGCCGTTGCATCGAGTCCGGGAGAAACAGGATGAGCGAGTCGGCGTCATGCTCCCAGCGGGCCGTGGTGACCAGCGGACTGGAGAACGTCACGCTGCGGACGCCGGAGGGGTTGGTGCCCATGTAGGCCTGGAGCAGCATGGCTCCCCAGGAGCGGCCGTAGAGGTGAACCTCGGTGAGGCCCAGGAAGTCCCGCAGGGCCTGCAGCTCCCGCACATAGCGGTCCACGGTGTAGAGGGTCGTGTCAGTGGGGTGATCCGACTTGCCCGACCCCAGCTGGTCGTACCGGATCACCGGGCGGTCGTCGCCCAGGGCGGCCCAGCCCTTGAGACCGAAGCTGGAACTCCCGGGGCCGCCATGGATCACGACGAGCGGGGTGCCGGGGCCGTTCCCCATCCGGGCCCAGTAGATCCGGCCGCCGGGTACGGTGATGAATCCCTCATCCGCGGGAGGGAGAGGGGGGACCGGAGGCGCCGCCGTGCAGGAGAGGAGGACGGCAGCGAGGGAGAGGGGGAGGATAGGGTTCGATCGCACGGCGGGCCCCTTGTTCATTGATTATTGGTCATTGTTCATTGTTCATTGTTCACTGTCCTCGCATCACCATCGCCGGATCCACCCGCGCGGCACGGAGCGCCGGCAGCCAGCACGCCACGAGCCCCACCGTCACCATAACAACCGCCACCAGAATCAGCGTCACCGGATCGTGCGGGGCCACGCCAAACAGGAGGCCGCGGAGGATGCGGGTGGCGAACAATGCCCCGGCAATCCCCAGCACCAGGCCGATGCCGAGCAGTGTGCCACCCTCGCGGATCACCATCCCCTGCACCCGGTTCCGGTCGGCGCCCAGGCTCATCCGGATCCCGATCTCCAGGGTCCGGGCGCTCACCGAGAATGCCAGCACCCCGGCGATGCCGACGGCGGCGATGAGCACCGCCAGGAGTCCGAAGGCGCCGATGAGGGCGGCGTTCAGGCGGCGGGGTGCCACGCTCTGGCCCTTGATCTCCGACAGCGTGAGCACGTTCTCGATCGGATCCCGCGGTGCGATGCTTCGCACCAGCCGCGTCGCGGCCGCTCCCAGGGCGGAGGCATCCTGCTCGGCGCGGATCACCAGTCCCCCGGCGAACACCACCTCCTGGGCAAAGGGCTGGAACATCACCGGACGCGGATCGACATCGAGTCCCCCATCTCTCGTGTCTCCCACAACGCCGACCACCGTGCGCCAGTCACCCGTCACCGGAATGAATCGCAGCACGTCCCCGGTCCATGCCACCCGCTGACCGATCGGATCCCGGTCTCCGAAGAGGCGCCTGCTCAGCGTCTCGTTGAGGATCACCACCAGGGCGCTCCCCTCGATGTCGGTGGAGGTGAACTCCCGTCCGCGCAGCACCGGGATCCCGGCTGCCCGGAAATACTCGGGGCTCGCCGTGCGATACTCGGCGCGGGGGATCGCCTCGCCGGCGGCCAGGGCCCGTCCCTCCGCCTTCACTTCCAGTTGGAAATCGGAGGAGCGGAGGGGGATCACCGAACCGATCCCGACGTCTCGCACACCGGGGATCGCGGAGATCTCGTACTTCATCCGGTCGTAGAGAGCCCTGGTGGCGTCGTTGTCCCCTTCTCCGCCGCTGACCGGCACTTCCATCGTGAGGACCTCGCTCTCGCCCCCGGTGAGGCCGGTGTCGACCTCCGAGAGTCGGAGCATGGTGCGGGTCAGGAGCCCCGCTCCGGTGAGGAGGATCACGGAGACGGCGACCTGGGCCACGACAAGCGCGCGTTGGAGCCGCTGGCGGCGCAGGGTGCCGCTGGCGCGCGCCACGCCCTGGGACATCCAGGTGCCGAGTGTCCCCTCCCGGGCGAGCCGCGGGGCGTAGGAGAGGAGAAGGGCCACGACCACGGTCAGCACCAGGGTGAACCCCAGGACCATGGCGTCGAGCCGGATCTCGCCGGCCCGGGGGGAAACCCGTTCCGCGAAGGCGATGAGGAGCTGCAGTCCGCCCGCGGCCAGTCCGAGCCCCAGGAGGGCACCGCCCAGGGCCAGCATCAGGTTCTCCACCAGGAGCAGACGGCGGAGCCGGCCGGCCCCGGCACCGAGCGCGGCCCGGATCACCAGTTCATGTTCGCGCCGCACACCGCGCATCAGGGTCAGGTTGGCGACGTTGGCGGCGGAGATGATCATCACGAAGGCGGCGGCACCCATCAGGAGCCAGAGGGTCAGGCGTGCGCGCTCGCCGAGTACCTCGTGGAAGGGAGTGAGGGTGACGCGGTATCCGGAGGCGGCATCGTAGGCGTCGGGGTGATCGGCCTGGACCCGGGCGCGGATCGTCTCCACCTCGCCGCGCGCCTGGGGCAGCGTGGCGCCGGGAGCGAGCCGGGCGATCATCTCCGTCATCCGGTGGGTGCGTCCCGTCACCATCATGGCGCTGGTGTGGTGCTCGCTGATCACCATGTTCATCAGCGCGTCCATCCGGTTCGGGAAGGTGGGGGCAGGCTCCACCACGCCGACCACCGTCACCGCCCGGCCATCCACCAGGACCGTCTGTCCGACGATCCCGCTGTCGCCCTGGAACCGCTTCATCCAGTACTCGTGGGTCAGCACCATCACGGGAGGCACGGCCGTGCCGTCGTCTCCGTCCGTCAGCAGTCGGCCCAGCGTCGGGGAGAGGCCCATGACCTGGAAATAGTTTCCGGTGACGAGTCCGACGGTCATCCGGACCGCGTCGTTGTCCCCTTGGAGGGTGTAGGTCATGGGGGAGTACTCGGCGATCCCGCCGAGTGCCTCGGCGCCGTCGCGGAAGTCGTCGATTTCGGGGACGGAGAAGAGCACGTTCTCGCCGCCCGGTCCCTCGACGGACTGGCGGAGGTAGACCAGGCGGTCGCCGTCCCGATGGGGAAGGGGACGGAGGAGCACGCCCCGCACCACGCTGAAGATGGCGGTGTTGGCGCCGATGCCGAGCCCGAGGGTCAGGACCACGGTGAGGGTAAAGCCGCGGGCCTTGGCGAGGGAGCGCAGGGCGAAGCGGAGATCAGCGAGCATCCGACACTCCTTTCAGGTGTGACCCCATTGGTCGAACGGCGAGCTCCTCAATCGACATCCCTTGGATTGTCCCGGGGCCCTGGCGATTCAACCCGGTCCGAGGCGGGGAGTCAAAGCATTGGGTTCTGGTCTCTCTGCGACACTGTTACCCGAAACGGGTCGCAGGCTTTGGATGCCGAGTCCGTTCGCGAGCGGCGACCCGGCCGTGTCAACGGCCTCCCGCCGCCGAGCAAGGGGCGTCAGCCCCGGGAAACACCACTCACGACCGAGGACACCGAGCCCAGGCATGAAATGAATCCGCCGGGGAACATACAGTGCCGGGTGCGTCTCGATCTACTCCCCTCTCCCGCACCTGGCCGCGGGCCCCGGCAACGGTGCGGAGGCTCTTTCCTCCCGCCTTCGCCTCGATCAGGAGCTTTCGTCCCCCCGCTTCCATCATGAAGTTGGGTCCGTATGATACCCCATCATCCTGCGGGCCGTATCTCCAATCCCGCCCCCTCGAACTGCCCCATCACACCCCAACCTCCGAATCCATCCACCACGACCACAGTCAACTCGTTGTCACCGGCCCGGAGCGGGAGGTAAAGCGAAGCCTGGTCGAGCCCGATCAACCCCTCGCGGCGGGGCTGGTCAAAACTGTATCGTGCGTCGCCGGTGAAGAGGAGATTTCCATTGAGGTAGACACTGGCCTCGTCGCTGAATCCGAGGTTGAATCGGTACACTCCGGCACTCGCGGCCTTCACGATGACCCGCGCCACGACACCGACCCTTCGATTCCCCTCGGGCATCGGCACGTGCCGGTGGAGCAGGACGAACCCCTTGCCGGGCTCCACCGGGACCGGCCGGAAACCGTCAGCGATGGTCTCCGGGGGGATCGGCTGGCGAGAGCCGGAGTCGGGCACGAAGGCACGACCTACTCCCCACATCGTGATGGATCCCGGGCGCAGCGCCGGCACGGTGACCGGGGGGAAGCGATACCGAATGTCGCCGGGGCGTATCACCAGATTGGCGAAGTGTGCCCCGTACACATCCTGAGGAATCGGGGCGGGGATGAAGCTGCGCAGGGCCAGGTATCCCGGAGCGGGGTCCCGGGCCAGCCGCGGCACCACCAGGACCGGGGTCACGGTGTCTCCCACAAAGAACGCGGCCTGACGGCCCTGCAGCACCAGGCGGACTCGGATCCAGGTGCTGCCGGGCAAGTGAGCCGGTACGGCACCGCCCGGTCCGTGGTAGAACTGCCAGGCACTGGCGCCCTGGAAACCGGGAGCGTACTGGATGGCATCCGGCAGAGTACTCTTGTGGGGCCGGAGGTACACCTCCTCGAACTCGTCCTCCGACTGCATCCGGAATTTCAGATAGACAAAGGAACGTTGGGTGGGAAACCGGACATCCACGTCGATGGTGCCATCCTCCATGCGGATCTCTGGAAGGACCGCCTCGCCCGAGACCAGCTCGAGCCCCGCTCGGCCGGCGAACGGGACGATGCGCGAGCCCTCGCCGGACAATCGCCAGCGGTCATCGAAAGGGGTGGCTTCCTGGCGGGCCGCGAGGGGAGAGTACCACAGAAAAGAAGCGGCCGTCAGCAGCGCGAAGCGGGACATCGATCCACTCCCTGTGGGGGTTGGATCGAAGGTAGGAACCGGGCCGGGGGGGGTGAAGGGCGGAATCGACGCGGTTCTGGTACTTTTCGACGATGACTGACCGGGTGGACTTTCATCGCACCAAGTACGGTCGCGAGCTGCTGGTGGACGCCGCCAAGGTATCGAGCATGCCCACCTTTCTCCGCGACGGCCGTCCCCACACTCTCTCGTTTCACGACATCCTCATCGTGACCCGCGGTCGGGGCCGTTACTGGCTCGACGGGGCCACTCACCCGGTCCGTCGGGGGGCCGTGTTCTTCACGCTTCCGGGACAGGTCCGGCAATGGGAAGTCGAAGGACTCGATGGTGCCTGCCTGTTTTTCACCGCGGAGTTCATTGAGGACTTCTTCCGGGACGACCGGTTCCTTCGCGACCTCGCTTTTTTCCGCGCGGCTCGTCCCAGCTCGGAACTGCTCTTGACGCGCGGCCGACTCCGCGGCGCACTACGCCGGTTCGGTGCCATGGAGGAGGAAATCCGGAACCGGCGGGCGGGGGTCGAGCATCTGCTGCGGGCCATTCTCTACGAGCAGCTGGTGTCCCTGCAGCGCGACTACGTCGAGCGCTGGGGAGAGCCGAGTACCCCGTCAGTGCACCCCCAGGTGGAGCGCTTTCTCGCGCTGGTGGAGCGCCGGTATCGCCAGGATCACCGGCTCCGTGGCTATGCCCGGGAGCTCGGTGTTACTCCGGGGCATCTCCGGCATCTCTGCCGCCACCACCTCGGCCTGTCTGCGGGTGAGGTGATACGTCGGCGTCTGGCGGTCGAGGCCCGCTGTCTCCTGCGACACTCCTCGGCCACGGTGGCCGAGATCGGGCGCGAGCTTGGCTTTGTGGATCCTGCCTACTTCGCACGGTTCGTGGGGAGAGAAACCGGCAAGACACCCTCTGCGCTGCGCGCGGCGAAGCACTGAAGAGTTCCGGTGTGACGCGCGGAATGGCTCCCACGGCGCGAAGGAAGCAACTCACTCGAGCGGGTTCGCGGCCCGCCGCGTGAGCATTCCGAACAGATCGGGATCCGCCCGCACCCGATCGTCGTCGATCCACTCCGCCTTCACCATCGCCCCCGCCTCGGCGAGCATCCGCACCACCGCCCGGTACGCCTCCTGGTCGTTCCTCCCCTCGACGAGCCAGGCATGGAGAGCCCACACGAGCGGCGTGGTTCCATGGACGTCATCGGTGACGTTCACCGGCGCCCCACGGCGTATCAGCAATTCGACGATCGTCACACGGCCCTCGTACGCTGCGAGGTGGAGCGCGGTGCGACTCTCTCCGTGGCCGCGGACCTTCCATGCCGGATCGAACCCACGATCGAGAAGAAAGCCCACGACCTCGGTACGCCCGTACCAGACGGCCATCATCAGCGCTTCGCCGACCTCTTGCCGCCACGCTGGGTCGGCCAGGCTGCGGGGTTCGTCGACGTACCGCTCGACGAGGTCGAGGCGCCCGATTCCCGCCGCCTCCTCCAGGCCGAGGGGGACGCCCCGGCGTGCCAGGTACTCCGCGGCCTCCGGGCAGCCGTTCATGAGGCAGGACCGAACGCTTCCGGGGGCGATGCGGGCGCCGCGCTCGAGCAGGAGATCGGCCAGGTCGTTCTGCACCCCGACTCGGCGCGGGTGCGCGCTGGTCATCGCGAGGTCGAGCGTCGTCGCCCCTCCGCCGTACATGTCGGCCTCGGCGTTCACCTCCGCGCCGGCGTCGAGCAGGAGACGGGCGATCTCGACGATGTTCGGCGGCGTCTCCTGACGGTAGTTCTCCACTCCGTTCGCGGCGACGTAGTGCAACAGGGTGGCGCGATGCTGCCGGGGGGAACGGGCGTGGACGAGGTCAGGGTTCTCTTCAAGGAGTCGTTCGAGGGTGGCGCGGTCGCCGGCGATGATCGCATCGGCCGCCTCCTCGAAAGCGGAGACGGGCGTCGGGGAGCCGCCGAGCGCCTCGAGATGATGGGCCAGCCGGGGCCAGCTCTCGAATCCGTGCGCCCGCGCGATGACGAATTGCGCCTGTGCAAGCGCGCCTTCGGTGGCAGTGAGCCGCTCGCGGGCGAAACCGGCGACCTGATCGGCGTATCGTTCGGCGTCGCGCAGGTGGTGCACCCGGTCGCCCTCAGGCTGGAGCTCGAGCAGATCGCGAACCCAGGTCACGGCCCAGGCACGAATGGCCGCGGGGTCCTCGGAACGGCACGCCTTGACGAGGTCCTTGGCCCGCTTCCGATACTGGTGAAGATCGGGGTGGGGTGGAAGCGGAAGGACGTCCTGTGGGTTGGGATACAGACGAATCTCCTCTCATGGCGCCTGGAGTCCGCACTGATCAGGCTGAAAGAAGGTTCGGGATGTGGACCGCAACGGTGGGTGGGCACGGCCCTTTCCGCGGACTGGATGCGCCCCTCGCGCAATGGGAGTATATCAGGCGCGGGGACGCCGGGCAAATGTACACCGGAGGATCGGCCGCCGTTCTCCATGGCCCACTCTACGGGCGAGGCCAGCCATCCGGATCGTGGGGGTCGAATGGACGTTTCATCGCCACAAGATACGGGTGATCCTTGGCCCAAAATGATGCTTCGACCATGCGAGCCACAGGGAGGATGAGGACGCTTTCAGCCCCTGCCTCCAGCAGGCATCCGGCCGAGCTGAGTGCCGTTGCTCCTGTCACCCACGTATCTTCGATCAAGACGACGCGCTTTCCTGTAGTCTTCTCCGAGGCCCGGAATGCGGAGGGCTTGTACTCCTTGCGTCCGAGGGTTTCCGTCCTCTTGAACCTCACTGCCTCCACGAGGGCGTCCGCGAGCGGTCTGACGCGTGCCAGCGCCAACCGGAGTGGCTGGTGTTCGAAATCGACGCCGCGCTTTGAAGGAACTACAGTGATGAAGGACGGATCGCCACCCAGGGCGCTACGAATCTTCCCCTGGTGTGTCATCGTGTATTCGTATACGAGCGATGCGATGAGAGCGCCGTGCTCCTTCTGAAGCGTCTTGTAGGTTTGGAGTCTGGTGTACCAGGGACTCGGGTTGATGGCGGCGGTAATCGGCACGACACACTTCTGGAAAACCTCCGGAACCCCGGCATTCCGGAAGAGCATGTGACACGCGTGGCACATCTCGTACTCGTTCACCGGCCCGAGGCAGCAACGGCAGACAGAGCCGAAGTTATCGAGTTTCGGAACGCTGCCGAGGATGCCGGCTGCTTGCGCCAGAATTTCTCGGGTTGTCGGCATCCGGAATCAAACGCCGACGGTGATTGGTCCCCGTAGTGCCACATCAAGGCGTTCAATCACATCGGCTGCCGATGTGATCTCAACAGCCCTGGTTCCGAACGCCCCCTCGACCACGTACTTCCTGGCCCACTCCCGAGTCCTCACCAGCTCGGAATGCAGGAACACGGTACGGCCATGCTGCAGCGCAACACGGGCTTGAATTCGTGCCCCGGATGTGTCTGAGGCCTCAACGACGATGGTCGCGAGTGAGAGTCCGGACATCACGACGTTCCGCATCGGAAACGTCCACTTGGTCGGAGGTTGGTCCGGTGTGAACTGCGATATCAGCGTGCCTCCGGAAGCGAGGATCTCCTCCGCGAGGGTTGCATTCTCCGCAGGGTACAGGCGTTTGAGCCCGCTGCCGAGCACCGCACAGGTTACCCCTCCAGCCTGCAGGGTGGCACGGTGAGCTGCCGTGTCTATCCCAACAGCCAGGCCGGAGAGGATGACAAAGCCATCACTGACGAGTTGTGAAGTGATCTCCGCCGCGATTCCCAGTGCCTTCGGTCCTGCGGCACGCGCACCGACGATGGACACAGACCGTGTCCCCAAGGCAGCAGGCAACACGCCCCGGATGAAGAGGAGCGGTGGGCGGTTGAAGACGTCGTGAAGTGGCTCGGGGTATCCACTATCCAGCACCGTCACCGGTTCCAGTCCCTGCGCACGCCAGACGGCGAGATCCTCTCTGGCCCGTCGCAGGTCCTCCGCTGTCACGGCGCCTATGAACTGATGTACGGGATTTGGCCAGGCAAATAACCGATCCTCCTCGCCAAGTTCGACCAGACGCAACGCCGAACCAGTATGGCCGATCAGTGCCCCGAGGTGATCCTGGGGAACAACCCGTGCACGCTGGAGCGCCAAGGTGGCCGCAGTCTCGTCAAGTGGAAAGTCGGCCGCTACCATCGTTCCTCCGTGCTGGCGACTCGGGTGGCCCTGTCCATGGGAGTATGAAGCAATACGCCCGAATATATACCGAAATAGCTGTTTCCGAAAGCTCCTACCTTCTACCCCAACCCGAAACATACGGGGACTCCTTGGCCCCATCTACTCCCCTCTCACCACCTCGCCGCCAGCCCCTGCAACGTCGCCGAGGCCGTGATCTCGTCATGGGGCACCAGGAGGTAGGTCCACGGCTTCTCGCCGTATCCCGCCGCAAACACGCTCGCATGCCCGCACCACTTTACCTCCTGGAGCAGGATGTTGAACGCCTCCAGGATGTTCCGCACCTCCTGCTCCTGGTACTGCTTGCTGGGCGGGAGAGACTTCCCCTCGACGACCCGCTCAATCTCCTCCTCGGAGAGGGTGTTGCCCTCGATGGCGGTCGTGGCTTGAGCCCCCTTGGTCAGGGACACCAGCAGCAGGCGGCGATGGTACTCCGGCAGGAGGGGGGCGTTGGCGATCGCCTGGACGATGGCGTCGCACTGGCCCAGTTCGTAGTGTGTTTTTGAGCTGAGGTTCCAGTGCCTGCTGAATAGGAGGTGATCGTATGTGCTCAAGACACCACACCGGACAGTTGGAGAGACAAATAATATGGCATATTTGTCCGTGACGTCGTAAACAACAGCGTTACTGATGGATAACAGGCAGTATTCTCCTAATTATCGGGACAAGAAATCGGAGATTTGCCTGGACACTGCCCCTTCCGTCAAATTTCCGGACCTTCCACTGTGCAGTAGGTCCTCGCAAGGAGGTATACGGCGGCCTTGGCTTCATGCATTGGTGACGCCCTCCCGCTGGCGGTGACGCATTGCTTGACATCCCACCCACAAAGTACTAGCCTTGCTTAAATCAGATAGCTCAGAAGTAGTGTATACTTGGTTGACCTCAGGCAATAACAAATCATAATCCAACGGGAGGTTTCAGATGACCGCCAAGAAGCTGATCCTGATCTTGACTCTCGCCATCCCCGCACTCATGACTGGAACTCCGGGGTTCGCCCGGGAGGCGGCTCCATGCATCGGATGCAGCAATGAGGATTGTGGCAGCGGTGGGAGCGCCTGCTCCTGCTGGTCGGATGTCGGCAACATGTGCACGCGAAAAGGAGTGACTTTCCACAACCAGACCTGTGTCGCAAACACAGACGAAGGTTAGGGGGATGGACTGATGTCGGCCAGGGGCAGGGGGGCTGTCCTGAGTCTCACCATCGTGCTCCTCTTCAGGATCGGCCTTGTCGGGGCCCAGGAGATCGAGTGGCCGACACGCAACGGCCTGGTCCCCTCCCTGACACGCATCATCGTCTCGGGCGCGCCCGCACTTCGGGTCGGTACCGCTGCCGGCCCGGAGTATTCGCTCTTCAACGGTGTGGCTGGTGCGGCACGTCTCCCCGACGGGACCCTTGTCGTGGGGGATGCGGGGAACCACCGCGTGGTGTTTTTCGATCCCACGGGCCGGTGGCTGCGATCGGTCGGTCGGAAAGGGGACGGTCCGGGGGAGTTCCGCCAACCCCGCTGGCTGGGGCGGTGCGGCCCCGACCGGCTTGGTTTCCAGGACGGGGTGCATGGAAGGTTGAGTCTCTTCACCGTTCGCGGGGACTTCGTCGGGACGAATGCCCTTCCTCTTGACCTCAACTTCGACCGGGTCCTCTGGTGTTCCCCTGCGGGCGACCGCCTTCTGATCCTGATGAATCAGCCCCATGGGCCGGTGCACCGAGGAACATACCTTGGGAGTCCTGTGGCGCTGCTTCGCACGAGTGGTACTGCTGTGGACACTGTGTTCAGAGCTGGAGTACGTGATTTCTATTTTGGGAAAGCAGTGAGCTTCGGGACCCACGTCCCCCTGGGCAGAGATGTCCACGCGGCGGCAGGATCGCGCACGCTCTACGTCTGTCCCAACAGCGATGGACGTTGTCACGTTTTCGACACCGCAGGGAGCCGTGTCCGAGAGTTCAGTCTCAACCTGAAGGGTCGCCGGGTTCGCTCCCCGGACTGGCAGGCAGCGTTGCGGCAGCACTTTGACGGCGAGCCGAGCCGCCGCTATCGAGTCGGCGCCCAGCGGCTGTGGCAGGAAATCACTCCGAGGACGGAGTTCCCCCTTTTCGACCAACTCCGGGCCGATCAGGCGGACAACCTGTGGGTGCGCACCTACGACGGGTACACCACGGAATACTCGACATGGCTCGTCCTCTCCCCAGAAGGAGTCGAGCGTGCGATCGTGGCGATTCCACGGCCGCTCTTCGTTCTGGAGATCGGCCGGGACCATATCCTGGGCCTCGCGCGGGATGAGGATGGTGTGGAGCGGGTGGAGTTGTACCGGGTGCCCGAACTCCGGGCTCTCGTGCGCTGACCTACCGGACCTCCGCTTGCTCGGGCGAAGTCATCAACGCATGTCCCGACACCTGCCCAGCACCGCATCATCACGGAATGGTGGGCAGGCAGGCAGTGGATTCCCGTGTCCGCGGGAATGATGCCCCGGGGGAGGGATCCGAGGAGCACCGTCAACGACTCCCCACCGCGCCGATCTCCCAGGCGTAGAGACTCGTCGGTACCATGCGGATGGTCACTCCTGCGACTGCCCGTTCCGCGCACCGCGAACGGGTCGTGGCGGTCACCTCCGCCAGTCCATGCTCCCGGGCGAACCGGATCAGTCCGGCCAGTTGCTCCGGTGCGTCAACGTACCGGTCGGACCACTTGACCTCGGTGGCCCAGGTGGGTGCCCCCTCGGAACCCATCTGTACCAGGTCGACCTCACCCTCCTTCCAGCGGGCGTAATGAATCGGAGTCTGGGTGTGGAACCATTGCGCCACCACGGACGTCTCGGCGAGCGGGCCCATCGCTTCGTCATCCGCGCCCACCGGCGCAAAGAGCGCCGCCCGCAACGATGGGTTGGTCAGGTAGACCTTGAACGTAACGGCTCGCTGAAAGTGCTTCCCGGCCCGGTCCACCCGGTGCACCACCCGGATCAGGAACGCCGATTCCAGATATTCCAGGTACTTCTTGAGAGTGTTCTTGGCGACGCCGGATCCCTTCGCCAATCCCTCGAGTGAGAGCTCCCGCGATGTGTTCCACGCCAGCATCGTGAAGAGCCGGTTGAGTTCCTGGATGTCGCCGATCCCATAGAGCTGCGGCAGGTCGCGGAGCAGGACCTTGTCCACGATGTCGCCCTTGATGTACCGCATCGGATCGGCACGCACCTCGGCACTCAACGCCGCTTCCGGGTAGCCGCCGAAGTTGGCATACTCCACGAACGCCTCGTTGAACCGTTCGATGGTCCCGGCCACGAGTTGAGGGTGGTCACTCACCCGCTCCGGAGGCGGTGCGGCATCGGTCAAGTCGAGGTATTCTGCAAAGGTGAGGGGAGGGAGGAGGAAGTCCGTGAAGCGACCAGCCCCCGACTCCAGGCTCTTGATCCGAAGCGCCGCGGCCGCCGATCCGGAAACCACGATCTTGAGGTCCGGACGATCGTCGACCAGGCGCTTGAGGTGGACCTTCCAATCCTTGAGATACTGAATCTCGTCGAAGAAGACCCACTCCAGGGCATCACCCGATGCCTCCTCGGCCAACGCGAGCAGGCGCTCGAGGGAGAGCCCGTCATAGAGGGGGAGATCCACTGACAGGTAGGCCAGTCGCTGAGGCGGAATCCCCTCTCCGAGTAGCGCCTTGATGGCATGGTGGATCAGAACAGTCTTTCCCACCCGCCGAGGACCGAGGAGGACGAGCGCCCGCCGGACAGATCGCTCCCGGACCAGGCTCAAAAAGGACTGCAGGTATGCTCGAGGCCTGAGCTCCCGGAACTGCCCCCCCACAGCATGGGGTGGCTGCCACCATGGGCTCTCGGCCTGGAGACGGCGACGGACTTCATCCGCGGGAATCTGGTACATATTCTTGGTGGGATCATCCATGGCACAAATAATCTCATGATCATGACGCTAGTCAAGGTGTGCGCCATAATATGTTGCCCCACAATGCTATAGCAGGCCATCAGAGCATGCTGGACCCATGTCAACGCTATTCATCCGCAAACACAGATCCTGTGTTAATAATAGAGTCAAGATTGTGATCTTATCCGAATATGTTGCGTTATCTGTTTGGATTGCAATGCTTTATGCCATTCAACGTTCCTCCTGACCACCATGTACCGTGAAATAATTCCACGGCGATAACCGGGACCCCAAGACCCAGGACCAAGTGACAATGGATTCCCGCGTTCGCGGGAATGACGCATCTGGATTGATTCGATCCCCCAAAGACCCAGCACCCAGAACCCGATGCCAAAGACCCAATACCCCCAGAACCCAATACCCCCAGAACCCAATACCCCAGAACCCAATATCCCGGGCGACGCATGCGTCGCCCCTACCCTTATACTTAGGCCGTGCCAAATTCCGTCAGCGACACTCCTCACGCCCGAACTGCTCACCGGGAGGTACGCGGGGTTTCCCTCTTCGAGCGACGACTCGGCTCCGGGCCGCCGGTGGTGGTGCTCCACGGGGGTCCCGGGGCTCATCACGACTACCTCCTGCCCGGTTTCGACACCCTCGCCACGGGCCGGGAGCTGATCTATTACGATCAGCGGGGAGGGGGACAGTCGGCGGTGGCGCGGGAGGTGCCGGTCGGGTGGCGGGAGCAGGTGGCCGATCTCGAGGCACTCCGCGTCCTCTGGGACCTGGAGACGCTCACCCTCACCGGCTACTCCTGGGGCGGCCTCCTCGCCCTTCTCTATGCGCTGGAACACCCGGGGCGCGTCGAACGGCTCGCGCTGGTCTCTCCCGCGCCCTGCTGGCGGGAGGCCCGGGCGGCCTTCGAGGAGCGGTTCGCCGAGCGGAGCAGGGCACCCGCGATTCTGACCGCGCGCCAGGAACTTCGGGACAGCGGTCTGCAGGCCGAGAACCCCGAGGCGTACCAGCGCCGTTCCTTTGAATTGACCGTGGCCGGCTACTTCCACGATCCGGCCCGAGCCCGCGACCTGACCCCGTTCCGCGTCACCGGACGGACCCAGCAGGAGGTCTGGTCCAGCCTTGGCGACTACGATCTCCGACCCCGGCTCGCGGAACTCACCATGCCCTCCCTCGTGATTCACGGGGAAGACGACCCCATCCCGATCAGCGCCGCGGAGACCCTGGCCCGGGGACTCGGAGCCGGGTTTGTTCCCCTTCCGGCGTGCGGCCACGTGCCATACGTCGAGGCGCTCGATCTCTTTCGCGAGGAGCTCCACCGGTTCCTTCCGCATGACTGACCCCCGTCCCACGCCGTTCCGGCATCTCCTGGCCCCAGTGGCCGAGGAGCGGTTTCCGGCGGTGAGTGAAACGCTGTGTGAGACGGGTGTCGATGCCCGGGATCGGGATGCCTTTCTCCTGGCCCCACCGGTGGCGGAGATGATTCGTGATCTGCGGCCGGAGGAAGGTCTGGGTGAGGCGATCGACCCCTTCGTGGCGCTGATCCATGCCGCGTATCTTCATTGGGCAACGGGTGCGGTCGAACGGGAGGTGACCGGGTCGCGCCTCGCCGAGGCGCTCGCGGGGCTGCCGGGGACTCCGATCCCTCTCGACACCGGCACCCCGTACCTGCAACTTCCTCCGAGGCGCCTCTGGGGCACTCCGGTGGAGGGTCAGCCCGCCGAGCCGCTCGATGGATGTTTCGTGACCCGGGTGTGCGATCAGCTCGCCGTGGTGGCCGCGTTCGGCTTTCATCCGGCCCGGTTCGGGTTGACGGTGGTGGAGGTGACCGGCGCTGATCCCGGTCCCCTGGCGCGGCCCGATGGATCCGCTCTCTTCGCCCCCACCTTGCCGGGAGGTGCCGAGGCGGGACTCGCGAGCGTGACGGGAATGGAGGAGCTGCTCTGTCTGGTCTGGCGTCTGGTGGGAGAGGGTCTCGAGGGAAGGAGTTGATGAGATGATGCACACAGCCGTGATGGACAAGGCCGCGGTGGCGCAGGTGCTGGAGCAGATCGCGGCGATGATGGAACTCGTGGGCGAGAACCCCTTTCGGGTGAGGGCTTTCCGCACGGCGGCCCGGGCGCTGGGGGGGCTGCACGGGGAGATCGCCCCCGCGCTGGCGGACGGAACCGTCGCGTCGATGAGCGGGATCGGCCCGGCGATTCTGCAGATCGTGACGGACCTGGTGGGGACCGGGAACTCCCGCGTGTTGGAAGAACTCCGGGAGCGGGTCCCGCCGGGTCTGGTGGAGATGCTGGGCATCCCGGGACTCGGCGTGTCCCGCATCCGGCAGATTCATGACCTCCTGGACATTGATTCCCTGCCGGAGCTCGAAGCGGCGGCCCGGAGCGGCCGACTCTCCGAGATTCCCGGATTCGGCCCGAAGACGTGCGAGAACGTGCTGAAGGGAATCGCCTTTCTGCGCCGGGCAAGCGAGTTCCGGTTGCTGCACCACGCCCGCGTCGAGATGGATCGGCTGGTGGGGATGCTGGAGGAGGTGCCGGGGGTGCTGCGGGCGATCCCGGCGGGAGAGGTGCGGCGTTGGAGCGAGGTGGTGCGGGACCTGGTGGTGGTCCTGGTGACGGATTCCGTTCCCGAGGAGGTGCTCCGCGCTCTCGGCGAGGTGCCGGGAATCAGCGAGTACGCCGAGCACGACGAGCGGGTGGCCACGATCCGGGTGGCGGGTGGCTCGGCGGCCCGGGTGATCGTGACGCCCCCGGTCAATCTGGGGGCCGTGCTGGTGCAGGCCACGGGGAGTGAGGGGCATGTGGACGAACTGGGGACGGTGGCGGCGGATCGGGGTTCCTCCCTGCGCGGCGGGGCGCTCTGGCAGGGGAGCACCTTCATCCCGACCCCCGATGAAGCCACCCTGTATCGCCATCTCGGCCTGCCGGAAATCCCGCCCGAGTTGCGGGAAGGCCGGGGGGAGACGCGGCGCTATGCGGGGGGCGTGCCGATGCTGGTGACGGAGAAGGACATCCTGGGATTGCTGCACTGCCACACCACCTACTCGGACGGCACCACCTCCGCAGAGGAACTGGCGCTCGCGTGCCGTGAGGCAGGCTACCAGTACGTGGGCATCACCGATCACTCCCAGAGTGCCGCCTACGCCGGGGGCATCCGGACCGAGGATCTCCCCGCCCAGTGGGCCGAGATCGACGAGGCGAACACCCGGTTGGAGGGGATCCGGATTCTCAAGGGGATCGAGGCCGACATCCTCCCCGACGGAGGACTCGACTACGACAACGCGACCCTTGCGGGATTCGACTTCGTCATCGCCTCGGTGCACAGCCGGTTCGGGCTCGATGCCACCGCGATGACCGCGCGGGTGCTCGCGGCGATCGACAATCCGTACGTGGCGATCCTTGGGCATCCGAGCGGACGCTTGCTGCTGTCCCGCGATCCCTATCCCCTCGACTTTCCCGCGATCTTTGCCCGGGCCGCGGCCCGCGGGGTCGCCATCGAAATCAACGCCGACCCGCATCGTCTCGACCTCGACTGGCGCCTCCTGGGCCAGGCCCGCGAGGCGGGGGTGATGATCTCCCTTGGCGCCGACGCCCACAGCCCCGCCGGGCTGGAACACATGCGCTATGGAGTGGCGATGGCACGCAAGGGCGGACTCGGCCCCGGGGACATCCTCAACACCCGGCCGGTCGAGGCGTTTCTCGCGTTCGCCCGGGCCCGGCGCCCGGAGTGACGGTGGTCCGAACCCGGGCGCGGGCCGTCCTCCGTCGACTGAAGAAGGCCTATCCCGACGCGCACTGCGCTCTGGACCATCGGACCCCGTTCGAACTGCTGGTGGCCACGATTCTCTCGGCCCAATGCACCGACGTCCGGGTCAACCTCACGACCCCGGCCCTCTTCGCCCGATACCCGACCCCGCGCGATCTGGCCGGCGCCGATCCAGCCGAGCTCGAGTCGCTCATCCGGCCGACCGGGTTCTTCCGCATGAAGGCGAAGAACCTGATCGGGATGGCGACGGCGCTGCTGGAGACGCATGGGGGCGAGGTTCCCCGGACCATGGAGGCCCTCCGGGCTCTTCCCGGCGTCGGCCGGAAGACGGCAAACGTGGTGCTCGGCAACGCCTTCGGGATGAACGAAGGGATCACCGTCGATACCCACGTCGGACGGATCGCGCGTCTCCTCGAGCTGACGCGCGCCACGGATCCCGAGCAGGTGGAACGGGACTTGATGGTCCTCATTCCCCGAAAAGAGTGGACCCTCGTCTCCCATCTTCTCATCAGTCATGGCCGCGCGGTCTGCATCGCGCGCCGCCCCCGGTGTGACGACTGTGTCCTGCGCTCGGTCTGTCCGTCCGCCACCTGAACGGCCCGGGCGGCGTCCCCCATTACTATTCGGGCAGGTTTCACCCTGCTGGTTTACGGTGCACGGCACACAGACCCAAGGACACGGTTGCCTCATGAGCATTGCCACGATTGTCACCTCGCGCGGAACGATGACCGTCGAACTCTTTGACGACGAGGTCCCCGGCACGGTCGAGAATTTCCGGAAACTCGCCAGTGCCGGGTTCTACGACGGCACCCGGTTCCACCGGGTCATCCCGAATTTCATGATCCAGGGCGGTGATCCCCTGAGCCGGACTCCCGGAGCGCGCGGAGTCGGGACCGGGGGCCCGGGGTACAAGATCAAGTGTGAAACCGACCGCAATGTGCACACCCATGTGGAGGGCACTCTCTCCATGGCCCATGCCGGACGGAACACCGGCGGGAGCCAGTTCTTCATCTGTCACTCAAGGCAGGCCCATCTCGACGGTGTGCACACCGTGTTCGGCCAGGTGACCGAGGGGTTGGACGTGGTGCATCAGATTCAGCAGAACGACGAGATCATCACTCTGGCCGTGAGCTGACCCTGCAGATCGACTTCGCGGTCCTCGCCGATTATGCCCTGATCGACCAGCACGGAAAGCTGTCGGTTCTGGGGATGTTTCAGCACGTCTGGGTGGAGAGCTTCCCCGCGGTGCACGCCCGCACTCACCTGGTGCTCCGGGTCAGCGGGCGGCGGACCGAGATCGGTCAACACCGCATCCGGATCCGGTTCCTGGACGACCAGGAGCAGGAACTGCTGGGTGGTGAGGGCACTGTGCATTTCGGGGAGCCTCGGGCGGGAGTGACCGAGATCGAAGCGGGCGCGGTCCTGGTGTTCGACGTGCCGCTGCCCCGGCCGGGACTCTATCATTTCCAGGTCGATCTGGGCCAGGCGAAGGCGCGGCGCATTCCGCTCTCCGTGTCCCAGGTGCAGCACGAGGGATCCATCGGCGGCGGAGGCGAAGGGGGAGACGACGAGGAAGGTGATGCCCGTGAGGAGGGACCGTCATGACGGGGGAATGGACCCGGGACCGGGCCCTCGCGCTGATGCACGGGATGACGGAATCGGAGGCGCTGCGACGCCACATGTATGCGGTGGAGATTGCGATGCGTGCCATGGCCCACCGATACGGGGAGGATCCCGATGCCTGGGGTGTGGTCGGCCTCCTGCACGATCACGATTACGAGCGGTTTCCCAATGCGGACCGGGCCCCCGATCGGGAGCATCCGGCGGAGGGGGTTCGGCGCCTGGCCGAGGCGGGATTTCCCGAGCCGTGGTGCCGGGCGATCCTGGGCCATGCGGCGTACACCGGGGTACCACGCGAGTCGCTTCTGGCCCGCGCCCTCTTTGCGGTGGATGAGCTCTCGGGGTTTCTGGTGGCCTGCGCGCTGGTCCGGCCCGACCGGAGCCTGGCGGGGCTCGAGGTCCGGAGCGTGCTGAAGAAGCTCAAGGACAAGGGTTTTGCGCGCGGTGTGAGCCGGGAGGATGTGCGGACCGGGGCGGAGGAACTCGGGGTGCCGCTGGAGGAGTTGATCGTCATAGTGCGGGATGCCCTGATCCCTCACGAGGCACTGCTGGGTCTCGGCGTGGCGTGACTCCGGTGTCCGCGCCCAGGCTTGCGTCCGATGGAGGGGATGCCCTGACGCGGGCGCTGGACCGGGCCGCCGGGTGCCGACCGATTCCCGGTAACGAGGTCACCCCCCTGGTGGATGGTCCCGCCATCTTCGAGGCGGGGCTCGCGGCAATCGCGGGGGCCACCCGCTGGATCCATGTCGACAACTACATCTTTCGCGGAGACCACACCGGCCGGAGGTTTGCTGAGGCGCTGGCCAGGCGGGCCCGGGACGGGGTGCGGGTCCGGCTTCTGGTCGATTGGCTCGGATCGTTCGGGACGCCGAACTCGTTCTGGACCCTGCTCCGGGCGGCGGGAATCGAGGTGCGGCACTTCGGCCCCCCGCGGCTGCTCGATCTGGCGCAGAACCTGACACGAAATCACCGCAAACTGATCGTCGCCGACGGGGTGGTCGCCCTGACCGGCGGCTTCTGCATCGGGGATGAATGGGCCGGGGACCCGCGCACCGGGACGCTGCCGTGGCGGGAGACCGGTGTGCTGGTGCGAGGACCCGCGGCCGCCCAGCTCGACCAGGCCTTTGCCGGCCCCTGGCGCGCGACCGGAGGGAACATCCCGCCTCACGAAACCCCGGGGGACGTCCCCGCGTCCGGTTCGAGTGTGGTGCGGGTGGTGGCCGGGGAGCCGTGGCGACTCCGGGCCTTCCGCACCCTGGAACTCATGCTGGCCTTGAGTGCCCGGCGGATCTGGCTCACCGACGCCTATTTCGTGGCGCCGCGCCGGGTGCGTGACGCGCTCCATGCCGCCGCGCGCGAGGGTGTCGATGTCCGGATTCTGGTGCCGGGAGCGAGTGACCTCCCCGTGATTCGCAATCTCACCCGCACGGGGTACCGGAGCCTGCTCCGGCACGGGGTGCGGGTGTTCGAGTGGCAGGGACCGATGCTGCATGCCAAATCGGTGGTGGTGGACGGGCGCTGGGTGCGGATCGGGTCGAGCAACGTGAACGTGTCGAGCTTTCTGGGGAACTGGGAAATCGACGTCCTCATCGAGGACGGACTCCTCGCCGAACAGATGGAACGACAGTTTCGTCGCGACTTGGACCAGAGTGCGGAAGTGGTGCGCCGCCTGCGCGGTCCGGAAACCCTGGGCCGGCTCCAACCGGTGACGCTGTCGGTGGATGCGGTCGATCCGGACATCGTCCTCCGCCATCACCCCAGCGGGAGGGAACGCCGCCGCCGGGCGCTGCAGACCCTCTGGGCCGTGGCGGCCGGGACCCGGTGGTCGATTCTGGTGCCGGCCAGTGTCACGGCCTTGGGGGTCGGGGCCCTCTTCTTCTTCCTGCCTCGAACCATGGCGGTGGTGTTCGGGGTGCTCTTTCTCTGGCTCGCTCTGGGGGCCGCTCTCGCCGCGATCCACCGGCCGGACGTCTCATGAGTCAACATTCCCCCCCGACCCCGCGTACTCCGGATGTGGACGAGGCGAGGGACGCACGAGCGGCCGCCGGCGGGGATGGCGAGGCCTTCGGGCGGCTCGCGGAACGCCACGGTCTCGCGGCTCGCCGGGTGGCCATGGCGGTCCTCCGGAATCAGGAGGAGGCGGACGACGCGGTGCAGGACGGTCTCCTGGCCGCATGGCGGGCGATCGACCGGTTTGATCCGGCCCGTCCCTTCCGGCCCTGGTTGATGCGGATCGTGTCCAACGCCGCCCTGGATGCGGTCCGGCGGAGGCAGGTGCGGCGCACGGAGGAGATTCCGCATGCCGTGGAGAGCCGGGATGTCCTGCCCGACCGGGCCACCGATCACTCGCTGATCCGGGAAACCCTGGATGCGGCGCTGGCGGAATTGCCGGAACGGCAGCGGATCGCGGTGGTGTTGTTCGATGTCGAGGGATATGGACATGCAGATATTGCGGAGGTACTGCAGGTGCCGGAAGGGACGGTGCGGTCGTATGTGTTTCACGCCCGCCGAGCCCTTCGGAAAACCTTGGCTCCGTTCATGGAGGAATGATGAGCGACTCACCCTTTGACGTGCGACCGGATGCGGCCCTCGGCGACCTGCTCCGGAAACATTTGACCGGTTCGGACGTCTCCCTGTTCCGGGAGCGGATGCGGCGTGCCCTCGCGGATGCGCATCCCGCCACTCCATGGGACCAGTTGGCTCGATGGGCCCGGCCCGGTCTGATTGCGGCGGGCCTGGCGGCCGCGGTGCTGGGGTGGTTGGCGGTGCGCTCGCTGGATCGGGCCGTGGTCCCGGATGGAGGGGCGGTGTCCGTGCAGGTGGTGGTGGCGGGCGAGCAAACGGCGGGTGATCTCCTCATCGCCGCCGTGGCCGAGGGACGATGACCCGGGGACGGTGGTACGCCACGGCGCTCCTGATCGCGGCCTTTGTGGTCGGGGGCCTGGCGGGAGGCGTGGTGGTCGCCATAGGGGACGCACGTTCCCACGATCATCGGGGGCGGGACCGCCGGGAGGGGGGGAACAGCGGAGGGCACCTGGGCCGGCTCACCGCGGAGCTGCAGTTGACGGAAGCACAGCAGGACAGTGTGGTGGCCATCCTGGCGCGGTATCAGCCGGTGACGGACTCGATGTGGCGGGAGATTCGCCCCGCATTCGACGCAGTGCGGGATCAGATTCGCAACGACATCCGCGCCCAATTGGGAGCGGACCAACAACAGGCGTATGCAGCGATGATTGAACGTCAGGAACGGGAGTACAAGGAGCGGGAAGCTCGCCGGGATCGGAGGGACCGTGGGTCGCGGTAATGGAATGTCCCTGGGGATGGTCCTGCTCCTGATCGGCACCACGAGTCCGATGGCGGCGCAGGAGCCACGAACGCGGGCCGTGGTGACGCTTCCCGAGGCGATCGAGATGGCGGAGCGGGTTCAGCCCCGGGTGGTCCAGGCGCTGGGCGCCATCCGGTCGGCGGATGCGCGCAAACTGGCTGCCACGGGCGCCTGGTTTCCGAGCTTCACGCTGAGCGGCACCGGCACCAACGACTTCTCCGAGGGGACCAGCCGTCTCGATCCGGCCAGCGGCACGCTCATCAGCGGCAACCGGACCACCACGTCCGTCCGGTCCACCGCGTCGGCCCAGTTCGAACTCTTCGACGGGTTCCGCCGGTCGGCCGAATCGCGAGCGGCCTCGGCCACGGGCCGCGCCGCGGACGCCAACTACACCGACGCGCGTTTTCAGCAGGCCCTGACCACGACCAACCAGTTCTTCGACGCCCTGTCGGCGCAGCAGCTGCTGGCGGTGCGGGAGGCGGGAGTGGCCCGGGCCCGGGAGCAGTTGAACACCTCCATCGCCCGGCTGCAGACCGGCGCCGCCACCCGGTCCGACACCCTCCGGTCGTCGGTCCTCCTCGGCAATGCCCAACTGGCGCTACTCACGGCGGAAACCCAGCTCGCCACGGCGGAAGCGAACCTGGCGCGGCTCATCGGGGTCGAGGGTCGAGTGGGTGCCGCCGATGATTCGGTGTTCTACACCACCCGCGCCCTGATCGACACGACCTCGTTGCGCATGGAGGCTCTGGCCCGGGCACCCCAGGTGCTGGCCGCGGAAGCCACACAACAGGCGGCGCGCGCCACGATGTCATCGTCCAAGTCGGCGTATTGGCCCACCTTGAACCTCACGGGTTCCGCCAACGTCAATTCGTCCAGCACGACCGACTACCGGGTTTTCCGGGGCCGCAGCCTCTCCCTGAATCTCAATTGGCCGATTTTCAACCGGTTTCAGCGGGAACAGCAGGTCGCGACCCAGTCGATCGCCTACGACAACGCCGAGGCCGCCGCGGGCGAGGCCCGCCGCCAGGTGCAGGCCGATCTTACCACGCGGCTGGCCGAGCTGGAGGCGGCCCGCCTCCGGATCCAGATCACGCAGGCGAGCGTGGTCGCCGCCGAGGAAGATCTGCGCGTGCAGCAGGAACGCTACCGCCTCGGGGCCGGGATCATTCTCGATGTGCTCACGTCGCAGGAAGCGCTGAGCCAGGCCGAGGTGGATGCGGTCAACGCACGCTTCGACTACCTGCGCGCCAAGGCCCAGATCGAGACCCTGATCGGGAGGTCGTTGTGAGTGACGTTCAGCGGCGGGCCACCGAGGCCCGGATGGCCCTGTTGCCGGCCGATGTGCCTCGGGATGCGGTCATCGTGATCCGGGATCTCGCCCGGGAGTACCGGATGGGAACGGAAATCGTGCGCGCCCTGCGCGGCGTGGACATCACGATCCGGCGCAATGAGTTCGTGGCCATCATGGGGCCGTCCGGATCGGGCAAGTCCACCCTGATGAACATGATTGGCTGCCTCGACACCCCGACCTCGGGCGAGTACTGGCTGAACGGGCACCGGGTGTCGGAGCTGAATGACAACGAACTGGCCCGGATCCGGAACCGGGAGATCGGGTTTGTATTCCAGACCTTCAACCTGCTGCCCCGGGCCACGGCGCTCCAGAACGTGGAGTTGCCGATGGTCTACGCCGGGGTGACCACCCGGGAACGCCGGGAAAAGGCCCAGGGCGCGCTGCAGCGCGTGGGCCTGGGGGATCGCATGGATCATCGCCCGAACGAGATGTCCGGGGGACAACGCCAGCGGGTGGCGATCGCACGGGCTCTGGTGAACAGCCCGAGCATTCTGCTGGCCGACGAACCGACCGGGAACCTCGACTCGGTGACGAGCGAGGAAATCCTCGCCTTGTTTGAGCAGCTGCACGACGAAGGACAGACCATCATTCTCGTGACCCACGAACACGACATCGCCGCCCATGCCCGACGCCAGGTCCATCTGAAGGACGGCCGTGTGGAGAGCGACCACCCGACGGAGAAGACCGCGTGAAACCCCATCTGATGTTCACAACCGCGCTGCTCACCGTGGCGGCCTGCAGCAAACCGGCCCCGGTCCCGGTGTACCAGGCCATCGCCGTGGAGCGACGGGACGTGATCGTGTCCGCCCGCGCGGCCGGCCAGGTTCAACCCGATACCGTGGTCGAGGTCAAGTCGAAGGCCTCGGGAGAGATCCTCGACATGCGGGCGGAAACCGGGCAACTGGTGAACCGAGGGGAGCTTCTGGTGAAGGTGGACCCCCGCACGGCCCGGAACCGATTCAATGAAGCGGAGGCCAACCTGACCGTGGCGAAGGCCCGGCTCGCCAACGCTGAATCGAAGAAGCGGCGGGCGGACGAACTGTTCAAGACCCAGTCGATCACCCAGGAAGAACACGAGAACGCGATTCTGGAACTCGCCAACGCCCAGGCGGCCGTGGTCGGCGCCGAGGTGGCGGTGGAGAATGCGCAGATCGCCCTGGAGGACACCGACGTCCGGGCTCCCATCAGCGGCACCATCATCTCCAAGAGTGTGGAGCGGGGTCAGGTGATCTCCTCCCCCACGTCCGATGTGGGGGGCGGGACCGTCCTGCTGCAGATGGCGGATCTCGACCTGGTGCAGGTCCGGACTCTGGTGGACGAAACCGACATCGGGAAGATCAAGGCGGGTCTCGCGGCCACGGTCCGGGTCGATGCCTATCCGAATCAGCCCTTCAACGGCGAGGTGCTCAAGATCGAGCCGCTTGCGGAGACCGCCCAGAATGTGACCATGTTCCCGGTGATCATCCGGATCGAGAACCGGAACGGTCTCCTCAAGCCCGGCATGAACAGCGACGTGGAGATCCACGTCGGTCGGCGGGACAATGTGCTGGCGGTGCCGAACGCAGCCCTCCGCACCGCGCGCGATGTGAGCTCGGCGGCGATGGTGCTCGGCATGAGCGAGGAGGAGTTGCAGGCCGGACTTGAGGCCGCCAACGCGGCTCGTGACTCCGCGCGAAGTGCCGGCCGCCTGGCCCGCGGAGGCGACAGCACGGCCCGGCGCCCGGGGGCCCCGGTCAACGGCGGGGGAGAAACGCCGGCCAACGTGTTCACCACCCCGGATGGACGATCCATCCCCCTGCCCGAAGGGGTCACCGAAGCCAAGGTCCGCGAACTCATGCAGAAGCGGTTCGGCGGGGGCCAGTTGAGCAGCGAGGAGCAGGCTCTCCTGAGCCGGGTGACCGCCGCATTCGGAGGCGGAGGGGGACGGGGTGGCTTTGGGGGACCGGGCGGCGGCAACCGGCGCCCCCGGACCCAGAGCAACGATTTCCAGTTCGGGGGTGACTACATCGTCTTTGCCCTGCGCAACGGACGGCCCACCCCGGTGCATGTGCAGACCGGTTTGACCGATCTCGACTGGAGTGAGGTCACGAGCGGACTCACCGAATCCGACTCGGTGCTCGTGCTGCCCAGTGCGAGCCTGGTGCAGCAGCAGCAGGAGTTCAAGGACCGGGTGAACCGGATGACCGGGGGTGGCGGAGTTCCCGGAATGCAGCAACAGACACCCGCGAGGCCCCGATGATCATCGGGGAGATCATCCGGGTGGCCCTGTCGAGCATCCGGGCCAACAAACTCCGCGCCATCCTCACCATGCTCGGGGTGATCATCGGAGTGGCCGCCGTGATCACCGTGGTGGCCCTCGGCACCGGGGCCCAGCGCGCGGTGGAACAGCAGATCCAGGCCCTGGGCGCCAATCTGCTCAGCGTCTTCCCCGGACAGTCATTCTTTGGGGGACGCGCCTCCGAGCAGCGGGTGTCGATGACCACCGACGATGCCCTCGCCCTGGAGCGGGACGGAACCACGCTGTCGGCGGTGGTGCCGGAAATGCAGCGGTCGCTGCAGGTCAAGTACGGGAACAAGAATGCGAACGTCAACATCATCGGGACCACGCCCAATTACACCGAGGTGAAGAACCACCCCGTGATGTACGGGCGGATGTTCACCCCCGGCGACAATGCGGCCCGGCAGCGCTACGCTGTGGTCGGGTCGGCCCTCTCCACCATGTTCGATGTGAACGCCGCGGGAATGATCGGGCAGACCCTGCAGATCCGGGGGATTCCCTTCGAGATCATCGGCGTGCTGACCGAGAAGGGGGCCCAGGGAAGTTTCAACAACCCGGATGAGCAGATTTTGATCCCTCTCAAGACGGCGGAGTTCCGGGTGTTCGGAACCGACCGGCTCCGGTCGATCAGCGTCCAGGTGCGGGAAGGCGTTCCGATCGAGCAGGGAATGGTGGACATCGAGAGGATCATGCGGCGGGAGCACAAGGTGCGCCCCGGGGCGCCGAACGACTTCCAGATCCGGAATCAGGTCGAGATTCTCGCCACCCAGCAGCAGACCACCCAGACCTTCGGTGTCCTCCTGGCCAGCATCGCGGCCGTGAGCCTCGTGGTCGGTGGGATCGGCATCATGAACATCATGCTGGTGTCGGTCACGGAGCGCACCCGGGAGATCGGCATTCGCAAGGCTCTCGGCGCCACCCGCCTCAATGTCATGCTGCAATTTCTGGTGGAGGCCGTCGTCCTGACGATGGGGGGCGGGATCCTCGGGATCGTCGTCGGCTGGGGGGCCTCGCTCGTGATGTCCGCCCGGTTCGGGTGGAACAGCGTGGTCAGCCTGCAGGCCGTGGCCCTCGCCTTCGCGTTCAGCGCCGGGGTCGGACTTTTCTTCGGACTCTGGCCGGCCAAGCGTGCCGCGAATCTGAACACGATCGACGCCCTGCGGTACGAGTAGACAATGAACAATGAACAATGAACAATGAACAATGAACAATGAACAGTGAACAGTGAACAGTGAACAGTGAGCGATGAACATCGTCCCGAGCTGGGCGATTGAAAACCAATGGCCATTGTTCACTGATCCCATGGTTCACTGATCATTGCTCATTGATAGTTGTTCCTCGCGGACGCCGGGGTCCATCGTAGCGGTAGACGGATTCCGGCACCCGGATACCGTTGGTCATTGTTCACTGTTCATTGATAATTGATCATTGTTCCCTGATCTTCCGGTCATGTCCGGCCTCCCCACATCTCTCGCCGTCCCGTGGCGGACCGTTCTCGCCGCCATCCTGGTCCTGGCAATTGCCCATCTGTTCGATCCCTGGGCCTGGCAGCACCTGCGCTATGCGGAGGTCATCGACCACGACAGCGGGCGGGTGCTCCGGGTTCTTGGATACCTCCCCCTCTGGCTGGTTCTGGGCGGAGCCTTGGCCTGGCAGGGTCGGCGCGAGAGGGGTGTTGGGGACTGGGTGTTGGGAGCTGGGGACCCAATACCCAGCACCCAGAACCCAATACCTGGAGGTGAAAGGGGTGTTGGGGACCGGGTGTTGGGGGCTGGGGGCCCAATACCCAGCACCCGGAACCCAATACCCGGAGGTGAAGGGGGTGTTGGAGACCCAATACCCGATACCCAGAACCCAATACCTGATGGGAGGAGGGAGGGGAGGCCCCGCTGGTGGCGGAGTCCGGCCATGCTCCTGGCATGGGGTCCGATGGCGGCGGGCGCCGCGACCGAAACGCTCAAGATTCTGGTGCGGCGTGAGCGGCCCGGGATATCCGACGGGCTCTATGTCTTCCGCACTTTCAGCGATGGCCTCTTTCACGGATCCCCGTTCGGCCTGCCGAGCGGTCACACGGGAGTGGCCTTCGGGGCGGCAACGATCCTGGCCCGCCTGGCACCGCGCGCTGCCGTGGTGTGGTACCTGCTGGCCGCGGGGACGGCCTGGACCCGGGTGGCTCAGGGGGCCCATTTTCTGAGTGATGTCGTCGCGGGGGGCCTGATCGGGTATCTGGTGTCCCGGATGGTCTGGGATCGTGTCGTCACCGTCGGGACGGGTTCGCGCTGAGTCCGTCTCCCTCTCCTTCACCCCCTCGTGCCCATGCCCACAACAATCGTCCTCGGATCCGGTCGCGCCGTGCCGGAGCGCGTGGTGACCAACGACGAGCTCTCGCGGATGATGGACACGTCCGACGAGTGGATCCGGGTGCGCACCGGAATCGAGCAGCGGCATTGGGTCACTGAAGGGGAGACGGGTGCTGACCTCGGGGCCCGGGCCAGTCGCGCTGCCCTGGAGATGGCCGGTCTTGGTGTGGCCGACGTGGAAGCCATCGTCTACGCCACCTCGACCCCTGATCACTTCTGCCCCGGCAACGGCGTGTACCTGCAGCGCCTTCTGGGAGCCGGTCCGATTCCGGCACTCGACATCCGGGCTCAGTGCAGCGGGTTCATCTATGCGCTTTCGGTCGCCGACGCCTGGATTCGCTGCGGTCTCTATCGGCGCATGCTGGTGGTGGGACAGGAAATCCAGTCAACCCGTCTCGATGTGAGCACGGAGGGACGGAACACCGCGGTGATCTTTGCCGATGGGGCGGGAGCGGTTCTCCTCGGGGTCTCACCCGACCCGGAACGGGGGATCCTCGCCTTCGATCTGCACGCCGATGGCACCAAGGCCGAGAACCTCTGGGTGGATGGGCCCGGTGCCATGCATCACCCTCCGGTGAGCATGGCGGACCTGGAGGCGGGGAAGTACTTCCTCCAGATGGATGGCAAGGAGGTCTTTCGGCACGCCGTGGTGCGCATGCCGGAATCGGTGCGGGTCGTGCTGGCTGCCACGGGGAAGACGCCGGAGCAGATCGACCTCCTCATTTCCCACCAGGCCAACCTCCGGATCAGCGAGATGGTCCAGCGAAATCTTGGGTTGCGGGATGACCAGGTCTACAACAACATCCAACGCCACGGTAACACCACGGCCGCCACGATCCCGATCGCCCTGGATGAGTGCCTGCGGGCCGGGCGGTTGGCCCCGGGGAACCTGGTGGTGCTGACCGCCTTCGGGTCGGGGTTCCTGTGGGGGAGCTGTGCCCTGCGATGGTGACGGGGCTGAAGGGGTCGACAGTGAAACCAAATCGGGTTATGTTTCGTCTTGAAACGTCACGACTCTGTCGGTCGTGCCTGAGACTGGAGGTGTTGCGATGCTTGGACTTTTTCTGGTGACGGCGATCGCGATTGGGGGCTTCAGCCTGGCCCGGCAATTCGTCAAGAGGCGGCTGCGCTTCGTGGATGCGGTGCGAGCGCCGATGTTTCCCTTCCTGGTGGGGCTCCTGGCGGCGGTGGCCGTGTGGCCGCTGGCGATCCTCCCGGTGCTGACGGCGCCGATGGCGGCGATTTTCGGAATCGGAACCGGGCTGGGGACGGCGAGCGGGGTGAAGGCGCTCAAGCGCGGGGAGCCCTGAGACCAGGAAAGACAGTGATTCCCGCATCGCGGGAATGACAGGCGTCCTCGGCTCCCCTATCTTTGTCTCATGACAATGATCGATTGCATCCGATGCGCCCGCCAGGGATCACAGATGGGATTCCAGCCCTTTCAGAACGATCTCGGGAAGCGGGCCTATGAGCAGATCTGCACCGCCTGCTGGAGCGAGTGGCTCCAGCATCAAACGGCGCTGATCAACCATTACGGGCTCAACCTTCGGGATGCGAAGGCGAAGGAGTTTCTCTTCGAACAGATGAAGCAGTACCTCTTCAATAGCGAACCCCGACCCTGAACGAGAGATCGAGGGCGGGCCCCGCGGGGGCCAGGTCCTCGGTGATGCCCACCTGCCATTCCGGGCCGTTTCCAATCCGGAAGAGTCCCCCGAAGTCTATGGTCAGCTCCCTCTGGTCCAGGGCGGCGAATCCGGTCCCGTGGTATTGCGGGGAGAGATAGATCACGTTCGCGAAGACCGCCTGCTGTCCCGAAAAGCGCCAGCGAAGCCCCGAGCTCACCGATCCGAAGGTGGTGTTCTGGAAGAGCTTGAGCTCGGTCTCATGTCTCGGAGTGTACCCCAGGCCGACGGTGCTTTCCCAGGTCCACCGCCGGGCGAAGGGAAACCGTCCGGTGGTCACGAGGTTGGTGGACGCGACCCCTCGGCCGAACCCGGCGGGCCCGGTGCTGGTGGGGAGGGTGAGCATGAGGACGGTTTGCAGGTGCCGGGTCACCCGCCATCCGGCCCCGATCCGAAGGTCGCCGATGAAGGCTCCGTCGCGCTGACGGTCGATCACCACGCCGTTCGGGAGCTCGATTTGGTCGGCGAACTCATTCTCCGGGCGGTCCTCGCTGCGGGCTGGCACCGGGAGGCGGATGAAGTCGTGGTACCAGTTGAGGAAGGGATCGAGGAACCCGTTGTAGGCGCCCTCCAATCCGAGCGAGGCCATGACGAAGATGGAGCGGGTGACGTCACGCGAGAGCATCAGGTCGGCGCGGAGATATTCACCGTCGAGAACATAGGAGCGCCCGTCGGCGCGCTCGTTCAGCTCGGCGCTGTTGGCGTAATCCACCAGCAGGTTGAAGCGCCAGCGGGGTGTGGGGTCGAGGTACGGCTGGGTCATGAGCCCGCTACGGGACGAGACGACGGGATTGACCGCGGCGTAGGGGGGGAGGGACTGCGCCCGCAGGCCGCCGGTCCCGGCCCCGCTGGCGGCCAGGAGCAGGAGGGCCGGGAGTGTCCGGCCGGAAGATGATGTGAGCATGAGGGTGAAAGTAAACCGGGATGGCCCGGGAGGACGATCCCCTCGGTCTCCAGCGCGGCCCGCTGTCGTGACCAGTCGCGTCCTTGCGCCTTGGTGTTGAGTGCCCGTCTGCTCGACCATGGACCCCGGCTTTCGCCGGGGTGACATTCCGATGTACGCTCGGGACCCCGATTGCCCTAGCGTCCGACCGTTCCGGTCACCCTTTCCCTCTTCTTCAAGCGAAGAACCTCGAAAGTGATTTGCTCGTCCGGCTCATAGGTGCGAAGGATCCGCAGAAGGCCGCCCGGGGTGGAGGGCTTCCGGCCGTCCAGATTCAGGATCACATCTCCCGCCTTGAGTCCGAGGCGGCTCTTCTCGGGCACTCGGATGACCAGGATCCCTTCGGCCGTGCCGAAGTAGGCGCCAAGGTCGGGGTTGAGAGAAGTCAGCTCGAGGTCGGCCAAGGGTCCGCCAAACTCCCGAAAAACGGCATTGGGACGGGTTTCCAACATCCGGACCCGGATGTCATCGTTCGGGAAGAGCCGATCCATCCGCAACTCCGGCATCGTCAGGACCCGTTCGATGGAGCCTCGCAACGAGTCGTTCGCGCGGGCGTAGTCTCGCATGGTGAAGGCAAAGGCGGCCGGCTCACTCGCCGTGACGAGGGAGGTGGTTGTGCGTCGGCCGTCGCGGGAATACTCGACCGTGACGGAGTCGCCAGGTTCCAGCTTGGCCGCGAGTTCGATCAGACGGGCTCCCGGCGCCGATTCACCATCGCGCGGGTTGGAGGTACCCGGCCCGACCAGCCGCTCGCCGTTGAGCCGGGTGATGATGTCGCCGCTCCGGATGCCTGCTTTCGCGGCGGGGCCCCCAGGGGTCACGGCGCTGATCCTCGCTCCGATCGTATCCGTTTCGGCCGAGGGAGCCAGTTCCACCGTCACCCCGAGCCGGGCCCGGCGGAGGAGAACGTCCTGGACCCGGCCGGTGACCTCCTTCCCGTCGATCCAGATCCGGGGTTGTCCATCACGTCCCAGGATTCGAATGCGGGAGCGGGCCGAGGTATCCTGCGCCGCGATCGAAGGCGCCAGGGCCATGACGGCGAGCAGTGGGAAAGTGAGTGTGGTCATTCGCATGGTGTACTCCCGGGCCTACAGGCCCGCGTAGCGTGCTCGGGTGAGATGGACGTCCATCAGGGCTCCGAGGAGTCCAACGCGCTCCCGCCAGAGCTTGAGTTCCTCGCCGATCCGCTGGGGGGCGGAGGTGGCGAGCTGGCCGGTCACCTGAATCCGATGGTCGAGGAGTCCGAGCTGATCCTCCAGGCGTGCGGCCATCGTGGCGGTACGGCCATCGAGGGAGCGCACGTCGAAATCGAGCGCACTGAGGGCCGCTTCCAGCTCCCGGGACCGGAGTTTGGCGAGCTGCAGTTCGGCTCCGGGGTCGAGTGTCAGGGAATCACTCCCGGACCCATCTGCGGACCCCGTACTCCGCGGAACGATAAGAACAGCGGCCAAGGCCGCGGCGGCCGCGAGGCCACCCAGGGCGCCCCAGCGAGCGAGGCGCCGCCGTCGTTCATGCCGAAGCGTCCGCTGGATATCGGGGAGGCGGCTCCGGGGCGGACGAAGGGTGGGCAGGGCCCGAAGGCGAGCCACCCGCTGGTGCAAGCGGTCGGATTCCGCCTGGCAGACGGGGCACGCCTCGAGGTGCCTGCGCGCGGCGTTGGTTCCGGGTTCGAGTCCCGGTTCGCGCAGAGCCAGAAGCTGGTCCATCGTGAGATGTGTCATACGGCAACCTCCTCGCCCAGCCAGGACCGCAGGCGGGCATGCGCCCGCGAGAGCTGGGACTTTGAAAAACTCGCCGTCCGGTCCATCATGGCGGCGATCTCCTCGTGCGTGTACCCCTCCACATCGTGCAGCCAGACCACGGCCCGCGTGGTCGTTCCGAGCCTCTCGAGAGCCGCCTCCAGGTCCATCCGGAGGGCGGTGTCCTCCTGGCGGCGGGCGGGTGGGTCTTCGGGGAGCTCATCGGCGTCGCGGTACTTGTTGCGCCGAAGTCGCATCAGCGCCTTGCTGGCGGCGATGGTCCTGATCCACCCCCAGAGACTCCCGTCGCCCCGGAAACGCCGAAGACTGCGGAAGACCTCCAGGAAGGTTTCCTGGAGAACGTCCTCCGCGTCCTCCACGGTCCGGCAGATCCGCCGGGCCAGATTGTATACCGGGGCCTCGTAGGCCCGGTAGATCGCTTCCTGAGCCGCGGGATCGCCCGCAATGGCCCGGGGAACGACCGCTTCATCCGCCAGCGGCATTGCGTCCATGAAAATCGCCCGTGTCGTCACACCCGATAAGATGCACCGGGGGAGGGGAAGGTCGCAGCCCCCCCGCCCCCCCGTCCCCGCTCCCCCCCCAGGGAATTTTAGGACTTAGGACTTAGGACTTAGGACTTAGCTATGTCCTATGTCCTATGTCCTATGTCCTATGTCCTATGTCCTATGTCCTACGCATGTATACTTCCGCCCATGACACCTGTCCCCGCCCAATGGGCGCATCACCTTCAGGATGAAGCGGATGCGGCCTTTCTCTACCGCCAGCTTGCCGACCTGGAGCCTAACCGGGAGCGGGCGGAGATCTATCGGGAGCTGGCCCACGTCGAAGATCGCCATGTCGTTGTCTGGAAAGAGCTTATAGAAAAAGAGACGGGGACGAGTCCTACCGCGCCGGCACCGGGGTTTCGGGCCCGCACCATGGCCCGGCTGGCGCAGTGGTTTGGTCCGGGTCTCCTCCTCCCCTTGCTGCTCGAGGAAGAGGGTCGGGAAGTCAAGAGTTACCTCGCGCTCTATCAGGGGGCACCGGGGTCTCCGACGGCGCCGGCGGCGCTGAAGTTGGCCCGGGAATCGAAGGCCCACGCGGGGCGACTGGCGGGTCTCGTAGCCGGGGGCGAGGTGGATACGGCGGGACGGGAGCCGTGGCACAAGACGGGGGCCGGTGGGGTCCTTCGGAATGTCGTGTACGGGTTCAACGACGGTCTTACGGCCAACTTCGGTCTCCTGGCGGGCATGGTCGGTGCCCAGGCCACGCTCGGCACCGGGGATCACGTGGTGCTGGCGGGGCTCGCGGGGATGGTGGCCGATGCCCTGTCCATGGGATCGAGCGGGTACCTCGCCGCGCGCAGCGAACGGGAGGTGTACGCGTACGAAATCTCGATGGAAGCCGAGGAGATCCGGCTCATGCCGGAGCTGGAGCAGGAGGAGTTGCGGCTGATCTACCGGGCCAAGGGCATTCCGGAGGCGGACGCGACCCGTTTGGCGGCCGCGGTGATGGCCGATCCGGAGCGGGCCCTCACCGAAAAGACCCGGGAAGAACTCGGCATCGCCGAGGCGACCAGCACCCCGATGCGGGAAGCGCTGATCACCGGGGCCGCGACGGCATTCGGGGCCTTCATTCCGGTCGCGCCCCTGCTGGTGAGCACCGCCCCGTGGGCCATCTGGACCTCCTTTGCAGTTGCCATGGCGAGTCACTTCCTGGTGGGCGCGGCCCGCAGCCTCCTCACGGGGCGGGGAATCATCCGCAGCGGAATGGACATGTTCCTGGTGGGTCTCGGCGTGGCCGTGGCGGGGTATTTTCTGGGAGACTGGATCGTGCGGATTCTCTGATGCCTGTACCGATGACGACGCGGGATGACACGATGCTGGCCCGCCTGAGGACGCTCGAAGCGGAGGCCCGCGCGCTGGAACCTGAAGGGGAGGAGCGGGAGAGACTTCGCGCGGCGGTGAGCGCCTATGCGGACCGGTTTCTCGATGCGCTCCCCGACTCCCCGGCCTATGTGGAGGGCGATCAGGGGGCCGGCATTCTGGGGTTCCTGCCCCGGGAAGAACCGGCCCCGGTGGAGGATCTCCTCGCCCTTCTCGGCACCTCGGTGGACCAGCCGGGGATCAACCCCGCGAGCGGACGCCACCTCGGGTACATCCCGGGCGGGGGAGTCTACACCTCGGCGCTGGGCGACTACCTCGCCGATGTCACCAATCGGTATTCCGGGGTATTCTTTGCCTCGCCGGGGGCGGTGCGCATGGAGCATGAGCTCCTGCGGTGGCTCGCCGGGGTGGTCGGATTTCCCGAGACCTCTGCGGGAACCCTCACCAGCGGTGGCAGCATCGCCAACCTGGTGGCGGTGGTGACGGCACGGGAGTCGGCCGGTCTCCGGGCCAACGCCGTGTCGCGAGCGGTGGTGTACCGCTCGGTGCATGCGCATCATTGTCTCGACAAGGCCCTCCGGATTGCGGGGCTCGGGGAGGTGGTGGTTCGGGATCTTCCCGTGGACGGACACTATCGGATCCGACCGGATGCGGCGCGCGAGCAGGTCCAGGCCGACCGCGCGACGGGTCTGGTTCCGTGGCTGCTCATCGCCTCGGCGGGCACGACCGACACCGGATCCATCGATCCGCTGGGTCCCCTCGCCGATCTCGCGGCGGACGAGGGGCTCTGGTACCATGTCGACGGGGCGTACGGGGCTCTCTTTGCGCTCACGGACCAAGGTCGAGAGCGTCTCGCCGGGATGGAACGGGCCGACTCGCTGGTCCTCGATCCGCACAAGACCCTCTTCCTTCCGTACGGCACCGGCGTCGTGCTCATTCGCGATCCGGAGCCACTCCGCCAGGCGCATCGGTACCACGCCCATTACATGCAGGACGCCGCCCGGGTCTCGGACGCCTGGTCTCCGGCCGATCTCTCGCCCGAGTTGACGAGGCCCTTCCGCGGGCTCCGGCTCTGGCTGCCGCTCCATCTGCATGGACTGGCGCCCTTTCGGGCTGCCCTCGAAGAAAAGCTGCTGCTGGCGCAGTATGCCCACCGGCGCCTTGCCGAGGAGGGATTCTCCGTGGGTCCCGAGCCCGACCTGTCCGTGGTTACTTTCCGCTGGGAGGCCCCAAGAGGGGACGACACCAGAGCCGACCGGGTCAACCGGCGGATTCTCGACCGGGTGCTGGCCGATGGGCGCGTGTTCCTGTCGTCCACCCTTCTCGATGGCCGGTTCACCCTGCGGTTTGCCATCGTGGTGCACCGGACCCACCGGGCGGAAATCGATCTGGCCCTGGCGATGGTGTCGGAGGCGCTGCGGGCCTCGGTGCAGGATCTACCTGGGAGTGAAAGCCATGAATCGTGAGTCGACGGCGCTGCCCCCTGCCGAGGATCTGGGCGGGATCCATGTGCTCCGCGGGAGCGGGGAGTGCCGGGGATGGAACGGAATCCGGTACAAGGCGGGGATCAGCGGGAGCAACGTCGGAGCGCGGCAGCTCTCGATGAATGTCGCCACGATTCCGCCAGGCGGGGTGGCCGCGGCCCACATTCACGTCGGCTTCGAGGTGATGCTCTACATCCTGCAGGGCCGGGTTCGTCACGAATACGGGGAGGGGTGTCGGCAGGTGGTGGAGAACGTGGCGGGGGATTTCATCTTCATCGAACCGGGGGTTCCGCACGAAGTGTTCAACGTGAGCGACTCCGAACCGGTCGTGGCCGTAGTCGCTCGCTCGGACGCCTCGGAGTGGGAACATATCGTCGGCTATGACCGGGCGCAGGCGGGGGCCGTCGCTTCCGGGGAGGGGGAAGGGGCATGACACCCTGGGTGATCCGGCTTCTGTTCCTCAATATCGCAGCCTTTTTCCTGCAGCAACTTGCCGCGGGCTTCACCCAACTGTTCGTGTTCTACGCCGCTCCGATTTCGCTGGTCTTCCGCCCGTGGACCTTGGTGACCTATCAGTTCCTGCATGGGGGCCTCGGGCATCTCTTCTTCAACATGCTCTCGCTCTTCTTTTTCGGGCCGCGGCTGGAGGCCAAGCTCGGGAGCCGTCGGTTCATCCTGCTCTACCTGTTGAGCGGGATCACCGGGGCCCTGGTCTCCATTCCCTTCAGCCCCGGCATCTTCATCATCGGGGCCTCCGGGGCGGTCTTCGGTGTGCTGCTCGGATTTGCCCGCTACTGGCCCCGGGACCAGATCCTGATCTGGGGAGTTCTCCCGGTGGAGGCGCGCTGGATGGTGGTGGGGATGACGGTGCTCTCCCTCTGGAGCGGCTTCGGGGGTGGTGGCGGAGGAATCGCCCACTTTGCCCATCTGGGTGGATTCCTCGGCGGGTTCCTCTACCTCCGGTGGATCGAGACGCACACCCCCCAGGCCGAGTGGCAGCAGAAGCTCAAACCGAAAACGTCTCCCCTCGAAACTGCCACCGCCGCTCTGGCCCGATGGTCGCGCATTCAGCGCGAGGAGCTGCATGAGGTGAACCGGGCGGAACTGGACCGGATCCTCGACAAGATCAGCCGGTCAGGGATGTCGAGCCTGACCCCGGCGGACCGGGAATTTCTCGACCGGTTCAGCGCCCAGCGTTCCCCCTAGGGTTCAGGACGGAGGACCGAGGACAGAGGACTTGTCATAAGGTTCTTCTCCAATTCCCGCGCAAGCGGCATGGCCGAAGCGCGGTAGACTTGACCGCTTGGAGACGCCGGATGGGTTCCCCTGCCCAGGGAACAACATCCTGTCAATCCTGTTCATCCTGTCAAAAAAATACTCGTTCACCAAGGGTCGGATGGCTCCACCACATTCCCAACGGCCGTCAAGCACTTTGGCGGGTTATTCCCGAATCAGCCCTGACGTGATAGACTAGGGGAGATGCCCTGCCACCGACCCGGGCGATCCCCGATCTGTCCGGACCATGGTCGTCCCTCCTTGCGCAATCCGAGGACGAATGCCGTCATGACTGGCCCATCGATCAGCCTGTTTCTCCGCTCATGACGGAGCCCGGTGCCATGGAGCGCGACCGGCAGGCGCTCGATTCCCTGTTCAGTGTGGCCTACGAGGAGCTTCGGCGCCTGGCTTCCGCCATCCGGTCCGACGATGCCTCGGCCACGATCAGTCCCACGGCCCTGGTGAACGAAGCCTGGCTCAAGCTGGCCGGGAGCAGGGGTTTCGCCGATCTCTCTCCGCTCCATTTCAAGCGGATCGCGGCCCGGGCCATGCGGCAGGTTCTCATCGAGGCGGCGCGCAAGCGCTTTGCCCGGAAGCGCGGAGGCCGGGATGTGGCCCTGGTGACGTTTGATGACGCGGTGGGGGCCACGGTCTCGTCGGCGTCCGAGTTGCTCGCACTGGATGCGGCACTCCAGGACCTGGCCCGGCTGAGCCCGCGCCAGGCCACCCTCGTGGAGAGCCGGTTCTTCGGTGGTCTCGGCATCGCCGAGGTGGCTGACATGCTCGGGGTGTCGGAGGCGACCGCCCATCGCGACTGGCGGGCGGCCCGGGCGTGGCTGGCGCGAGAGCTCCAGTCGGGCACCTGATCATTTCCTTGCCCACGAGGTGGACATGACTCCGGATCGCTGGGAAGAGGTTCAGGCCATTTTTCATGAAGCGGTCGATCTTGGCCCGGAGGCCCGTCACCGGTATCTCGACGCGGTCTGCGGGGAGGACGCCGAATTGCGTTCGGAGGTTGAAGCTCTTCTGCGTGGGGATGAGGCGGGCCACACGGTGCTCGACCGCGATCTGGGCTCCGTCGTGAACGGGGTACTGGAGGAACGGGACGAGGGTGCACTCCCGGACGCGGTGGGTCCCTATCGCATCCTGGGCAGGTTGGGGGAGGGGGGGATGGGGGTGGTGCTTCTCGCGGAACGGGAGGACGTGGGACATCGCGTGGCCCTGAAGGTGCTGCGCGACGCCTGGGTCTCCCCGACCCGGCGGAGCCGGTTCGCCTCCGAACGGCGGACCCTGGCCCAGCTCAACCATCCCGCCATCGCGCAGTTGTTCGACGCGGGGGCCTTGCCCGATGGCACTCCCTGGTTCGCGATGGAGCATGTCGAGGGGCTCCCCCTGACCGATTATTGTCGTGAGCACCGGACCCCGCTCGGGGAGCGTCTCCGGTTGTTCCGCGGGGTCTGCGAGGCGGTCCAGCATGCCCATCGGCACGCCGTGATCCATCGGGATCTCAAACCCTCCAACATTCTTGTCACCACCGATGGTGCGATCAAGCTGCTCGACTTCGGAATCGCCAAGCAGCTCGACACGCCGCTCGGCGAGGTGGAACAGACCCGGACCGGACTCCGGATGATGACCCCCGCCTACGCCGCGCCCGAGCAGGTGACCGGAGACCGGGTGGGTCTCCACACCGACGTGTACAGCCTCGGCGTCATCCTCTACGAGCTTCTGACCGGACGGCTCCCCTTCGATCTGTCCACGGCCACGCCTTCCGAGGCGTCCGCCATTCTCCTCGCCCAGGATCCGGCCCGTCCCTCCACCGTGGCCCGGGTCCGGCGGCACAGCGACCGGCTCCCCGGCACTGCGCCGGGCCGCAGTGGCTGGGCCGACCTCGACGTGCTCTGTCTCACGGCCATGCACAAGGAGCCCACCCGGCGGTATGCCAGCGTGGATGCGCTGATCCGGGACGTGGACCACTTTCTTCGCGGCGAACCTCTCGATGCCCGCCCCGACTCGCCGACCTACAAGATCGGCAAGTTCGTGAGCCGCAATCGGCTCGCGGTGTCTTTGGCCGTCGGGGTGGCCGCGTCGGTGATCGGTCTGGTGGGGTTTTACACCCTTCACCTCGGCGCGGCCCGGGACGCCGCCGTGGAGGCCGCGGCCCGGACCCAGCGGGTGCAGGGGTTTCTGATGAACCTCTTCCAGGGGGGCGACCCGGCGATGGGGCCCGCCGAGAGTCTGCATGTCGTGACCCTCCTCGACCGGGGAGTGCGGGAGGCCGACGCTCTCGGCGCCGAACCGGTGATTCAGGGGGAACTCTTCGAGACCCTCGGCCGGGTCTACCAGCAACTGGGGGAGTTCACCCGGGCCGACTCCCTCCTGCAGACGTCGCTCCTGGTGCGCCGCGCGGCCTTGGGGTCTTCCCACCCCGATGTTGCCTCGAGCCTGGTGGCCCTCGGGGCCCTGCGCGTCCAGCAGGCGGAGTTCGCTGAGGCGGAACGTCTGATCCGCGAGGGCGTGACCCTGGCGCGCGCTCGCCTTCCCCTGAGTGACCCCCGAGTCGCCAATGCCACCTCGGCGCTCGGCAAGGTCCTGGAGGAGCGGGGGGAGTACGCGCAGGCCATCACGGTGCTGGGGGAGGCGGTGCGTCTCCATGAATTCCAGGACCGTGGCGAGAGTCCCGAACTTGCCACCGCCTTGCTGGAGCTGGCAAACAGTCACTTCTACGCCGGCAATCTGGAGGAGGCCGATTCCCTGAGCCGGGTGGTTCTGGCGATGGGGAGGCGCCTCTACGGAGAAGGGCATCCCTTCATCGCGGAGGAGCTGGTCAACCTGGGGGCGGTGCAGTACGAGTGGGGACGATTCGACGAAGCCGAGCGATACTACCGGCAGGCGCTGGCCCTGACCCGGGCCTGGTACGGGGAGGATCATTACAAGACCGCCTCCAATCTGACCATGCTGGGTCGCGCCCTCGTGGCACGGAACCGGGATGATGACGCGGTGGCGGTCCTGAGCGAGGCACTCGCGGTGCAGGAGCGGTCGTTCGGACCGATCCATCCCGCAGTGGCGTCCACGCTGAACGACCTGGGGACCATCGCATTGCGGCGGGACCGGCTCGACCTGGCGGCCGATTACTTCGGAAGGATGCGTGAGACCTATCGACAGGTGTATCCCGCGGGCCACTGGCTGGTCGGAATCGCGGCGTCAAACCTGTCGAATGTGCACGGTCGCCAGGGGAACTATTCACACGCAGAACGACTCCTGCGCGAAGCCGTCGATCAGTTCGCCCGGTTCCAGTCGCCCACGCACACCAATACGGCGATTGGCCGCATCAAGCTGGGCCGGGTTCTGCGGATGCAGGGTCGGCATGCCGAGGCCGCCGAGGAGAGCGGTGCCGGGTATGAGATCCTGAAGGCCCAGCCCAACCCGCTGACGGCCTGGCTCCGCTATGCGGCCACCGATCTCGCCCAGGCGTTCGACCAGCTGGGGCATTCTGAACGTGCGGCGGAGTACCGCCTCGCGATGGCCGATTCCGCCTCCGGCCAGTGAGGAGAGGGTGGGATAAAGTGCGGGCACGAAATTGAGAACTCACCTCCACAGGAGCAGTCGCATGTCCCTCCGCCCCTTCCTCCTTCTCGCGGCGTTGACGATACTGCCGGTGCGCCCGGTAGAAAGCCAGGATGAGGGGCGTGCCTTCACCACCCACGACGCGCTCGATGTTCGATCGGTCCGGATCGCGGGCGTGACGCCGGATGGCCGATGGGTGGCGGCCACGTCCCAGACCCGGCGGGACCGCTCGGGGGTGGACCACTTCCGCTTCGGAGACCCGACCTATGTCGCGCCATCCACGAGCGAGTTGCTGGTGATCGAAACGCGCACGGGACGAGCGCGGTCAGTCTTCCCGGGCCGGGAACAGCTCCGGGAGGGAACCTGGTCGCCGGATGGATCCCGGCTCGCCATGTTCCGGCTCGTGGAGGGCCATTACCAGCTCGAGATCCATTCGCCGGAAACGGGGCGGGTGCGTCCGGTGGCGCTGCGAACCCCGCGCAGAATTTCCGAGCAGTCCCCCCTGGTCTGGTCCCCGGACGGGACCGCCATCCTTCTGACCCTTCGGCCCGAGGGGTGGGCCGATTCGGCGCGGCGGGCCTTCCTCGACCTGACGGAGGGACCGGTCGTGGTGCAGGATTCCCGGAACGATTTTCTCGACTGGGACCGGGTGCGGAACCTGGCCCGCCGGGAGGTTCCGGTTCTCGTCACCGTCGCCGACGGATCGATTCGGGACCTTCCGGCTCTTTCCTCGGCGCCGCAGGGAGTCCGGTTCTCGCCGGACGGAGGGACCCTGGTCTATGGCCTGACGGAGCCGAAGCGTACCTCCTACACGCGGTCGGCGGGGACGGAGTACGGATTCTACCGCCTCCATCCCGCCAGCGGGGTGATCGACACGGTGGTGAAACCCACGGAACGCCGCGTCACCGGGGAGTGGAACCGGGCGGCGACGGCGCTGGCGTGGGGCGACCGGGGGAATGTCTTCCTCTGGAGGGAGGGTGCGGACAGCGCCCGGAACCTCACGGCTTTCCACCGTGCACCTCTGTCCGCCACCGACACCACGAAACTCCGCTTCACCCTGGAGCGATGGAGCCCCACGGGCGACGCCCTCCTCGTGAGGTCCCAGCGCGGGTTCCACGTTCTCGATCCCGCGACCGGCGCACTCCGGACCGCCCTCGAGTTCGCGGGACCGGAGGAGGCCCGCCCGCGGCTCGCGGTGCAGGGATGGAGCCCCGACGGGCGCTCGGTCTATCTCAGCATGTCGGAACGGGACCGGTGGGCCCGGGGATTGGCCCGCCTCGATCTGGAGACGGGCCGCCTGGAGGACCTGCGACGCGATGCCCATGTGTACGGAGACTGGACCGTGTCGGAGGATGGACGCACGGTGGTGTTCCGCATGTCCGACGGCAACCGCCCCGACGACCTGCACGTGGCCGACATCGGCTTTTCCCAAGTGCGGCGGCTCACCGACCTGAACCCTCAGCTCGCCGAGGTGGCCCTGGCCCGGACCGAGCTCGTGCCCTATCGCGATGTGGACGGCAATACGCTCTACGGAATACTCTACTATCCCCGGGACTATGCTCCGGGAAAGCGCTACCCGCTGGTGGCGGAGATCTACGAGGAGTTCTTCGACAACGGCTACAACGAGAACATGAACCTGGTGACGGCCCGCGGCTGGTTCGGTTTCCGGCCCTCGGTCCGGTTCGAAACGGGCTACCCCGGCGAGGCCTGGCTCAAGGGCGTCCCCAACGCGATCAACGCCCTGATCGAGCGGGGCCTGGTGGACGAGAAACAGGTGGGAGTCTACGGCCAGAGCTACGGCGGGTACGCGGTGAATCTTCTGGTCACCCAGACCGATCGGTTCGCCGCCGCCGCCAACGTCTCCGGCAAGGTCAACATCATCTCCTTTCTGGGGGACAGCCCGCGCATCACGACGCGGAACTACAACGCCGCGGAGGAGGGGCAGGACCGGATCGGGGCCACGCTCTGGGAACAGCCGCAGAAGTACGTCGCCACCTCGGCGGTGATGTTTGCCGACCGGATCAAGACGCCGTTGCTTCTCCTCTCCGGCGAGGGGGACTGGAACGTGCCCGCCACCAATCAGCGGGAGATGTACTACGCCCTGCGGCGGCTCGGGAAGGAGGTCGTGTGGGTCAACTACATGAAGGGGGGACACGGAGCCGGCCGGGCCAGTGACGCCGCCGATTTTGCCGACCACTGGACCCGGCTGCTGGACTGGATGGGGGACCACTTCGCCAAGGCCGTGAAACCGGCCGGCGAACAGGCCGACCGCTGACCGGAACGGACGGGACTTCCGGTCAGCGCGGGGAGGACAGGTGCAGCCGGGCCACGCGTTCCACGCCCAGACTGTCGGTGACGACTGCCCAGGCGGTGTCTCCCCGGAAGAACGGGGCGGGGTACTCCCGCAGTTCCGGAGGAACCTTCACCACCGCGAGCCAGCGCCCCGTGGTATCGAACTGGTCGTACCCCATCGGTGACGTGTACACGACCTCCGGCCACCATGCGGGGCTGTTCTCCGGCGCCGGACCGCTGGTGCTCGGCTGGGAAGTTTTCACCCAGTACCGGCCGTCACTCCCCACGAGGATCTGACGCCAGGCCGGCTTGTGATCGGGGACCGGGGGAGCGGTCCACCGCCAGTCGGGGTTGCGCTGGCGGAACTGGGCGGTGATGCCCCGGGTCCAGAACTCCCGCTCTGCCGGGCTCACCGGCACCGGTTCCCAGTCCCGGCCGATCCGGAGGACGGTGCCGTCGCTCCGCTCCACGTGGAACACATACTCCCGGTTGCATCCGACAACCAGACCTCCATCCCGTCCGGGGACAACAGTCAGGGTCGGGGTGTGGACGACCGGGCGCGGTTGGGAGCCATCGTAGAGCGTGGCGGGACACGACTCGGCCTGGGCCGGTGGCACCTCGATGGTGTCCTGCACCGATCCGTCGGGGGAGAACCGGAGAAAGGAGGGAGGGGGCCAGGGATTCGATCCCTCGGGCTGGATGGCAACGAGCGTGGACCCATCCGGGAGCGGTCGCAGGGGAGGATCGCTGCGGACCTGGTGCCCCGCGAGACTCCAATGGGCCAGCGGAGTGCCCTCCCGACTGTACACGTTGATCCGCCGGCTCGCGCCGTCGGGCACGAGGATCCGGCCGTCCCGGTGGATCGCCACAGCGGTCGCGTAGCGGAACTCTCCGGGGCCCGCTCCAGGCCCGCCGAAACGCCGCAGAAAAGTCCCGTCAGGGCCGAACACCCGGATCGTCGAACTGCCGCCATCCACCACATGAATGTTTCCCGCCGAATCGACACTGAGGGCCGACACACCGGAGAACGTGAGGGCCTCCTCGCCCTCCTCCACCCCGATCAGGAGGTCGGGGACGAGGAGGAGCGTGTCCGGCCGGGCCGGGACGGTGCTCCAGGCGATGGTGGTGTCCCCCGTCGTGGTCAGCGTAAACGGGGCGGAGGCTGAGGAGGTGCCGGCCGGGCCACACCCGATGAGCAGGAGCGGAGTCAGCAAACCGAGGCTGTGGCGGACACCCTTCACCGGGGCACGAATGGTCATGGCTCGTTCGAAAGTAAGGATTTTCTCCCGATATGGAAGCGGAGGACGGCGCACGCACATCACCCTCCCCGGGCACCCCGGAGAGGGTGCATGGTGCCAGAGCGGGAAGGATCACTTCGGCGTGAAGATCGCCCCGTTCACGTCCGCCGCCGAGGCCGTGATGAAGATCACGTTGTCACCCAGCTCGCCATTGCCCAGGAGGTTGTGGAAGCGCCCGGCGAGGGTGACCCGGTAGGTGGCCAGAGTGCAGTCCACCCCCGCCGTACGGGAAGACCGGATCGGGCACGGGCCGCCGAGGTCCACCTGGGACATGCCACCCGACCCCGAGGTGGCCACCCAGGTGCGTCCGGTGCGCCGGTCGGACCAGGTGGCCCCTGCCCGCGACCGGCCCGCGTCGCTGCTCAGGTCGGCGATCGGGTAGCCGAGATCCCCGTTGTCCGAGGCGGTGGTGAGGCTGAGCACCGCATTCGGCCGGCCCGCCGTCCACGCCACCAGGGAACGGATCTCGACGGTTTCGCCGTTGTCGGCCACCCGGGTCTCGGTCTGCACGAACCCCAGATACTCGCTCGGAACGTCGTTGACGGTAACCGCCACGGGCGAAGGCGTGATGCCGTACCGGAGCGCGGACGCGGCGCCGGAGAACGCCCCGGCGGAGGGATGGTCACCGCGCTGGTTCGCCTCCTGCCCGGCCTGGGTCAGGGCAAACTCGACTTCCAGGTCGGGTTCCGCCACCGGCGCGGGGGCCAAGGCGTCCTCGGAGCAGGCGCCGAGGGAGAGGAGGCCAAGGAAAAGGGCCGTGGGACGAAGGAAAGAGGAACGCATTGTCGACTCCTGGATCAAGGTGATCGTGCCGTCCGCCACGATGGCGGCTCCAGCACAGGGACACCCGTCCCCGGAATCACCCTGACAGGGGGGTCACTCCCGCAGGGGAGCAAGCTGAGTGCGGAGGGTCTTGAGAGCTCGTCCCATCAGCGTTTCCACCGACTTGACCGAGATCTCCAGCCGCTCGGCGATCTGGCGATAGGAGTGGCCTTCGTCGCGGCTCAGGAGAAATATTTCACGGGTGCGGTCGGGGAGGCTGGCGATCGCCTCCCTCACCTGGCGCTCGATGTCGGTGAGCCCCTCCTCGGAGCCGGGGGTTGGAGGACCGTCAGGAAGCTCCGCCTCCCGGACCACCCGCTCGGCCCAGGAGCGCACCACCCGACGGTGCCGGATCACATTGAGAGAGCGGTTCCGGACCGACCGAAGGAGCCATGCCGTCAGGGGGCCATGCTCCGCCGGGGCTTCCGCCCGCCGTTTCCAGAGCGTGAGGAACACCTCTTGCACTACGTCTTCCGCAGCATCGGTGGAGTCGCTGTACCGGCGGGCCAGTCCCACGAGACCGGGGTGAAAATGCCGGAACACCACCTCGAACGCCTCGCGGTCCCCGTCGTGGAGACGAGAAAGCACCTCGGGGGCGATCGGGTCCCGGCCCTGGGTCATGTCGTTGTCCTGAGCATCGGTGAGAGCATATTAGTCCCTGACCCGGTGTCAGGGTATCGGGGGACTCGCGTGTCCCTGTCTCATGCAAATCCCGTCCCACTCTCGGCTGGAGGGCGTCTGCCCCATGCTTGACCAGATCCCGGATGACCTGCTGGCGCGGTACCTGGCGGGGGAGGCCTCCCCGGAAGAATCTGCCGGGATCGAACGCCGAGCGGAGACCGACCCGGCCTTTGCCCGGGAGTTGGATCGTCTCCTGGCCGCCTATGCCGGGGTTGGAGGGACCGGATCCCGCACCACCGACCAGGCGTGGACCCGGCTCGTGGCCCGGATCGATGCGCCGGTTCGTGTGCTCCCTTTTCACCGGCGGCCGACGTTCCGCATGGCGGCGGCGCTGGTTCTCGTGGCCGGGGCCACTCTTCTGTGGCGGGGTGCCGGGTCCGGGGGCCCGGGGCAGGCTGGTCCCGACACCATCCGTACCGCCGCTGGAGAGCGGCGATCGGTGGAACTGGAGGATGGGTCCCGGATCGTGGTGGCCCCGGGATCGGTGTTGCGGATCGGGGGGGGGCTCGCGTCGGGCAGGGGAGAGCGGCGGGTCGATCTGGAAGGGGAGGCGTGGTTCGAAGTGGAGCACGATGCGTCCCGCCCCTTCCGGGTCCACACGGACGGCGGGGTGGCCGAGGATCTGGGCACCGAGTTCACGGTGCGGGCATGGCCGGGTGAGGGTCGTGTGCAGGTGGCTGTGGTGTCGGGTGCGGTGGCGCTGCGGTCCGCGGGAGGGGGCGATTCGTCGGTCACCCTCGGGCCGGAGGATGTGGGAGAGGTGATGACGGGACAGGCTCCGACGGTGTCGCGTCCCGGTTCGCTCGCCGGTTTCGTGGCGTGGCGCGGGGGACGGCTCCCGGTGGAGGATCTCCCTGTCGACTCGCTGGCCACCCTGTTTTCCCGCTGGTACGGTGTGATCCTTACGGTGGGAGACAGTGCCCTGGGAGCGCGGCGCATCACGGCGACCTTCGACCTCGACCGGGTGGAGGATGCGTTGGAGGTCCTCCGCCTGAGCCTCGGGGTCGAGGTGGAACGCCGTGACGGCGCGATTCTCCTCCGGTGAGGTCTTTCCTCGCGGCAGGAGTTTCGGTCGTGGTGTCGCTGCCACCGGGATCGTCGATCGTGGCGCAGGCGGGTGCGGTGCCGGTGCTCGATCGGGTGGTGGAGGTATCCTTCGTGAGGACCCCGCTTTCCGGTGCCTTGCTCACTCTTCGCCAGGACCGGAACGTCCCTCTCGCGTTCAGCGGGGACCTGATCCCGCCGGGCCGGGAGGTGACCCTGGCGATGCGAGGTCCTCTGCGCGACATCCTCACCGCCCTTCTCCGCGACACCGGGCTCACGCATGTGATGACGGCACAGGGGACGGTGGTGATCGTTCCCGAACGCCGGGGGACGGCGTCGGCCCCGCGCGTGGCGGGAGATTCACCGCTCTCCGATCTGCTCGCGGCCACGGGAGTGCGCGAGCTCGACCAAGTCGTGGTCATGGGAACTCCGGTGCGGGGAGCACCGGCGTGGAAGCAACCGTCCGCGGTCGGCATCGCCGAGGGAGACGAGGTCCGGCGTCACCGGTTCCTCTCCACCGCCGATTTCCTGCGCAGCGCCCTCCCCGGTGTCGTGTTCTGGGACACCGGACCCGGGGGGCCTCCGGCGGCGGTCGGTGCCGCGCGGGGAGTGAGTTCGTTCGCCACCCGGGCCCTCAAGACCTATGTCGACGGAGTGGAGGTGGCGTCCCCCGATCTGATCCTGCTTCTCGATCCCCGCAGCATCGAACGGGTCGAGGTCCTCCGCGGGCCGCAGGGGGCGGCGCTCTACGGGGCCGACGCGATCAATGGGGTGATTCAGGTGGTGACGCGCAAGGGGAGTTGGGCCGCCCGCTCCGCCTCCAGAGCGTGGGGGATCGTGTCGGGAGGATCCCTCGATCGGTCGGCGGATGGGACCAACCTCCGTCAGGCCTACGGGCTGGGTGCCACCGTGGACGGCACACGGGCTGCGGGGGAGATCGGAGGCCAGTACCAGCACGCGGGAAACGCGCGTGCGGTGCCGTGGGCACGATCCTGGAGCGTTCAGGGTGGAGGAAGGGTGGTGGCGGGTCCGGTGGTACTGGAGGGCTCGGCGCGTGGAGGTCGTCACGAGTTTCTGGAGCAGCAGTTTCTCGACCTCCGCACGCTGCGTCGCATCGACTCCGTTCCCGAGGAGATTCGAACGGTGGGCGGGGGAATCACGGCGACGCAGTACTTCTCCGAGTCGTGGTTCCACACCGTGGTGGCCGGCGTGGACCACGCCGAAGGGGCGATCGAACGTGCCCGTCCCCTCCTTCTGGCGCCTCGATTCCCTCTCGGCGCCACCCATGTCCAGGCCACACGCGCCTCCGTCCGCTACAACATGGTCGGGGAGGGGAGGATCGGAGGGGTGGTGCGCCTGACGGGTACACTCGGTGCGGAGCACTCATCTCTGAACCAGGATCGAGGGGTTGTGGGAGACGGGGAGACGGGGGGCCGTCGCCGGGTGACCACCGTGCTGGAGGACGATGCCGACAACTCCGGTGTCTTTGGTCAGGTCCGGCTCCGGTTCGGGGAGCGGGTGCTGGTGACGGGGGGCACCCGGGCCGAATGGAGCTCCACAGTGGGGGACCAAGCGGGGCCGGCGTGGGCCTCCACGGCCGGCGCGGTGTGGACCATTCCGGCCGGCCGGCACGCCGTCCGGGTTCGCGGCTCCTGGGGCCGGGCCATCCGGCCGCCCTCTCCGGGGATGAGCGCCGCCCTGACCACCGGGACCTTCCAGCAACAGGCCAACCCCGGTCTCGGGGCGGAAATCCAGCGAGGCGGGGAAGCGGGTCTCGAGTTCCATTCCGATGGCGGGGCCCGGCTGGCAGTCACCTACTTCGATCAGCAGGCCGACGGGTTGATCCAGCCCGTGACCCGCCCCAGGCAGACCCGCGGCACCACCATCTACCAGTTCCAGAACGTCGGGGCGATCGACAACCGGGGGGTCGAGGTGGAGGCGAGCTTCACCCTCGGCGCCTTTGAGCTCCGGGGGGCACATCATGTGACCGACAGCGAGGTGAGGCGTCTCGCGCCGGGATATACCGGGGAGCTCCGGGTGGGAGACGACGTGCCGGAGGTCCCCTCGTCCACGTCCACCCTGTCACTCACCTGGGCACCTGGTGGTTTCCGGCTGTCGGCGGGGGCGGCTCGACTCGGGTCATGGCGAGGCTGGGATGTGCGCGCCCTCGTCCGGGCGGAACAGTCTCCCGACCCCCTGCCGGAGGACCTGAGCTCCTTTCTGGTGCGCTTCCCCTCGTTGTTCCGGCCGTGGCTGAGCCTGTCGGCCGACCTTCGAGGCCGCCTCTCCGCCTTCCTGTCGGTGGACAATCCGGGGGGATCGGACCGGCTGGTGCGGGACAACGGGTCTCCCCCGGTGGGTCGGTCGGTGAACCTGGGGGTGGAAGTCCGACCGTAGCAGTTGGGTCCTCCCCGAATCATCCGGGGCGTTGGGGCCCAGCCGAAACCCCCGAATTCCGATCGACGTAATGGGGTATATTGCACCCATCTGTTCCGTGGCGGAGCCGCAATCCCGCCATTCTACCCTTCGCCCACCTCCGAGGTGTCCCATGAACGTACAGACGAGTCTTCTCGCAGCACTGGCGGTTCTGGTGGCCGCGCCCCTCAGCGCCCAGCAGCACGATGCCGACCGCACGGTCGATGGCGGGGGTGCCCTGCTCCCCGGGTGGCATGCCCGGGTGGACAGGGACCGTCCGCTGAAGGACGTGAAGATGACCAAGCTGACGGACGGATGGCAGATCGACAACGGGCCCGCCATCGTGCTCTGGCGCGATGATCTCAAGGCCACCGGCAACTACGCGGTGACGGGAACCTTCAAGCAGGTCAGCTCCAAGGGGCATGCCCACGGGGTGGGCCTCGTGGTCGGGGGCAAGGACCTGGCCGGCCCCAACCAGGTCTACACCTATTTCCTGGTTCGCGGCGACGGGGATTTCCTGGTCAAGACCCGCACAGGCAATGAGACGGCCTGGGTGAACACGGCGTGGGAAAAAAACGCCGCGGTCCAGGTGGACAAGGCCGATGGCACCAACACCAATACCCTGGAAATCAGGGTTCAGAACGGACAGATGATTTTCCTGGCCAATGGGACCGAGGTGTTCCGCAAGGCGGCGATGGGACTCTACAGCGACGGGAACTACGGGGTCCGTCTCAACCACAACCTGACGATTCAGGTGTCGAACCTGGCGGTCAAGCCGCTCCCGTAGCTTCGCCAGGGCATCCAGGGGGAGGGCGCACCCCGCGCATCCCCCTCCCCTCCCCCTCCCCTTCCCTTCACCGGGGGGGCTTTCGCCCGCAAACCGGGACGTTAGATTAGAGCCCTCACGGGCTCCACCCGGGGCCCGTTCTCTCATCCAAAGGCCTCCGGGCATGTTCCGCGTTCCCACCTTTCTCGGCCCGAGCCCGATCCACGGGTTCGGCGTGTTCACAGCGGTGCCTCTCCCGGGGGGCACCCTGCTCTGGGATTTCACTCCGGGAGTGGACCAGGCGCTTCGAGAGGACGAGTTGATGGCGTTCCCCCCGTCGTGGCGGGAGTGGTTCGAACGGTATTGCTACCTGAACGACGAGGGTCTTTACATCCTCTGTGGGGACAATGCCCGGTTCATGAATCACTCCCCGACGCCGAACTGCGACGACTCCGGCGTCCTCACGGTGACTCTCCGGGACATCGCCGCCGGGGAGGAGCTGACCTGTGATTACCGGAGTTTTGACCGGCTGTCCCGCACCCGGGGGGAACTGTTCGGGTGGGGGAATTCCCTGGAGGTGGCGGGAGGACCGAGGAAATCGGCGGGGGAATCAGTGGTTTGACAGGCGTGACACGACGACTGCCGCCACCCCGTCCGCGTCCTCGGTGATGCGCAGGGCCCGATCCCCTCGCACGGTGACGAGGCGCTGTCCGGGTGGGATCTCGATCCGCCCGAGGGGAATTCCCTCCGGATCGAGCACCAGCCACCGGGAGGGCTCCACCTCCGGCTCGATGATCATGGGGAACCGGGAGATCCAGATCCGCTCCGCGTCATCGACCAGGACCCGTCCCAGGGCGGGCCGCACTTTCGGAATGAAACGGTCGTCGAAGACGAGCGCCAGCACCCGCTCCGCATACCCGTCGGGCATGGTGCGCCAGGATTCGCGCAGGTATTCCCGGGTGCTGTCCACCTCGCTCCGGCGCAGCGGTTCGGGAGGGATCAACCACCGGATCTCGCGAACCGGGGCCAACCCGCTGTCGAGTACCGTGAGGCGGTGAGTGTCACCCGGTCCCCAGACGACCCCGTGTCCCGACACCGACAGGACGGGCAGGGGCCAGAAATAGGGTACTCCCCCGAGATCCCCGTATTCGATCTCCGGGCGGTTCGGATAGTGGAGCTCCGGGCCCAGCGGTCGGCCCGAGGCATCGGTGGTGAGCACGGTGGTGCTCATCGCGATCAGATGGGGAGGGGGACCCGACGGGGGGAGGGTGTCGAAAGTGGTCCGGGTGGTCCTGAGGCGGTCGGGCCTCACGGCCCGTACGCCATCGGGGGCAAGACGCCAGTCCCCGAACGACACGCTGCGGACAAAACCGCGGACCGCATGGTACACGCTGAGCCGGCCCTGCGTCCTGGAGTACAGATAGAGTGAATCGCCCGCCGCAGATAGGGAACTGGCGGACCAGAACTCTCCCGGACCGTCCCCCCGCCGTCCGAGGGAGCGGAGCCAGAGCTCCGTGCTGTCGAACAGATGAATCGCCTCCGGCCGGTCGTCGAGGGCGGCGATCGTGCCATCCTCCATCCACACCGCCTGCCGTAACCGCCCGAACTCGAGATCTCCCGCCGTGCGGATCATCACTTCCGGAACGGGGTCGAGGTGCCAGACGGGCAGCGAGGCCGGGTCGGTGGTGATCGTGACGATGGCGACGCCCGCCGAGTCGGTGGTGGTGACCAGGGGGGTGGGGGAGCCGGTCTCCCCGCAGGCCAGGAGAGCCACGCGAAGGAGCCCGGAGACCGGACCGGCGAAAGGGAGCCCTGCTCGCGGGGTGCGCATGAGGGGAAGAGAAGGTGGGGGCCGAGCCGTTGTCAATCGCAGTGTCGCCCGGCGGACACCGGCCGCGGCGCTTGGGCGAAAATGGATTCCCACGTGCGCGGGAATGATGGGCATTGGCTGTCCCGTCAATCGATCAGAGTCTCCCTAACGTGAAAACCCTCCCACGGGTGCGCCCCAGGCCGGATGCAGCCCCTCCAGGGCCGAGCGCACCCTCTCGTCCGGTGACCCCGCCACCACCATGCGCACCGGGGTCAGGATCGCCAGGAACCGCTCCGCGAAGCGGCGGCCGAAGGTGCCCAGATGGATCATCGCGGCCTCGGAGTCGCGGTACCGCTCCAGGATCCAGACGGTGCTCCCATCCGCGCTCGTGCTCCATTCGTAGATCAGGGTGCCGGGTTCATTGTCCCTGCGATGGGTCTGAAACCCTCGCCTTCAGGCGACACCTTTAGGTTTTACAATATGGCCTTAAACTCTGTCGCATGGAACGTTACCGTACAGGTCCGCACACGCGCTATGATCTGA
>JBDIWC010000026.1:0-56514 GCA_039794085.1 Gemmatimonadales bacterium
AGGCCAGGTGTCGGGCCGCATCTGGTCTTGGGAGTAGGAACCCCGCAGACCGCGAGCATACCCGGGCAGTATCTGTGGCTCCGAGTGTGTAAGCCTCTTTGGTTCCGGCTCTGCCGGCTTAGGGAGTCGGGAGCAGGGTGTAGTCCCTTACGGACAAGATTGAACGCAAAACGACAACAAAACTTCGGAGGCCGCCCGGAAACCCTTGTCGGCAGTGCGTTTGACGGCTCCCCTGAAGGCATCCAACTTTGAGGCGTTTGGTGCGTTCACGTCGCGGATCGCCGCGTCGAGGCGAGTGGTGTTTCCCGGGGCTGACGCCCCTTGCTCGGCCAGGGGAGGTGGCTCACGCCACCGGCAGCCCAGACGAACACCCGGCCGTGTGAACGGCCTCTCGCCGCCGAGCCCGGGGCGAGAGCCCCGGGGAACCCACGCGACCCCGAGGCGCCTCTTTGGTTCCGGGTCTGCCGGCTTAGGGTGTAGGCGGCAGAGGGTTGGAGCGAACGGGCTCCCTTCCCTGGGGCGTCTCCCTGAGGATTGTCCAGGAGTGGAGCATCACCACCGTGGGGACTGAGCGGTCCCTACATGTTCGGCTCTTGATCCCACGACAGAGTGTGCGTAGGTTCCATTTTGGTATCACTATGGAGCCATCATGCCGACGCTGACGATCAAGGGTCTCCCCGACCCTATCTACCGACGCCTGAAGGAACAGGCCGACGCCCACCGGCGGAGCCTCAACGGCGAGATCATCGTCTGCCTGGAACGAGCGGTGGGTGCAAGGCGGGCGGACCCAGGCGCGTGGCTGTCGGCGGCGCAGGCCTTCCGGGAGCGGCTCCGGCTCCAACCGTTGACCGACCATGACCTGCGGACCGCACGCCAGACGGGCCGAGCGTGATCGTCGCGGACGTCAACCTGGTCGCGTATCTGCTCCTGGGCGGGCCGGAAACCGCCTTGGCCCAGCGCGTTTTTGAGAAGGATCCGGTCTGGGCCGCGCCCCTCCTGTGGCGGAGCGAGTTCCGCAGCGTCCTGGCGGCCTTCATGCGCCAGCGCGGATTAAGCGCGAGCGACGCCTGGCGGGCCCATGAGCTTGCCGAGGGGCTCCTGGGCGGCCATGAGTTCTCGGTCCCCGGGGACCGCATCCTGCACCTGGTGGCCGCCTCCCCCTGCTCCGCGTATGATTGCGAGTATGTCGCGCTGGCGGAGGAGCTCGGCGTGCCGCTGGTGACGGCGGACCGGCAGGTCCTGCGAGCCTTTGCGGGGATCGCCGTCAGCCCGAAGAACTTCGTCGGCAGCGCGGCCTGACCGGCGCGGGCACTGGAGAACGTCGGCGACCACGTCGGCATGCCGGATCGCGTCCTGAGCGGCAATGCACTGAAGGGGAATGACAAAAATGGGGCTCGACGGCGTTGAACTCGTCATGGAGCTGGAAGAGCGGTTTCAGATCGTCATTCCCGACGCGGATGCTGCTGACCTCCGCACCCCCCGCAACGTCATCGATTACATCTACAAACGCGTCGCTCATGCTTCCGATCCCACCTGCCTCACCCAGAGGGCCTTCTACCGTGTCCGGCAGGCCCTGATACAGGTGCTCGGTATCCCCCGCGGCACAATCGTCAGGGATGCCCGCCTGGAGCACCTCGTCCCGCGACAACGCCGACGGGCTCTCTGGAAGGCCCTGGCCGACGCCTCGAAGGTTCCGGCGTGGCCGCCGCTCACGCGTCCTCCATGGGTCACGGTGCCGGTGACGGTTTTTTCCATCGCCATGGGCATGGGACTGGCTGCGATCACGGATTCAGGCGTTTTCCTCCCGTCCCTGGGTGCGATTGCGGCTCTCACTTTGGGCATCCTCGCGACCAAACCCCTCAGGTTCTCCGTGGCCCGCCAATGGCCGACGGTGGGTGGCGTCGCACAGTACCTGGCGGTTCACGCTCCGGCGGCCCTCCTCACGCCGACGCCCGCATGGACCCGGGATCAAGTAAGGCAGGTGGTGAGGGCCACGATCACCGACGAGCTCGGTATCAGTCCGGACTTCGACGACAGCGCGGAGTTCGTCCGAGACTTGGGGGTCGACTGATCCCGGCCGCGGACCGAAGTCGCGGTGAAGAGGTTGAGGCCCGGTTTCCTTTGGCTTGCGGACATATCGGACAGGAGCCATTCCTTTCGACGCGTTTCAGGTGACTTGTTTTCATTGGTGATAAATGGCCGACCGCGATATCGAGGGATCATGAGTACCCCGACACTGGTGCACGAGTTCTACGCCCGGATCTGGAACGCGGGCGACCTCGAAGCGGCCTCCGCGCTGCTCACCCCGGACTTCTCCTTCCGCGGCTCGCTCGGCAATGAACTCCGCGGGCAGGACGCGTTCATCGAGTATGTGCTGTCGGTCCGGGGCTCCCTCTCCGAGTACCACTGCGAGGTTCTGGCCTGCGTCACCGAAGGCGACAAGGCGTTCGCGAAGATGCTCTTCTCCGGGCGACATACGGCGGAGTTCAGAGGCTTCCCTCCCACGGGCAGACCGGTGGAATGGCTGGGCGGTGCGTTGTTCCGCTTCGAAGGGGACCGCATCGCCGAGCTGTGGGTGCTTGGTGACTTACAGGGACTGGATGCAATGCTCGAATCGGGCCGACCGACAGACCCGTGAACCCCTCCGATCTGACTGTCTCCCTCGAATCGGAGTCAGGTTGATGAACGACGATCTCCGCAGCCTTCTCCCCAGCGCCATGGTCCTCGGTGTGGCCGCTGCCATCGCGCTCTTCCTCACTCTCGCGCGCGATTGGGCCCACGACAGCAAGCAGATCATCCGGGGTGCGGTCCACCTTGCCGTGATCACCACCCTCTTCCAGGCCGCCCACTTCACCGAGGAACTCGTGACCGGTTTTCACGAGCAGTTCCCGGCACTGCTCGGCCTTCCCCCCATGCCGATCCGGGTCTTCGTGGTTTTCAATTTCGCCTGGCTCATGATCTGGAGTCTCTCCGCCTGGGGCCTGGCCGCACGCCGCCGGGCAGCCCTCTTCCCTCTCTGGTTCCTGGGCATCGCAAGCGCGGTCAACGGGGTGGCACATCCTCTGTTCTCGGTTCTGGCGGGAGGGTATTTCCCCGGCCTGGTGACCTCTCCCGTCGCCGGCCTCCTGGGTGTTCTGCTCCTTCGGCGTTTGGCTCTCCTCACCCGGGGCGGCTCCTCGCCAGGGTACACCTGACTCGGTGTTCGGGTGGGAGACTTTGTGAAAGATTTGGCTCTCCAGGCTTTGGCATGGGTTCATGTCCACCCGGAGAGCCTCCTCTCCCCCAGGGAGTTAACCGCGAGGGAAGTACCAAGAGCAGAAATAGTCCCTTACAAACAGGATTGAACACAAAACGGCAACAATATTATGGGCGACGTCCGGAAACCCGCGCAGGCAGTGCGTTTGAAGGCGGTTGGGAGGGCATTCAACTTTGAGGCATCTCGATGTTCGCGTCGCGGAGCGTCGCCGTGGCCCGGCGATTGGTTTTTCCCGGGGCTGACGCCCCTTGCTCGGCCAGGGGAGGTGGCTCACGCCACCGGCAGCCCCGACGAACATCCGGCCGTGTGAACGGCCTCTCGCCGCCGAGCCCGGGGCGAAAGCCCCGGGGAACTCACGCGAAAAACTCGACGCGCCTCTTTGGTTCCGGCTCTGCCGGCTTAGGGTGACAGAATGGGCTCTCCCGAGTTTCATCTGAAGCGGGCGACCACCCTGCAGCTCTCCGTCCTGGATGGATCCAGAATGGCCTCCCGCACGGAGGCGGTAGACCCCCCACCCCCGTTCGTGCCCTTTCGTGCCTTTCGTGGTTGACTCCTTTTCCCCTCCGCGCCTCCACGTAGCGTGCTCTCGCGGGCCGGCCAGGCCCGACCCACACGAAACCCGGAAGAGCGAAGGATTTCACAATTCCGCGGTTGGGGGGATCGGCCCCGTGCCGGGGTTACCAGCATGAACGCCAGGAAGTATGGTTCGGAGAGTCCTCCACAGCACGACCATCATACGCACCCAGAGCCAGGAGAGGACCGAATGGCGAAGCCGTACCTGGAGCGCCTCGCGGCAATGGTGGTCAGCGATCGCCAGACCGCGTCTGGGCGTCATCCTGCGAGGTCAAGTTCCATGAGGGATTCAAGGCCCACGGCGGAGCCCCGTCGTGGGCTACGTCCGGCATGGCCGTTTCTCTTCGCCCTCCTGGCCGGATATGCCGGGTGCCTGGAAGCACAATCCACTGGGGCAGTGCCGTCCGTGACGGGGTTCCTCGGCTACACACCCGAGGAACCCGAGGGGTTTCTGGCTGGGGTGGAACTCCGTACTCCGGAGCTGGGTCGGTGGTCAGTGGCCGCCAGTGGGAGTACCTGGGGATTCAACGTCGGCTGTGACCTGATCACCGGGCCGCCGTGCCCCGGTGAGAATGCCAAAGCATTCGACATTGGACCAGTCGTCCGCCTCACCCCACGCGGTCTCTCCTGGCGACTCGAGGCAACCGCCAGGCTCGGTGGCCTCTGGTTCAACAGGATCGATGGTGGGGTCTGGAACCCTAGCGCCGGTCTGGCTCTCGGGTTCGGAGAGTTGCGAAGAGTGGGGGTGATGCTCGGACTCCGTTATCACGCACTCACCGGCACCATCCCACCCCCTCGGGATACCAATGACCGTGTGGTGGTATCGGCCGGGCTGCAACTTCACCTCTAGGATCGCCGCATATCCAGCGGCACCTTGGGCGCGAGGACTTCGTACATCTTCCACAGGACGGAACCCCATGGAAAGGACCGGAAAGGACCCCTCAGCGTACATCGAGTTGTTACCCGCCGAACGCCGGGAGGAAATGAGTCGCCTCGACGCTCTGATATCCGCCCGCATGGAAGGGCACTCGCGGGCACTCTGGGCGGGCACGTTCTGGGGAGGAACCGAGCAGACCATCCGGGTGCTCTTTCTCATCGGTCCGCTGAACCTGCGTTCCCGGCGGGCCGTGGAAAAGATCGGCGGGGTGGCCGTGGGGTCGCGGGTCGATGCGGGTGGCCGGGAGAGCATCGTCTACCAGATCACCCCGACCGCAGCACGCCCTGCGCTTCTGTGGAGTCCATCGAACATCCGGAGCGATTTCCCCTCGTGAGCCACAACGCCGTCTGAGAAGGCCCCCCCCTCCCCTGGCCCGGTCCGAACCACGGGGGTTACCGTAGTCGACGATGGGGGGTACTGTTGTGAGGCTTCTTCTGGTCACCCAGGTGTTCCGACTGTGGTGTGCCTCCCTCTTGAAGCCCGTACGGTCCGTTGCTCACCACACCAGGAGACCGTCATGAAGTTGCTTACGGGAGCACTCGCCGCTGCGATCGGGCTCTTCGCCTGTTCACCACAACCGCAGAGCACCGCCGACCCGGATCCGAAGGCCGTACTCCTGGCCTACATCGATGCCTGGAACCGTCATGATTCGCTGGCGCTGGACACCTTGCTTGCTCCAACCGGCATACACGAAGATTTTGCCTGGGGCTTTCGTGGCGAAGGTCCAGCGGCGGTGCGGGGTTTCATGCGAGACGTCATCGCCGTGTCGCCGAACTACCGCTGGGAAGTCAACTCGTCCTTCACGGACGGGGAAAGCGTCACGGCGGAGTGGACCTGGACGGCCACCTATACCGGTCCCAGCCCGGGCGGGCCCGTCACCAACCAGCCTGTGAGGGGCCGTGGTGCTGCCGTCGCCCGGATCGCGAACGGCAAGATCATACTCTTGTCCGATTATTACGACGTGGCCAGCTTCTTCCCAAAACCGGTGGCCGATAGTTCGCGCCGGTGAAGGACATTGCCTCGGGACAAATCCTTTCCGACATTGTGATCTCATCGACGCAGCCTCGGCGTCTCCGCGTCTCCGCGTGAGCCCCTTCTGGGTCCCAGCCCCGTGACCGTCGCTGGACACGGTTGGAGCCCTGTGGGCTTACCAAATCTGACCGCGCGCTGTACTGTTCTTGAGGCTCCTCCGGCTCTCGCGTGGGTCCGGACGGAGCGAAGCCACAGCCCACCAAACTCCTGAAGAGCCGGAAAGGAGGAGGACAATGCCGAAGTTCGTGATCGAACGTCACATTCCGGGTGCAGGCCAGCTCTCGTCCGCGGAGTTGCAGGGCATCTCGCAGAAGTCGTGCGGGGTCCTTCGGGAGATCGGACCCCAGGTTCAGTGGGTCCACAGCTATGTGACGGACGACAAGATCTACTGCGTGTACATCGCTCCCGACGAGGCCGCGGTGCGGAAGCATGCTGAGATGGGGGGATTTCCCGCGAACTCCGTGTCGGAGATTCGCTCGGTCATCGATCCGACAACGGCGGAGTGAGAAGGCTCCCCGGAAAAGGAGGTTCACAATGCACCCGCTCGCTGCTGTGATGCTGGTTGCCCTGGCGACTCCTGAGGGACGATTGCCCCAGACCACGGATTCGTTCGTCACGGTGACGCTGCCCCACGGCGTGTCGGTCGAGGTGCCGGGCACCTGGGTCGTTCACTCCAACAATCAGCCTGTCACCCGGGATTCCTCTCTTCCGTCGCGCCTCGATCTGTCGCGTGTGTCGTTCGATCACCCTCGGCCTCCCTTCGAAGCCAACCTCTCCGATGAGACCGGCCACACGATCGGGATGGTGAGCGCCCGTTACTTCCCCCACCTGGATCTCTCCCAGGCTGACGCACGGGCCATCTCCACCGGCGAACTCCACCAGCTCGATGTCGAGCTCGAGAAAGAGGTCCGTCGTGGCGTGGCAGATGCGGGGATGTCGCTGACTTCATGGAGAGGCACGACGCGAAAGGATCTCAATGGACTCAGGGTACTCGTCTCCGAATACCACCTCCACTCGAAGGATGTGCAGGGTGACTTCCGGGTACGCGTCTTCCACGTGTGGGCAGACCAGAGGTCCTTCACGCTGACCGTCTCGTACTGGGAGCCTCAGGCGCGCTTGTCGGAGCCCGTTGCGGACCGGATCGTGGGATCTCTGCGGGTGGAAGGGGCGGCTCGCCTTCCTCCGGGATGAGTCCACAGGTGCCTCGGGGATCCCCACGGCTGAAGCCGTGAGCCATGCCCTGTGGCCGCTCCGCGGCCGTGTCATGCACTGTTCACCCCACCACAACCGCACCTCGGTTCATCCTCCACACACCGTCGTTGCTCCTCGTGACTTCGTGACTTTGTGGCTTCGTGTCCTCGTGTGAGTCATTGCATCCTCGACCCTGGACCCCGGCGTCCGCCGGGTGCCGTTCGATGTACGGCCGGGACCTCGACTTCCTTCCCAACCTTCGCGGCTTCGCGTGAGCCCGTTTTCCCGGCTTGAAGACAGGCTCGGGGAACGCAACCCCTTCAGGGTTGTCCACCTTCTGCTCATCCGAGTTCCCAGGGCGTTGCGTTTCTTCGTGGCTTCGTGTCTTCGTGTGAGCCCCCTGTGAAGTTCGAAGTTCGAAGTTCGAAGTTCGAAGTGTGAAAAGTGAGCGATGTCACACCTCCTTCACACTTCAAGTTTCCGCCTTCGAACTTCCGTCTTGCGGATCCCGACAGCAATCCATACAATCGCTCATGAATATTCCGCTGGAATGCCACCCGTTGACCCCCGAGCGCTGGAGCGACTGCGAGCAGCTGTTCGGCCGGAACGGTCATCGACCATGTCCGCGGGAAGGGTGGTACCCTCGTGGCGAGGTCGAAGCAGGCGATAGGCGGTTCTTCGAACCATGAACATCCCGTCTCCCGGATCCCTCGACGAGCGCTCCGCCCACGAGGAACTCCAGTGCTACACCCTCACGCTCGGCGATCCAACCTTCATCCACCAGCATGTGGTGGATGCCTGGACGGCGCAGCACGCCGACCCCGGGGGCAAACCCATCGCCCTGGCCTTTGCGCTGGCCGGTCTCCATCTCCACCTGGAGCGAGGATTCTCCGGCCGCGAAGTCCAACGGGCCCACATGGCCATGGCACGGGCAACGAAGGAAACGAAGGAATGGCCCCGCTTTCCGATCCCGGAGGATCGAGGCGCCGTCACCGCCATCGACGTGATGAGGGCCGCTCCCGGCCCTGACCGGGTGCAAGCGCTCCACGCCTGGTGCGCCTCGGTGTGGGCCGCGTTCCACGAGAGCCACCGGGCGGTCGCAGAACTCGTTCAAGTTCGAAGTTAGAAGTTCGACGTGTGAAGTGGACCCCGGCGTTCGCCGGGGTGACGCTCCGACGTGAGCTCCATGTGCCGACTTACAAAACAGAACACGAGTACTATTCTTGTGTTATGCGACCGGAACCCGCCGAGCCCCAGCAGACGCGCAGTCGAAGGACGCGCAAGGCGATTCTCAAGGCCGCTTTGGAGCTCCTCGCCACGAAACCGTTTCATGATGTCTCCGTCACGGAGATTGTGACTCGGGCTGGCGTCTCTGTCGGGGCCTTCTACTCCCGATTCGCGTCCAAGGAGTCCCTCCTCGACGCCCTCGACGCTCAGCTTTCTGACGAATTCCACCATTTCCTCGACCAAGCCTTTCCCGACCCTGAGGAGGAGATCCCGGAGCCCATCACCCCCGGTTTCGCGCCGGGACCCATGGAGATCCTGGCCCGGTACACCTCGGCCAATGTTCGTTTTTGCCGGACTCACCGGGAACCCCTAGTCCAGATCAACCGCCACGCGGACCCCACCTCTCCCGCCCGATCGGCACGCTGGCGGCGCCTCCACACCATCTCCCAGACTCGCCTCGCCACTCGCCTCCAGCAGGTCAACCCGGCAATCCCCACCGGCCTTCGGCTCCATCTCGCCCTCTTCATGATCCGCGCGGCCACCCGGGATGGCGTCCTCCGGGATGCCCTGCGGGAGTGCCCGGTCGCCATCAACGACGACATCCTGATCCGCGAGATCGCCCGGTCGGCCGTGGCTTACCTCGTGTCTTCACCCTGAGGTCGTCTGACCCGCTGGCCCCTCAGACACTCACCGATGTGTTCATCACCGTCTCGAGGGTACCGTCGGCCAGTCCCTTCAAGGAACGTCACCCCGGCGAAAGCCGGGGTCCACTCTCCGCCTTGGCATGGATTCCGGCGTGCGCCGGAATGACGGCCCGTGGGGACCTGAAGTCCAGGTGTCCGTCGTCCGGCTGACATTGATTTCCGAGTAAACCTGTCGCATACTCTCCAGGCTGGCTCTTCACCATCCACATGATCCGGAGGTACCCATGACCGCTCACATCTCACAGGGCTTGTCGAAGGTCCGGAGGCTGCTGGGTGTTGCCGCCCTCGGCCTGGTCGCCGCCTGTAACACCACAGGCCAGGCCACTGATGCCCCGGCCACCGCCGCCGCCCAGGAGACTCCCGCCTGGCTCGCCCAGCTCGACGGCTCCCACCGGATGCTTTTCGACGCCGCGGCTCCCGGTGGCGGCATCCCCCTCGTTCACGTCATGAACTATTACGACACCTTCAACAAGGCGTACCAGGTGACCGACGCCGAGGTCGACGCGGTGTTGACCTTCTACGGCGGCACCACCCTCTACGGTCTGAACGACGCGATGTGGTCCAAGTACCAGCTCGGCGCTTTCACCAACGCCCAGGACGCGGGCGGCACTCCCTTCACCGTGAATCCGTGGCGCGCCAGCCCGACCATTTTGGGCGGTCCGATGCCTCAGGCAAGCGTGGAAGCACTCCAGCAGCGGGGAGCTACCTTCATCCTCTGCGACAACGCCCTCGGACTCATGGCGGGGATGGTGGCCCAGGCCCGGGGACTCGAATCGAACGCGGTGTATGAGGACATGAAGGCCAACATCCTCCCCGGCGTCACGTTGGTGCCGGCGATGGTGATCGCGATCGACCAGGCCCAGCAGGCCGGAGTGTCGTACCATCGGCAATGACCAATGATCAATGATCAATGATCAATGATCAGGGACCAATGATCTTCATATAGGATTCCCCTATTGTTCATTGTTGTTTGCTGATTGTTCATTGGTCATTGTTGATTGTTCATTGGTCATTGGAGCTGTCATGTCGCCCTGGCTCACCCGGTCCGGTCTCGTTCTGTCCCTCGCGGTACTCTCCGGGTGCGGGGGTTCGCCGGACAGTTCTCCGGTACCTCCCCCCGCCCCTCCCGCGCAGCCGGCCGGGGAGGTGGATCCCGCCGTCGAGCTGATCCTCGCGGCCTCGATCCGTGCGATGGGGGGAGCGGAGGCGCTGGATACCATCCGGTCCATCGACGCGGTCGCCGACGGGACCGGCCCCGGGGGGAGCTTCCAGACCCATGTCTCCAGTGCCCGGGACGGGCGGATGCGTTTCATGCAGATCACCCCCGGCGGCCACTTTGCCGCCGGAATCGACTCGGCCGGATCGTGGCATGTCGCAGGCGACTCAACGGTTCCCCTGGACTCAGCCACCCGTTCATTTCTCCGGGGCCACGAGCTGCACATGCTGGCCCTGGCGCCCACGTCCCGGTGGCGCCCGATCGCGGCCACCGGTCCCCTTACGGTCCAGAATCGTGAGGCGATCGGGATCCGCTTCATCGATGAGATGGGGGGGGAGGCCACCATCTTCTACCGCCCCACCGACACCCTGCCGCTCGGGTACCGTTTGCTCGACCACAGCAGCCCGGCGGCTCCCCCGGTCGAGGTTCTCTTCGGTCACTGGGGGGTGCACGGCGGTCCGCCGCTCTTCACCGACGCCATTTTCGCGCAAGGCGAGGAGAAGGTGAATTGGCATTACACCCGGGTCGGGGTGAACACCGCCGCCGACTCCCTCTTCCGGCGTCCACAGCCGTAGTCGCCTTGGGGACCCCAACCCTGCATTCGTGAGTTTCGCGATCGTCCTCGGGACCTCCGGTGCCCCGGGCCGAGCTTTCTGTCATCTGCCCCACGTGTGACTGCACGTGCGGGTTGGTGGGTGATTTCCCCCGAACCGGAAGTGCCATCCCCCACCGTTCCGTCGAACCCCGAGACAACGCCCTCCGATACTCGATTGGCACAAAGGACTTGGAACTCCCCCTGACCGGCTCGATTCCTGCGCGTTCAGACAGAACGGATATCGACCACTGGGCTGAAACCGAGCGTCGCGCAGGGAGGTTGTGAGTGCATCACGAAACCTGGGACGTGATTGTGGCGGGAGCCGGTCCGGCGGGCAGTCGAGCTGCGGAACTGCTGGGCCGCCACGGGAGAAGCGTTCTCCTCCTCGATCCCAAAGCACCCTGGGAGAAACCGTGCGGTGGTGGTCTCACTGCGGCGGCGCTGGCCAACACACCTGAACTTGGCGAGCTGCTCGATCGCACCCAAGCGGTTCGAGAGATCCTGATCGTCGCACCACGCGGGGCGAGTGTGCTCATTCCAGTACGTCGTCCGTACCAGGTCATCAGCAGGCTGGCCCTGGCGGAGTGGGGCCTGGAGCGGGCCCGTGCGGCAGGCGCAGTCTTCCTCTCCGCTGGGATCACGCGCGTCGAGCGCACGCCGCAGGGATGGCGGGTCGAAGACTCGGCTGGAGACGTTCGCTTCGCTCGATGGCTGGTGGGTGCCGACGGCGCCGCGAGCCGCGTCCGCGGCAGTGTCGCACCGAACCTCATCCCGGAACTTGCTCCGACCCGGGTCGCATATCCCACCCAAGGCGCCCCGGCAGGACGGGCTGTGTTCCAGTTTCTTCGCCGGGCGGAGGGCTACCTCTGGGACTTTCCTCGGCTGGAACGACACTCCGTGGGAATCGGCGTGGCACCGAGCACCTTTCGCCGGGGGGCACTCGACTCGGCGCTGACCCAGTATCAGGTTGCTGAAACCGGCGAAACCTGGGAATCAACGCAGCTGCGTGGAGCGGTCATCGCGACATCCGCCTGGGTTCGGGGAGGATTCGAGGACCTTGGGGGCCGGGACTACGCCCTCCTGGGCGATGCGGGAGGACTCGCGGATCCGGCCACGGGAGAGGGGATCGATTATGCCCTTCGATCGGCGACAATCGCCGCACAGGTGTTCAATGCCACCACGGGGTTCGCAGAATATCCGTCCGCGGTGCGGCGGGCCTTTGGAGGCGAAATACGGCGGGCAAAGTTAATCCGACGCTGGCTCTACCACCCGGCGGTAGCGGAACGAATGGTTCGTCTCGCGCGCAGGTCTCCGCGCGGTGCGCTGTTGCTCATGTCCTTCTCCGACGCGATCAACGAACACAGGAGTCTGTCCAGCGCCCTCTGGAGGACACTTCGGGGAGAGGCCCGTGAACTTGTCGTGGCGCGCGCGGTTTGTGACTGTCCGGACGGCGCCGGGGCATCTGCCCCGGTGGGAGGGTGAAATGAAGGTCCTGAATGCGTCGGATGAGGACTAAACAAATCGCAATCCCTTGTCCCCTCGGAGGATCGGGGATTTCGGAGGTCGGCGCCGACATTGCATCTGGAAGGAACGACGCCACCAAGGAGTCACCTGTCATGAGTTCAGTACTCACTCCCCAAAGCGGTCGGCTCGCGGCCCAGCGCATCGAGGTCGGCATTCGGCATCTGTCCTGTGCGGGCGCGGCGGCGCCGCTCGCGGCCAGGATCAAGCGCGTTCCCGGGGTTCAGGACGCACTCGTGAACCCGATCACGGAGCGCGCCGTCGTCGTGTTCGATCCCGGCGTTGTGGGTGCGGAGGAGATCGTCCACCAGATCGCCGAAACGGAAGGTGCGGACGTGGGCTGGTCCACTGCTCGCTGGCACCTGCGGATCGGAGGTGTGACCTGTGGCAGTTGTGTGGCCCGGATCGAGAGGGTGGTCGAGGCGGTTTCCGGGGTCCAGGCCGCGATCGTCAACGTGGCCGCTGACAGTCTCACGGTTGAATACACACCGCGTCACACCGACCTGGAGACAGTGCGCGCGGTCGTGAAGGGGGAGGGCTTTACGCTCGGGACGAGATCAAACGTACCCCCGGCAACCTCAGGGTCGGCCGGACAGCCCGTCGACCCGTCGGTTCGTGAGTTCCGGTCGTTGATGCGGAAGTTCTGGCTCGCGGCGGTGATCTCCCTCCCCGTGATTTTCTTCTCGTATCCCACGCTCTTTGGTTTGACGGATGTGCTTCCGGCCGGCAGCATCTCACTCCGGATCGTGTGGGGTGCGCTGGGTGTCCTGACCCTTCCGGTGGTGTTCCATTCCGGCTGGCATTTCTATACCGGTGCGTGGTCGGCCTTTCGACACCGGACCGCGGACATGAATACCCTTATCGCGGTCGGAATATCGTCCGCCTGGCTCTATTCGACGGTTGCCGTGCTTGTTCCGTCCCTGTTTCCAAGCGCGGAGTTGGCTGAGGTATTCTATGATGTCACCGCCGTGGTCGTGGCGCTGGTCGTGCTCGGGCAAGCGCTTGAAGCGCGGGCCAAGGGCCGGTCGTCCGAGGCGATCAAGAAGCTGATCGGGTTGCAGCCCAAGACGGCTCTCGTCGTTCGCGGCGCCCAGGAAATGACCATCCCGGTGGAGGAGGTCGTCACCGGAGACGTGGTGCTCGTCCGCCCGGGGGAACGGGTCCCCGTGGATGGCGAGATCATCTCGGGCACCTCGGCACTGGACGAATCGATGGTAACCGGCGAGTCCCTGCCTGTGGAGAAGGGCGTCGGTGACAAGGTCATCGGCGCCACCATCAACAAGACGGGCAGTTTTCGGTTCACGGCCACGAAAGTTGGCAAGGACACCGTCCTGAGTCAGATCATCCATATGGTGGAACAGGCACAAGGATCGAAGGCGCCGATCCAGCGGGTCGTGGACCAGGTCTCGAGTTACTTCACGCCGGCGGTGCTGATCCTGGCCCTCCTCGGTTTCATGGCCTGGTACACTTTCGGACCAGAGCCGGTGCTGGTCTACGCGCTGATCGTCTTCGTCACGGTTCTCATCATCGCGTGCCCCTGCGCCCTGGGCCTGGCCACCCCGACATCGCTGATGGTGGGTGTGGGCAAGGCGGCCGAGAACGGCATTCTGATCCGGTCGGGTCAGGCGATGGAGACCGCTCACAAGCTGGATATCATCGTGCTGGACAAGACAGGCACGATCACCAGGGGCGAGCCCTCCGTGACCGATATCGTTGCCCTCGACGGCCAGACGGAGGAGGAGGTGCTGCGACTCGCCGCCAGTGTGGAGCGCAACTCGGAGCACCCCCTCGGCGAGGCAATCCTCTCGGGCGCCAGGGATCGCGAGCTCACGCTGGGCGAGCCGACAAACTTCGAGGCACTTCCCGGACGCGGCGTGGAGGCCACTGTCGGCGGACGCCGTGTCACCCTGGGCAACCGTCGGCTCATGGAGGAGCGCGGCTACGGGCTTGGCGATCTGGTTGTGGCCGCTGAACGTCTGGCCGACGAGGGCAAGACGCCGATGTTCGTTGCGCTGGACGGGACCGTGGCAGGAATCGTGGCCGTCGCCGATACCGTGAAGGAAGACTCCCGGTCGGCTATTGCTGCTCTGCAGGCGATGGGGCTGGAGGTTGTGATGCTCACCGGGGACAACGAACGGACCGCGAACGCCATCGCGCGGCAGGTGGGAGTGGATCGGGTCCTGGCCGAGGTACTCCCGGAGACCAAGGCGGAGCAGATCCGGACCCTGCAGTCGGAGGGGAAGCGGGTGGCCATGGTTGGCGACGGGATCAATGATGCGCCAGCCCTGGCACAGGCTGATGTCGGCATCGCGATGGGGACCGGGACGGACGTGGCGATGGAGGCGGCCGGCATCACGCTCGTCAAGGGAAGCCTGCGCGGCGTCGTGGCCGCGGTCATGCTCAGCCGGGCCACCATGCGAAACATCAAGCAGAATCTCTTCGGTGCCTTCATCTACAACGCCCTGGGGCTTCCAGTGGCCGCCGGGTTGCTCTACCCCGCCTTCGGCATCCTGCTGTCTCCCCTGATCGCCGCGGCTGCGATGGCCTTCAGTTCCGTGACGGTGGTGACCAACGCCAACCGTTTGCGGCGGTTCCAGTTGAAAGGAGTGTAGATCATGTCCCTGGATGTCATCCTGGTGGACCTCGCGGGGTTCGGGTTGATCGGCTGGATCGTGTGGTACTTCTGGCTGTCCCACGGCGCCGGCGTGCAGGCCGATGTCAAGGATGGGTTCCAGAGTGCCCTGGTGGTGGTCAAGGGTGGCTATTCGCCCGACACCATCGTTGTCGAACGCGGACGCCCCGTACGGCTGATTTTTCGTCGCGAAGAGTCGGCACTCTGCAGCGAGCGCGTCGTCATTCCGGCCTTCGACAAGAGCGCGGTGCTCCCCGAGGGTGAGGAAGTGCCGATCGAATTCCTGCCTGTCCAGAAGGGGGAGTACTCGTTCGCGTGCCAGATGGGGATGCTGCGCGGGCGGATCGTGGTTGACTGATATAGCGGAGAGGAGAGCCCCAATGAAAGTCACCGATCCCGTATGTGGAATGCAGCTGCAGCCTGACAGGGCCGCGGCCTCGGTCGACTACAAGGGTCAGACCTACTACTTCTGCACCGACGCCTGCCGGAAGCAGTTTGAGACGGAGCCGGAACGCTACGTCTCCGGTTCGCGCGGGGAATAGATGAATCCGGCGGTCGCCCTTACCCAGGCCTATCTGCAGTTGAACGGGTATCTGACCGTCACCGAGTTTCCGATCATCAGCGGGACGGGGCCGGAGGCGCAGGCGGTGACCGACATCGATCTGATCGCCCTTCGGTTCCCCAGGGCGCGGGTGTTGGGACAAAGCCCAGAGTACCATGAGGACCATCCTGAAACAGACCCACTCCTTCAGGTGGGCGATGAGGCGATGGACCTCCTCATCTGCGAGGTCAAGGAGGGGAAGGCACGACTCAATACCAACCTGACTCGGAGCGACACCCTGACCCGAACTCTGGAGCGAGTGGGGTGCTGTCCCCGAGAACATGTGGGGCACCACGTCGACAGTCTCCTGCGTCGCGGCATGGCCACCATGGATCACGGTGGTGTTTCCTGTCGTGCACGTATCGCAGTGTTCGCTGGTCGGCTCGGCAATCCACGGCATGCCCTGGTCGTGCCACTGGCGCACGCCGCACGCGAAGTGTGTCGCGTCCTGCTCGACCATGAGGCTGAACTGCATGTGACGTCGTTCAGTCAACCTGCGTTGGCACACATGGGTCTGTTGACCAAACTTGGCCTGCTGCGAAACGTGGACAGCGGTCGCGCCCCGAACGGCACCCCTGGATGATCTCGCCCCACTCCACACCGTGACACACGTCTCTGTCGACTTTCCGGCATCCTCCTGCCTCTCGGCCCGACTCGTCGGGTGGGTGATCTCCCCCCGCCAGGTCGCCAATTCCCCCGGCGGGATCGCCGTGGTTTCAAGTGGAAATCTCGCATCTCTTCACGGCGCGGGGATTTCAGTCACTCCGGGATCCGGTTCAAGGATTGCGCGACCTTGTCCAGGAGGAGGACGCATGAGCGTGGAACGAGAACGTCAACTTCAAGAAGGAGGTGTCAACCGTGACAAAAGGAATCGGAATTGGGTTCATCGCGCTTGCCCTGGTTGCAAATCCGGGGTCGGCACAGCAGCACCAGCATGAGGCCGAAAAGGCCACGAAGGACTCTCCCCAGACCGAAGTGCCCGGCTGCTCGATGATGACGGCGATGATGGGTGGTGGCGAGGTGGCCATGATGCCGTGGATGCCGTTCTTCCCCGACCATGTGCTGAAGAACAAGGGCGCCCCTGAAGCTGAGCGCCGATCAGGTGTCCCAGATCGAAGCGATGAAGGGGGGAATGTCCACCCCGCACGGGATGGCAGGCATGGCGATGGAGGATGCGCCCATGGAGAACATGCCGATGATGACGGAGATGCATGCGGAGCAACAGCATCTGCGGGCGGCGTTCGAGGAGACGCCCACGGACACTGCTGCCATCCGAGCTGCCGTGGGGAAGGTGACCGCACTTCACGGCACGATGATGGCCGCACACCTCGTCACAGACGCACAGGTGCGCGATGTCCTGAGCAAGGCGCAGCGGGAGCAGTTGGCAAAGATGCCCTCGTTCTGCAGGGAGAATGGGGCGGGAATGATGCAGAGGGGTGAGCCCAACGACGGATCATCCCCGGAGCAGCACCACAAACCGCCTGTCGCATGAGTTGGTGCCCTCCGCCCTGGCTGCTGCGGTGAGGCTTCTTTTCGCTGGCCCGGCGGCTCATGCCGTTGGGTCAGAGCCGAACCCCGTCCCTGGAGGAAGCGATGAATCGGCTCGGCCACACCGCCACGGTGGCGGGATATGTGATCGAGGGACATGTCCCTGCTGTCCTGATCCTGCGCGTGCTTGCGGAGCGGCCGGAGATTGCAGGGTTGGCCGCACCCGGCATGCCGGGTGGATCGCCCGGGATGGAGAATGCCCGTAAGGTGCCCTACGACGTGATCGTGTTTGACGCCGCCGGGAGAACGTCGCTCTATGCGAGGCGGTGAGGCAGGGAGGCTCAGGAACGGCGAGTGCGAACGAACAGCGCACGGTGTCGTTCCAGAACGGAGACGACGTCGGTCAGACACGCCTCCGCCGCGGCTTCGCCGGCCCGGATCAGCCCTTCAGGGTCCGAGAAGTCGGCGAAGTGCCGTGGTGGCACTCGGACGCGAACCACGAAATCGGCCCTCCGCACCTGCTCCTCCTCCAGAAGGCCCCGGGTCATGGCATCGGCGCGCAACGCGGTGGCCATCGAGTGCGAGTTCGCGTGGTAGGATACGGAGCCCGGTACATCCACGGCGACGATATGGATCGCCCCGAGATGGTGGCACGTGTCCACCGGAACCGGTTCGGCCCATCCCCCGTCCACCAGAATGGCCCCGTCCAGCGTGAGGGGTTCAAAGAGGCCGGGGATCGCGATGGAAGCGTAGACCGCGTCGACCAGGGAGCCACCGGCGAAAATCAGCTTGCGGCCGGTGACAAGATCCAGCGCCGTCGTGGCCAGGGGCAGTCGGGCGTCCGCGAAGGTGGCATCGCCCAAGAGTGCATGGAGAGCTGCTCGCATGGCCTCCTTGTCCACCACCACTCCGCCGCCCGTTCGGACCGCCCGCCACATGCTCCTCGCGACCCCCAACACCCCAGCCGGTAGCGTCGCGTCCTCTGTCGCCAGTCCGCGGAATGTCTCGCGGTTGAACCCCATCCCCTTGGAATCGAGATGGGTGAGAATCCGTTCCTCGGTCTCCGTCGCATCTCGCGATGTGGCATGGATCGCCCCGATCAGAGCTCCCGCGCTCGTCCCCGCCAGGTACGAGACAGGGACACCCTCTCGCTCCAGGACCTTGAGCACCCCGACCTGGGCCAACCCCTTGGCTCCACCACCGGACAGGGCAATGCCGAGTTCACCACTCGAGGAGCAGGCGCAGTCATTCATCCCCGTGCGCTCTCCCCGGGAAAACCGACAACGGTCCACGGTGCCGCCGAGCCAGGGCATTGTGGATCGGTGAGAACACCAGCCCCGCGTAGGCACCGTACAGGAACGATTCCACCAGGCCAAGGAAGAACCCTCCCACGGTCAGCCACCGGAAGCCCGGCAGCACCTGCTCCAGCCACATGGACATGTGGAGCCGTTCCGGCACCACGAGCCCGTAGAGCACACACACCACGAATGTCACGGCGCCGAATAGGCCGAGTGACCACGTAACCACCCTAGTGTTGAGCATTGTGTTCCTCCTTGTCGTTTGGGGCGCTGCGCTTCGATCGTCCCGAGTGGTCTGGCCCTCCGCAGCCCCCGTGACTCCCGTGCCTCTCAGGTGCGTGCCGAGAAAGAGCACCGCAATCACCACCCAGAACCAGTTCTCCCGCAGCCAATTCATCACATTCCTCCGCCGTCAGTGATGTCACCGTCTTACGCATCGGGCGTGCCGCGCCTCAAGCCCTCCGTAACTGCAACCATGCCCATGAGTTAAGTCACATCCTCGGTGCACACCGGTACTCCTGAGTGGGTGAAATGGCCATGTTCCGGCGTAACCTCACCCGCTTTGACCCCTGAGCCCGAGACATGCGGCGGTTGGTTGGAAGAGAGCGCCATCACCGGCAGTATAGGGTTATCTCCCCCACTTGACGGGGCAACACACTGTTGCCTCCGCAGGTCCAGGGAGCCGGGGGGCTCGCAAGTTCTTGATCCCCATGACGGACCCCCCGACCGGGATGCGGGCTACTTCTTGCCTTGATGAGCGAGGGCGGCGGCCAAGGTGATCACCCGAAGGGAAGACACCATGCCAGTGGATGAACCAATTGCGCATTCCGGGGTGTGGGCTATCGCTGTCATCATGATCGTGATTGTATCCTGGGCGCTCTACCGCTACCTCGCTCCGAAAACATGGCGGGAGTGGGCCAGCGCTGGTCTGGTGCAGGCATTCATTATCGCGCTGTATGCCGAGATGTATGGCTTCCCGCTCACGATCTACCTGCTGGTGAGGTTCTTCGGGCTGGACCGGAGCTATCTCAATGCCAATCTCTGGTCCACATTGTTGGGCCTTGGCGAAACCGGCATGCTGATCTCCATGGTGCTCGGCTACGGGCTGCTGTTTGCGGGCATCGGGATCTTTCTTCGAGGTTGGCGGCAACTCTACCGTGCCCGCCAGGAACAGCGGCTCGCCCAGGATGGGATGTACCGCATGGTGCGGCACCCACAGTATACGGGGCTGTTCCTCGGGCTCCTCGGCGAGGGGGTGGTGCATTGGCCGACCATATTCTCGGTGGCTGTGCTTCCCTTCATCGTGCTGGCCTACGGCCTGCTCGCGCGTCGGGAAGAGGAACGAATGGTCGAACTGTTTGGGGACGAATACCGGGCGTATCAGCGGCAGGTACCAATGTTCATACCACGCATGACGCAATGGCGGCAGTTTCTGACCCGCCCGAATGAGGAAGCGCGGGCCCGACCATCGGAACGCTGATCGGCGACCCAACCTCCTGAGGGATTGGCAGCCCACCCGTGGACGGCAGGCTGTTGAGCCCGAGGAACCATGCGGTCGGGGCGAAATCTTCTGGAGGTGCCTGAGTGCTCGAAAGCTCGTCCGGTTCCAGTTTGGAAGCGCGCATTCTGCGTGAAGTCGGCTTGGCGCTCCATGGCCTGACGTCCCCCCGGCCCATGGTGGCGGTTTTTGGTTCCGCACGCATTTCGCCCTTCGGTGAGCCTTACATCGTGGCCCGCAAGCTGGCCGCGAGTCTGGGACAGGCCGGATTCGGAATCATCACCGGCGGCGGCCCGGGAATCATGGAAGCGGCCAACCGCGGGGCTCGCGAATCCGGGGCTCCCTCGCTGGGCGCTTCGATCACTCTTCCGCATGAGCAGGGCAGCAACCCCTACCTGGAGCGCGACATCCGGTTCGAGTTCTTCTTCACACGAAAGCTCGCGCTCCTGAGGTCGTCATGCGGGTTTCTCTGTTTCCCCGGCGGTTTCGGTACTGCGGACGAGTTGTTCGAGGCCGCAACGTTGATCCAGACCGACAAACTTCCCCACTTTCCTGTGGTACTCTTCGGGTCGTCATACTGGCGCGGGCTCCTCGACTGGATGACGACCAGGATGGTGGAGACCGGTGCCATAAGGGCCCGGGAGAGTGGCTTGCTTCTGGTCACGGACGATCCGGTGGTCGTGGTCGAGAAATTTCGAGCGTGTCACCAGACCCTCTGCGCCACTCTTGGGCCCGGGCCACACTACCCCGCGGCCGACCCGGTGGGCCGCCTGGGCTGACGTCATCAAGCCGAGCTGAGGCGCCCGGACGAAGGTGCGCAGGGAGCCGCCCTTGTCCAACCGGGTGATTTGCCCCAGGGACCGCGCCAAACGGCCGCGGAATTCCTACCGGTTGGTTCTGGATACGGATGTAAGGCGCTGGCAACACATCAGTTACCTCCGGGCGCTGGACTGGACTGTTCCCTGCGTTTCAGGGAATCACGAGGAAAGGTGTCGGTAAGCGTGGACGTGGGGATGCAGAGCCCGGAAGGGTGGCTGCAATCTGACGCGACCAGAGAGGACCAGAAGGAGCGCCGGGCCACACTGCCGCCGGAGGTCGCGATCCTGCTGGGCGAGCCGGAGGCGCTCAGCCACGACGAACTGCCCACTGTCCGGGAGGTCGCCTGATTTGCACCGTCGGCCTGGTCCGGTCCAATTCGAGGCCGCCGGAAGGAGCCCAAACACAGTGACAACCGACAGATCCATGAGCCGGCGGAGCTTCCTCCGCTACGCGGCGTTGCTCCCCATGACGCCCGGCCTCGAACGCCTCCTGCCGGGATATGCACGTCCGGCCGGGGAGGTGCCCCGTGCGCAGCCTCGCCTGCCCGGCGACGGCATGATCGATCTGCGGATCGCCGAGACCCCGTTTACCATCGGCAGCCGGCATGGGGTGGCCACCGCGCTCAACGGGACCGTGCCCGGGCCCCTTCTGCGTCTGCGCGAGGGCGAGGACGTGGTACTGCGAGTCACCAACGGGCTCCGGGAGGACACTTCCATTCATTGGCACGGTCTGCTCGTCCCATTCGAAATGGACGGGGTACCCGGGGTCAGCTTTCCCGGCATCAAGCCCGGCGAGACCTTCACCTACCGATTCCGGACCCGGCAGAGCGGCACCTATTGGTATCACAGCCACAGCGGCCTCCAGGAGCAGACCGGTGTATACGGCCCGATCATCATCGATCCCCGGGAGCCGGACCCGTACCGCTACGACCGCGAGTACGTCGTGATGCTGGGGGACTGGACCTTTGAGAACCCTCATCGGGTCCTGGACAAGCTCCGCAAGGAGGCGGGCTATTTCAACTTCGCGCGCAATACGCTGCTCGGCGGTGACCCCGCCCGGCAGGAACCGATGTCGTATTCGGAACGCCGGGCCTGGGCCCGCATGCGCATGGATCCGACCGACATCGCGGACGTGACCGGCTACACCTATACCTATCTCGTGAACGGGCTGTCACCCCACGACAATTGGACCGGGCTGTTCCGACCGGGCGAGCGGGTCCGGTTGCGCTTCATCAATGCCGGCGCTGGAACCTACTTCGACGTGCGCATCCCGGGCCTCGAGCTGACCGTGGTCCAGGCGGATGGCCAGGACATCCAGCCCGTCACCGTGGACGAGTTTCGGATCGCCATCGCGGAGACCTACGACGTGATCGTCCACCCCGCGGAAGACCGGGCCTACACCATCTTCGCGGAGGCGATGGACCGGAGCGGCTACGCCCGGGGAACGCTGGCCCCCCGCCAGGGAATGAAGGCGGCGATTCCGCTCGGGCGGCCGCGCCCCGTCCGCACCATGGCCGACATGGGGATGGCCCACGATATGGCCGGGATGAAGGGCCCCGGCGCGGCGACGACGGAAGGCCACGAAGGCCACGTCATGCCGGGTATGGGACCGGACACCAAGCTGGCGCCGCCCGGCACCATTCCGGCTCCCCTCCCGCACGGGCCGGACCAGCACGGCCGCGGCAACTCGATGGTCCCGATGCAGACGAGCAGCCGGCTTGGGGAGCCTGGGGTCGGCCTCGGCAAGGATGGCCGGCGCGTGCTCCTCTATTCCGACCTCAAGGGTCTCGCGCCCACCTACGACCGGAGGGCCCCCGGCCGGGAGATCGAGCTGCACCTGACCGGCAACATGGAGCGATATCTCTGGTCATTCGACGGGAAGGCGTTCTCTCAGGCGCGGGAGCCGATCCCCTTCGAGTTCGGCGAGCGCGTGCGGCTCACCTTCGTCAACGACACGATGATGGAGCACCCCATCCACCTGCACGGCATGTGGATGGAGCTGGAGAACGGAAACGGGGAATACCTCCCGAAGAAACACACCGTCAACGTGAAGCCCGCCGAGCGACTGTCCGTGTTGGTGACCGCGGACGCCCTGGGCAGATGGGCAATGCACTGCCACATCCTCTATCACATGGATATGGGCATGTTCCGAACTGTCGAAGTGACGGGGCCAGTGCAGGAGGTGGTGGGGCGATGACTCGGCAACGCGCGGTACGCGCGGCCTGGAGCGGGGCCGGAGTCGCGGCGGTGCTGCTGGGCCTCGCGAGCCCGGCCTCCGCGCAGTTCATCGATAAGCGGATCACGGTATTCACCCGGGCCGACCAGCTCGAGTACAATCGGACCGGCTCCGGGCGGCCGGTCCAATGGGACGCATCCGGATGGATCGGCAACAGCTACACCCGCCTCTGGATCAAGAGTGAAGGCGATTGGAATACGGTCGGCCGCGCCGCGCAGTTCGACCTGCGAGCCGAGTACAGCCGCCTCATCACCCCCTTCTGGGACATTCAGGCAGGTGTGCGCCTCGAGGCGCGCCGCAGCGACACCGGTACCGACACCCGGGGCCACCTCACCTTCGGGTTCCTGGGCCTCGCGCCCTACTGGTTCGAGCTCGAACCCGAACTGTTCATCGCGCAGGACGGACAAGTGGCGGTTCGCCTGACAGCCGAGTACGATCTCCTCCTCACCCAGCGGCTGATTGCCCAACCGCGGTTCGAGACGTACGCTGCCTTCTCGGAGAACCAGACCTTCGGCGTCGGGTCCGGCCTCAATTATGTCGAACCGGGGTTGCGCCTCCGCTATGAAATTCGGCGGGAGTTTGCCCCGTACATCGGACTCGACTGGCAGCGCCGGTTGGGGGGCACGGCGCGTCTCGCCCGCGCTGACGGCGAAGACTCCGGCGATCTCGCCCTCATCGCCGGCGTGCGCGTCTGGCACTGACTCGGCGCGATAGCAGGAGTCTCCGGCATGACTACGACCCAATCAGACTTCACGCCGATCATCGATCTGGTCGCGAAGCCGGGCGCCGGACCGGTGCGCACACGACGTCCGGTCTACGTCGATCTCCTGCCGCCTTGAACCCATGCCTGCCCGGCTGGGGAGAACATCCAGGCGTGGCTGGCCCATGCCCAAGCCGGTTGCTACCACCAAGCGTGGCTGACGCTGGTCAGGGACAACCCGTTGCCGGCCGTGCACGGACGGGTCTGTTATCACCCGTGCGAAGCCGGCTGCAACCGGCAAGAGCTCGACACCGAACCGAGCCGCGGGGCGCCCAGACGAGGGCCCGCCGGGAGCCGGACGTGTCCGACCGGGTCATTTCCCCCAGGGACCGCGCCAAACGGCCGCGGAATTCCTACCGGTTGGTTCTGGATACGGATGTAAGGCGCTGGCAACACATCAGTTACCTCCGGGCGCTGGACTGGACTGTTCCCTGCGTTCCAAAGAATCGCGAGGAAAAGGTGTCGGTAAGCGTGGCGGGTGCAGGGTGGGCGGGGCGACCGTGGTGAGACCCGATCAGGGAGGACCAGATGAACGTTCGGGATGAAGTATGCGGGATGGAAATTCAAGCCGAAAAAGCGGCTGCCTCCCTCAGGTTTGAGGGCAAGATCTATTATTTCTGCGCCGATCGGTGCAGGAGACGGTTTCAGGAGCATCCGCACTGGTATGTGCCGATCGAGGAGACGCCCAGCGATCCGCCTGCATGATCGGGAGATGCTCCGTCATGCACCATCTGATATCAACGAACACTCCCACAGAGGGAAGATGATCCTTCCGCGTGCCCTTCTTGGATTATTTCTGGCCACCGGATGGCCGATACCGGCCAGCGCCCAGTCGCCAGCCGACACACTGCGCCTCGTCGAGGCCGTCGCGATGTCCAGGTCCGCCAATCCTCGCCTGATCGCCGCGCGACTCCAGGCCGACGCCGCCTCGGAACGGATCGCGCCGGCCGGTGCCCTGCCTGATCCACGGCTCACGCTCGGATTCCGGAACCGTCCCCTGGGCTCCTTTGGATCCGACGAGCGGATGACGATGAATGAAGTTCAGGTGAGTCAGGTGCTCCCATGGCCGGGAAAGCTCCGGTTCGCGCAGGAGCGCGCTCGCCTTCTCGCCTCCGCCGAGACCTTTTCCGCCACCGAGGCCGAGGTCACGGTGGTGAGCCGAGTTGAACAGGTCTACTACGAGTTGGGCGCCATCGATCGCGCCATCGCGATCATGGAACGGACCCGGGATCTTCTGCGGGATTTCTTCCAAGTCTCCCAGGCGCGGTACGCCGTCGGTGAGGGTCTCCAGCAGGATGTGTTGCAGGCCCAGGTGGCGGTAGCCAGGATGACGGAGGATATCACCGTCATGGTGCAGCGCCGAGTGTCCACCGTGGCTCGGCTCAACGCATTGCTGGGACGGGATGCGGGGACTCCCATTGTCGGGGTGGACCTTCCGCCGGTGGGTGGGGCAATCGCCTCCGCCGACTCGCTCCTGGCCATCGCCACGGAACACCGGCCGGCCCTCCAAGCAGCGCGTGAACGAACCCGGGCCGCGACGGCGGGCTATCAGGCGGCACGCCGGGAGCTGTACCCAGACCTCATGGTCACGTTCGCCTATGGGCAGCGCCCGCAATTCGTGGATTTTGGAACGCTGATGGTCGGGTTCAGCCTTCCGCTCTGGGCCGGGTCCCGGCAACTCCCGCTCCGCCGGGAGATGGAGGCGATGCGGGTTTCGGAGGGAGCGCTGGCCGAGGACCTCTACAACGAGACCTTCGCGGAGTTGACCGAAGCCCGAGCCGAAGCGGAACGCGCCCGCGAACTGCATACCCTCTACGCCACCGCGATCCTGCCGCAAGCCATCGCCTCCGTGGAATCGGCTCTGTCGGCCTACCGGGTCGGCCGACTCGACTACATGTCCCTGGTGGAGAACGAAATGACCGTGAACCGCTATGAAATCGAGCTGGTCCGGATCGCCGCCCAATACCACCAGGCCGTGTCCCGGATCGACGCCTTGCTGGGCCTCGCGGGAGGTGACCGATGACGCGCATGACTGCGACTGGGTTGGCGACCGTGCTGCTCCTGCTCGGCGCCTGCTCGAAGGACGCTCCTGCACCCGCCGCGGGCGAGATGACGCCGGAGGAGCATGCCCGGATGCTGGGGGGCGGAGCCCAGGGCGCGATGGACACCACCGGCCAGGCCCTGCGCCAGGCAGTGCACTTGACGGCGGAGCAGGAACGTGCGCTGGGGGTCGTGTATACCCAGGTAACCCGCGAGACCCTCGGCAAGACCGTCCGCACCGTGGGTACCATCCAGGCACCGGAGCCCAACATCGCCGATGTCACCCCCAAGATCGAGGGCTTCGTGGAGAAGCTCCTGGTCAACACGACCGGTGAGACCGTGCGCCGAGGGCAACCGTTACTGGCCCTGTACAGTCCGATCCTGGTGGCAGCGCAGGAGGAATTTCTTACCGCCCAACGCCTGGTGTCGCGCCTCGACTCGTCGGCGGGTGAAGCGTGGCAGAGCGCCCAGAGCACGTTGGAGGCGGGGCGTCGCCGGCTGTCGTACTGGGACATCACCTCCGAGCAGATCGCGACCCTGGAGCAGTCGGGGCAGGTGACCAAGACCCTCACCCTGGTGTCCCCGGTGAATGGGATCGTGTTGGAGAAGGACGTACTGGAGGGGCAGCGGGTGATGCCGGGACAGCGTCTCTACCGGATCGCGGATCTCTCGGAGGTCTGGGTGGAGGGAGAGGTGTTTGAGCAGGACCTCCCGCTGGTGAAGGAAGGCATGCAGGTGCACATCGAGATCGCCGCCCGCCCGGGGGAACACCTGATGGGACGGGTCAGCTTCATCTATCCCACGGTCGACGCCGTGAGCCGGACGAACCGGGTCCGGTTGACGGTGCCCAACCCGGGGCTTCTGCTGAAACCGGGGATGTTCGCCACCGTGTTCTTCGACGCCATCATCGGGCGCGACGTGATCGCGGTTCCCCGTGCGGCGGTGGTGGTGACCGGCCAGCGCAACCTGGTGTTCGTGCGCGACGCCGAGGGCATGCTGCAACCCCGGGAGGTTGTCCTGGGGGCGCGCTCCGCGGATAGAGTGGTGGTTCTGAGTGGGCTGGCAGAGGGCGAGACCATCGTCGCGTCGGCCAACTTCCTCGTGGACGCGGAGTCGCGACTGTCCTCCTCGGGTGGGGGAATGCCGGGGATGCAGCATGGAGCCAAGGAGCCTCCCTCGGAAACGCCAGCACCTCCGATGCCGGAGCACCTCCATGATCAATAGAGTCATCGCCTGGTCGCTCCAGAACCGTATTCTGGTACTGCTCGGCACCGTCGGCATCATCGGTGCCGGGATATGGGCGATCAGCACCACCCCGCTCGACGCCATTCCAGATCTCTCGGACGTTCAGGTCATCGTCCAGACCGATTTCTCGGAACAGGCACCCCAGATCGTCGAGGACCAGATCACCTATCCGATCGCCTCCGAGATGCTGAAGGTGCCGGGTGCGCGGGTCGTGCGCGGGTACTCATTCTTCGGGCTCAGTCTCGTCTACGTGATTTTCGAGGATGGGACCGACATCTACTGGGCCCGTTCCCGGGTGTTGGAATACCTGAATGGGCTTCAGCGTCAGCTTCCGACTGGTGTCGAGCCCTCTCTGGGGCCCGATGCCACCGGGGTGGGCTGGGTCTTCGAATACACCCTGGAGTCTGACAGCCTCGACCTGGCACAGCTCCGGAGCCTTCAGGACTGGAACATTCGCTTCCAGTTGACCGCCGTTCCCGGCGTGTCGGAGGTGGCCAGTCTCGGCGGGTTCGTGAAGCAGTATCAGGTCGAGGTCGACCCCGAGCGGCTCCGGGCGTTCAACATTCCGGTGACCCGGGTGACGATGGCCATCGGGGACCACAACGCGGACATCGGCGCCCGGGTGCTCGAGATGGGGGGCCGCGAATACATGATCCGGGGTCTGGGGTATCTCGACGGCGTCGGCGACATCGAGAACGTGTCCGTCGGCGTCACGGACAACGGAACCCCGATTCGAGTGGCCGACGTGGCCACGGTACAGGTCGGCCCTGCTCCCCGGCGCGGCGCCGCCGACCTCGACGGCAAGGGAGAGGTGGTGGCGGGAATCGTGGTCATGCGATTCGGCTCTGATGCGCTCAAGACGATCGAGGCGGTCAAGGCGCGATTGGAGGAGATCCAGAAGACACTCCCGCCCGGAGTCCGGCTTCGCGTCGCGTATGACCGGAGTGACCTGATCCACCGGGCCATCGACACCCTGCGGGACAAGCTGCTGGAGGAATCGCTGATCGTCGCGGCGGTCACGGTCCTGTTCCTGCTGCATTTTCGGTCGGCGCTCGTGGCCATCCTGCTCATTCCGGTCGGCATATTGATGTCGTTCATCGTCATGCGGTTGATCGGAGTGTCCGCCAATATCATGAGCCTCGGCGGCATTGCCATCGCCATCGGTGCCATGATCGACGGGGCGATCGTGATGGTCGAGAACATGCACAAACATCTCGACCGGTCCGAGCCCGGCACGTCACGCTGGGCCATCGTCCTGGAGAGCGCCAAGCAGGTCGGGCCGCCCCTCTTCTACTCGCTGCTGATCATCACATTCAGTTTCCTGCCGGTGTTCTCGATGGAGGCGCAGGAGGGGCGACTCTTCAAACCCCTGGCCTTCACCAAGACGTTCGCCATGGCAGCGTCGGCATTCCTCTCCATCACCCTGGTGCCGGTGCTGATGGGGTACTTCATCCGCGGCCGGATCATGCCGGAGCACCGGAATCCTCTCAACCGATTGTTGCAGCGCGCCTACCGACCGGTCATCGACTTCACGTTGCGGCGGCCCTGGCTCGTCATCGCCATCAGCGCGGTCATCCTGGGAGTCACCCTCCTGCCCTGGCGACGGCTCGGCAGCGAATTCATGCCCACGCTGCACGAGGGTTCGGTGCTCTTCATGCCCACCACCGTCCCCGGGGTGTCGATCGCACAGTCAATCCAGATCATGCGCCACCAGGACAGCATTCTCGCAACCTTCCCGGAGGTCCAGCGGGTTCTGGGCAAGGCCGGGAGGGCGGGAACCGCCACCGACCCCGCCCCACTGGACATGTACGAAACGACGATCACGCTCCGGCCCGAGGAAGAATGGCGGTCTGGAATCACCTACGATGGTCTGATCGCGGAAATGGACAGCGCGGTCCAGCTGCCCGGTGTGACCAACGCCTGGACCATGCCCATCAAGGGCCGCATCGACATGCTGGCCACCGGCATCCGCACGGCGGTGGGAATCAAGATCTTCGGCCCCGACCTCGACACGCTCCAGACGCTGGGGATGCGGGTAGAAGAGATCATGCAAGAGGTTCCCGGAACCCGGAGCGCCTTCGCCGAGCGCGGCGTGTCCGGGTACTACGTGGATCTGGACATCAACCGTGCGGAGGCGGCGCGCTATGGGCTCAACGTTGGCGAGATTCATGCCGCGATCATGGCCACCGTCGGGGGAATGAACGCCGCCACCACAGTGGAAGGACGGGAGCGCTACACTGTCAATGTGCGGTACCCCCGGGAGCTCCGGGATGACGTCCAGAAACTCCGGGAGGTCATCCTCCCCACGATGAGCGGAGCCCAGATCCCTCTTGGGCAAGTTGCGACCGTGACGGTCCTTCAGGGTCCGATGGCGGTGAAGACCGAGGACGCGTTCCCCGTCACCACCATTTTCGTCGACATCAACACGTCGGACGTCGGAGGTTATGTGCGTACCGCGCAGCGGGCTGTCGCCGCGCAACTCTCGCTGCCGCCGGGATACACCCTCCTCTGGAGCGGCCAGTTCGAGGCGATGCAGCGCGTGGGCCAGAAACTGCGCATCGTGGTGCCCGTGACCCTGGGCATCATCTTCCTCCTGCTCTATCTCAACTTCCGGGGGGTCACGGAGTCACTGATCGTCATGCTCTCCGTCCCGTTCGCCTTGGTAGGCGGCGTGTGGTATCTGTGGCTCGCCGGGTACAACACCAGCGTGGCCGTGTGGGTCGGGTTCATCGCCTTGGCGGGAGTGGCGGCGGAAACCGGCGTGGTGATGCTCATCTACCTGGACGAGGCCTTTCACCGCCGGGGCCTCGAGGGACAGATGAGGGGACCGTTGGATGTGGCCGCGGCGGTGCGAGAAGGTGCGGTGGACCGGCTGCGGCCCAAGATCATGACCGTGGTGGCCATCACCGCGGGTCTGGCGCCGATCCTCTGGAGCCAGGGGACGGGCGCCGACGTCATGAAGCGGATCGCGGCGCCGATGGTCGGAGGGATGATCACGTCGACGATCCTCACGCTGGTCGTCATTCCAGCCATTTACCTGATCTGGCGACGGTGGCAGATCGCCCGCCGCCCGGCATCGGTGGTGCGCGGAGCGCTCGGGGACCCGATGGCACTCACACCGGTAGACAGGGAGACGTCATGATCACAATGGTCGAGGTGAAGGCGGTGGTAAGGACGGAGATGCTGGATCGCGTCATCCGCATGCTCCGAGAGGCGGGCGTACCCCGGATGACCGTGGTGCCGGTTCACGCAATCGGTCAGGGGGTGGACCCGGCGTCCGCCAGGCTCTCGGTCCGGGAAGGGACGGAGTACGCCGACAAGACGATGGTCCAGTTCGTGTGCGACGGTGAACGTGGCCAGATGTACGCCGAACTGATCCGCCGGGCGGCCGGCACGGGACGGCAAGGGGACGGCATCGTGTATGTCCAGCCGGTTCTCAGTGTCATCAAGATCCGCACCGGGGCCCAGGGACTGGACGCCCTGGGATAGGTTGTCGCGCGTTCTGTGCGGACAACGGGAACGTCAACACCATAGTGTCGGAGGAACAACATGCTGGATGAATCGCCGACGGGCGGCGCGTTGCGCTGGTTCCGTACCCGCTTCGCGCTCGATGCGATGGACTACCCCGTCTCCGCCCGAGCAAACCGACTGGACTTCATGATCGGAGCCCTCACGCTCGTGGCCATCGTGGTTCTGGCCGTCACCGGAATCGTCCTGACCCAGTTCTACAACCCGAGCCCGCTGGGCGCCCACGAGTCGATTCGGTACATCATGACCACCACCCCGGGAGTGACGATCCTCCGGGACGCCCATGTGTGGAGCGCCTCCGCCGCGCTTGCTCTCGTTTTCGCTCACCTCGCGGCGGTGTTCTGGCGCCGTGGATTCCGCACCCCGCGCGAGGGCCTCTGGTGGACCGGTGTTCTCCTGCTTGCCATTCTCTTCGCCCTCGCATTCACCGGCACCGTCTTGCGCGCGGATCAGGAAGCGGTCGAGGCCCTGGCACACGCGACCGCCGGGGCGGGTTACGCCGGGCCCCTTGGCGCCATCCTCACACCGGACTTCACTCCCGCCACGCCCCTTCTGGCTCGGCTCTATGGGCTGCATGTCTCCGTGCTGCCGTTGGTACTGCTCTCCCTTGTGGCGTTGCACCTCTGGCTGATCCGTCACCTCGGGGTGAGCGCCCCCGGGCCGGCATCCGCCACGTTCCGGTCCCACCTGCGGCCCCTCGGCGGGTTCTCCCTGATCCTCGTGGGGCTTCTCGCGGCGGCCGCGCTGAGTTGGCCCGCAAACCTTCTGCCGCCCGGGGTGGCGGGAAGCGAACTCACCAAGCCGTTCTGGCCGTTTCTCTGGATCTATGCCGCGGAGAACCTCTTCGGAATGTCGGGGATGCTGGTGGCGCCAGCAGTGCTGTTCGGGTTTCTGGCTCTCGCCCCCATCACCGATCGCCAGGATGGTACATCGGCGAAGATCACCCGGGTGGCGGGGGTTGTTCTGTTTGTCCTGATGATCGCAGCGATTGTCTATGCGGCTGTGGCTCCGGGGCAATCCCACCTTGACATGGGCATGTAACCGGAGGTCCAGTGATGCGAGCAGGAATGTCCAAAACCATGATCGTGTCCGCTCTGATGGTCGCTTCGGGTGCCGTCGCCTTCAGTGGGCCCGCGTGGGCACACGAGAAGGGGGTCCTGCAACCGGCCTCCCGGACGTTGGTCGCGGGAGGGACGGTCGAGCTCCTTGGCAAGGAGTTCGGGAAGAACGTCCAGCTCTCACTCATGCTGATCGGCACCCGGGGGCGACGCGAACTCCTGAAGGTCAGGACAGATTCCACCGGTCGGTTTACGGTCGAGTTGTCCATTCCTCCTGAGACGATCGAGGCCGAGTATCGACTGGCGGCCATGGCGGCGGATGGGGACGTCGTCGCCTCGGTGGATGTGGTGGTCGTGGCCGGCGCGCTCGTCTCTCCTTCCGGCATGGATGAACATGCCGGCCACGAGGAAGGTGGGGCACAGATGACGACCGCCGAACCTCTGGCCCTGGAGCGGGCCCGGAGCGGGATCGTGACCATCGGAGCAGTCGTCTTCGCGGTCGTCAGCATTCTCGCAGGAGGTCTCCTCTTGCGACACCGCGTGGCTGATGAGTAGCCTTTGATCGGTTCCCGTTTCCGTCTTCCCTCGCCGAGGTCGCCATGTCCAGGATCCCGTCAGTCGGGTCGTTCGCGTTCCTTGTTCTTGCTTCCGCGTCACCACTGAGGGCGCAGACCGACGAGACGGCCGCCGTGCGCCGAGTGGTGGAGTCGGTCGCCATCTACACCCAGGCCAGTAATCTGACGGCGATGGACACCTTGTTTGCGCCCGGACGCGGCGTCCACATCATCGAGGGAGTCGGAGCGAATCACGGATGGGAGGAATACCGTGACCACCATCTCGGTCCGGAGCTGGCCACCTTTCGGAACTTCTCCTACCGGTACTTCGCGATCGAGCCCCAGGTCCGGGGGGCTATCGCCTGGACCGCATTCCGCTATGAGCTTGGGGCCGATACTCCGAACGGCCGGATTGAGACCGAAGGCCGCGGTTCGGCGGTGCTGGAAAAGAGGGAGGGGCGATGGGTCATCGTCCACCTGCACACCTCCGGTCGTCGGAAAACAGCACCGTAGGAGGGGACTCGCTGATCCGTCGACGTCAATCCACGCCTCTAACCCTCATCAATGTCGGGATCGGCGATCTCATACTTCTCCAACCGGTACCGCAGCGTATCACGCGACAGACCCAGTAGCTCGGCGCCACGGGTCTTGTTTCCCCGTGCCTGCTCCATGGCCTGGCGGATCAGATCCTTCTCAAGGTCCTCAAGGTTGATCCCTCCCGCCGGGAGCCGGAATCCGGGCTGGAGGTCCAAACCTCGACTGCCCGGCTTCATCTCTTCGGGAAGGTGATCGGGGAGAATCTCCAGTCCGTCCTCCAGGATCACCGCCCGTTCAATCACGTTCTTCAGTTCACGCACATTGCCCGGCCATCCATACCGTTCCAGCATCGCCATGGCCGAGCGAGCGATCCCGCGGACGGGGCGTCGAAGCCTGGTCGTGATCCGACTCAGGAAAAAATGCGCCAGCGGCTCGATGTCCTCGGGTCGCTCCCGCAGGGGAGGGATGGTGATGGGTACCACATTGAGCCGGAAGAACAGGTCCTGACGAAAAGCGCCCTCCCGCATCGCCTGTTCCAGATTGCGGTTGGTCGAGGCCAGAATTCGCACATCCACCGTGATGTCCCGGACGCCGCCGACCCGCTTGAACGTCCTGGTTTCCAGAAACCGGAGGAGTTTGGCCTGGGCTCCCGGAGGAAGGTCACCAATCTCGTCCAGGAGAATGGTCCCTCGGTCCGCCAGTTCCAGCAGACCCTGCTTTCGGGCCCTGGCATCGGTGAAGGCGCCCTTTTCATGGCCGAACAGCTCCGATTCAAGCAGACTCTCCGGGAGGGCCGTGCAGTTGATTTCCAGGAAGGGAAAGTCGCGGCGCGCACTGCGCGCGTGGATGGCTTGGGCTGCGACCTCCTTGCCGACCCCGCTTTCTCCACGCAGGATCACGGTGGTACCTTCGCTGGCAGCGACTCGCCCCACCAGCGCCACCACTCGCTCCATGGCCCGCGACCTCCCGATGACCTCCACCCCGGCGAATTGCCACCCGGTCTGGCGGCGAAGGCCGCTCACCATGCGGCGCAGGCTCCGGTTTTCCAGGCCTCGGGCCAGTGTCACCCGGATGTCCTCGAGCCGGGGGGGCTTTTCGAGGAAATGATGCGCGCCCAGCTTCACCGCTTCCACGGCGGTCGCGATGTCTCCATGCGCGCTGAGAATGATCACCACCAGATCGGGGTCGACCTCCAGGAACTCCCGGAGCAGATCCATCCCGTTTCCATCGGGAAGCCGGAGATCCAGCAGCGCCGCATCCGGCGGGTGGGAATGGAACCGTTCCCGGGCCCTGGCCGCGCTCTCCGCGACATCGATGAGGTACCCGGCCTCCCCGACGTGGGCTTCCAGCCAGACCCGGATGAGGTTCTCATCGTCGATGACCAGGACGCGGGGCTTGGGAGCATCACTCACCGGCATCTCTCCTTGCGTCGCTCAAAGGCAGGGTGACCACGAAGGTTGCCCCACCCCCGTGCTTGTCTTCCAGAGTGAGGCTACCTCCGTGGCGCGAGACGATCTCCTTCGAGATCGGGAGCCCGAGACCCGTGCCCTGGTGTTTGGTCGTAAAGAACGGCCGAAAAATGTCGGGACGGCGATCCGGGTTTACCCCCGGTCCCGCATCAGATACACCCATCCAGACCTCCGGGGCGTGACGCGCGACCCATATCGTCAGGGGTCCACCGCTAACCATGGCCTCGATTCCGTTGAGCAGGAGGTTCACCATCACCTGTACCATCAATTCCGAGTCCACCCGGACATTGACTGGAGTCGGGCACAGCTCCAGCGTGACCTGGACGCCGGCGGCGGCGGCGCGTGGTGCCACGATCGCCGCCGCCCGCTCGACCAGAAGATTCGCATCAACCGTGATCTCCTTCAGGGCAGGCGGGCGGGCATACTGGAGGAGCTGGCTCGTCGTCCCGTCGATCCGGTTGAGCTGCTGCTGCGCCTCCGCCAGCAGGGAACGCGAGGGGTCCCCTTCGGGGATGGTGCGCAGCGCCAGCTCGATCGCCCCCCGAACACCCGTCAGCGGGTTTCGAATCTCGTGGGCAACCCCGCTGGCCAGCTCACCGACGGTGGCAAGCTGCTGAGCGCGCTCCATGTCCCGCGCATGCAATCGCTCCACCTCTTGCCGGGACCGATCCAGGTTGGCGGCCATCGCATTGAATGAGTCGATCAGTGTCCCCACTTCATCCGTGGAATGAACCGGGATGGGGGTGAACCGCTCCGCTCTCCCCAACCGGCTCGCGGCGTCCGCGACCTCGCGGAGGGGGTTGGTCACGGACCGGGACGTGACGATCCCCGTCACCGCAATCACAACCACCAGCAGGATGGCACCGAGCGTTGCGGACGTCCGGAGCCGGGAAAGAGGCGCCAGTGCGAATTCAACCGGGAGTGTGGCGACGAAGGCCCAGCCGGATTCGGGTATGGGGGCGACGCTGATGAGGCTCCCCCCGGCCCCGGCCACCTGATGCGAACCGGCGGAGTCGAGGGTGATGGAGCGCGCCAACTCCGTCAGGTCGCCGGCCGCATGGTCGTGAACTCCGAAGATCGGCTGGCCATCGCGCTCAAAGACCGCCGATTCCACCCCGGCCAGCAGATGTTCCGGCACCGAGAAAATCCTCCGAAAGTCCTCTTCTCGAACGTGCCCTTCCAGCCAGGCGATCCGATCACTCGACACCGGTGCTGCGACCAGATAGGCCAGCACCCGGCCCCGGTCTCGGTGCACGATCACCGACGCGCCGTCCCAGTTGGTCGCGGGAGCCACTGATGGCCAGTGGGGCGCACTCTGCCTGAGCGCCACACTCGCGAGCACCCGTCCGTCTGGCAGGGCGAGACGCAATCCGTCGAACACCCCGTTTTCCGGCAGACTTCGGACGAGGAGATCCGACAGTTGCTGCCGCGACATGGTCTCCAGTGAACCGACTTCGGGCAATTGGCCCGCGATGGTCTGGAGCAACAGCCGTTCCCGGCTCAATTCGGTCGTGAAGTGAATCGCCTGCGCCTCGGCGATGGACTCGAGTGCCCGACGAGCCTGGCCCAGAATGGCACCACGACTGACCGTATACCCGACCGTAATGACGATCAGGAGCGGCGTAACCCCGAAGGCCAGGAGGAGCAGGAGGAGTTTGCTGCCAAGGCTCACCTGTGCGGCTCGGTCCCGCACGGGGTCCCGAACGCCTGAGCCAGCCGACGTCACCTGACCCAGCACTTGGGGGAAATGACCCAGTGAACAAGGTGCATGGAAGCGCACAACATACCAGACAACCCCCGTGTCGCCAGTCGATTGATTCAATCACAGTGAAAGAACGAATCCTCCGCGTGGAGGACGTGCAACGATCAGACCGTGCCGGTCCCTTGCCCTGACGTTCAACTCCACGACGGCCCCCGACACTGCGCCCTACACCCCATTCCGGTTCCCGGACACCTGGGCATCGTATCAGTCAACGTTTGTGATGCCCGCTGCCCTCTGTCTGCCGCCACGTCCAATGTTCATAGACCCCGGCCCAATACATACCGAAAGTGAACGCGAAGGCGAGTTCCTCCAGCGGGGTGGTGTGGATGAGAATGCCGCTCAGATCGGAAAGATTCCAGACGCGCTCAACATACCCCGGCGAGAGAAGCCCAAGGCCCTCGACAAAGATCAAATAGTAACCGGTAAAGAGGAAGCCTCCGACCCAGGTTTTCCGCGTCAGATCCGGTCGGCAGAGGATCGTCGCGATCGATCCGACCACCATCGAGGCCAGCGCGGGGTATATCGGGTTCCACGGGAGGAAATAGAGGGCTGGAAACGTCAGGAACGGCGCGGCAATCGCCCACTTGTGGTGCCGGTGCCGTGGGTGGCGCCTGTATTGCTCCTCGACGGGGTTGATCTGGGAACCTGTCCACACGTTGTAAAGCACCGCTCCGACTCCTCCGATGCCGAACGAGAAGATCAGGCTTTCGATGTCGAACCCGGTCCGAAGCGCCAGATCGAACAGGCTTGGCGGCATCCAGTACTCCGGAACGAAAAGTGGCTCCGTCAAGCCGAAGGGTGCAGTAAAGACACTCGCCCACAGCATGGCTCTCCGATGGGGCCTGAAGACGACGTACAGAACTGCCCATGGCGCGAGGAAGGCGCTGGACCATATCAGCCATACGTAGTGGTCGGGCATGGTCCCCTCCGCGATTGCGTGCGCGCGGTTGTGGCATTCGACGCGTACCCTATCAGTCGGGATGGGCGCGACATTGAGTGCTTCGCCATCCCGTGTGTCACGCTCTTCGCAAGTCCGGTGCCAGCGGAGCTGATTCCGGGCGGAATCACCCTCCTCACTCAAACGATACGATGGCCGCCGGGTCGACGCCAGCCTGACGATGCCGACAAGCGTGATGATCGCCACCACGCCCATGTTGATCCAGTAAGCCGGCGCCATCATGGTATGTGAGCCGCGATCGACGCCGCCCCCGTGGCCATGACCATGGCGAAGTAGCCGGGAAGGAGATCCCGCGACTCGGCGATGATCGTGCGGAACGCGGTGTCGGGGCCTACCCCGTCCGCTGCGACTCCGGCGCAAACCACCGGGCGTGCCCCTGCAGCGCCAGCAGATTGACGACCAGGCACGCAAGCGCGAACTCCGACAGCAGCATGAAGGCGACCGCGTACGAACCGGTGACGTCGCGCACGACACCGAGAACCAGGGGCGGGAAGAAGCCGCCGAGACCCCCTGCGGCGCCGACCAGACCGGCGAGCGTCCCGGTCTGTCCCGGAAACCGGTCGGCCACGAGCTTGAACACCGCGCCATTGCCGAGGCCAAGCACGGCGGCCGACCCGAGAAAGCCGACGGTCACCCCGACCATCCCCGGCTCGAATGCCAACACGATGGCAAAGAACGCCTCCGCCACGAACACCAGGTTCAGCACGATCGCCCCACCCCAGCGGTCGGAGAGCGCGCCACCGAGCGGGCGGGCGAGGGTCGCCATGATCACGAAACCGGCCGTGCGCGCCCCCGCGTCGGTTGGCGTGAGACCATGCGTCGCCGTCAGGAAGGATGGCAGAAAGTTGCCCATCGCCACAAACCCGCCGAAGGTCACGAAATAGAAGAGGACAAGCACCCACGCCACGGGCTGGTGGACGAGCACCCGGGCCCGCGAGGCGAGCGTCTCCGTGCGCGGTGCGAAGTGCGGACTTTCCCGTCCCATGACCCAGAAGATCACCGCGAAGGCCGCGACGAGCGGAACGAAGATCCAGAACGCGGAGGGCCAACCCGGACCGGCGGCCACGCGCGGCGCGGCCAGCGCCGCGACCGCCGTCCCGATGTTGCCCATGCCGTAGATGCCCAGCGCAAAACCCTGCCTGTGGGCCGGAAACCAGGAGGCCACAAACGGAATCCCGACGGCAAACGACGCACCGGACACGCCGAGCAGGAACCCCGCGCCGAGGAGTGCGCCATAGGAGCGCGACAGCGCCGCCAGGGCGAGCGGGACCACGAGCAGCGCCATCAGGACGGGGAAGACCCGTCGGGCACCCCAGCGATCGGTCAGGATGCCCGCCGGAACACGCAGCAGCGATCCGAGGATCACCGGTATCGACACCAGGAATCCCACCTGAGTATTGGAGAGTCCATACATGTCGCGGAACTGTGACGCGAGAGGGGCGATCAGACCCCACACCGAGAAGCTGAGTGTGAAGGCGATCGTCGCCAGCACCAGCGCACGCATCCCTCCGCGGGTCTCCCCGGCACGGGCGATGTTCGTTCCCGACATTCGACGGAAGCCCTCAACGCCGTCGGACGAAGCGCGCTTCCACATGGTTGACCACCGCCCAGATCGATTCCGGTGACAGGACCGTCCGGAATGACGGCATCAGGGGCGGTATCCCGGCGGCTACCCGAAGGTAGATCTGCACCGGATCGGCTCCGGCCTTGAGCTCCCCGGCGGCGAGGTTGGCGGGTGGGGTGGGAAGCGAGGCCGCGACCGGACCGTCACCCCGGCCGAGTTCCCCGTGACAGGACATGCAGTGAGTGCGGTAGGTGGCCTCACCCTCGCCCGCGGTGTCCGATTCGAAGGCCGGCCGGGGAGGAACCTCCACGGCCGGGCCGACGGGCGGACGATTCTTCCACAGCGCGTCCAGGACGGCGACCAGCGACGTCACCTGGGCCTCGGTGAGTTGAGAGAACGCGGGCATCCCCGACAGGGGAAGGCCATGGCGGATGATCCGGCGGAGATCGTCATCCGATGCCATGCCGTTGATGGTGGAGATGAAGCGGTATTGGCCGGCGGTCAGGTCGCGCGGAGTGGCACGGAAGGTGGGCGAGGCGGCCCCCGCACCATCACCCCGGCCGGACACGCCGTGGCAGCGCGCGCATTGGGACACATAGAGCGCGGGCCCGGAGAGCCGTCCGTCCGGGAGCGTCTCCGCGCCGAGGGGACCGGAGGCACCGGCGACGGAGGCCCGCCCCAGCAGGGTGCCCGCCAGCGCCAGCACCAGCGCGGCACCTCCCAGCCCGTAAAGCAACCACGATTTGTCGCTGCGCAGGGCAAACTCCCATCGCCGCTGGAACCGGTAGCGCATGGTGCGTACCGACTGGTACGGTCGCACGAAGTAGTTGATCGGGTAGGTCCACACATGGACCAGTTTGGTGAACGGGAAGTAGGCGAAGAAGGTGAGGGCCAGAAGCACGTGAAGCTGAGTGAGGAGGCTCGCCGCGCTCATCAGCTCGGGTTGCGGCGCCAGTTGCCAGAGGCTGGCAAACCAGGAGGAGGCATTGTAGGCGATCCCGAAGATCCGATGGACCAGCACCTGGTAGAGTGCCAGTCCCACGATCGGAATGAGGAATAGGTGCACCACGTAGTCGTCCACCTGGCTCATCGCCCGGACCTCGGGAATCGCGAGTCGGCGATAGAGAGCGATCCCGGAACCGACCAGGATCGCCCCTCCTCCGATCAGAGCCGACCAGAAGAAGAACTGGATGGCCACTTCCGAACCGAGCAACCCGCCAAACAGCCCGGCCAGGTGGCCGAGCAGCACGAGGACGATGCCCCAATGGAGCAGCAGCGAGGCCACTCCGAGCGTCCGGCGGTTGAACAAACCGCTGGCGCGGGTGCTCCAACTGTAGGGGCGGGTCACCATCCGCATCACCGGGACGACAAAGAACAGCGTCGCACAGATGTAGGGGTACACACCCCACAGGAAGCGGGTCACGCGGGCACCTCCGGTCGGCGGGTTCGTTCCATCAGGGGGGCCTCGAGGACCGGCAGGCGCCGACCGGCCTCCGGGACCGGTTCCGGCGGCCGCCAGGCGGGAACATCGCCCAGGGACTGGATGTCCTCCGCGATGGTGCTCTCGAGGGCCTCGATCAGGAGCGCGTAGGGACTGGTGTACTGATTCAATTTCTCCTTCAGGGGACCCAGTCCCGGGCGTACATACCGCTCGAGGAGCCTCCGCCGAATCCCGATCCGATCCTCCGCACGCCGCCGCACGCTGATCCCCAGAAACTCCACCAGCGCCGGCAGGTAGTCGGGCAGTTCCCGGCCCGAGAGTTCGAATCCGAAGTGACGGTAGATGGCCGAGAGTTCGAGCATGTAGGTGTTCCGGCCCGAGGTGGCGATGCCGCGGCAGGTCGATGGTTCCTCGAAGAGATAGGCTCCGAGATAGAGGGGACAGGGGGGCGACAGCTCCAGCGTCTGGACGTACTCGTCCCGTGACGAGGCCACGGGATCCGCCACGAAGAGCCGCACCGGCTCCAGTTCCGGCACGATCTCGGCCTCGAGTCGTGCCAGGAGGGAACGGGTTTTCGCTTCCTCACGGTCGTCGGGATGGAGGAGCAGCTCGGCGATCAGCTCGTAGCTCGGTGCCAGCCATCGGGTGTGCATGATTCAGCTCCCCACCTCGGGTCGGCCGCCATGGAAGGACGTCCGTCGCCCCGGGGACGCCGTGGGCGTCATCTCGCGGAAGCCCGCAAATCCTCTCTCCAGATACGGGGCGTTGTCGGTCCGTTCGCGCCGCGTCGTGGGGATGACGAACCGCTCGTGGTAGTGGGCCAGGGCCAGCAGACGGTGCATCGCGCGGGCGTCCTCGACCGTGAGCCCCACGGCCGTCAGCACCTCGGTGTCCGGCGTCCGCTCGACACGCTCCGAGCGCCGGAAGGCGCGCACGGCCAGCTGCCGGAGCAGAGCGACCCGCACCGGATCCTCGTTCCCCGCGCTGAACAACCCCGCGAGGAATCGGAGCGGAAGGCGGAACTGATCCAGGTCGGGGAGCACACCCGAGCCGTTCTCCATGTTGAGAAGCCCCGTACCGGCCACTGTCCGGACCGGGCTTTCCGGTGGGATGTAGAACAGGCAGGGTAGGGTACGAAACTCGGGATGGAGGGGTAGCGCGATCTTCCACTCGTTCACCATGCGGTACACGGGCGAGCGGCGGCAGGCATCCAGCCACGCCTCGCTGATACCCGCCTCCCGGGCGGCGGCCTGTACCACCGGGTCATGAGGATCGAGAATGATGTCCCGCTGTGCGTCGACCAGATCCTTCTCGTCGGCGTTGGCCGCCTCCGCGACCCGGTCCATGTCATACAGGAGAGGGCCGAGATACCGGATCCGGCCCGGGCAGGCCTGGAAACATGCCGGAGGCTGTCCGGTTTCCAGCCTGGGATAGCAGAGCAGGCACTTCTCCATCTTGCCCGTGCGCCAGTTGTAATAGGGCTTCTTGTAGGGACAGGCGGAGATGCAGTAGCGCCAGGCCCGGCAGCGGTTCTGGTCGATCAGGACCACCCCGTCCTCGTCGCGCTTGTAGGCGGCTCCGCTCGGGCAGGCCGCGACGCACCCCGGGTTGAGGCAGTGATTGCAGATCCGCGGCAGGTACATGATGAAGGCGTCGCGGAACCGGAGAAACGCGCGTCGCTCGTCGTCGGACATCCCGGCGAAGTTGACATCCTGTCCACCGAACCCGTCGTCCGTGGCACCGGCGCCGTTGTCCTCCCAGTTGGCGGCGTACTCGATCGGGATGTCCTCTTCCCCCGTGATCTGGGACGTGGGCCGCGCTACCGGCTGCGAGTACCGGGTGGCCTTGTCCGAATGGAGATCCTCGTAAGTGAAGGTGAACGGCCCCTTGCCGTAGTACTCCTCCATCTGGGGCACGACCGGGTTGTAGAACAGGTTCATCATGGTCCAGAACCGTGACCCGATGCGAAGGCGCGGCGTGTCCTGTCCGGGACGGTGCTCCCAACCTCCCCGGTACTTCTTCTGGTCCTCCCACTGCTTCGGATAGCCGATCCCCGGCTTGGTCTCGACGTTGTTCCAGAACATGTATTCCGCGCCCTCGCGGTTGGTCCACACGTTCTTGCATGCCAATGTGCAGGTGTTGCACCCCAGACACTTGTCCAGGTTGAACACCATGGCCATCTGCTGCTTCACCCGCATCGGAGTTCCTCCCGGGTTGTCACCGCAGGTTATAGCGGGCGATCAGCTCCCGCTCCTGGTAGATCACCTTTTTCGCGCCCGACTCCAGCGGCATCTTCCGGATCAGCACCGCACAGTCGCGCTCCGACGGACTGGGCCCCCAGTAGTTCAGGAAGTAGGTCCAGTTGGCATATCCGCCGATCATGGTGGACGGGTTCATCATGATCCGGGTCGGCGCATTGTTGTTTCCCCCTCGGAGGTCGCTGACCCCCCGGGTGCGCGCCAGGGGCGAGAAGGGCACGTTGATGTGCCGCTCCGAGGAGTGGTACATGATCGCCGAATCCCGGGGTATCGTGCCGCTCAGCACCGCGCGCACCACGGAGATCCCGTTCTCGTTGTAGATCTCCACCCAGTCGTTGTCCTTGACGTCGATCTCGCGGGCATCCTCCTCGTTCAGCCACACGACCTGTCCCCCGCGGAACATGTTCAGCATGTGCCACGTGTCCCAGAACATGCTGTGGATCGACCACTTGCCGTGCGGGGTCAGGAAGCGGAAGACCTTCGAGGCCGACTCGGCCGTTCCCGGCTGACAGTCGCCGATCTGCACCATGTCCACCGGAGGCTTGTAGACCGGCAGTGCCTCGCCGAGTTCCCGGTAGGCCCGGTGGTCGAAGTAGATCTCCTGCCGGCCGCTCAGGGTGTGGAACGGTTTCAGCGTCTCGATGTTGAGGGTCCAGGGACAGTAGGTCCGCCCCGGACTTTCGATCGCCGACCAGTGGGGCGAGGTGAGACTCCGTCGCGGCTGGGACTCGAGATCGGGGAAGTGATGGTGGATCTCCCGATCACCCTCGACGAGGTGCGCCAGCGGAACCCCACAGCGCCGCTCCAGATTCTGGAAAATCATGTGCGACACCTCGCCGTCGCTCTCGGGCGAGATGCGCAGGATCACCTCCGCCACCTGCCTCGGATCCTCCAGGGAGGGTCGGCCATTCTTCTCGCCGACCAGATGGCTCGCCTTGAGGTCGGCATACACCTGGGTCAGGTCACCCGTGATCCCCTTGGCTCCGAAACCATCCGGCCGACAGACCTTGGGACCGAACGTCGTGTACTTGTCCAGGATGCTGCCATAGTCCCGCCGGACCACGTGGATCGCGGGGAAGGTTTTCCCCGGCACCGGTTCGACGTCTCCCGACTTCCAGTCCTTCAACTCTCCCATCGGCTGGGCGAGCTCGTCCGGGCTGTCGGTGATCAGGGGAGTGAGGACCAGGTCCTCCACCTCCGTGGGGAGGTATTCCGCGGCCAGTTCGCTCACCTTCGCGGCCACGGCCTTGAAGGCCTCCCAGTCGTGGCGGGTTTCCCACGGGGGGTCGTGGGCCGGCGTGAAGGGGTGGAAGAACGAGTGCAGGTCGGTGCAGGTGAGATCGTACTTCTCGTACCAGTGCGCCGTGGGGAGCACGATGTCGGAGTAGTTGGCCGACGAGTCCATCCGCAGGTTGACGTTCACCACGAGGTCGAGCTTGCCGAGCGGCGCCTTCTCATGCCATTCCACGTCCTCGACAAGGCCCTTGGCGCGGTCCTCACCCAGCACGTTGTTATGGGTGCCGAGGAGATGCTTGAGGGCGTACTCGTGGCCCCGCATGCTGGTTCCTATCAGATTTCCCCGATAGATCCAGAGCACCTTCGGGTGATTGTCGGCCGCGTCCACGTCCTCCAGGGCAAACTTGAGCGTCCCCGCCTTGAACCCCGCCACCACATGGTCCCGGATCGCCGCGTCGTCCGTGGCCCCCGCGGCCCGCGCCTCGCGCACCACGGCCAGCGGGTTCTTCTTGTCGAACTGCGGATAGAACGGCAGCCACCCCAAGCGGACCGCCATCATGTTCTGGTCGGCCACGTGCCGGCCCTTCGCCGGAAACTGCGTGGCCCAGGGCGCCCAGAGCGGATCGAGCACCATCCCATCGTAGCGCCACTGGTCGGTATGGAAATAGAAGTACGACGTGCTGTTCTGGTGCCGGGGGGGACCACCCCAGTCCGCCGCATTGCCCAGGGTTCCGATGGCGGCGTAGGGGCGGATCTTCTCGGTCCCCACGTAGTGGGCGAATCCACCACCGTTCTTCCCCATGCAGCCCGTGAGGATCCCCATCACCGCCTGGGCCCGGTAGGTGAGCGAGCCGCCGTGGTACCAGTGGAGCACGCCGGATCCGGTGATGAAGAGGCTCTTCCCCTCGGTTTTCTCCGCATTGTCCGCCCATTCCCGGGCCACTCGAGTCACCAGGGCCCGATCCACCCCGGTCTCCTGTTCCTGCCATGCCGGAGTGTAGGGAAGGTCGGGATCATCGTACCCCACCGGGTAGTCGCCCGGGAGCCCGCGCGACACGCCCATCTGCGCGAGCAGCAGGTCGAAGGCCGTGGTCACAAGAACCTCACCGTTCCGGGTCCCCACCCGGCGCGCCGGGACGGTCCGGATGACCGCCCGGGCCGCTTGCCCCTTGCCCTCGGTCTTCCCCAGGGAGGTGTCGAAGGTGTCGGTGAAGTCGGCGAACTGCACCCGAACCTCCTCCGACGTCCCATCGTCGGCATCGAGCATACTCAACAACGGATCGAACGCCGCGCCCGACGGGGCATCCTCGGACTTCAGGTTCCAGCGACCGGTTTTCTGCGTCTCCCACCGGAACCCGACCGACCCACCGGGAAGCCGCACCTCGCCGCTCCAGCGGTCCATCATGAGCAGCTTCCACTCCGCAAGCTCCTCGCCCTCGTACCCTTCCACGTCGCTGGCGCGGAGGAACCGTCCCTTCAGGTGAGTGCCGCCCTCGTGCGGGTCCAGGATCACCAGGAACGGCAGGTTGGTGTACTTCTTGATGTAATCGCGGAAGTAGGGAACCTGCCGGTCGACGTAGTACTCCGTGAGGATCACATGGATGCACGCGAGCAGGAACGCGGCGTCGGTTCCCGGCCGCACCGGCACCCACAGATCCGCGAACTTGGTGACGTCGGAGTAGTTCGGCGCCAGGTTGACGATCTTGCCGCCATTGTACTTGTGTTCCGAGGCGAAATGCGCATCGGGTGTGCGGGTCATCGGCAGGTTCGATCCGATGACCATCCAGTACGTGCTCTGGTACCAGTCCGCCGACTCGTGGACATCGGTCTGATCGCCCCACATCATCGGCATGACGTGCGGAAGATCGTGGTACCATTCGTAGAAGCTGAGCATGGTGCCGCCCAGCAGGTTGCAGAAACGATGGCCGGACAGAAAGCTCACCATGCTCATGGCCGGGATGGGCGAGAAGGACGCCAGGTGATCCGCCCCGTAGCGGCGGATCGTGTGGATGATCGCGGCGGCCCACATCTCGGTGGCCTGATCCCAGGTCGCCCGGGTCCAGCCCGCCTTGCCGCGCGCCGCCTGATAGGTCCGTTTCCGCTCGGGATCCTCCACGATCGCAGCCCATGCTTCGACCGGCCCCTTGCCCGCGGCGCGTTCGCTCTGGTAGAAGTCGAACAGCACGCCACGCACGTAGGGATACTTCGGACGGACGGGACTGTAGGGATACCAGGACGAGGAGATTCCCCGCTGGCACCCCCGAGGTTCGTAGTTCGGCGTCTCCGAATCGATCTGCGGCCAGTCGGTCTTCTGCAGCTCCCAGCAGATCAATCCATCCTTGACGAACACCTCCCACGAGCACGATCCCGAGCAGTTGACGCTGTGGCTGGTGCGTACCGACCGGTCATAGGACCACCGCTCGCGGTAGAAATCCTCCCAGTCCCGCGGCTCATCGGCCACCCGGAACCAGCGAGAGCCACGACCTCCATTCTCAACACTCATGGGAAGGCTCCATGGTGGCGGGTCCCGGTTCGTCACCCAGCTTCCCCGCGATCCGGAACGCCTCGACAAAGGGACGGAAATCGCGGGCCGTGCCGTAGATCGCCACGACTCCTGAGCGCCTCCGGTCGTAGACCAGGTTGACCACGACGTTGCGGCCCACCGGATGCCGGCGTTCGGGGCCCTCGGCCGGATCCCCCTCCATCGCCTGGATCGAGGCATACACCAGGTTGCCGGGATGCACCTGAAACCAGACCTCGAACTCCCAGTCGCCGATCCGCACGCTGGCCTCACCGCTCTCGAGCGAGGGATCCCCGGGGTCTATCTCCCATTGGAAGACCGGGGGCCAGCCCAGGTACCGATCACCGGAATCATCCGACATCGGCGACGGGAGGGGCTCGGGCCCCGCCTCACCGTACCCGGCCTCCGGGGCCACGCCCATCCGGTGGAGAGCCACACCCATCGCGTCGAGGTCGGGCACCTTGTTCTCCTCCAGCAACTCGGCCTGGAGGGGGGTCATCAGGCGCCCAGGGCGATCGGGGGGATCCCCGAGCCGCGGAAGTCGTTCCTGGTCGATATTCGGCATCATCCGTTCTCCCGGTGGCACTGGTGTCGAGGGCCCCGGAACCTGACCGGCGTGCACCCCGAATCTCGCGTCTCCCCTCCAGGAGAGACGTTACACCGGGGGTCTTACAGGCGACTTACAGGAAGATTGCGGGAGGGAGAGGAGAGGGCATTCGGGGTGCGGCTACTGAAGCAGGTCCGCGAGTCGTCGAGTTTCCGGAAGGGGGTCCACGCCAAGTTCGTCGTGCAAGAGGCGGGCACAGACCTCATACTGTGCCCGCGCCTCCGCACGGTGTCCGTGGGCGGTCAAGGTTCGGATCAGCGTCTGGTGCAGGTCTTCCCGCAGCGGATCGGCGAGCAGGCCCCGGCGGAGCCAGGTGATTCCTCGAAGGGCCTCTCGCTCCGCAACCCAGAGACCGGCAAGCCGGGCGCTCAGGTCCACGTAACGGTGCCGGAGTTCTGATCGTTCAAGATCGCACCAGCCGGCGTACGGCTCGTCACCGAAGAGATCGCCGCGGTACAGCTCCAGCGCGGCTTCCAGGTGGTGGATCGCCTCCTCGCGCCGACCCCGGCGCTCCGCGTCGTGCGCGCTGGCAGCGTGCCGGCGAAACGCGAAGATGTCGGTCCAGTGCGGCGACTCCATGTTGAAGTAGCACAGATCGCCGATATTGCACACGAAGATCCAACGCCGCTGCTCTCGATAGGGTTCGATGGCCATGCGAAGGGCGTGCAGGACTCCGTGGAGCCGGTTGGCCCCGGTTCGCGCGCCCACTCCGGGCCACAGGCGATCGGCCAGAGCCTCGCGGCTGATGGGGTTGCCCGCGCCCAGCACCAGAAGCTTGAGCAGAGTGAGTGCCTTGCGGCGCACGAATGCTTCCGGCGGGACGGGTTGCCCGTGCAGCAGAACATCGAAACTACCGAAACACCGGAGTTCCAGCACAGGCGTGACCGAGCCCGGCACGACATCGGCGGGCGGGCGTCCCGCCCGAGACGGTGCCAGCCGCACCGCCGCCGCATGGGCCATCGTGAGCAGCGGAACAAGATCGCGACCCGGCGGGATCGGCGGATCCTCTCCCCGGTCCAGCACCACCACTCCGTGCAATCGTCGACCCGACCGGAGCGGAAGACACAGCGGAGAGGTCGTCGCGTCCGGGAGACAACGACACGCCTCGGGCCAGGTGCTCCGCACGCTGGTGAGCGCGATCCCGTGCCCGTCCGCGACCATGCGGCACCGGAGCCGCCCGTCGGCCGCAGCTGCACAGATGAGCGTCCCCTCGGAGGTGCTGAAGAGGGTAGTCTCACCCCCATCCGCGTCGTAGAGGGCCAGGGTGCCGCCCCGAGCGCCCGCGGCCTGAATGATGGCATCCAGGCACACTTTTCCACGCACCGCCGGCTCGGGGCCCGCGTCGTCCACCGCACGATCAACCAGGTCTTGCGCCACGAGCAACCCCGCCTGGATCGCCGTCGCAATCGGCCTGGCAACGACGGACAACAGCTCCGCGCATCGCTCGACGGGCGCACGGAGGTCACGCCACGCAAAGTCGATGCATCCCAGCGCTCCGTCCGTCCCCTGGAGAGGAACGCTCACGAAGCAGACGATGCCGCGGCGGGTCACCCCGTGGCGCAGGAAACGCCGATCGCGATCGAGGTGACGAGCGAGGATCCGTTCCCCGGTGGCGGCGACCAGACCCGGATATCCTGCTCCCGTCTCGAAACGCACGATCTCCATGAGTGCGTCGCGATCCGGGCCGCAGCACGCCGCGAGGATGAGATCCCCTCCCTCCGGCTCCCGCAGAAAGATTTCGCAGTCATCGGCACCGGTCGCGGTCCGCAGGAGGTTCACGGCCGCGTCGAGACTGCGGCCAAGATTCTTCGGCGCCAGCTCCGCGGTAAGTCGCCCGAGGAGCAGAAGATCCCCGGACGGGGTTCCAGGGTTCGCGTTTTCGCCCACATGTCCTGAATCCATCCGAGCACCTCCCTTTGGACTTCAGGCCTCTGTAATCTGGCCCCATTCCGGGTGCGGCACCAGCGCCCGGGGGGGAGTGTTGGACAACGTAGGCGGTAGGCGGTAGCGGTAGGCGGTAGCGGTAGGCGGTAGGCGGTAGGCGGTAGCGGTAGGCGGTAGGCGGTAGGCGGTGGGCGAATGTACTACGCCCTATGTCCCATGTCCTGGGTGTCGGGGCGTTGGACGCCGGGTATAGATTCCGACCTTCGACCCGAACCATTCCTTCCGAGGAGAGATTCCGATGCACTGGACCCGACTGACGACGGTCACGACACTGAGCCTCGCGGGCGTGGCCGTGGCCTTGCTCGTCCTGCCCGGTGGCACAACGGCCCAGGACCCGACCCAGCAGGAGATGGGCTTCTTCATTACCAGCGTGGGAGTGGGGAAGGGCGCGGACCTTGGCGGACTGGAGGGTGCCGACCGGCACTGCCAGACCCTCGCGGCCGCCGTGGGAGCGGGAAATCGCACCTGGCGCGCCTACCTGAGCACCCAGGCGGCCGACGGAAAGCCCGCCGTCAACGCCCGGGATCGGATCGGCGCCGGACCATGGCACAACGCGGCGGGGCTCCTGATCGCGTCAAGCGTGGATCATCTCCACTATGACAACTCGAACATCAACTACGACCACGCTCTCAATGAGCGGGGTGAGAAGGTCAACTCCGGTGCCAAGGGAAACCAGCCCAACATGCACGATATCCTGACCGGCACCCGGCTCGACGGCACCGCCTTCCCCGCCGGCGAGGACCGGACCTGCGGCAACTGGACCAGCGCCGGCACCGGGAGTGCGATGGTGGGTCATCACGACCGGTTCACTCGGACCACTCCGGGCGGTTCGTGGAATTCGGCCCACCCGAGCCGAGGGTGCAGCCAGGAGGATCTGGCTGGCAGCGGTGGAGCTGGGCTCTTCTACTGCTTCGCCACCAACTGAGATCCCTGTGTTTCATCCAAGCCCCCCCTCCAAACGTGGAGGGGGGAATCAGGGCTTCTGGACTGAGACCGTCAGTGAATTGACACCCACGGAGAGTTCCTGCTGATCCCTTGACCCTGTTCACCCCGCTTCGTCATCAGGCATAATCGACATGTGAGATTCCCCGCACGCAGAATGTTGCATCTCGCCCGAGTACCCGGCGGGCATGACGGGCGTCGCCCTCGCCGAAGTCACTTAGTGACAACCACTTTGTAACACCGGCACCAAGCTTGCCTGAAGCTTCGCGGCAACATGCCGACAATTGTGGAATCTCACCCCGTACCAGGGATGACTCACTGTCGTGATTCCTTGCGCGATGCCGAATCCTCTCCGGCCCGTCGCTCCGGCGCCGAACCGGGCCGGACTCACCCTCATCGAGTTGATCTCGGTGCTGGTGATTCTTGGCATTCTCACTGCGATGGGAACGCGACAGTTGACCGAGGTTCGGCACCAGGCCCAGGTGGCACGCGCTATCGGTGACATTCGGGCCATTCAAACCGACCTGACCACCATCGAGATCGGCGGCCAGCCGCTGCCGGGGTCTTTGAACGAGATCGGTCGGGGGGGAATGGTGGACCCGTGGGGGGAGCCCTATGTGTACTTCCCCTTTCCTCCCACGAAGGGCGGCGCTCCTCCTGCGGGGTCCCGGCGGGATCGTTTCCTTGTTCCCATCAACAGTACGTATGACCTGTACAGCAAGGGCCGGGATCGCGCGACGAACGTCACGCTGACGTCACCGGCCGGCCGGGATGACATCGTGCGCGGCAACGACGGCGGGTTCATCGGACTCGGATCCCGGTTCTGACATGTGGTGGAACATACCCCTCTTCGACACCCGGGTTGGCCGACGTCTCGTCGCCCTCTTCCTGCTGTGCGCCATCGCGCCGATCTCCCTCATGGCGGTCTTCGCCTACCATCATGTGGGGCGGCAGCTCGAGGCGCAGTCCCGCGGCCGCCTCGAGACTCTCGCAAAAACCACCGGTATGGGGATTGCCCAGCGCCTCCTGATGACTCGGCGGGTGCTCGAGGAGCACGCCCTGAGAATGAATGAGCACATCAACGAGAATGGAGACCGGGAACTCCCTCCCGGCGTTGTGGGCTTGACCCGCGCCTCCCTCGGGGAGGTGGCCAAACGTCATCCCCGGGCTGTGGATCAGCTTCTGGCCGACCGGGCCCTCCTCGAAACAGAGCCGACGTCGGGAGGCGTTCGGATCGGCGTTCTCATCCCAGGCACCGAGACGGTACTCTGGGGCACGGCCGACCCGGAGTTTCTCTGGGGAGTACGCGATGGCACTCTTCCCCTTCCCGAGGGTGTGGACCTCTGCGTCTTTGCCTCGGGCGGTCGCTCCCTGGCCTGCACGGTCGCGGACTCGCTTGATCTCCGCCGGGCTCTCTTCGCGGAGGGCTTGGAGACCGGGGTTCCCCGGGAAATCCGGTGGGACGGGGAAAGCGGGGCGCAGATTGGAAGCGCCTGGAATCTGTTCCTTGCCTTCGAGTTCGGAGCCGAGCCGTGGCACACGGTGGTGAGTGAGCAGATGGCCTCGGTCACGTCTCCGATTCGAACTTTCGGTACCACATTCATGGGCCTCGTGGTGCTCACCACGTTTCTGGTCCTCGGCTTGTCCGCCTGGCTGATCCGCCGCAGCATGGCGCCGTTACGGGAGCTGCAGGAGGCCACGGTGCGGCTCGCCAGCCAGGACCTCCAGCATCGGGTGGCCATCCGGTCCACCTCCCGGGACGAGTTCCACGATCTGGCCCACTCCTTCAATCGGATGGCGAGCCAGATCGAGCGACATGTCGACACTCTCCAACACACCAACGCCATCGATCGTGCGATCCTGTCCACGCTCAATCGCACCGAGGCTGCCGAGGTCATCCTTCAGCATGGCCTCGACCTGCTCCCGTGCGATGTCCTGGGATTTGGCCTCGCGCGCACCGAGGACCCCGCGGCGCCCTGGGATGTCACGATCCGGCATCCCGGAACCCCCATGTCGTGCGTCGGTTCGGTGTGTCTGCCGGGTGGCCAGCGGGAACGACTGGCCTCGGAACCTGACGGAATCTCCATGCCACCCGACATGGTGGAAATGCTGCACCGCGCACGGCTGATCCCGGAGGTCATCATGCACTGTGTGGCCTTCCCCGTCGCGGTTGATCACCGCCTGGCGGGAATACTCCTTCTCGGTTCGCGCACTCCGAGCGACCTGGACAACCCGACGAGGCTGCTGATCCGGCATCTCGCCGACCAGGCAGCGGTCGCCATCTCCAACATCCTCCTCGTGGAGGCCCTCGGACACTTGCATCGCGGCGCTCTGCAGGCGCTGGCCCGCACGATTGACGCGAAGTCACCGTGGACGGCCGGACATTCGGAACGCGTCACCTCCATCGCCGTCGCGCTTGGCGAGTGGATCGGCCTTCCCGAGCCGGAACTCGAGCGACTCTATCGCGGAGGATTGCTGCACGACATCGGGAAGATCGGAATCCCGGGGGAGATTCTCGACAAGGCGGGCCCGTTGACCGAGGACGAACGTGCCATCATCGAAACTCACCCCGTGGTGGGAGCCAGGATCCTCACTCCGGTCACTCCCTATGCGGACGTGCTCGGCATGGTGCGAAGCCACCATGAACGATGGGATGGCCACGGGTATCCGGACCAGCTCGCTGGAGAGGCCATTCCGCGCCTCGCCCGTATCCTGTCGGTGGCCGATGTCTACGACGCCATCTCCTCCGCACGTCCCTATCGCGACCGGATGGCCCCCGACGAGGTCCTGGCCATCATTCGGAAGGGGGTCGGAACCAGCTTCGATCCGGCCGTGGCCACGGCCTTCCTCGCCATGATGGAACAGACCCAACCCGGACGTGATCCCGTTCCCCGCTGGAACCGGGGGGATCTCACCGAGTCGATCGTTTTGACCGGCGGGGTTGCAACACCGGAGAGCGCGGCATGAGTCCCTCCGATCCACGAGGAGACGCCCCCGAAGCGCGACGCCAGGGTGACGAAGTCCGCGACGAGCTTCGGGAGTTCCTGGCTCAAGCCGCTGTGAGTCTCGTGCTCGAGGGGGGTAACCCACCGAAGTCCACGGAGCCGGAACCGACCCCTTCTTCGGTCCCCCTCTCCGGGAGGCGGACCCGTCAGGCCCATCGTTCCACCTCGCTCTCGGCGTTCCTCCTTGTCTCGGCGACTGCCATCGCCGTCGTGCTGTGGTGGCCAGAGCCGGTGCAGCTTCCGGAGGCGCTGCAGGGTCGTTGGACCACCCGCGCGCCAGCGTTCACCGGCCGGGAACTGATCATCGGATCGCGCACCCTTGGCTTCCGTGTGGACCCCGAGGAGCCGGAGCAGATCTACCCCGTCACGGCGCGGCGCATCACGGCGAGGGGAGACGCCCGGGACATCCGGATCGAATACGACACGCCGGAGGGACGGTTCACCGTCGTCCTCTCGCTGTCTCCCGACGGAATCCGACTGGCCAATCGGAGCGAGGTGCTGTGGACTCGCGCCGAATCGATGTCACCCGGACGCAGTGAGAAACTTCGGTTCACACCGATCCATTCCCGCTCCCTGGAATAACCGACAAGACTTCCCTGGCCGCGCGTATGGGATCGAGAGCGGGTCAAGTGCACCGCGAGGAATCTGGCGCCGGTTCGCATTTCGGGTGTCATCAGTCCAGACCATCATCTGAAGTGACTCGGCCTGAGGGCGACGTCCCATGTCGAGACCGCGCGACTGCATGCGGGGCCATCACCCGGGAGGGATACGATGAGACCGGTGCGCTATTCGGTAGCTGCGAGTCTGGATGGTTACATCGCCGGACCGAACGGCGAGTTCGACTGGATCCCGATGGATCCGGAGATCGATTTCGGGGTCATGATGAGCCGGTTCGACACCCTGATCATGGGCCGACGGAGCTGGGAGGCAGCGCAGGCGACGGGGGGAGTGGGAATGCCGGGAATGGAGACGTTTGTCGTCTCCCGCTCTCTCAAACGCGTCGGCAAGGGAGTCACTGTGGAGCGGGATCCCGTGGACCTGGTGAGTACCCTGAAAACACGGGAGGGGAAGGAGATCTGGCTCTGGGGCGGAGGGAACCTCTTCCGCAGTATGCTCGACGCCCGCCTGGTCGACGTCGTCGAGGTGGCCGTGATCCCCATCCTGCTCGGCGGGGGGGGTCCGCTGGTCGTGCCCACCGACAGCCGCGTGCCGCTCCGGCTCGTGAGCCATCGGGTCTACCCGACCACCGGCACCGTCATGCTCGAGTATGGAATGGCGTGAAGGCCCTCAGATCCCTCGCCTGCGGCTCGGGATGACCCGATGGCTTGTCCTATGTCCTAAAATGTCCTATGTCCTACGTCCTAATGTCCTACGTCCTAATGTCCTACGTCCTATGTCCTCTCCTGGATCGTCGACATGTCGATCACGAAGCGGTACTTCACGTCGCCCGCCAGCATCCGGTCCCACGCGGTGTTCACCTCGGGCATGCGAATGACCTCCACGTCGGCGGTGATGCCGTGCGCCGCACAGAAATCAAGCATTTCCTGGGTTTCGGGGAGCCCCCCGATGAGGGATCCCGCCAGGCTGCGCCGCTTCAGGATCAGGGAGAAGGCCTGGTGTTCCGGATGAGGTGACGCCGGGGCACCGAGCAGAACATGGGTACCGTCGCGGACGAGGGTGTTCAGGTAGGGATCGAGCGCGTGGGGTGCCGCGACCGTGTCGAGAAGGAGATCGAGGGACCCGGCGGCGGCCTCCATGTCGGACTCGCTTCGGGAGACCACTGTGCGTTTCGCTCCGAGCCGTGCGGCGTCCACCGCCTTCCCCGGCGAGGTGGTGAAGAGGGTGACGTGAGCCCCCATCGCGGTGGCGAGCTTCACCGCCATGTGACCGAGCCCTCCGAGGCCGACCACCCCGACGCGCATGCCGGGTGCGCAATTCCAGTGGCGGAGCGGGGAGTAGGTGGTAATCCCCGCGCAGAGCAGCGGAGCGGTCGCCGCCGGATCGACCCCCTCCGGCATGCGCAGCACGAAGTGGCGATTCACCACGATGGTGTCGGAGTAGCCACCATAGGTGGGGCGCCCCGTCTCCTGCTCGACACCGAAGTAGGTCCCGGTGTACCCCGTCTCACAATAGTTCTCCAACCCCGCGGAACACGAGGGGCAGGTCCGGCAACTGTCGACCAGACACCCGACCCCGACCAGGTCGCCCACGTGGAGGTCGCCCACGGCGGAACCGACCGCCGCGACGTGACCGACGATCTCGTGGCCGGGCACGGCGGGGTACTCGATCGGCGCCCAATCGCCGCGGGTAAAGTGCAGGTCGGAATGACAGATGCCGCAGAAGCGGATGTCGATGCGAACGTCGTGGGCACCGACATCCCGGCGCTCGAACGACCACGGGGCGAGGGGTGCGTCGGCGGCGGGGGCGGCCCAGGCGCGGGCGGGAATCATTGGAATCTCGTTGCGGGAGGGTGAGCCATGCGTGAAGGTATTCTGGGGGCCATCGGATCTCCAGTGCGGGACTACACCTCACTCAGTCATCCAGGTGGCAGCAAGCGTCCCTGACATCACCTTTGTAGTGAAGCAGTGATCCTCTTGCGTTTTGGTTCTCCGACCTGCATTGTCGCAATGTCATTCTGCCGACAGCCGACCGTTTTCCAAGGAGGCACCCATATGTCGCGTCTCATGTCCCTCGCCGCCGCTCTCGCCTTCCTGGCCTGCAGCCCGGTTCCTTCCCCCGACTCTACCGACTCGGGCGCCGCAGCCGCTGGCCCGGCCCCGGGATCGGTGGAGTGGAAGATCGAGGCCTACTCCAGCGCGGCCCCCCCGGCGATAGCCGCGGGCGCCACCGTCCTCGACTGGAACGATTCACTCACGGCACACAGCGTGGAGCTCCGGGCTGGGACCAACGGCTGGACCTGCCTGCCCTTCATGCCGCCGCCGGCCGGGGGCTATACCAGTGCCGTTCAGGCGGCACCGATGTGCGCCGACTCGCTCTCCATGGTGTGGGCCGCCGGGTACGTGGGGCGCGTCACGCCCGCCAACACGTCCATTGGCCTGGCCTACATGCTCCATGGGGATCTCGGCGCGAGCAATACCGACCCGTTTGCCACGGAGTCCTCTGCCGAGAACGACTGGGTGGTGACGGGCCCCCACGTGATGGTGTTCCCCGCCAATCCGGCATCCCTCGATGCGATCCCGGCCGACCACCGGACGGGCGGTCCCTACGTCATGTGGAAGGGGACACCCTACGCCCATGTGATGATGCCGGTCAGCTCGCCGGAGTAGACGGGGCGGGCTCCCAGAGCTGGATCGGATTGCCCTCGGGGTCGTACACGGTGGCGAAGCGCCCGTTCGGATAGAGCTCCGGGTCCACCTCCACGGCGATCCCGGCGGCCTCGAGCTGGGCGACCATCGCCGCAAGGTCCCGGACCCGGAAGTTCACCATCCACATCTGCTCCGCTCGCCCGAAATAGGTCGTGTCTCCGGGAAAGGGCTGAAACACCGTCGGTCCCGCCTCCTGGAGCCAGGGTTCCGATCCGTAATCCGTTGGCGTCAGGGTCACGCCGAGGTGGTCCTGATACCACTGGGCGATGTCCTTCGGGGCGTTGGCACGGAAGAAGAGGCCGCCGATACCGGTCACACGTTCCATGGTGTTCTCCTGATGTTCTGGCTCGCCGTATGGGAAACTCTGATCAGTTGCCCAGCTCCGTCATTCCCGCGCACGCGGGAATCCATTTTCCTCTTGAAGCCCTCGTTTACATGGATCCCCGCGTCCGCGGGGATGACGATCGACCAGAGATTCCCAAGTCAGATGATCGGTTTGGGGACGAAATTGCGCAAGGGCAGTTGTGAGCATCTTCCGGCGGACCCGGTGCTGACCGACGATGCGGGCAGATATCCCCTCTTCGATCTGGAAGGAGTGCCCGATGAGCAATATGACTGCGTGCCCTGACTGTGGGGAGCAGGTGTCCCGGAAGGCGGAGGCCTGCATCAAGTGCGGGCGCAAGCTCAAAGGGGGCTTCTTCGAGCGGATGTTCAAGGGATATCTCTGGTTTCTCCTGATCATCACCGTGCTGGTGGTGGGAACGTGTACCGTCTCCATGATGTAGTCCCTTACGGACAGGATTGAACGCAAAACGGCAACAATATTGTGGGCGACGCCCGACCCCCCCGTCAGACCCGTCGATCGCCCCGGCCCCGCCGTGCGAGGGGGATGGCCACAAAAAGCACAGAAATCACAAGAGGCACACCTCGGGGCGC